>CAKSZJ010000013.1 GCA_934525595.1 uncultured Chiayiivirga sp. | reverse complement strand
GTGCCCCACTCAGCAGCAGCGCCAGGGAAAGCCAACCGCACAACCCAAAGCACACCGTGCTCACTCTGACCATGACCCGCTCTCCAAGGGTTTACGCCATCCAAGGTCAGTGGCGTCGGAAAGTCCCTAGGAAATTTCTGATAAACACGTAGTACTTTTACGACTTTCTTCATTTGCGTGATGCGCCTCACGGTTCCGTGCCGCGGGAGCCTCCAGATCGGGGCGGCTTTACGAACAGGCGGCCGAAGTGCTCGGTGTGTTTCCCCCTGCGTCAAACCCGTTGTCGCCTCCATGGAACCGGCTGGGGCAACGGGAGTGCGGATGGCTCGTTGCGGGGAGGCGGCGTCGCCTCGGCTTGCGATGGTGGATCGCGTGTCCGAGTGCCCGTGAAGCGACGAGGGCAGGGTGGCGTCGCGCCTGCCGTGCAGGCGTGGCCTTGGTCGCGGTGGGCTGAGAGGAAGTACAGTTGCGCTCTTCCCCGCCGCTGCCGGAGCGCGCCATGATCGACCTCTACTACTGGCCCACGCCCAACGGGCACAAGATCACCCTGTTTCTGGAAGAGGCCGGCATGCCTTACCGGGTGATCCCGGTGGACATCGGGCGCGGCGACCAGTTCCAGCCGGAATTCCTGGCGATTTCGCCCAACAACAAGATGCCGGCCATCGTGGACCGCGCGCCGGCCGATGGCGGCGAGCCGGTGTCGGTATTCGAGTCGGGTGCGATCCTGCTGTATCTGGCGGAAAAGACCGGCGCGCTTCTCCCCGCCGATCCGCGCGCGCGGATCGAGGTTCTCGAATGGCTGTTCTGGCAGGTCGCCGGGCTGGGCCCGATGCTGGGTCAGAACCATCATTTCGGCACCTACGCACCGGAGCGGATTCCCTATGCGATCGAGCGCTACGAGCGCGAGACGACGCGCCTGTACGGGGTGCTCGACAGGCGTCTGGCCGGGCGCGAGTTCATCGCCGGCGACGCGCTTTCCATTGCCGATCTGGCCTGCCATCCCTGGGTCGCCTCGCACGCCCAGCAGAAGATCGATCTGCACGCGTTCCCCGAAGTCCGCCGCTGGTTCGAGGCGATTGCAGCGCGCCCTGCGGCGCAGCGCGCCTATGCCTGGAACGAAAAGATCGAACGGGTACCGCTGGACGATGCCCAGCGCGCGATCCTGTTCGGCGGCGCCAAGCCCGTTTCCTGATTGCAGAGTGCAGACATGACCTTCGCCCGACTCCTCGCCGCCCTGCTACTCGCCATGACCCTTTCCGCCGCAGCCGCCGATTCCGCCCCGCAGAAGCTCACGCTGGAGGCCATCGCCGGTGAGGTGCCTTTGGCCGGTCCCTCGCTGATGCAGCCGCGCATTGCGCCCGACGGCAGCCGCGTGACCTTCCTGCGCGGCGGCGAGGCCGATGGTTTCCGCCTGGATCTGTGGGAATACGACATCGCCAGCGGACAGACCCGCCGCCTGGTCGCCGCCAGCGATGTGCTGCCCGGCGTCGAGGCGCTGTCCGACGAGGAAAAGGCGCGCCGCGAGCGTCAGCGCATCGCCGCGTTCTCGGGCATCGTGGCCTATCAGTGGGCACCGGATTCGCGCCGTCTGCTGTTCCCGCTGGGGGGCGAGCTGTATCTGTACGATCTGGACGCAAAAGCCGGCAAGGCGGTGCGCAGGCTCACCTCGGGAGGCGGCTTTGCCACCGATCCCAAGGTGTCGCCGGGCGGGCGCTGGGTCAGCTTCGTGCGTGCGCGCAACCTGTGGGTGGTGGAGATCGCCAGCGCGCGCGAGCTGCAGCTCACCTTCGACGGTTCCGCGGTCATCGGCAACGGCGTGGCCGAGTTCGTCGCCGACGAGGAAATGGATCGCCATACCGGCTATTGGTGGGCGCCGGATGACAGCGCCATCGCCTACGCGCGCATCGACGAGAGCCCGGTGCCGATCCAGAAGCGTTACGAGGTCTATCCGGACCGCACCGACGTGGTGGAGCAGCGCTATCCGGCAGCGGGCGATCCGAACGTGCTGGTCGAGCTGTTCGTCACCCGCCCGGCGCAGTTCCTCAGGCAGACCGGCGGTATCGACACCGCCGGCGATGCGCGCCAGGCGCGCGTGCAGGAGCGCGCGGGGCCGGCGCCGCAGAAGATCGACCTGGGCCCCGAGCGCGACATCTATCTGGCGCGGGTCGACTGGCGCGACGCAGGGCATCTGACCTTCCAGCGCCAGAGTCGCGACCAGCGCCGGCTTGACCTGATCGAGGTGGATCTCGCGGACGGCTCGCAGCGCACCCTCGTCACCGAAACCAGCGCGACCTGGATTCCGTTGCACAACGGGCTGCGCTTCCTCAGGAGCGGCGGGTTTCTCTGGATGAGCGAACGCTCGGGGTTCCAGCACCTCTACCGGGTGGACGCACAGGGTGAAGCCGTGGCGCTCACTTCCGGCGACTGGGTGGTCGACAGCCTCCTTGCGGTGGATGAGGATGCGGGCCTGGCGTATGTGAGCGGCACGCGCGACTCGCCTCTCGAAGCACACGCCTACGCGGTGCCGCTGGCCGGTGGCGAACTGGCGCGGCTGACGCAGGGCGCGGGCTTTCACACGGTGAGCTTCAGCAGGAACGCGAAGGTGTATGTCGACGGTTTCTCCAGCCCGAGCCAGCCGCCGCAGAGCACCCTGCACGAGGCCGGCGGCACGCTGCTGGCCACGCTGCTGCGCAACGATCCGGCCGATCCCTCGCATCCGTACGCGCCCTACCTCGGTGCCCACCGTGCGCCGGAGTTCGGCACCCTTGCCGCCGCCGATGGCAGCACTCTGCACTACAGCCTGATCCGGCCCCCGCATTTCGATCCGGCGAAGTCCTATCCGGCGATCGTGTACGTCTACGGAGGCCCGGCAGCGCAGACCGTACTGCGCACCTGGCCTGCGCGCGGCGATGCCGTGTTCGCGCAGTATCTGGCCCAGCAGGGCTATGTGGTCTTCAGTCTCGACAATCGCGGCACCCCGCGCCGCGGTGCCAGCTTCGGCGGCGCGCTGTTCCGCCGGCAGGGCGCCGTGGAAGTGGAGGATCAGGTGATGGGCGCGCGCTGGCTGGCACAGCAGCCGGGCGTGGACGGTGCGCGTATCGGCGTGTTCGGCTGGTCCAACGGCGGCTACATGACCCTGATGCTTCTGGCCAAGGCGTCGGACACCTACGCCTGCGGCGTCGCCGGCGCGCCGGTCACCGACTGGGCGCTGTACGACACCCATTACACCGAGCGCTACATGGACCTTCCCGCCAACAATCCGGAAGGCTATGCCGACTCGCGCGTGTTCGCCCATCTCGACGGCCTGCGCTCGCGCCTGCTGCTGATACACGGCATGGCCGACGACAACGTGCTGTTCACCCACAGCACCCAGCTCATGAGCGACCTGCAAAAGCGCGGCATCGTTTTCGACCTGATGACCTACCCCGGCGCCAAGCACGGTCTCGACCGCTCCAGCGGCCTGCACCGCATGCGCCTGACCGAGGCGTTCTTCGCACGCTGTCTCGCGGCGGCGGAGTAGGCGAAGCCATGGAGATCTTCAAGCGCTTCCACATCGAGGCCGCGCACCGGCTCCCCAACGTGCCCGAGGGGCACAAGTGCGCGCGCCTGCACGGGCACTCCTTCCTCGTGGAAATCCACGTCGGCGGCGAGCCCGGCGCGGACACCGGCTGGGTCATGGACTTTTCCGACATCAAGCGCGCCTTCCAGCCGCTCTTCGACCAGCTCGACCACCACTACCTCAACGAGGTGCCCGGGCTGGAAAACCCGACCAGCGAGAACCTCACGCGCTGGATCTGGGACCGGCTCAAACCGGCGCTGCCGGCGCTGTCGCAGGTGACGATCCACGAAACCTGCACCTCGGGCTGCGCCTATCGCGGCCCGGGCCGCTGAGCTGCGCCGCGACCGGGCTGGCGCAGCCGCTTATTATTGCGGCGCGTCATCATCTGGGCGGACGCTAATTTACATATGAAACAGTGCCTTGTCGTTTTATTGGCCGAATCTTGAACGAATCCCTGACGTTTGGTGTTGCACCGCACAAAAGAATGCGCTAGGCTATGCCCACCGTCCACCCCTGCCAGAGGATTTCGATCATGTCGACCCAATTCACTCTTCCGTTTGCTTCCGTGGCCCGTCAGTTCGCCCAGTCGGCGCTGAAGGCCAACACCCTGGCGTTCGAAGGCTTCGAGCGCATCGTTGGCCTGCAGCTCAAGTCTGCCGAGGCCGGCCTGAAGTCGTCCGTCGCATTCCTGTCCGACGCCAGCGACGTGGCTGACCTGGAAGGCGCCAAGGACATCTGGCCCAAGGGCGTGGCTCTGGTCAAGAACTCGTCCGAGCAGCTCTACTCCACCAGCCAGGAAGTGCTGGGCCAGGCGCTCCAGACCTCCGAGGCCATCGGCCAGCTGTTTCGCGCCGAGTTCCAGGCTGCGAACGAGACCGTGACCAAGGCCGCCACCAAGGCTGCCAAAGCCGCTGCCTGATTGGCAGAGCGACACCCTGCAAGCGCGTCGTCGCCCTCCCTCCCTGGATTTTTGCGACGATGCTTTCCAACCGGCGAGGCTTTGGCCTTGCCGGTTTTTTTGTGCCTGAATCCGTCGCGCCAGCGCCGGAGGCGCGCGCCGTCCGCTCCCCGATCGCCCGGCTCCGCTGAGGGTACGCGCCTCAGCGCTTCTTTGGCCGCTGCCAGCCTTCGAGGGTGACCTGCCGTGCGCGTGCGACGGTAAGACGGTCGGCGGGTGCGGGCTTGGTGAGCACGGTACCGGCCCCGAGGGTGGCCCCTTCACCCACGTCCACGGGTGCCACCAGCGCGCTGTTGGAACCGATGAAGGCACCATCGCCGATGGTGGTCTGCGCCTTGTTCACGCCGTCGTAGTTGCAGGTGATGGTGCCGGCACCGATGTTGACCCGCGCGCCGATGTGCGCATCGCCCAGGTAGCTCAGGTGGTTGGCCTTGCTGCCCGCGCCCAGCCGCGTGTTCTTGAGCTCCACGAAGTTGCCCACGTGCGCGCCATCGGCCAGCTCCGTGCCCGGGCGCAGGCGCGCGTAGGGACCGATCTGCGCGTCGGCCGCGCACACCACGCCTTCCAGATCGCAGTGTGCCCTGACCCGCGTGCCCGGCCCGAGCTTGACGTTGTGCAGGCGGGTGAAGGGGCCGATGCGCACGCCGTCGCCCAGTTCCACCTCACCTTCCAGCACCACGTCCACATCGATCTCCACATCGCGCCCGGCGCGCACGGTGCCGCGCTGGTCGAAGCGCGCCGGATCGGCCAGGCGCACGCCCTGATCGCACAGCGCGTGCGCCGCGCGGCGCTGGAAGGTGCGTTCCAGTCGGGCGAGCTGCCACAGGTCGTTGGCACCCAGAATCTCCTCCGGGTCGGGAACCGACACCATGCGCGCCGGCGTGGCATCGCAAGCAGCCATGGCGAAGATGTCGGTGAGGTAGTACTCGCCCTGGGCGTTGTGGTTGGAGAGTGCGGCCAGCCAGCGGCGCAGCGCGCCGGCGGCGGCCGCGACCAGGCCGGTGTTGACGGTGCGGATGCGCTTTTCGTCCGCGCTGGCGTCGCGCTCTTCGACGATGGCGGCGACGTGGCCCTCGGGCGTGCGCACGATGCGGCCATAGCCGGTCGGGTCATCCAGTTCGGCCACCAGCACCGCCAGTGCGCCATCGGCCGCCAGCAGCCGGGTCAGCGTCTCGGCGCGCAGCAGCGGCACGTCGCCGTAGAGCACTAGCACCCGCGCGGCGTCCGGGATGGCGGGCATCGCCTGGGTCACGGCGTGCCCGGTGCCCAGGCGCTGCGCCTGTTCGACCCAGTGCAGGTCGGGCTGGCTTTCGAAGGCCGTGCGCACCGCGTCGCCGCCGTGGCCGTGGACGATGTGGATGGCCGCCGGCGACAGCGCGCGCGCCGCGTCGATCACGTGCGCCAGCATCGGGCGGGCCGCGATCGGCTGCAGCACCTTGGGCAGGGACGAGCGCATGCGCTTGCCCTCGCCGGCAGCGAGGATCACCACGTTCAGTGCGTTTTCCATGCGTTCTCCAAGTCCTGCTGCGATTCTATCGGCAGGCGTACGTGTAGCATAAGCGCGATGGACACCGCCCCTTTGCGCCCGATCTCCGGGCGCGTTTCAACGCTTGCCGGCAGCAGCCTCCTGTGGCTGGGACCATTGCTCGTGGCGGGCGGCGTGGTGCGGTATCGGCTGTGGGAGCAGCTTCCATCGATGCGTGCACTGGAGTGTCTTGGCATCGCCACCGTCGCGCTGGCCCTCGCGTGGCTGGGGCGGCGCCTGTCCGGCGGTTCACTGGCCGGCGCGCTGGCGGTGCTCTGGCTCCTGTGCCTCGCGCTTTTCGCAGGGCCCCTTCCGACGCTTGCGACGCTCGTCCTGATCGGGGCGGCGCTGGCGCTCGGCAGCGCGCTGAGCCCGCGGGAGTCGGCGGGGCTCCAGGCGGCGCTCGGCCTGCTCACGATCGCCGGCGTGATCGGGTGGCTGTTGCCGCTGCCGGTGCACTGGGGCGCGCTGTATCTGGGGCTGGCCTTGGCCGCGATGTTCTGGCGGCGCAAGGCGATCGGGCGCTCGCTGGGCGCGCTGGGCGACGCGTGGTCGCAGGCGACGCGCGGTGCGCCGAAATCGGCGGCTTTCAGCGTCCTGATTCTGGGCCTGGCCAGCACCGGCGCCTGGCTTCCGACCCTGCAGTTCGACGACCTGGTCTACCACCTGCGCCTGCCCTGGCAGCTGCAGCTGGAAGGCCGTTACCTGCTTGATCCGTCGACGCAGGTCTGGGCCCTGGCTCCCTGGGCCTCGGACGTGCTTCATGCGATTGCACAACTGATCGGCGGGGCGGAAGCGCGGGGTCCGGTCAATGCGATGTGGCTTGCGATCGCGGCGGGCGGGCTGTGGCGCCTGGGACGGGCGCTGAATGCGCCGGCCTGGGTGCGCTGGCTCGCGATCGCGTTGTTTTGCAGCTTCCCGCTGACCGCCACCCTCATGGGCAGCATGCACACCGAGCTTCCGACCACGGCGCTTCTGGCCTGGCTGCTGGCGCTGGTTGTGGAGCGCCGCACGCTGGATTGGCCCGGCTGGCTGGCCGTGGTCCTGCTGGCGGCGGGCTTGGCCGCGCTGAAACTGACCGCGGCGGTGCTCGCGGCCTTGTTGCTGCTCATCGCACTGGTGCGTTTTCCCTGGCCCCCTGCGCGCCGCATCGCGGCGCTCGCGCTCCTCTTCGCGCTGGTGGCCGGGTCGAGCTATACCTATGCGCTGGTGATTGCGGGCAATCCGTTCCTGCCGCTGTTCAACGGCTGGTTCCATTCGCCCTATTTCAAACCAGAGAACATGCTCGACGCGCGCTGGGCGACGGGATTCGGGCCGGCGCTGCTGTGGGACATGACCTTTCGGACGCACGACTTCAACGAGAGCTATGCGGGGTCGGCCGGCTTTGCGGTGCTGGCGCTGGCGGGCGCGGTGGCTCTCGCACTGGTGCGGCCCGGCGCGCGGCTGGCGATGGGCCTTTCGCTCGCGCTGCTGTTCGTTCCGCTGCTGGCCCTGCAATACCTGCGCTACGCCTTTCCGGGCATGGTGCTGGTGACGGTGGTGGCGGCAATCGCCGCGATGCGGTGGCAGCCGCGCCTGGGTGCGGCGGTGGTGGTACTGGTCTGCGCGGCGAATCTGGTGTTCCAGGCGAGCGCCCAGTGGATGATGCGCGAGGGCGCGGTGCGGCTGAGCGTTGCGCGTCTTGGTGCGGATCGGCCGGTGTTCGAGACCTACGTGCCGGAGCGGGTGCTGATGCGCCAGCTGCGAAAGGCGGGGTCGCCGTCCGGCACCGTGGTTTTTCTCGACGATGCGAACCCCTATTTCGCCGAAGCCGGCAGTCGCGGCCGCACCACGGTCTGGTACGACCCGGACCTCCGGCGTGCCGCCCGGCTCGCCGACGAGGTGCCCGACGGCAGCGCCTGGGTCGCGCTGCTGCGCGACGAGGGCGCCAGCGACGTGATCGTGCGGCGCGACTCGACCCGCGAGGTGCGCCTGCGCGCGCTTGAACGGGCGGGTGCGCGACGGCTTTCCGCGGTCGGGCCGGCCGAGTGGTGGCAGATGCCGGCAGCGGAGGGGAACGAGCCGTGAGTCTGGCCCGCCAGGCGCCGCTGTTCCTCCTGATGGGCGGCATCCAGCTGGTGCTCGATTCTGCGGTCACGATAGGCCTCAGCCGGGCCGGCGTGGCGTTGGGCGTGGCGAACGTCATCGGCCGGGTCTGTGGCGCGATGCTAGGCTTCTGGCTCAACGGGCGTTTCACGTTTGGCGGGCCGGAATCGCGTCTTGGGCTGGCGGCGCTGGCTCGCTTCCTGATCGCATGGCTGCTCCTGACCGGCGCCAGCACGCTCGCGCTGGCTGCCGTCGAATCCAACCTCGGCCTGCGGGCGGCCTGGATCGCCAAGCCTGCCGTGGAAGCCGCGCTGGCCGTCGTCAGCTTTTTCGTTTCGCGCCTATGGATCTACCGCGTCAGATGAACATTCAGCCTCCCCGCATCGCCGTCGTCATTCCGTGCTTCCGGGTGCGCGATCAGGTGCTGGAGGTGATCGCAGCCATCGGCCCGGAGGTGGGCTGGATCTTCGCGGTGGATGATGCCTGTCCTGAGGAAAGCGGCCGCTGGATCACCGCGAACTGCCGCGATCCGCGCGTCCAGGTGCTGCACCACGAAACAAACCAGGGCGTGGGCGGAGCGGTGATGACGGGGTACCGCGCAGCGCTGGATACGCCCGCCGAGGTCATCGTCAAGATCGACGGCGACGGGCAAATGGATCCCGCCCTGCTGCCGCGCTTTGCCGCACCGCTGCTGGCGGGACTGGCCGACTACGCCAAGGGAAACCGGTTCCACCGCATCGGCTTCGTGCGGCGGATGCCGCGGGTGCGGCTGGTGGGCAACGCGGTGCTGTCCTTTCTCACCAAGCTGTCCAGCGGTTACTGGCAGATTGCCGACCCGACCAACGGCTATACGGCGATCCGCCGCGAGCTGGTGGGCGAGCTGGAGCTGGAGCGGGTGGCGCATCGCTATTTCTTCGAGTCGGATCTGCTTTACCACCTCAACGCGCTGGACGCGGTGGTGGCCGATGTCCCGATGGAGGCGCGCTATGAAGGCGAACCTTCCAGCCTGCGCCCGCTGCGGGTGATCGGGCCGTTCCTGCTGGGGCACGCGCGCAATGCCGCGCGGCGGGTGCTGTACGACTACTTCGTGCGCGGATTCTCGGTGGCCAGCGTTGAGCTGGTGCTGGGCACCGCGCTATGGCTGTGGGGCACCGGCTATGGTGCCCTGCAGTGGGTCGAGTCGGTGCGAAGCGGCACGCCCGCGACCGCGGGCACGGTCATGCTCGCGGCTCTGCCGATCATCCTGGGCAGCCAGATGCTGCTGTCGTGGCTCAACTTCGACGTGAACGCGGAGCCGAGAATGCCCGTGCATCCACGCCTGAAGGCGCGTGCCGGAGCGTGATGCCGACTCGGGGAAGCGCATGGCGCCGTGCCTGCGCCTGAAACGAAAAGCGCCGGCACAGGGCCGGCGCTTCCGATACGGTGGCGGCTTGCGCGAACCGGTCAGTGCTTGAGGTTCTTGCGCAGACGCTCCAGCGCCTGGAGCTGTGCAAGCGACTCGGCCAGCTTGGCCTGGGCTTCGGAAAGCTCCATCGCCTCGCCGCGGCCGGCCAGCACGCGCTCGGCCTCTTCCTTGGCCTTGCGCACCGCGGCTTCATCGATTTCCTCGGCGCGGATGGCGGTGTCTGCCAGCACCGTCACCACGTCCGGCTGAACTTCGAGGATGCCGCCGGACACGGCGAAATCCAGGCGCTCGCCGTCGGGGCGGGTAACCACGACCTTGCCGGGCTTCAGGCGCGTGATGAGCGGCGTGTGGCGCGCCGCGATGCCGAGTTCGCCGACCTCGCCGGTGGCGACGACCAGCGTGGCTTCGCCCTGGAAGATCTCGCTCTCGGCGCTGACGATGTCACAACGGAAGGTGCTCATGGTTGCCTCGCTGTCGCGGTGGCGGGAGTGGGGAGCGGGAGTGCGAATCGGGCGAGAGGCCGCGCCTCGTTCATCCGTTCCGCAGCGCCCGGTTGCTCCGCCATCCGCGTCCGCGCTGTCCGATTATCGATTCGATTCGCAAAGGTCACGCCGCTCAGGCCGCGATCTTCTTGGCCTTTTCCACCACGTCTTCGATGGTGCCGACCATGTAGAACGCCTGCTCCGGCAGGTGATCGTATTCGCCGTCGACGATGCCCTTGAAGCCGCGGATCGTGTCCTTGAGGGACACGTACTTGCCCGGCGAGCCGGTGAACACTTCGGCCACGTGGAAAGGCTGGCTGAAGAAGCGCTCGATCTTGCGCGCGCGGGCCACGGCCAGCTTGTCGTCCTCGGACAGCTCGTCCATGCCCAGGATCGCGATGATGTCCTTGAGCTCCTTGTACTTCTGCAGCGTGGACTGCACGCGGCGCGCGGTCTCGTAGTGCTCGGTGCCGATCACGTTGGGGTCGAGCTGGCGGCTGGTGGAGTCGAGGGGATCCACCGCCGGATAGATGCCCAGCGAGGCGATCTGGCGGCTCAGCACGACGGTCGCATCGAGATGCGCGAACGTGGTGGCCGGCGAGGGGTCGGTGAGGTCGTCGGCGGGCACGTACACGGCCTGGATCGAGGTGATCGAGCCGGTCCGCGTGGAGGTGATGCGCTCCTGCAGCACGCCCATTTCCTCGGCCAGGGTCGGCTGGTATCCCACCGCGGACGGCATGCGGCCCAGCAGTGCGGAGACCTCGGTGCCGGCCAGGGTGTAGCGGTAGATGTTGTCCACGAACAGCAGGACGTCGCGGCCCTTGCCGGTCTTGGCGTCCTTCTCGTCGCGGAAGTACTCGGCCATGGTCAGGCCGGTCAGCGCCACGCGCAGGCGGTTGCCGGGCGGCTCGTTCATCTGGCCGTAGACCATCGCCACCTTCGACTCTTCGGGCTTTTCCTGGTTGACCACGCCCGACTCGATCATCTCGTGATAGAAGTCGTTGCCTTCGCGGGTGCGCTCACCCACGCCGGCGAACACCGACAGGCCGGAGTGCGCCTTGGCGATGTTGTTGATCAGCTCCATCATGTTGACGGTCTTGCCCACGCCGGCGCCGCCGAACAGACCGACCTTGCCGCCCTTGGCGAACGGGCACATGAGGTCGATGACCTTGATGCCGGTTTCCAGCAGCTCGTTGGCCGACGACTGGTCCTCGTAGGAGGGCGCGGAGCGGTGGATTTCCCAATGCGCGTCGGCCTTGACCGGGCCGGCCTCGTCGATGGCGTTGCCCAGCACGTCCAGGATGCGGCCCAGGGTGCCCGTGCCCACGGGAACCGAGATGGCGCTGCCGGTGTTGGTGGCCACGAGGTTGCGCTTGAGTCCGTCGGTCGAGCCCAGCGCGATGGTGCGCACGACGCCATCTCCGAGCTGCTGCTGCACTTCCAGCGTGATCTGTGTGCCGTCGACCTTGAGTGCGTCGTACACCTTCGGCACGCTCTCGCGCGGGAACTCGACGTCGACGACGGCGCCGATGATCTGAACAATCTTGCCCTGGCTCATGGTTGCTGCTCCGGAGGTAACTTTGATCCTGGTTTCGTCTGTCGCGCCCTTGCAGGTCGCGTGCTTTTGGTTGAACGCGCGGTCATCGACGACCGCTTTTTCAGCGCCGCTCTGGGATGAGCGTGCTTATACGGCGGCGGCTCCGCCCACGATCTCCGAGATTTCCTGGGTGATCGCGGCCTGGCGGGCCTTGTTGTAGACGAGGTTGAGCGTGTCGATCAGCTTGCTGGCGTTGTCGCTCGCTGCCTTCATCGCGACCATGCGCGCGGCGTGTTCGGAAGCGACGTTCTCCAGTACCGCGTGATAGACCAACGACTCGATGTAGCGGTTGATCACGTGGTCCAGCACGGTGGCCGGATCGGGTTCGTAGATGTAGTCCCAGTCGTGCTTGACGACCTCGGTTTCCGAGGCCGGCAGCGGCAGCAGCTGGTCGAACGCGGCGCGCTGCACCATCGTGTTCACGAAGTCGTTGTAGACGATGTAGACGCGGTCGAGGCGGCCCTCGCTGTAGGCGTCGAGCATCACCTTGATGACGCCGATCAGCGGCTCGAGCCGGGGCACGTCGCCGATGTGGGTGACGCTGCCGACCATGTTGACCTTGACGCGGCGGAAGAACACCGAGGCCTTCTGGCCGATGGTGACGAGGTCGGCCTCGACGCCCTTTTCCTGCCAGCCGCGCAGTTCGCCAACGGCCTTGCGGAAGAGGTTGTTGTTGAGGCCGCCGGCCAGCCCGCGGTCGGAGGAAATGATGATGTAGCCGACCCGCTTGACCTCGTCGCGCTCGGCCAGGAAGGGGTGCACGTAGTCGGTGTTGGCGCGGGCCAGGTGACCGATCACCTGCCGCATCGCGCGCGCATAGGGACGCGAGGCCTTCATCCGGTCCTGCGCCTTGCGGATCTTCGATGCCGAGACCATTTCCAGCGCGCGCGTCACCTTGCGGGTGTTCTGCACGCTCTTGATCTTGGTTTTGATTTCTCTGCCGCCTGCCATGTCTCGCTCGCTTCGCTCGCCTTGGGGGGTCAGGGATCGGAGGTCAGACGCCGGGGAAACGCTCCGCTGGCACTGACGTCCGATCGCTTCCGACGCGGGCCTCTGACCTGTGGTCTTCGGCCCCGTGTCTTACCAGCTGCCCGTCGCCTTGAACTCTTCGATGCCCTTCTTGAAGGCCGCTTCGATGTCGTTGTTCCAGTCGCCCGTGCGGTTGATCGTGTCCATCAGGTCGCCGGCGGTGTTGGCGAAGTGGGCCTGGAGACCGTCTTCGAATGCGGCGACCTTGGTGACGGGCACGTCGTCCATGTAGCCCTTGTCGACGGCGTAGATCGACAGCGACTGCTGCGACACCGACATCGGCGCGTACTGCTTCTGCTTCATCAGTTCGGTGACGCGCTGGCCGCGCTCGAGCTGCTTGCGTGTGGCTTCGTCGAGGTCCGAGGCGAACTGCGCGAAGGCCGCCAGCTCGCGGTACTGCGCCAGCGCGATGCGGATGCCGCCCGAGAGCTTCTTCATGATCTTGGTCTGCGCCGCACCGCCGACGCGCGACACCGAGATGCCGGCGTTCACGGCCGGGCGGATGCCGGCGTTGAACAGGTCGGTTTCCAGGAAGATCTGGCCGTCGGTGATCGAGATCACGTTGGTCGGCACGAAGGCGGATACGTCGCCGGCCTGGGTTTCGATGATCGGCAGCGCGGTCAGCGAGCCGGTCTTGCCCTTCACCGCGCCGTTGGTGAATTTCTCCACGTACTCGGTCGACACGCGCGCGGCGCGCTCGAGCAGGCGGCTGTGCAGGTAGAACACGTCGCCCGGGTAGGCTTCGCGACCCGGCGGGCGCTTGAGCAGCAGGGAGATCTGGCGGTAGGCCACGGCCTGCTTGGACAGGTCGTCGTACACGATCAGGGCGTCTTCGCCGCGATCCATGAAGTACTCGCCCATGGTGCAGCCCGAGTAGGCGCTGATGTACTGCATCGCGGCCGATTCGGACGCGGTCGCGGCGACGACGATAGTGTGCGCCAGGGCGCCGTTCTCTTCCAGCTTGCGCACGATGTTGGCCACGGTCGAAGCCTTCTGGCCGATCGCGACGTACACGCACTTGATGCCGGTGCCCTTCTGGTTGATCACCGCGTCGATCGCCATCGCGGTCTTGCCGGTCTGGCGGTCGCCGATGATCAGCTCGCGCTGGCCGCGGCCGATCGGAATCATGGAGTCGACCGACTTGTAGCCGGTCTGCACGGGCTGGTCGACCGACTTGCGCCAGATCACGCCCGGAGCGACGCGCTCCACCGGGGCCGTCAGCGCAGCGTTGATCGGGCCCTTGCCGTCGATCGGCTCGCCCAGCGCGTTGACCACGCGGCCGAGCAGCTCGGGGCCGATCGGCACGGACAGGATCTGCCCGGTGGTCTTGGCCACCGCGCCTTCGCGCAGGTGCTCGTAGTCGCCCAGCACCACCGCGCCGACCGAGTCGCGCTCGAGGTTCAGCGCCAGCGCGTAGGTGGGCTGTCCTTCGGCGGCGGCCGGCAGTTCGATCATTTCGCCCTGCATCACGTCGGCCAGGCCATAGATGCGCACGATGCCGTCGGCCACCGAGGTCACCGTGCCTTCGTTGCGGGCTTCCGCGGAAAGCTTGGCTTTCTCGATGCGGTGCTTGATCAGTTCGCTGATTTCAGACGGGTTGAGCTGGGTTTGCATGGGAGTGTCCCTGGTGTCCGGCGCGGGCGCCGACAATGGTTCAAGAAGGAATCGTCACTGGGCGAGCTCGGAGCGCAGGCGGTCCAGCCTGCCGCGCACCGAGCCGTCGATCACCACGTCGCCGGCGTCGATGATGGCGCCGCCGATCAGGGTCGGATCGACCGCGTGGCTGAGTGCGATCTCGCTGCCGAATCGGCGGCGCAGCGCAAGGCTGAGCGCGTCCACTTCGGCGGCATCCATGGCGGTGGCCGAGGTGACCTTCACCTTCACCACTTTCTCCGCCTCGGCGCGGGCCTGCTCGAACAGCTGCGCGATCTCGGGCAGCAGCGGCAGCCTGCCGTTGGCAACAAGGATGCGCAGGAACTGCAGGAAGTCGGCGTCCTCGCCCTGCGGTGGTGCGAGCAGGGCGAGCGCCGCGTCGGCGGTCATGCCGGGGCTGGCCAGCAGCGGACGGACCGCGTCATCGGCGGCGATGGCGGCGGACAGCCCGAGCTGGTCGGACCAGGCCGGCAGCCGCCCCTTGTCGCGTGCCAGCGTAAACGCGGCGCGGGCGTAGGGGCGGGCGAGGGTGAAGGCGGTGCTCATCGCAAGGCTCCGGAATCAAAGCTGGGCGGCGAGTTCGTCGAGCAGGGCCTTCTGGGCGCTGCCGTCGATCTGCCGCGAAATCAGCTTCTCGGCGCCGGCCACGGCCAGATCGGCGACCTGGCGGCGCAGCTCTTCCTTGGCGCGGAAGGTGGCCGACTGGATCTCGGCCTGCGCCAGCGCCTTCTGCTGCTCGGCCTCGACGATCGCCTCCTGCCTGGCCTGCTCGATGAGCTGGTTGGCACGGGCGTTGGCCTGGTCGATGATCTGGTTGGCCTTGGTGCGCGCCTCGCGCAGGAGTTCGGAGACCTGCGCCTCGGCCTGGGCCAGACTTTCCTGGCTCTTGTCCGCGGCGGCCAGTCCTTCGGCGATCTTCTTCTGGCGCTCTTCGATCGCGTTGAGCAGCGGCGGCCAGATGAAGCGCGCGATCAGCCAGATCAGGCTGGCGAAGGCCAGCGCCTGGGCAATCAGGGTCAGATTGAGGTTCATGAGTACGCTCTGCCTGGGGTCGGGTTGCTTCCGGAAAACGTGCCGGAAGGCATCCAGTCGGCCCGGCGGTGCGCGCGGATCGGGCGATCGGCGCGCGGCCGGGCCGCGTCGATCAGCCGATGTAGGCCTGCAGCGCGCTCAGGAACGGGCTGGCGAAGGCGAACAGCAGGCCGACCGCGGCCGAGATGATGAACGGGGCGTCGATCAGGCCGGCGGTGATGAACATGCGGACCTGCAGCACCGGGATCAGCTCGGGCTGGCGGGCGGACGATTCGAGGAACTTGCCGGCCATGATGGCCAGGCCCAGGCCGGCGCCCAGCGCGCTCAGGCCGATCATGATGCCGATGCCCAGGACGGACCAGGCCTGGAGGTTAGCGAGGGCGGTCAAAGTTTCCATGGTGTACTCCGAAACGGATAGCTGAGGGTTGAAGGGTATGGGTGGAACAACAACGTCAGTGGCTGTCTTCGGCCAGGCTGAGGTAGACGATGGACAGCATCATGAAGATGAAGGCCTGCAGCGGCACCACGAGGATGTGGAAGATCATCCAGCCCAGGCCGAAGGTGGCGCCGCCGAGCATCCCTAGAATGCCCGCGCCGCCCAGCACCCAGATCAGCAGGAAGACGATCTCGCCGCCGAACATGTTGCCGAAAAGACGCATCGCCAGGGAGATCGGCTTGGACAGCCACTCGACGATGTTGAGGATGAGGTTGAATGGCACCATCCACTTGCCGAACGGCGCGGTCAGGAATTCCTTGGTGAGCCCACCCACGCCCTTGGACTTGAGCGCGAAGAACAGGGTCAGGAAGAACACGCTGATCGACAGCCCGAGCGTGGCGTTCACGTCGGCGGTGGGTACCGGCTTCCAGTACTCGACGCCGAGCAGCTGGAGCGGCTTGGCGATGAAGTCGGCCGGAATGAACTTGGTGGCGTTGAGCAGCAGGATCCAGAAGAACAGGGTGATCGCGATCGGCGTCACCAGCTTGCTCTTGCCGTGATAGATGTCGCGAGCCTGCCGATCGGCGAACTCCAGCAGGATCTCGATGAAGGCCTGCCACTTGCCGGGGACGCCGGCGGTGGCCTTGCGCGTGGCCATCCAGCAGCCGAAGAAGAACAGCAGCCCGAGCAGACCGGAGGTGATCAGGGTGTCCAGGTGCAGCGTCCAGAACGCGCCGTCGCCAACCTGCTTGTCGAGGTACTGGAGATGGTGCCCGATGTAGCTTGCCGGAGTGAGTTCCGCCTCGACCGTCATGTGCATGGACCCTGAAAATCGATTGAGTTGAAGAGGTAAGCCGTTCAGCGCCGCAGCATCGCGAGCACCTGCGCCACGAGCGCGACGATCACGCCCGCGACCAAGGCCGCGGGGGGCAGTTTCCATACCGCCAGTCCGAGCAGGAGCGCTGCGATCAGCACCGCCCACTTGAGCACCAGGCCTGTCACCAGGCGCCCCAGGGCGAGTCCGGCCGCAGCCGGCGTTCCGCCTCCCAGAGCGACCCAGGCCGACAGCCAGCCTCCCAGTGCGAGCGCGCCGCCGCCCAGAACCGCCGCCAGCGCATGCGCCGGGCTTGCGGCCAGGAGGGCCAACGCGGCTACAGCCACCGCAAACGCTTGGGCGACCAAGGCCTTGAGGGCCTGCCGCCGGCCATGGCTTACGGAATTGAACACGGCTGCCTTCCGGTTGGGAGACGGCGCTTGCCCCTGAAAACAGCAAAGCCGTCCTGCTAAGCCCATCAAGTGTAGCAGGCAACCCGAATGACGGGCAAGGCGCTGCGGTGCAGCAACCTGCGCGGAGGCAGGCGCTGGCCATTCCCGTGGGGAATGGGCGGCTCTACGGATGCCGGGGCATGCGCGGCAAGGTCAATGACACGCACAATCCGCCGCCAGCCCGGTTCGCCACGCCGATGCGTCCGCCGTGTGCTTCGGTGATTTCGCGTGCCAGCGCCAGCCCGAGACCGGTGCCGTGCCGCTTGGTGGAATAGAAGGGAAGCAGCGCGTTCGCCAGCGCGGCTTCGCTCATGCCGCTGCCGCGATCCAGTACCTTGATGCGGAAGCCCTCCGCCAGCCGCCGCAGCGACAGCGATACGTCCTCGGGGGCCGAACCGGATTCGTGCGCGTTCTTCAAAAGGTTGAGCAGGGCCTGTTCCAGCTGCGCCGGATCGACCTGCGCGGTGCCTTCGGGGATGTCGCCTTCGATGCCGAACGGCGTCTGCGTGCGCAGCCGTTCGATGAAGCTGCGCAGCTGCACCGGCTCCACGCGCGGAACGGGCAGTTTGGCGAATCGCGCGTAATCGCGCAGGAAGCGGTCCAGGTGGCGGGCACGCTCCTCGATGGTGTCCAGCGCCACCGGCAGCTTTTCCAGCTGCCCGCGCTTCACCAGTTCCTTGCCCGAGTGCGCCAGCGAGGCGATGGGGCCGAGCGAGTTGTTGAGTTCATGGCTGATGACGCGGATCACCTTCTTCCATGTCTGCACCTCCTGGCGACGCAGCTCGGCGGTCATCTGGCGCAGCAGGATCAGCTCGTGCGGACGGCCGTTGAGGCGGAACATGCGGCGCGCGAGGTGGTAGATGTCTTCCTCTTCGCCGGCGCTGAACATGCCGTCGCCCTCGCGCGCGAAGGCCTCGCTGATTGCCGCCGGTGCGTGTTCAAGCAGCTCGTCCAGGGCGCGTCCTTCCAGCCTGCGGCCATCGCCGAACAGGCGGCGCGCGGCCAGATTGCCCAGCACCACGCGGCGCGCGGGGTCCAGCAGCAGCATCGCGACCGGGGTGTTCTGCACCATGGTGTCCAGCAGCAGTTCACGCTGCACGATGTCGATGCGCTGCTCGCGCAGCGCGTTGCCGAGCGCATTGTGGGCGTCGACCAGTTCGCGCACGTCGGCGTAGCCATCCCAGCGGATGCCGAAGCTGAAATCGCCATCGCGATACCCGGCCACGGTGCCGGCCAGGGCGCGGAACAAGGCGCGCAGCGGCACGAAGCTGCGCCAGACCAGCAGCGTCATGATCGCGCCGACCACCGCCGTGGCGAGCAGGGCCGCGACCCATGGCGGCACCCAGTGCGACAGCCACGCCACGCCCGCCGCCGCAAGCACGATGCCGAACAGCACCAGGGCCACCATGCGGATCGCCAGCGGCAGCTCACGCAGGATGCGCATTGCCGGCACGCCTAATCGCGCGAAATGCCGAGGCGGTCGAGGCGCCGGTACAGCGCCTGCCGCGACAGGCCCAGTTCCGCCGCCGCCTGTGCCAGCACGCCGCCGGCGCGCTGCAAGGCGGCTTCGATGGCGGCGCGATCCGGCTCGCTGGCCGCCGCTGCAACCGCGACGGCAGGTGCGACCAGGCCGAGCGCCGGTGCGTCGATGCGCTCTGCGGAAAGCAGCGCCGCGCGCTGCACCGCATTGCGAAGTTCTCGCACGTTGCCCGGCCAGGCGTGGGCGAGCAGCGCACGTTCCGCACCGTCTGAAAACTGCTTTCCCTCAGGCAGGAAATGCCGCGCCAGCGGCAGGATGTCGCGTGGCCGGTCGCTGAGTGGCGGCAGGCGCAGTTCGATGCCGTTGAGGCGGTAGAAAAGATCCTCGCGAAACCGGCTTTCGGCGATCAGCGCCGGCAAGTCGGCATTGGTGGCGCTGACCACGCGCACCTTCACGCTGCGCTCGCTGTTGCTGCCCAGGCGCTGGAAGCGCCCGGTCTCCAGCACGCGCAGGAGCTTCACTTGCCCGGCCAGCGGCAAGGTGCCGATTTCATCGAGGAACAGGGTGCCGCCATCGGCGGCTTCGAACTTTCCTGCGCGCGGTTTGTTGCCCGCGCCGGTGAACGCCCCGGGTTCTGCGCCGAACAATTCGGCCTCGATCAGGTCGTGCGGCAACGCGCCGCAGTTCACCGCCACGAACGGGCCGCTGCGTACCGGCGAGTTGTAGTGGGTGATCTCCGCGAACTTTTCCTTGCCGGCGCCATTCGGCCCGGTGATGAGTACCGGCAGTTCCGAGCGCGCGACCTGCAGGGCCAGGGAAAGCAACGCCTCGCTGGCCGGATCGGCATAGACCAGCCCACGCAGGTCGTTGCCCGTGGCCAGCGCATCACGTCGATGGCGCTCGCCGTTGCGGTGTTCGGCCAGTTCGCGCCGGGTCTGCGCCAGTTCCAGCAGGTTGTTCACGCAGGTGAGCAGCTTTTGGTCGTCCCAGGGTTTGCCCAGGTAATCGGCGGCGCCGGCCTTGACCAGTTCCACCGCCGCTTCGAGATGCGTCCAGGCCGTGAGCAGGATCACCGGCATGTCCGGATTGCGCTCCCGAATCCTGCGGAACAGAGCAACGCCTTCCTCGCCGGACGTGGTGTCGGCACGGAAGTTCATGTCCGAGATCACCAGGTCCACGCCGTCGCCGCGCAGTGCTTCCAGGCCCGCCTCGGGCGAATCGGCACCCAGCGTCCGGATGTCGTGCAAGGAAAACAGCGTCTCCAGCGCGGTGATGACGGCGGGGTTGTCGTCGATGACGAGGATCGTGGGCATGGTTACCAGGTCGTGCGCAGATGCGGGTAGGCGTGGATCTTTTCGTCGGCGGTGACCAGCGGTGCGTCGAGCACGCGCGCGGTAGCCACGATCAGACGATCCGCAGGGTCCTTGTGGAAGTCACCGGGCAGTTCCACGCTCTGGATCGCGATGGTGTTGTCCACCGGCACGAACTCCACGGCTTCGATCTGCCCGACCAGCGCCAGCCATTGGCCGACATCGACGGACAGCGCCACGCGCCCGCGCGTGACCAGCATCGCCAGCTCCCACGCGCTGATCGAGGAAACGGCAATGCGGCCGCCTTCGCGCTCGGCTTCGATGGCCCGCAGCGCAGTGGACGAGAGCGCGGCATGTTCGCCTGCAACCCACCACAGCAACGCATGGGTATCCAGGACGATCAACCCGGCGCCTCCCATTCATCCGACGCCACCGGCTCGGTGGGTGCCTCGTAGCGCAACAGGGTTCCGCGCAGGAGGCTCAGCGGATCGCGATCACGCGGCTGGTAGGGGCGGATTTCCAGCGTCGGCTTGCCGTGATCGGTCACGACGATGGGCTTGCCATCGGCCTCCACCTGGCGGAAGTACTCCAGCGCCCGGGCCTTGAATTGCGATTTCGAGATATGGGTTTCCACACGAATAACCATGACCATGGGACTATGGTCATAATGTAACACATCCGCATTCACGCGCTGCGGGTGGCGATGGCCGGCGGCACGCTGGCGGCGCGGCGCGCCGGCCCGAACACCGCGATCTGACCCAGCAGCCACAGCGTCAGCGCACCAACGGGCAGATAGGCCAAGGGCAGGCGCGCCAACTCGTACTGCGCCATCAGCCATTGGTTGAGCCCGAACGCCAGGCCAAGCCCGAACGCGATGCCGCAGCCGGTGAGCAGGAAGTTCTCCAGCTGGAAATAGCGCAGCACCTGCCCGCGCGTGGCACCCAATGCGCGACGAACCCCGATCTGGCGGCTGCGCTGGCCCACCCAGAAGCTGGTCAGCCCGACGATGCCCAGCGCGGTCACGAGCAGCAACAAACCACACACCATCAGCAACAAGCCGATCATGTCACGGTCATTGGCGAAATAGTTGGCGCGGCCTTCCTCATAGGTTTGCTTGCGCCAGACCAGGCGGCTCGGGTCGTTCCTGTCCAATGCTGCCAGCGCCTGCTCCAGCACTTCGGCACGGCGCGCCGGATCGGCGACGCGAATCAGGTAACGGCCACCGTTGGCGAAGTTCATGCGGGTCGGAAGCATCACCGAGTAAGTGCGGTTGCCGCCCATCATGTTCGGGCGCAGCAGCGTTTCAACCACCCCGACGATGGTCAGCGGGATATTGGCCATGTATACGGTCTTGCCAACCGCATCACCATCGGGAAACAGATTGTCGGCAGCGGGTTGACTGAGGATAATCGGTGAACTCAAACCACTCATGTCTTCCATGCCCTCGAGCACGGCGCTGCTCTTGTACTCATCGGCATTGAAATCGCGGCCTGCCACCAACCTCAGGCCCATCGTCGCCAGCGTGTCCTCGCCCACCATGTACTGGGCAGCACTGAGCGTGGGGACTTCCTGCTCGGGGCTGAGCGCCAGCGAGGTATTCCAACTGCCGTTCTGGAATGGCAACTGGTTGCTGATAGCCACCCATTCCACACCGGGAATGCCGCGTAGCACGGCCAGGTCCTCGGCACTGCGGGCATCGGCATCGGTCTGCTCGCCGATGCCGCCCAAGCCGATTTCGATCAGATGCTTTTCATCCACACCGCTGGGCAGATTCAGCACAGCAAGGCGCTGGCTGACGATGAACAGGGCATTGCAGATGATCGCGCAACTCAATGCGATCTCCAGCACGATCAGTGCCGTCGCCGTCTTGTGGCGGCGCAAGGTGGAAAGAATCGGTCGAATTTCCATGGGTTGATGGCCGGGAATGGGGAATGGGGAATGGGGAATGGGGGTTCGGGGTTCGAGCTGGCTGCGACCTTCACGTCTTGCGACAAGCCTCTCTTGCGATTCCCGATTCCCCATTCCCGTCCTCACTGACTCTTCAGCTGAATCGCGGGTGTCACTTGCATGGCTCGCCAGGCGGGCAATACGCCAGCCAGCAGGCTGGCGACAAGTGCCAGCAGGAAGGTCAGCAGCAGCATCGAACCATCCAGATGCGCCAGCACGGCGTAGTCGGTGGGGCGCTGGCGCACGGCCCACAATCCGCCCAGCGCAAACAACAGGCCGAGCAAACCACCGGCCAGGCCAACCGTTCCGGCTTCGATCAGGCATTGCGTGAAGATTTCCCTGCGGCTGGCACCCAACGCGCGGCGCACGCCGATCTCGCCGCTGCGGCGCAGGAACTTGGCCAGCAGCAAGCCCACAGTATTGACCAGGCAAACCAGCAAAAAGCCAAAGGCCAGCCACAACTGCAAACGCACATCGCCGGGCACGGCGCCTTGGTAGTCCAGCCAGGCCATCACGTTGCGCAAGCGGGTGTTGGGCGGACGCTCAAAACGACCTGCGGCGCGCTGCTGCTCGGAATAATTGTCCAGATAAGCTTTGAATGCGGATGCATCAGCCGGTGCATCCAACTCCACCCAATACTGGATCCAGGCGCAGGGTACGTTCAACGCCTGCATGTCGTTGACGATTTCACGACCAAAGCAGTTCATGTTTCCGTTGCGCCCCAGCTTGAGATCCAACGCCGTGCTGAAAGGAATGAACACTTCCTCGTTGGCACCGAACGTACCGGTATTGGGATCGTAAAACTTGGGCGTGGGTGACCAGGTATCCAGCACGCCGGTGATGCGCAACGCGTGGCCCTCCACCAACAGATCCTGGCCCACGCTATTGGCACCCTGGAACAGTTTTTCGTTGAGGGCTTTGCCAATCACCGCGAAGCGGGCGTGGTCGGTATCATCAGCATCGCCCCAGCCCTGTCCGAACAGGAAGGGTGTATCGAACATCGGGAAAAAATCGGCCGAGTTGTAACGCATGTCGACACGGAACGGCTTGAGCGACTCCACGCGCGGATCGACGATGCCGCCACCACCGCTCATCAGCGCTTGGCGCGGCGCACGCTTCTGGCGCAACAGTTCCTCCGCATCGTAGCGGGTCAGCTGCCACTCCGGTTCTTCACCAGGCCGGTAACCCTCGCGGGTGTATGGATCGAGCTGCACGTAGAACAAGCGCCCGCTCTTTTGCGGAATCGGATCACCGGACAGCACCTTGAACACCGTCAACGTGGTCATCGTCGCACCGATTCCCAGCGCGATCGCCAGCACCATCAGCGCGGTCAGTACCTTGTTGCGGCGGAAGCTGCGCAGGGCCAATTTGAAGTAGTAGACAAACATGTAGAAATCCTTGGGTTTCTCGTCATCAGGCCGTGCGAGTGGCGATGGCCGGAGGCACGCTGGCGGCGCGGCGCGCCGGTCCGAACACCGCGATCTGCCCAAGCAACCACAACACCACCGCGCCCAATGGCAGATAGGACAAGGGCAGGCGCGGCAGTTCGTACTGCACCATCAGCCATTGATTGATGGCATAGGCCAGCGCCATGCCGAGCACGATGCCAATGGTCACCAGCAGCAGATTCTCGATCTGGAAGTAATGCAGGATCTGCGCGCGCGTAGCTCCCAGTGCACGCCGCACACCGATCTGCCGGGTGCGCTGTTGCACCCAGAAGCTGGCCAGGCCGACGATACCGAATGCGGTTACCGCCAGCAGCGATACGCACACGACCAACAACAGCCAGACCACGGCGCGATCACGGCTGTAATGATCGTGGCGCATGTTTTCGACGCTCTTGCGCACGCTGATGATCCGGTTGGGATCGACTGCATTCAACGCGGCAACCGCGGCTTCCAGCACTTCCTCACGGCGCTGTGGGTCGGTCCGCAATGCGTAGTCACCATTGGACACACGCACCGGAAACAGGGCGGTGTGGTAATTCTCGGCCAAGGTCCGTCCTGATCCTGGGGCCATCAGGTTTTCGATCACGCCAACCACCCGGGTGGGGCTGTCGCCCCAGATAAAAAAATCATGACCCAGTGCGCTCGCGTGCGGGAACAAATGCTCGGCCAACGCCTGGCTGAGCACCACCGAGGCAATGCGCGCCGACCCGTCGGATGCCTCGACGGCACTCAGTTCCTGGAATTCGTCATCCTCGAAAGCCCGACCTTCGATCACGCGCAAGCCAAGAGTTTCGATCAAATGGCCATCATCCATATAGGTCGAAACGTGCAAGGTCGAGTCGACCTGGTCCGGATCCAGCTTGACGCCCGAGGCCCAGACATTGTCGCCAAAGGGGATCTGGTTCACGCTGCTGGCCGCCGTCACACCAGGCACGGCACGCAGCGCCGCCAGATCCTCGCGCCGCATGACATCGGCATCGAGCTCCGGCCTCAGGCTGCTGGCACTGATGAAGACCAGCTCGGCCTCCGCAATGCCACTCGTGCGCTGCATGTGCTCCACGCGGCTGCCGATCAGGAAGATCGCATTGCTGATGATCGCGCAGCTCAGTGCGATCTCCAGCACGATCAGGCCGGCGGCGGTCTTGTGGCGGCGCAAGGTGGACAGAATGGGGCGAATGTTCATGGATAAGCGGTCGGGAATGGGGAATGGGATTCGTGATTCGTGATTCGTGATTCGTGATTCGGGATTCGGGATTCGGGATTCGGGATTCGTAAAAGCGGGATCGGTGGCGTCGTGGAGGTGCGCAGGCTTTTGCTCTTGCGAATCACCAATCACCCATCCCCAATCCCGGTTTCATTGCGTCTTCAACTGCAGTGCAGGCGCCACCTGCATCGCCCGCCAGGCAGGCAGCAGGCCTGCCAGCAGACTCACCGTCACGGCCAGGGCGAAGGTGGTCAGCAGCATGGATACATCCAGTTGTGCCAGCCTTGCGTAGTCATCGGGTTGTTGCCGCACCAACCACAAGCCCATGGCCGCCAGGCCCAGGCCCAGCACCGCGCCACCCAGGCCGATCACACCGGCCTCGACCAGGCACTGTCGGAAGATTTCGCCGCGTGATGCGCCCAGCGCACGACGCACACCGATCTCGCCGCTGCGGCGCAGGAACTTGGCCAGCAGCAGGCCAACCGTGTTGACCAGGCATACCAGCAGGAAACCGAAGGCCAGCCACATCTGCAAGCGCACATCATTGGGCACGATCCGGTTGTAATCCAGCCATGCCATCACATCGCGCAGGCGTACATTGGTCGGCGCGTCGAAGCGGCCCGCGGCGCGCTGCTGGTTGGAATAGTCGGCAAGATAATCCAGATAGGCAACCGCCTTGCCGGGCGTATCCAGCTCCACCCAATACTGCACCCAGGCACAGGGCGCATTGACGCCATGACTGCCGCCCTCGGCCTGGTTGGTTCTGCCCCAGCAGTTCATGCTCCCTTGTGTGCCCAGCTTCAGATCACGCGAGGTCGAAAATGGAATGAACACCTGCTCGGCACCGCCGAAACGGCGGCTGGTCAGGTCGTAGAAACGTGGATTCAATGACCAGTCGTCGAGCAGGCCGACGATCTGCAGCGTCCCCTGCGGAAGTCGTAGCGTCTGTCCGATCGCATCCCCATCGGGAAACAGGCGTTGGGCCAGCTCGTAACTGATCACCGCCACGCGCGCCCGTGCTGCGTCCTCATCCCGCCCCCAGGCCCGACCCTCGTGCAGCGGCGCGTCGAACATCGCGAAAAAATCGGCCGAGGCATAGCGCGCCTGCGCCCGGAACGGCTGCATAGCCTGAGCATCGGGAAGGATCGTGACCGAGCCAGCGGACATCAACGCCTGGCGATCACCGCGTGCCTGGCGAAGCAATTCCTCGGCATCGTAGCGGGTCATCTGTTCGAGCGGTTCCTGGTCCGGGACACCCTTCTCGCCCAAGCTGCGCGGCTCAATCTGCGGGTAGAACAACTGCCCGCTCTTGTGTGGAATCGGATCACCGGACAAGACCACATACAGCGTCAACGTAGTCATCGCCGCGCCAATGCCCACGGCAATCGACAGCACCATCAACGCGGTCAACACCGGGTTGCGGCGCAGGCTGCGCAGGGCCAGTTTGAGGTAATAGCCAAACATGGTCAGGTCAGGCCGGGGCCAGCACCGCACCACGCTGCAGGTCGGTCGCCATGCCATCGACGATATGCACGTTGCGCTGGGCGCGGGCGGCGAGTTCGGGGTCATGGGTGACCATCACGATGGTGGTGCCGCGCGCGTTGATGTCCTCCAGCAGCTCCATCACGCTGCGCGCCATCTGCGAATCGAGGTTGCCGGTGGGCTCGTCGGCCAGCAGCAGGCGCGGATCGCCGGCCAGGGCGCGGGCGATGGCGGCGCGCTGTTGCTGGCCACCGGACAGCTCCGCCGGGTAGTGCTTCATGCGCGAGCCCAGGCCAACATCGGTCAGCGCCTTCTCGATGCGCTGGCGGCGCTCGGCGGCGCCCATGCCGCGATAGCGCAGCGGCACATCGACGTTGTCGAACAGGTTGAGGTCGGGGATCAGGTTGAAGCTCTGGAAGATGAAGCCGATCTTGCGGTTGCGCAGCTTCGAGCGGGCGTTGTCGTCGAGCCCTTTGACGTCCACGCCATCGAGCACGTAGCTGCCGCTGGTGAATTCCTCCAGCAGGCCGGCGATGTTGAGGAAGGTCGTCTTGCCCGAGCCCGACGGGCCGGTGACGGCGACGAATTCGCCTTCCTTCACGACGAGGTCGAGCGCGCGCAGGGCGTGGGTTTCAACCAGCTCGGTGCGATAGATCTTGCTGATGTTCTGCATGTTGAGCATGGCTCAGTCTCCCGTGATGCGGACCTTGTCCGCGTTGTCGAAACGGTCGGCGCCGGAAATCACCACCCGGTCGCCGGCCTGCAAACCGGATATCACTTCCACCGCATCCAGTCCGGCCACGCCGAACTGCACCGGGCGGCGCACCGCGCTGGTGCCCTCGACCACCCAGGCCTGGCGACCACCGCCCTGCTCCAGGAAGGGGCCGCGTTCGATCCGCAGGATGTCCTCGCGGCGGTCCAGCACGATGCGCGCGGAAAGGCGCTGGTTCTGGCGCAGGCCAGGCGGCTGTTCGCCCTCATCAAAGCGCAGCCGCGCGGTCACTTCGCCGTTGACCACTTCGGGCGATACCGCTGCCACGCTCGCGGTGTACGTCGCGGCATTGCCGCGCACCTCGGCGGGCATGCCGATGGCCAGGTCGCGCGCGAAACTCTCGGGCACGCGCACTTCCACCTCGAATTCCGACAGGTCCACCACGCTCAGGATCGGCGCGTGGATGGCGACGTTGGCGCCCTGCACCACCTGCACCTGACCGACCTGCCCGTCAAACGGTGCACGCAGGGTCAGGGCATCGACCTGGCGCTGCAGCTCATCGACCACGGCCTTCTGGCGGATCGCCATCAGCCGCTTGTTTTCGGCGTCGATTTCGGTGCCCTGCAACTGCAACTCGTGGCTTTCGGTCGCGGCTGCGACGCCGATCTCGGCCTTGCGCAGGTTGTCGCGGGCGCGATCCAGATCGTTGCGGGGTACCGCGCCCAGATCGAAAGCGCGCTGCATGCGCTCCAGGTCGCGTTGGGCGGCGGTCTGTTCCACCACCGCCTGATCGAGCAACTTGCGCGCCTCGAAACGGGCCATCCGTGCGTCCAGACCGGCACGACGTGATTCGCCTTCCAGGCTGGCGAGGGTGGATTCCTCCTGCACCAGTCGGCTGCGCAATTCCGGACTGTCGATGCTGGCCAGCGTCTGTCCCGCAGTTACGGCGTCGCCGGCCACCACGTCCAGGCGCACGGTGCCGCCGGCGATGGCGTACAGGGTGGGACTGTTGGCGGTGATGACGCGGGCTTCCGCGGACAGGTCGCGCACCAGATCACCGCGCGTGACGGTGGCGATGCGCAGACGCGAAGCATCAATGGAACGGCCACCGGCCGACCAGCCCGACACCAGCCAGGCCAGCGCCAGCATGAAAGCCAGGCCCGCGGCGGCGATGATCAGCCAGCTCCGGCGCGTGCGGCGGTGGGCGTCGAGCGGGCTGCGCAGGCTGTCCTGGGCGGACGTGTCACGGATCATGGGCGACTCGGATGGGGGTACTCTTGTCATAAAGCAGGATGCGTGCCAACTATTGCGCAAGCGCACTCATCTGTTTTTACTACGATTTTTATTGCCCGCCCGCTGTCCGCCTCGTCCGGTCGGACGTTTGCCACCATCCGCGGACGGGGTGCATGCGATACTTCCCGCCCCGTCCCGCCCCTGAGAAGCTCCATGTGTGGAATCGTCGGCGCCATCGCCCATCGTGACGTCGTGCCTCTGCTGGTCGACGGCCTGAAGCGGCTGGAATATCGCGGCTACGACTCGGCCGGCATCGCCGTGGTCGTCGCCGATCAGGTGCGCCGCGTGCGCCGAACCGGGCGGGTGGCCGAGATGGAGTCGGCGGCATTGGCCGAAGGGCTCAGCGCGAACCTCGGCATCGGCCATACACGCTGGGCCACGCACGGCGGCGTCACCGAGTCCAACGCGCACCCACACATCAGCCATGGCGAACTGGCGCTGGTGCACAACGGCATCATCGAGAACCACGAGGCCCAGCGCGAGCGTCTTCAGGCGCTGGGCTACGCCTTCGAGTCACAGACCGACACCGAGGTCATCGCCCACCTCATCCACCACCACCGCGCGCAGGGTGCCAACCTGCTCGGTGCCCTGCAGAAAGCAGTGAAGGAGCTGCACGGCGCCTACGCGCTGGCGGTGATCGACAAGCGCGATCCGGCCACCCTGGTGGCCGCGCGGGTGGGTTGTCCGCTGTTGATCGGTCTTGGCGAAGGCGAGAATTTCGTCGCCTCCGACGTGTCCGCCATCGTCTCCGCCACCCGCCGGGTGATCTTCCTGGAGGAAGGCGACACCGCCCGGCTGACCTGCGAGAGCGTGGCGGTGTTCGACGCCGACGACGCGCCGGCAGAGCGCGAGGTGCACGTCTCCGACGTCTCGCTGGCCTCGTTGGAGCTCGGCCCGTATCGGCACTTCATGCAGAAGGAAATCCACGAGCAGCCACGCGCCATCAGCGACACCGTGGAGGGCATCGTCGATGCCGGCGGGTTCGACGCGGTGCTGTTCGGCAAGGAGGCGGCCGAGGTGCTGGCGGACGTCGAGGCGGTGCAGATCCTCGCCTGCGGCACCAGCTATTACGCCGGCCTGACCGCGCGCTACTGGATCGAGGCGCTCGCCGGCCTTCCCTGCGCCGTCGACATCGCCAGCGAATACCGCTATCGCCGCGTGGTGGCGAACCCGAAACAGCTCATCGTCACCATCTCCCAGTCCGGCGAAACCCTGGACACGATGGAGGCGCTCAAATACGCCAAGGCACAGGGACAGGACAAGACCCTGTCGATCTGCAACGTGCCCGAGAGCGCCATCCCGCGCGCCAGCAGGCTGGTGTTCTATACCCGCGCCGGCGCGGAAATCGGCGTGGCGTCCACCAAGGCCTTCACCACGCAGTTGGTGGCGCTGTTCGCGCTGGCCGCAACGCTCGGAAAGCTGCGCGGGCGCGTGGATGACGCACGCGAAGCCGCCTTGCTCGACGCCTTGCGCCACCTTCCCGGAAGCGTGCAGCACGCGCTGAACCTGGAGCCGCAGGTGGCGTCGTGGGCGGAGAAGTTCGCCCCGCGCCAGCACGCCCTGTTCCTGGGGCGCGGCACGCACTTTCCCATCGCGCTGGAAGGTGCGCTGAAGCTCAAGGAAATCTCCTACATCCACGCCGAAGGCTACCCCGCCGGCGAGCTCAAGCACGGCCCGCTGGCGCTGGTGGACGAGGCCATGCCGGTGGTGGTCATCGCGCCCAACGATGCGCTGCTGGAAAAGGTGAAGTCCAACATCCAGGAAGTGCGCGCACGCGGCGGCCGGATGTTCGTTTTCGCCGATGCCGACAGCAACTTCACCGCTTCCGACGGCGTGCACGTGATCCGCACGCCGCGCCACGTCGGCATCCTCTCGCCCATCGTGCACGCCATCCCCGTGCAGCTGCTGGCCTACCACGCCGCGCTCGCGCGCGGCACCGACGTGGACAAGCCGCGCAACCTGGCCAAGAGCGTGACGGTGGAGTGAGCGCTGCCGCCCGCGTCCCGGAGCGCGGAGGGACGCCTGTGGGCGGTTCGAATGCTGCGCCGGACGGAACGGCGCCGCGCCCATGGGCGCGGTACGCGATGCAGGCCGGCGGAAAACTCACCCGACCACCCGCCATTGTCCCGGCGCGAGGCCGTCCAGCGCATGGCGATCGGCGGACAGGCGCACCAGCCGCAGGGTGGGGTGGCCGACGGCGGCGGTCATGCGGCGGACCTGGCGGTTGCGGCCTTCGCTGATGGTCAGCTCCAGGAAGCTGTCGGGCACGGTCTTGCGGAAGCGCACCGGCGGATCGCGCGGCCAGAGCCAGCCGGGCGCGTCCACGCGCCGCACGCGTGCGGCGCGGGTGGGGCCGTCCCCGAGCACGATGCCGTGGCGCAGGGCGTCGAGCGCCGCTTCGCCGGGTTCGCCTTCCACCTGCGCCAGATAGGTCTTTTCCTTGCCGTGGCGCGGGTCGGTGAGGCGGTGCGCGAGGCTGCCGTCGTCGGTCAGGAGCAGCAGGCCCTCGGAATCGAAATCCAGGCGTCCGGCGGCATACACGCCGGGCGGCAGGCCGAAATCCGCCAGGGTCGGCCGCGGCGGCTGGCTGCGGTCGGTGAACTGGCAGAGCACGCCGTAGGGTTTGTTGAAGGCGATCAGCATGGCGGCGCGGCGCGGTACGGAGCCGCAACGATAGCGGCGATCCACGCCGTCCGGCAGGCGATGCCGCAGCGGCGCCGTGGGACAATCCGTTGATGAACGCCTCCGCCGCTCCCGTGCGCCATCCGCTGCGCCGCCTGTTCCGCTACGCCCGCCCCTATCGGCGCGACGCCGCGCTGGCCTCGCTGTATTCGGTCCTCAACAAGGTGTTCGACGTACTGCCCGAGGCGCTGATCGGCGTGGCGGTGGATATCGTCGTCAACCAGCGCGATTCCTTCCTCGCGCGCATGGGCGTGGCCGAGCCGCTGCACCAGCTGCTGCTGTTGACCGGCATCACGGTGCTGGTGTGGCTGTGCGAGTCCACGTTCGAATACCTCTATGCGCTCAAGTGGCGGCGGCTGGCGCAGGACCTGCAGCACGAGCTGCGGCTGGCGGCGTACTCGCACCTGCAGGCGCTGCCGCCGGATTTCGTCACCGATGCGCGCAGCGGTCGCCTGATGGCGGTACTCAACGAGGACGTGCACCAGATCGAGCGCTTCCTCAACACCGGGGCCAACGACCTGATCCAGGTGACGGTTTCGGCCAGCCTGATCGGCACGGTGTTCTTCCTGCTGACCGCGGATCTGGCCGCGCTCGCCTTCCTGCCGATCCCGCTGATCCTGGTCGGGGCGTTCTGGTTCCAGAAGAAACTCGCGCCGCGCTATGCCGCCGCGCGCGAGGCCGCCGCCGCGGTTTCGGATCGGCTCAACAACAACCTCGCCGGCATCGCCACGATCAAGGCCTACACCGCCGAGGCGCAGGAGTTCGAGCGCGTGCGCGGGGTTTCGGACACCTACCGCGCGCGCAACGCCGAGGCGATCCGCTTCGCCGCCGCCATCACCCCGGTGATCCGCATGGCGGTGCTGGCGGGCTTCGTGGCGACGCTTCTCTACGGTGGCTGGAAGGCGCTGTCCGGGGAACTGGGCATCGGTGCCTATTCGGCGCTCGTGTTCCTGACCCAGCGCCTGCTGTGGCCGCTGACGCGGCTGGCCGACATGACCGACCTCTACCAGCGCGCCATGGCCTCGGTGAACCGGGTGATGGACCTCATCGACGCGCCGCTGCCGCCGCTGCCGAGTGGCAGCTTGCCCGAGCCGGTGCGCGGCGAAGTGCGCTTTGCGGACGTGCGGCTTTCCTACGATGCGCGGCGGGTGCTGCACGGCGTGGATCTCGCGATTCCCGCCGGCCACACCGTGGCCCTGGTCGGTCCGACGGGCGGCGGCAAGAGCAGCCTGCTGCGGCTGCTGCTTGGTTTTGTTGCGCCCGAATCGGGCCGCGTCTGCGTGGACGGCGTGGACACCGCCGGACTCGATCCGGCCCACCTGCGCCGCCACATCGGCTACGTGGCGCAGGATCCTTTCCTCACCGATGCCAGCATCGCCGACAACATCGCCTATGGCGATGCCGAACCCGATCGTGCGCGCATCGCGCGCGCCGCCGAACTGGCGCAGGCGGCGGAATTCATCGCGGCGCTGCCGCAGGGCGTCGACAGCCCCGTGGGCGAGCGCGGCAGCCGGCTGTCCGGCGGCCAGCGCCAGCGCATCGCCATCGCCCGCGCGCTTTACCGCGATCCGGCCATCCTCGTGCTGGACGAGGCCACCTCGGCGGTCGACAACGAAACCGAGGCCGCGATCCAGTCAGCCCTGCGCGCGCTCACCGGCGAACGCACCACGCTGATCGTCGCGCACCGCCTTTCCACCGTGCGCCACGCCCACGCCATCCACGTGATGGAGGCCGGCCGCATCGTGGAATCGGGCAGCCACGACGAGCTCGTCGCCCGCGGCGGCACCTACGCCGCGCTGTGGCGGCTGCAGATGGGAGAAGGGTGAGCGTCGCGCGGACGTGGCGACGCCTGGCGCGCGCCGTCACAGCCGCCGCGTCCGCTCGTCTAGAATGCCCACACCATTGTCGGGAGGCGCGCACATGATCTTCATCTGGATACTGATGGCCTTTGTCGTCATCACGATCTTCCGCGGCGTGAAATCGGTGCCCCAGGGCTACGAATACACGGTGCAGCGCTTCGGCCGCTACACCCACACGCTGTCGCCGGGGCTGGGCTTCATCATCCCGTGGATCGACGCGATCGGCCGCAAGATGAACATGATGGAACAGGTGCTCGACGTGCCCAGTCAGGACGTCATCACCAAGGACAACGCCGTGGTGAAGGTCGATGGCGTGGTGTTCTTCCAGGTGCTGGACGCGGCCAAGGCGGCCTACGAGGTGGCCGAGCTGGAAGTCGCCATCCTCAATCTCGTCATGACCAACATCCGCACCGTGCTGGGTGCGATGGACCTGGACGAATCGCTCTCCAAGCGCGACGAGATCAATTCGCGCCTGCTGGCGGTGGTCGATCAGGCCACCCATCCCTGGGGCGTGAAGGTGAACCGCATCGAGATCAAGGATATCCAGCCGCCGCGTGACCTGATCGATTCGATGGCGCGGCAGATGAAGGCCGAGCGCGAAAAGCGCGCCAACATCCTGGAAGCCGAAGGCTATCGCGCCGCCGCCATCCTCAAGGCCGAGGGCGAGAAGCAGTCGGCGGTGCTGGAGGCGGAGGGGCGGCGCGAGTCGGCATTGCGCGACGCCGAGGCGCGCGAGCGCCTGGCCGAAGCCGAGGCGCGCGCCACCACGATGGTGTCCGAGGCCATTGCCCAGGGTGACCTGCAGGCGATCAACTACTTCGTGGCGCAGAAGTACGTGGAAGCGCTCAAGGACTTCGCCCACTCGCCCAACCAGAAAACCCTGCTGCTGCCGATGGAGACCACCGGCGTGCTGGGCTCGCTGGCCGGCATCGTGGAGCTGACCCGCGCCAGCGCCTCCGATGCGTCGTCGCGTCCGCCGGCCGTGCCGCCGCCCCCACCGGCAGCCAAGGCCCCGCAGCGCGCCGTGTTCACCACCGATCCGCCGCCCGCACCCCGGCCGCCGCAGCCGCCCAGGCCGCAGCCGCCGGCCGCCGGCTGAGGTACGTCATGGAATGGGTGTCGTCTCCGTGGTTCTGGGCCGGCCTGGCGCTCGCGCTGTTTGCCGCCGAAGCGGTGCTGCCGGGCGCCTTCCTGCTGTGGCTGGGTTTCGCCGCCGCAGCCATGGCGCTGATCGACCTGGTTCTGCCCGATCCGGGTCCCACCGCGCAGGCCATCCTCTTCGCCATCCTGGCGATGGTGTCGGTGGCGGTGGGCTGGAAGCTGCGCGGGCGACGCGCGCTGCGCAGCGAAGCGCCGCTGCTCAACCGCCGCTCCGCCCAGCTGGTGGGGCGCATCCTTCCACTCACGCGGGCGATCGCCAACGGTCGCGGCCAGGTTCATGCCGATGATGCCTATTGGGTGGTCGAAGGTCCGGATCTGCCGGAAGGCGCCAAGGTGCGCGTCGTCGCCGCCGAGGCCATGACCCTGCGCGTGGTGCCGGTGGATTGAACCGCGGCCCGGCAGGTATGCAGCGGCAAAGGCCCGGCAGCGCCGGGCCTTTGCGTATCGTACGGTCCGCGCTGGGCGCTACTGCCAGTGCGCCGAAGCCTCCACGCTGTCGAACGACGTTGCCTTGGGCTTGAGCATCAGGTAGTGCCAGCCGGCGTCGGGATGGCTCACGATGACGGTTTCATCGTTGCCGGTCTGGGTCGAGGACTGGTCGAAGTCGGTGTCGCTGGGCCAGTCGCCCGCCCTGTGGTAGAGATCGGCGTCGCCCGTGCCGCCGCGCGTGGTGAAGCTGATCGAACGGGTGCCGGCGGGAACGTAGATGGTCAACCATTCCCTGTCCACCGCGTGCGGGGCGGACAGTCCCGTGATCCTGCAGTCGTTCTCGAGCCGGCCGCTGGCCGCGTCCGGGCATTCGGGAAGGTCGCCGGGCACCGTTCCGCCTCCGTCCTCGCCCTCGAAGCCGTCCTTGAATATCGGATCCGCCTGCGGCGGCTGCGTACCGCCGCAGCTGGCGGTGTTGCCATTGTTGGCGCGAAAGCACACCACCCACTCGCGGAACTCGGCGTTGTAGGCGTTGCGGATGCCATCGAGCCAGGTGCGGTAGCCGGTGTTGTACTGGCCCAGTCGGGTGACCGCGATCATCGCGTCGATGTCGGCCGGATGGCGCTCGAACATGAAGCGCACCGCCATGTAGCCCCACTGGTAGGTGCGGGCGTAGTCGGTGCTGTAGACGGTGTTGAATATCTGCGCGAGCGTGAACTTGTCCGGGTTGGCCGCCTCCGCCACCGCCGAGGCGTAGGTCAGGTTGCGGAAGGTGTAGGACATGTACTCGCCGAAGCCCTCGAAGAACCACACCCCCGAATAGGGCGCGTTCATCGGATAGCTGGAGAAGGGGCCGTACCAGATGAAGCGCCCGTCCAGGTAGTGCACGTACTCGTGGGTCAGGTTCCACACGTCGAAGGTCGGCAGCCACTCGGCCCGGTAGGCGATGAAGCGCGCCTGGTTGCCGGGAACGGAGGGATCGCCTTCCAGGTACATGCCGCCGTTGTTGGTGTCGATGCCGAACAGGGTGCCGGCGTAGGTCTCGTAGTCGGTGCTGGAGTTGAAGATCACCATCTCCAGCCGGGTGTTGTAGTCGTTGGCGACCGGGTTGCCCGGACTGGTGCCGATCCTGTCGTGGAAGAAGATCTCCTCGTCGGCGATGGTGGCGCACACCCAGTCCATCTGGGCCGAGGTGAGGGCCTGGCTGCGCACCCGCAGGGTGGGGCCGCAGTCGCGGGCGTTGGCGGGCGGCAGGATCAGGTCTTCCAGGTCATTGGCGAAGTTGCACAGGCTGAAGTAGGCGCAGTGCGCGTTGTCGTAGTAGTCGATCACCCCGGCCATGCGCACGTAGACGCCGGCCCCGTAGCCGGTGAGGGAGAACTGCTGCAGCACCGAGAGCACCTTGGGGTGCAGGGTGTTGTGGAACGTGGTCGGGTAGCCGTACCAGGGGCCGGGGTTGAGGAAGCGCGCCAGCTCGGCGGCGGCGTTCTGCAGCATGTACTCGCGGTCGCTGCCGATGTCGGCGGCCTTGTTGTTGCCGACGAAGCCGACCAGCGAATCGATCAGGGCGGAGCCGGGCGACACCTGCACGGCGGCCCGGAAGTCGTCGAGATAGTGGCCGCGGAACAGCACGGTGAAGACGCCGTTCACCGCCGACTTCATGTACCAGTGCGCATGATGCGAGGCGCCGTAGCGGTCCAGGATGCCCTTGATCGTGGCGATCTGGCTGGCGTTCTCGCCCGAACTGTCGATCAGGATGACGAACTCGGAGAGGATTTCGCCGTGGGTGTCGTTGACGTCCTGGAAGCGGGGATTGGCCGCGAAGGCATTGAGCGCCGGACGGATCGCATTGGCCAGCGGCGCGCCGTAGTCGCCCACCTCCGGGTTGTACCACTGGATGTAGTAGCCGGCGCGCAGGAACATGATGAGCTGGAGCATCTTGCCGCCGTTGTTGCCCGCGTAGCTTCCCGCATCGGCGTACATCGCATTGGCGAGGGTGACCATCTTGGCTTCGGGAAAGATCAGCGCACCCTGTGCGCCGCTGACCGAGAACAGGTCGTTGATGCACTCGGTCGTGGCGTTCTTGACCGCGGTCACCAGCGCCGCACCGCTGGCGTTGGCGAAAACCGTGCTGTCGCAGGCGAGCGGTGCGGCCTTGACCTGCGCGGGCGCACCATAGTCGAACCGCAGATGCTCGCGGCTGGCGGACAGTGGCGGAAGCTGGTCGGGCGTGAGCGCCTCGCGCCGGGCGTGCGCCCTGGCGTGATCGAGGTCGGGAACGGCGGAAGCCGTCGGCGGTGGTGCATTGCGCGTCGCGGCGTTGGCGTCGGCGGCGCCGAACGCGCAGGCGGCCAGAAGCGCCGCGACCGGCGCGAGCCAGTGTCGAATGAGCATGTGAATCTCCCCTGCCCCTGCGGGCGAAATCGGCGAAGGAACGGTTGCCGACCCGCCCCGGCATGCAGCCCCTGGCCCCGGATGCGAACGGCGGAGCCAGCGTCGCACCCGCCGCCCGCGCCGGTCTTGCGGATTATTCCCGCCTGCGGGGATGAAACGGCACAGGCGGCCGCCGCGGCGCGCGGGTCCTCGCGCGCAGGAAGGCGCGGACGCCGCGGCACGGGCCGCGGGCGCGATCGGGAGAGGCGAGGGAAGCGGCCTGCGCCGCGGCTGGATCAGCGCCCGCCGCGTTCGCGTGCCAGCGCGCGCCAGCCGATGTCGCGGCGGTGGAATTCGCTGTTCCAGTGGATCGCGTCCACGCCCGCGTAGGCGCGCTGCTGCGCCTGCGCGACGCTGTCGCCCAGCGCGGTGACGCACAGCACCCGGCCGCCGGCGGCGATCACCCGGCCCTGCGCATCGAACGCGGTGCCGGCATGGAAGGCCTTGGCCTGCGCGGGTACGGCGTCCAGGCCCGAAATCACGTCGCCGGTGGCGGGGGCTTCGGGGTAGGGGCGCGAGGCCATCACCACGCCGAGCGCGGCGCGCGGATCCCAGCGCGCCTCCACCGCGTCGAGGCGCTCGTCGATGCCCGCCTCCAGCAGCTCGACGAAATCGGACGCCAGGCGCATCAGGATCGGCTGGGTTTCCGGATCGCCGAAGCGCGCGTTGAACTCGATCACCTTGGGCGCGCCGTCGGCGTCGATCATCAGCCCGGCGTAGAGGAAGCCGGTGAACGGCGCTTCGTCGGCCGCCATTCCGGCCACCGTGGGTTCGACGATCTCGCGCAGGATGCGCGCATGCACCTCGGGCGTGACCACGGGCGCGGGCGAATAGGCGCCCATGCCGCCGGTATTGGGGCCGGTGTCGCCGTCGCCCACGCGCTTGTGGTCCTGGCTGGTGGCCAGCGGCAGGGCGGTGCGGCCGTCCACCATCGAGATGAAGCTGGCCTCCTCGCCGTCGAGGAACTCCTCGATCACCACCCGCGCGCCGGCGTCGCCGAAGGCGTTCCCGGAGAGCATGTCGCGCACCGCGGCCTCGGCTTCGTCCAGCGTCATTGCCACCACCACACCCTTGCCGGCGGCCAGGCCGTCGGCCTTGATCACGATGGGCGCACCCTTCCCGCGCACGTAGGCCAGCGCCGCGTCCACGTCGGTATGCACGGCGTAGAACGCGGTGGGAATCCCGTGCCGGGCGAGGAAGTCCTTGGCAAAGGCCTTGCTGCCTTCCAGCCGCGCGGCGGCGGCGCTGGGGCCGAAGATGCGCAGGCCCGCGGCGCGGAAGCGGTCCACCACGCCCGCCACCAGCGGCCCTTCCGGCCCGACCACGGTGAGCGCGACGTCTTCGCGCTGCGCCAGCGCGAGCAGGCCGTCGAGATCGTCGACCCTCACCGGCGCGTTGCGGCACCTGGCCTCGGTCGCGGTGCCGGCGTTGCCGGGCGCCACGATCACCTCGGATACGCGCGGCGACTGCGCCAGCTTCCACGCCAGCGCGTGCTCGCGCCCGCCCGAGCCTACGACGAGGATTTTCATGGGTGTGCGTCCCTGGATTTCTGCTGTGCCTGATCCGCGATGAAGCCGCCGTGGCCGGGGTGCCGTTCGCGCGCCGCACGGTAGCCCAGGCGCGGGTCCCCGGCAAATCATCGTGCGCAGGCTTCCCGAACACCCCATCGCGACCAAGGTCGCTCCTACATCGCAACATCAGAGCCTTCGCGAGAACCCCATCGCGACCGAGGTGGCCTCGTAGGTCGGGGCTACGCCCCCGACGCGGCGGTTTCGCGAGCTTTTTGTAGGAGCGAGCCTGCTCGCGATCCAGGCGCCGGGGGATGCGCCGCAGCTCGTAGCGTTCGATGCCCGGCAACGTCGGCCGCGTAGGGCCGACCTACGGCGGTGGTGCGGGTGGCAGCTCGCGGGTCGGGGCTACGCCTCCCGACGCGGTGGCCCGGGCCGTGAACGCCGCCGGGGCAATGGGCGACCGGCGCATTTATCCGCCTCGGCGAAGATTTCAGCCGCGAGAGGGAGCCGCCGCGCGACTACACTCAATCCGACGCGGACAGGCCGGGAAGAGCACGTCCGCGCGAGGAAGGAACGCGAACGGGAGGGGTCGCATGGACAGGGATGCCGCGCTGCGCTGGCGCGATGGCTTCATGGCGAACGTCGCTTCGCCCTGGTATGTCGAGCGGCTGTTCGATCGGCTGCCCGACATCGTGTTCTCGCTGAAGGACCGGCAGGGCCGCTATGTCTCGATCAGCGAGACCGCCGCCATGCGCTGCGGCCTCAAGCACCGCCAGGACGCGGTCGGCAAGACCGCCTTCGACCTCTTTCCCCGCCCCATGGCCGAACGCTACACGCGCCAGGACGAGCGCCTGTTCCGCAGCGGCAAACCCATCGTGGACAACCTCGACCTGACCGTTTACCGCGACGGCAGCGCCGGCTGGTGCCTCACCACCAAGGAGCCGCTGCGCGATGCCGCCGGCGAGATCGTGGGGCTGGCCTGCATTTCCAAGGATCTCACCGAACCCAGCCGCGGCGGCTTCATCGACAGCGCCTTTGCCGACACCGTCGACTTCCTGCTCGAACACATCGACGAGCCGCTGCGGATGGAGGCCCTGGCACGCCGCGCCGGCCTGTCGCAGGCGCAGTTCGACCGCCGCATGAAGAAGATCTTCCAGCTCTCGGCCGGCCAGTACGTCATCAAGACCCGCATCGACCACGCCACCCGTCTGCTCGCCGCCACCCGCCAGCCGATCATCGACATCGCCCAGCAGGTCGGTTTCTCCGACCAGAGCGCGTTCTCGCGCCAGTTCCGCCACGTCACCGGCTTCACCCCGAGGCAGTACCGGCAGCTGGTGCAGGGGCAGGCCTGAGCGGGCCGAGCGACCCGCAAACGCGCGTTTGGCAGCCTGCTGCGATGCAGCATCCGCCCGCCCGATCCCGCTGTGACGCCATTCGGGTCGGCGGCGCTTCCAAACGCGCCGAACCGTTGTTACTCTCTGGCCCTTAAGTCTTGATTCATGTAATCACTGGGCACTGGAGGGATGACTGTCATGAAATTCACCACGTTTGTCCGGTCATCAGCAATCGCCGCCTTGGCGCTGCTGGTACCGGCACTTGCATCGCACGCAGCGGAGCGGGATGGCAAGACCATCACCGATCCCAACGCCCTCGACAGTCGCGGGGTGATGACCCTCAACAGTCTGCCGACCGGTCCGACCGCGGCCAGCGGCTACACCTTCGCCCAGTCCGTCGGCACCTACGCGCCGATCAGCGGCGGCACGGTGCTCGCCACCAGCTGCGACGACAACAGCTACAACGCCAACGCGCTCCCGTTCACGTTCAACTACAACGGCACGGACTACACGCAGTTCAGCGTGAACTGCAACGGTTTTCTCGCGATGGGCGCGACGGTCACGAGTTCGTATGCACCGCTCAGCACGGGCGTGACCAACAACGTGATCGTCGCGATGGGCATGGACCAGCAGACCAACGCGGCCAGCAGCGACCTGAGTTTCGATACCCTGGGTACCGCGCCCAATCGCGTGCTCGTCGTGCAGTGGAACAATTTCCGCAACTGGAACACCACGGGCGACTCGTACAACTACCAGATCCGTCTGCACGAAACGAGCAACGTGATCGAGGTGGCCTATGGTGCCTTCACCAAGAATGCGACCAGTCGCACGCCGCAGGTCGGCATCCGGGGCGCGAGCAGTGCTGATTTCAACAATCGCACCGGCACCGGTGCCTGGCAGGCCTCGACGGCCGGCGCCGCCAATAGCGCGACACGCACCCTGAACCAGACCAACCTGCCCGATCCGGGCCTGACCTGGACCTGGACGCCACCGAACTTCCCGCCGGTGATCAGCTACATGCCGCTGGCCAACACGCCGAGCACGGCCAACCTTGCGTTGACTGGCGTGGCGATTGCCGATGGCGACGGCGTGGACGGCACTGCCGGCACGCGGCCGCGCGTGTACTACAAGCGCAGCGCCGATGCCAATGCATGGAATGACAATACGGCGGGTACCGATGGCTGGAAGTACGCCGAAGCCAACGGCGCCAGCTCGCCCTTCGATTTCACCATCGACTATGCCCTGCTCAATGGCGGCACGGGTGTCGCTGCTGGGGACGTCGTGCAGTACTTCGTGGTGGCGCAGGATCTGGCCGCGACACCCCTGGTCGGCATCAGCAATGGCACGTTTGCCGCGGCCCCGGCGAGCGTGGCCCTGACGGGTGCCGCCTTCCCGATCGGCGGCACGCCTGCGAACTACACCATCCTGGGCACCATGACTGGCGGCACCTACACCGTGCCGGGTGACTATCCGTCGCTGACCAACGCAGGCGGCGCCTTTGCGGCGATCAACGGCAGCGCCCTTGCGGGTGACGTCACGCTCGAAATCACCGCCGACCTCAGCGGCGAAACCGGCGCGGTCGCCCTCAATCAGTGGGGAGAGGTTGGCGCGGGTGGCTATACGCTCCTGATCAAGCCCGTGGGTGCGGCGCGTGTCATTTCCGGCAGCTCCGCGACGGGCCTGATCACGCTCAACGGCGCCGATCGCGTGACGATCGACGGTTCGCTCAGTGGTGGCACCGACCAGAGTCTCACGGTCACCAACACATCGACCGCAGGCACGGTGTTCTGGCTGCGCAGCGCCAGCGTCGGCAATGGCGCGACGAACAACACGATCGAAAACTGCCTCATCAGCGGCGCCGGCGCCACGGTCGGCGGCATCCTCGCCAGCGGTACGGTGCTGGGCGGCGATGCAGAAGCGGCCAACTCCGACAACACGATCCGCAACAACGTCATCACCAAGGTGCAGAACGCGCTGTATTTGCGCGGTGGCGCGAGCGCCGGCACCTTCGACCAGAACTGGCTGGTTGCCGGCAACACCCTGGGTTCGACGATTGCCGCGGACAAGCTCAGCTTCCGTGGCATGCTCATCGGCAACGCCGCGAACTTCACGATCAGCAACAACACGGTGCAGGGTGTGGTGTCGACCTCAACGTCGACCGCTGCGATGAACGGCATCCAGGTTGCATTGGGCATTGCGGGCGGCACGATCACCGGCAACACGATCAACAACATCGAGCAGACCAACCCGGCAGGTTACCCGGCCTACGGCCTCTATCTGGGTTCGGGTTCCGCTGCCAGCGGCGTCACGATCGCCAACAACATGATCGCTGACATCGCGAGTTACTCCGATCCCTCGACGGCGTTCTCCTACCAGCCTGTCGGCATCATGCTCACTGGCGTCAACGGTGGCTGGAACCTGTACTACAACTCGGTCAACCTGTCCGGATCGCACACTGGCTTGACCGGCGCCACGATGCAGACGGCGCTGTACGTGGGCGCGACTGTTACCGCAGTGGATTTGCGCAACAACATCTTCTCGAACGCCTACGACAACAGCAGTTCGAGCACGGACAAGTCCTACGCGGTGTACTCGGCTGCGCCGGCGAGCAGCTTCACCAACATCGACCACAATGACTACTTCGCCTCGGGCGCGACGGGCGTGTTGGGCAACTTCGGTGGCAGCGACGTCACCACGCTCGGCGACTGGCAGACGGCGACGGGCCAGGATGCCGCTTCGATTTCGGGCGATCCGCTGTTCGTCTCGGATACCGACCTGCACCTCACCGCCGCTTCGGCCGCGATCGGGGGAGCCACACCGCTTGCTGCCGTCACCACCGATTTCGACGGCGGAATTCGTGACGCGACCGCACCGGACATGGGCGCGGATGAGTTCGGCGTGATTGCGCCGGTCCTGCACACCGTCACCGGCAGCGTGGGCACGCCCTCGGGTTCGATCTCGCCCACGGGCGCGCAGTCGGTGGTCGATGGCAGCTCCATCAGCTTCACCGCCACGGCCGATGCGGGTCACCACTTCGTCGATTTCACCGGCACCTGCCCCGGCCTGCCGAGCGTCGCCAATCCGGTGACCACGGGCGCGATCACGGCCGATTGCAGCATCACGGCCAACTTTGCCGTGGATGCCGCACCCGCCGGCGTGCGCATCAGCCAGGTCTATTCGGGCGGTGGCGCGGCCACCAGCTATTACCTCTTCGACTACGTCGAGCTGTTCAACGCGGGCAGCACAGCCGTTGATCTGACAGGGTATTCGCTCCAATATGGTTCCAACACGGGTAATTTCGGTGGGAGTGCGCAGCAGATCTATGCATTCCCGGCCGCTACCACGATTGCCGCCGGCAAGTATCTGCTGGTGCAAACGGGCGGGTCCAACGGCGGCATCGCGCTGCCGACGACGCCGGACTTCACGACCGCCAATCTGTCCTTGGGCGCAGCCAACGGCAAGATCGCGCTGGCCAAGGTTGCAACTGCGTTGGGTTGCGGTTCCACGCCGTGCGTCCTGCCGCACGCGAACATCGCCGACCTCGTGGGCTGGGGCAACGCCAACAACGCCGAGGGCGGGGCTGCGGTCGCTGCCTTGAGCGTCAGCACCGCCGCGGTGCGCAAGAACAATGGCTGCCAGGACACTGACAATAACGCCGCCGACTTCGATGTCGCGACGGCACCGCTGTCACCGCGCAACGCGTCCTCGCCGGCCAACACCTGCGGCGCGCCGCCGGTGACCCACGATGTCACCCCCAGCGTCGGCACGCCGTCGGGCTCGATCACGCCGAACACGGTGCAGACGGTGAACGACGGCGACACCATCACCTTCACGCTTGCTGCCAATGCCGGCTACGAGATCGACAACGTCGGCGGTGACTGCCCGGCGGGTTCGCTGGCGGGCAACGACTACACCACCGGTGCGATCGTGGCGGACTGCACCGTCATCGCCAACTTCAAGGCGGTGGCACCCAGCGATCCGATCATCGACGTCACCCCGACCAGCCTCAGCGCGTCGCAGGAAACCAACCAGACCACGACCCAGACCCTTCTGATCGAAAACATCGGCGGCAGCGATCTGCACTGGGGCATCGAGGAAGGCCTGCCGCGCGGCACCGGCACCGGCACGGCCGAGCGCATGTCTCCGCGCCTCACCACGCCGCACCAGCCCGCACCGCGCGACTGGGTCCTGGCACCGATGGCCGAAGTGGTTCAGGACGGCGGCTTCGAGGCGGGCGATCCGAACCCGTACTGGACGTCCTTCTCGCAGAACTTCGGCACGGTCCTGTGCGACATGTCCTGCTCGAATTCGCCCGAAAACGCCCCGCGCACGGGCAGCTGGTGGGTATGGTTCGGCGGCATCGACGCGGCCGAGGAGGGCTACGTCAGCCAGTCGGTGACGATCCCCGCCAACAGCGCAACCCTGAGCTTCTGGCTGCGGGTGCCGTTCACCAGCGGCCTGGCGGCGGACTACTTCGCCGTTTCCATCGACGGCAACGAGCTGTTCCGCGTCACCGCGGACGCTTCGGCCGCGTACCAGGCGGCCTACCAGCAGGTGACGCTGGACGTGAGCGCGTATGCCGATGGCGGCGCGCACACGCTGAGGTTCGACTCGGCCGTCGTCGGCGGCGGAACGGAGACCTCCAACTTCATGCTCGACGACGTCTCGCTCGACGCGGGCCCGCCGCCGGTGACCGGCTGCACCGCGGGCGACATCCTGCCGTGGGCCAGCGTCGATACCGGCAGCGGCACGATTGCCGCCGGCGGCAACGCCAGCGTGACGGTGACGTTCGATTCCACGGGTCTGGCGGTCGGCACCTACAGCGGCCTCCTGTGCGTCAACAGCAACGACCCGGTGAATCCGCAGGTCGAGGTGCCGGTCGAACTGACGGTGGCCCCGCCCGCCGGCGGTCTGGTCTGCTTCTCGCAGAGCCATCCCGTTGCCCAGACCTTCGACGGCACCTATGTGCGCTGGGAAGACAACACCTTCAGCGACACCGGATCGATCCCGGGCTCGAACTTCAACCCGTATGGTGCCACCCAGCTTTCCTTCTTCTGGCCCAACTCCGCGACCGGAAACGCGGGCGTGGCCTCGGCCACCACCGGCGGTACCTGGCTGGTGCTGAACCCGGGTGACACCGTGGGTCCGGCGTCGACCTTCAACACTGCCACCACGGGTGCCACCAACTGGCGCGCCGGAGCCGACGGTTATCTCGGCTTCCGGTTCGCCTGTTCGACCGCCAGCGCCTGCTACGGCTACGCGCACATGACCACGGTGGCCCCGAACGGCTATCCGGCCGTCATCGGCGACTACTGCTTCGACAGTACCGGTGCGGCGATCACCATTCCGGGCGGCATTCCCAAGCACACGGTCACGCCGAGCGTCGGTAGCCCGAGCGGCAGCATCACGCCGAACACTCCGCAGCTTGTGGACGAAGGCACCACCGCGACGTTCACCCTGAGCCCCGCGCTGGGCTACCACATCCTGGATGTCACCGGCACCTGTGGCGGCACCCTGACGGGCAACTCCTACACCACTGCTGCGGTGATGGCGGACTGCACGGTCGTGGCCAACTTCGAGATCAACGCGGCGGGTACCGACCCGGTTATCGCGGTGACTCCGGCATCGGGCTTCACCGTCTCGCAGAACACGAACCAGACCACCACCGACACGCTCACCATCGGAAACACCGGTGGCGGCGACCTGAACTGGACGATCAAGGAAGAGAACACCTCCCGTCCGCTGTCGGCCATGCCGGTGGTGGCGCACGTGCAGCAGGCGGCACAGGAGCACGTGGGCAGTTCGGCGGCGTTGGCTGCGCCAGCGAATTCGACCGACTCGCTCAAGCTCCTCCTGCCGCAGGATCCGGAGGCCGTGCTGTATGACAATGGTCCGCTGATCACCAACCCGGGCGCAGGCGCGGGCGGTGCCGACGTCAGCGCGCTGCAAACCGCGGTGGGCAATTCGACCTACGGCTCCAACGTCAGCACAAGCGCCGGCTTCCGCGTGGCGGATGACTTCTCGGTGCCCGCGGGCGGCTGGATGGTCGATACCATCACGGTGTACAGCTACCAGACCGGATCGAGCACGACCTCCACCATCAATGCGGCCAACCTGCGCATCTGGGACGGCGTGCCGGGTGCGGCGGGCAGCAACATCGTGTTCGGTGACACCACGACCAACCGACTGTCGGCCACGGCGTTCAGCGGCATCTATCGCACGCTCGACACGGACCTCACCAACGCCGATCGCCCGATCATGTCGGTCGACATCAGCGTGGGCGCGATCCTGCCCGCAGGAACCTACTGGGTTGACTGGCAGCTCGGCGGCTCGCTGGCCTCCGGGCCGTGGGCACCGGCGGTGACGCTGTCTGGCCAGACCGGAAAGCCGGGCGCCAATGCGCTGCAGTACGACGGCGCTGCCTGGGCGGCGGCAACGGACGGCGGCTCGCTCGCAGCGCAGGACTTCCCGTTCCAGGTGGACGGAACGCCTGCGGGCGGCGCGCCGGCCTGCACCTACCTGTCGAGCATTCCGTGGCTGTCCGCCAGCCCGGCATCCGGTACCACGGCGGCGGGCATGAGCGCCGCGGTGACCCTGACGTTCGACTCCACCGGTGTGGCCATCGGCAGCTACGCGGGCAACATCTGCGTGGAAAGCGATGACCCGGTCAACCCGATGGTGGCCGTGCCCGTGGCGCTGGACGTCGTGCCCGTGGGTGCCACCTTCACGGTGACCCCGAGCGTCGGTGCCGGCAACGGCGCGATCTCGCCGAGCACCGCCGTCATCGTGGACGAGAACGGCACCACCGCGTTCACGCTCACCCCGGGTGCCGGCTACCAGCTCGGCACCGTCGGCGGCACCTGCGGCGGCACCCTGGCCGGCAACGTGTTCACCACGGCTCCGGTCACGGCCGATTGCTCGGTGATCGCGAACTTCGACGCGATCTTCCCGGCCCCGTACTGCAACGTCGCCTTCCCGAGCGCCGTGGAGCCGATCAGCCGCGTGGTGTTCACCGGCATCGACAACCCGAGCGATCCGACCGTGGGCGGCAGCCCGGCGCTGGAGAACTTCCTCTCCGTGACCGGCGGCGTGGTGTCGCTGGACGGCCTGTACGACATCGCGGTCGAAGGCAACACGGGCGGCAACTACACCACCAAGGTGCGCGCCTACATCGACTGGAACCAGAACGGTTCGTTCGCCGATGCGGGCGAGATGTACAACCTCAGCGACCTGGTGAACTCCACCGGTGCCGACGGCAAGCAGGCGACCGGCAGCATCGTGGTTCCGGCCACGGCGACGCTCGGCTCCACCCGCATGCGCGTAATCAAGAAGTTCAATACCGCAGCCGATCCCTGCAACACGGCCGGTTACGGCCAGGCCGAGGATTACACCCTCGCGGTCAACAACGACCCGCTGCCGCAACCTGAAGCCCAGGTGTCGCCGATCTCCCTGAGCCTCACGGCGCAGGTCGGCACGTCCGACACCGGGACGCTGACGGTGAGCAACGTGGGCCCCGGCCGACTGACGTTCAACATCACCCGCGCGCTGCCGGATGCGCAGGGCACGCCAGATCCGCGAAGGAATGGGTCGGCGATCCGCACCACGGCCGAAACGCAGGCCGCACGTGCCGCCAAGCTCGCCAGCACCCTGCCGTTCGCGGCGCAGGACGACCTCATCGGTGCCTACGCCCGCGGCGGTGACCTGCCGCAGTTCGGCAACGCCATCCTGGCCAACGACCCGATCTGCGACGTCGGCACGCCGGGCCTGGTGGTGCACGATGGCAACGGCGCGCCGGACAACGGCTACGGCTGGAATGCGTCCGCGGGTACCGACGCCAAGATCGTGGACAAGTTCACCCCGTCCGCGTATCCGGCCAGCTACAGCACGGTCTGCGTCACGCTCCTGACCAATGCCGGGCTGACCAGCGTGCCGGTGCAGGTGGTGGTGTTTGCCGACGATGGTCCGGGCGGTGCGCCGGGTACCGAGCTGGGTCGCGTCAGCGCCACGGCCAACAACATCAGCAGCACACTGGATCAGTCGTTCCAGGCGATCGACATCTCCAGCATGGGGCTGAACATCGCCAGCGGCAGCGTCTACATCGGTCTGGAGTGGAACGCGGCTTCGTTCAGCGCCCTGTTCCTGGCCGCGGACGAGACCACGGCGGTGAATGCCGGCGGCTATTCGTACAGCAGCGGTGCCTGGGGCGCGACGGCCGATGGCTTCCCGGACTACAAGTCGATGTTCATCCGTGCGATCGAAGTCGCGGCGGGTCCTCCGGGTACCGGTTGCGGTTCGCCGAGCGCTGTCTCGTGGCTCTCGGCCGCCCCGCTGAGTGGCAGCATCAACGGCCCGGGCAGCGTCGCGGTGACGGTGACCGCCAATGCAGCGAGCCTGGCGGTGGGTACCTACGAGGCCCTGCTGTGCGTCAACACCAATGACCTGGGCGCACCGCAGTTCGAAATCCCCGTGACCTTCACGGTCACCCCGCTGCCGCCGGCGATCTTCTCCGATGGCTTCGAAGGAGATGATCTGCCGGTGGACCCGAACATCGTCACTGGCACGATCAACATGCCCGTCGCGCTGGGCGATGGCGACGGCCTCACGATGGACTTCGCCGCCGGCCTCTGGGGCACCTACGACCCGGGTCGCAGTGACAACGTCAATCTGTATGACTACGGCGACGGTACCTTGTCCGTCTACTGGTACGGCGACGTGTTCACGGGCGTGGGCGGTGTGGTCGATGGCGGTGGCACCGAGTTCGCCGTGCTCGGCAGCGGTGCCACGGTGGGCCCCGCGTCCACCATCAGCGCCGCGTCCCTGAAGCTGGTGAATTGGGTCGGCGGAGTCGATGGTTACCTCGGCTTTGCCTTCATCAACTCCTCCACCAGCCAGGTGAACTACGGCTACATCAGAATGACGACCGTCTCACCCGGCGGCCTGCCCGCGCAGGTGCTGGAATACGGCTACAACAGCGCCGGTGCCGCGATCACGATTCCCTGATCGGCACCCGACAGGCAATACCTTTCGAGGCCTCCCTTCCGGGAGGCCTCTTTTTTTGGTGCGAAAGCCTGAACTGCCCGGAGCGCGGGCGGCCTCACCCGCGTCGCGTTGCCGCCGCCCGAGGTGCCGGGTCGAATTCGAACAGGACGGAACCCGCGCAGCGGATCCCGCCGGAATCCTGTCGCAATCGGCTCATGGCCAGTGCAGGCCATGTCGCGACCGGGCCATGCCGCGACGGATACCCGTCGCGATGGCCCCAGGCCACGACCGATCCCCGCCGCGTCGCGACGGCAGGGCACTCCGCGCCGTCATCCCGCAATCGCGCAGCGATGTCCGGGATCCATCCTGATCTGCGTTGAATCCGGAAAGTGCCGAGCCGCCGAAGCGCGGCCTTGCGCCGGCTCAGCCCTCGCCCATGCGCGCGGGCAGCTCCACGGCGTGCTGCACTTCGTCGACGAGGCTGCGCAGCGTCCGCTCCAGCAGCCGGCTGTCATCGATGACCAGCGCGCGGCCGGCCTGCAGCTCCATCGCCAGCGCCTCGGGCGAGGACTCGCGCAGCCGCACGCCGTTGCGGTTCACGAACAGGCCGTGGCCGGTGTAGGGGCTGGTCCAGCACAGCTTGCCGCGCTCCATCTCGAATTCTCCCGCCTGCATGGCGCGGAATTCGATCCAGGTACCGGCAGGCAGCGAGCGCACCAGGCCGAGGGTGTCGGCATCCGGCTCGGGGCGGGTGGAAAACTCATCGGCGAGGGATTCGCGCCACTGCGCGCTGAAGTCCGCCTGCGCCAGGCCCGGATCGACCTCGTACATCACATCGGACGCATCGTCGCCGCGCATCTGGGTGTCCAGGTAGTCCTGCAGTCGCGCGACCAGGGACTGGATCTCGCTCTCGTGCTGCGTGACGCCGGTCAGACCCAGGCGAAGCCGGTCGGGCAGGGACTCGCGCGCGCGGGCGAGGCGGACCGGGTCGGTGCGCAAGGCGCTGGGATCATCGGCCCACAACAGTTCTTCGACGAACGCGATCGCCTCGCCAAACGCCGCGCTGGTTTCGCCCTGCCGCAGCCAGAGCAGCGCCAGATGATTGGACCACGGCCCGCGCAGCAGCTGGCGTACCCACGGAATCGGCTCGTGTCGTTCGAGCTCGTGCTCGAACAGGGTGGCAACGCGGTTGCGCGCCAGCGTGAGGCGCTCGCGCCCGAGCACCGTTTCGATGGCGCGCTGCTCGGCGATGTCGGCGCGGCGACGGTGCGCGTCCTCGAACTGGCGCAGCGCATCGATGCCGCCGCCGAATTCGATCGGCTGGCCGCTGGCGTGGTGCGAGGCGAGCTTCTCGACGATCACGGCGACCTGCTTGATCAGGTTTTCGCCGGCGTCGGCGGCGGAACACCAGCCGATCGCGGCCGTCGCCAGCTCGTCCAGAAGCTCGCGCGCCGGGTGACTCTCGGCGTGGAGCAGCCCCGGATCGGCCAGCGCCGTGCGCAGGAACGGGATGTGCAGGCGCGACAGCAGGCGCTGCATTGGCCCGGGCAGATTCGGGTCGCTGCGCACGCGCGCGAACAGCAGGCTGAAGAGGTCGATGATGTCCTCGTGCTCGCTGGAAAGCGCCGCGCTCTCCTGGCCGCTCACAAGGCGCGCCGAGGTGACCAGGTGGGCCTTGAAGGTCAGTGGATCGCCTTCGAAGGTCCAAAGCCGGTCGAGCGCGACGTCAAGTGCGCCGACGCTCAGCGGCTGGGTTTGTTGGGTATCCGTGCCGGCATCGGCGGCCGCCATCGCGCGGGCGCGCAGCAGCCGGTGCAGTTCGCGCAGGCGCGCGTCGTTGCCGTCCGGCACGGTGCCCGGCGGCCGGGGTGCCGGCCGCGATGCGGGAACCGGCGGCGCGCCCGGCTCCGGGATGCGGTGGCGCGCGCTGCGCCGCGCCGGCCGGGTGACGTGCGGGTGCACCGAAGGTTCGCTCTCGGACAGGTCCGGCAGGATGCCGCCCTCGGCCAGAATGCGGTTGAGGCGGGAATAGAGGCCCGGAAGGGCGCGCAGGACGTGCTGGCCGAAGAGGCCGAACGTGATCAGGCGGATTTCGATGTGGAGTTCGAGCGGCTCGATGGCCTCGCGGAACAGGCGGCTCAGGCCGCGCGGCGAAATCGCGCTGTCCGGCGGATTCCCGGGAGCGGCAACGCCCGACAGATTGGCCAGGCGGGCCAGCAGCACCTCCAGCGGGCGCGCCAGGCGTTGGGACAGGCGCTGGACGAGGCTCTCCAGGGCCATCGTCTCTTCCTGCTCGTCCTTGTCCACCAGGCGCAGCGGTCCGGTCGGGACGCCAGCCTGCGGTGCCGCGTCGCTGGAAACCAGCAGGATGTCGGCCGCTTCGAGGAAGCCGGTCTCCACCTGCACCCGCTCGCTGCGCAGCACCCGCAGCGCGTCGAAGTAGATCTGCTGCTGCGCGCTCGAGCGGCTGCGTCCGGCGAGGTCGAAAAGGTGCGCGTCCAGTTCGTCCAGCAGATCGTGAAGCGGCTGCGCCAGATGCTCCTGGATCTGTTCGCGCAGGCGCGCCGGGAGGATGGCGCGAGCGTCGGCGGCGGTCATCTGGCGCTGTCGTCCGCGGTTCCGGGCGGCAGCATCAGCGCTTCGCTCGCGAGCATGACCGGGATGCCCTCGTTGATGGGATAGACCCGATCCGCATTCGCCGTGATGAGCGCGGCGCGAAGTGCCTCGCGCGCGGCGCTGCCGTCGTCGCGGTGCGCCGTACCTGCGGAGATCGCCAGATTCACCGCGGCCAGCCGCTGCGGGTCCAGCTCGCGCAGCGCCTGCCCGGAGGCCGGACAGCGCAGGATTTCGACAAGTCGGGGGTCGAGGGCCAAGGCCGGAACTCCAGGAACTGCGCAAGGATTCTGTCAGCGCGGTGCAGACACTACAATACGCGCTCGACTCGCCACGGACCAATTGGATGAGCCAGACGTTGCAGCAAGCGCAGGTGGGCCTGGTGATGGGCTCGCGCTCGGACTGGGAAACGATGTGCCACGCTGCCGCGCAGCTCGAAGCGCTGGACATCACCTTCGAGCGCGAAGTGGTGTCGGCCCATCGCACGCCCGAGCGCCTGTTCGAGTACGCCCGCACGGCGCGTGAGCGCGGTCTGAAGGCGATCATCGCGGGAGCCGGCGGTGCCGCCCACCTGCCGGGAATGCTGGCCTCGCTGACGCCGCTGCCTGTGCTCGGCGTGCCGGTGCAGTCGCGGGTGCTCAACGGGATGGACTCGCTGCTATCCATCGTGCAGATGCCGGCCGGCGTGCCGGTCGCCACCTTCGCCATCGGTCGCGCCGGAGCCGTCAACGCGGCGCTGTTCGCCGCCGCGCTTCTGGCCGCGGGCGACGCGCGCGTGCGCGAGGCGCTCGATGCGTTCCGCGCGGCGCAGACGGCGCGGGTGCGCGCGCACCCGGATCCGGCGCACTCATGACCCACGCGGGCACAACCTCCACCGTCGGCATCCTGGGCGGCGGCCAGCTGGCGCGCATGATGGTGCTGGCCGGGCTGCCGCTGGGGCTGCGCTTTTCCCTGTACGACCCGGCGCCCGATGCCTGCGCCGGGCAGGCTGCGCCGCTGCAGGTCGCCGCCTGGGATGACGCGCAGGCGCTGGCGCACTTTGCCGAAGGCATCGACGCGGCGACCTTCGACTTCGAGAACGTGCCTGCCGCCAGCCTCGACCTGCTGGCCGCGCGGGTGCCCGCGCATCCCGGGCGCGACGCGCTGGCCACGGCGCAGGATCGGCTCGTGGAAAAAACCCGCTTCAATGCGCTGGGCATCCCCACGCCGGGCTTCATGGCGGTGGATGATCGCGCCGGGCTAGCCTCCGCCGCGCGTTCGCTCGGCCTTCCCGCCATCCTCAAGACCCGCCGCTTCGGCTACGACGGCAAGGGCCAGTTCCGCCTGCGCGGCGAAGCCGACCTCGATGCCGCCTGGGCTGCGCTGGGCGATCAGGCGGCGGCGGTCGGCCTCATCCTCGAAGCTTTCGTGCCGTTTCGCCGAGAGCTGTCCGTGGTCGCGGTGCGGGCGCGGTCCGGCGAATTCGCTGCCTGGCCGATCACCGAGAACTGGCATGTGGACGGCGTGCTCTCGGCCAGCCTGGCACCGGCCGAGGTTTCGCCGGGGCAGGAGGCCGAGGCCATCGGCCACGCCCGCCGCCTGGCCGAATCGCTCGGCTACGTCGGCGTGTTCGCGCTGGAACTGTTCGACGCCGGCGACCGCCTGCTTGCCAACGAAATGGCCCCGCGCGTGCACAATTCCGGGCACTGGACGATCGAAGGCGCGTGCACCTCGCAGTTCGAGAACCACCTGCGCGCCGCGCTCGGCTGGCCGCTGGGCGATACCGGCGCGCACGGACACGCCTGCATGCTGAACTTCGTCGGCACGATGCCGGCGGCCGAGGCCGCGCTGGCGGTGCCCGGCCTGCACCTGCACGACTACGGCAAGGCGCCGCGGCCGGGACGCAAGCTCGGACACGCCACCCTGTGTGCCGATTCCCCTGCCGGGCTGGCGCAGCGGCTGGAGCGTGCCGGCGAACTGCTGGGCCGCGCGCAGCAGGTGGCCCCGGTGGTGGCGCGGCTGCGCCAGAGCGGCTGATCCCGCGCGCGCGCTGCACTCCGTGCGCCGGCGTCTTGCTGCGATACCGCATGCTGCGGCGAGAGCGCCGCTGCTAGACTGCCCGGTGCTGCTCCGCAGCCGATGCGCGCCGGGTCCGGCCGCGCCCGAGTTTCCCGCCTCTGCAAGAGAATTCCGCCATGAACACATCTACCCAGGCCGCCGCCGGTATCCCGACGGTGAAGCTCCTGATCGACGGCGCGTTCGTCGAGTCCCGCACCAGCGAATGGCGCGATGTCGTCAATCCGGCCACCCAGGATGTGCTGGCGCGCGTCCCCTTCGCCACGACGGCGGAGGTGGATGCGGCGGTGGCCGCGGCCAAGGAAGCCTTCAAGACCTGGCGCAAGACCCCGATCAGCACGCGGGCGCGCATCTTCCTCAAGTACCAGCAGCTGATCCGCGAACACATGCAGGAACTCGCGGCGATCCTCACCGCCGAGCAGGGCAAGACCCTGCCCGATGCCGAGGGCGACGTGTTCCGCGGGCTGGAAGTGGTGGAGCATGCCGCCGGCATCGGCAACCTGCAGTTGGGCGAACTGGCCAACAACGTCGCCAACGGCGTGGACACCTACACCCTGCTGCAGCCGCTGGGCGTGTGCGCCGGCATCACCCCGTTCAACTTCCCCGCGATGATCCCGCTGTGGATGTTCCCGATGGCGATCGCCACCGGCAACACCTTCGTGCTCAAGCCCTCCGAGCAGGACCCGATGGTGACCATGCGCCTGGTCGAGCTGGCGCTGGAAGCCGGCATCCCCAAGGGCGTGCTGAATGTGGTGCACGGCGGCCCGGACGTGGTCAACGCGATCTGCGACCACCCCGACATCAAGGCCGTTTCCTTCGTCGGCTCCACGAAAGTGGGCACGCACGTCTATCAGCGCGCCTCGCTCGCCGGCAAGCGCGCGCAGTGCATGATGGGTGCCAAGAACCACGCCGTGGTGCTGCCCGACGCCAACAAGGAGCAGTCCCTCAACGCCATGGTGGGCGCGGCTTTCGGCGCCGCCGGGCAGCGCTGCATGGCGGCGTCCACCCTGGTGCTGGTGGGCGAGGCGCGCGGGTGGATTCCCGATCTGGTGGCCAAGGCCAGGGCGCTCAAGGTCAGCGCCGGCACCGAGGCCGGAACCGATGTTGGCCCGGTGATTTCCTGCGCCGCGCGCGCGCGCATCGAGGACATGATTGCCTCGGGCGTGGCGCAGGGTGCGACGCTGGAGCTGGACGGGCGCAATCCCGTCGTCGCCGGTTTCGAGAAAGGCAACTTCGTCGGCCCGACGATCTTCTCCGGCGTGAAGCCGGGCATGCGCATCTACGACGAGGAGATCTTCGGGCCGGTGCTGGTGATCCTTGAAGTCGACACGCTCGACGAGGCCATCGCCCTGGTCAACGCCAATCCCAACGGCAACGGCACCGCGGTCTTCACCCAGTCCGGCTGGGCGGCGCGCAGGTTCCAGGAGGACATCGACGTGGGCCAGGTCGGCATCAACCTGCCGATTCCGGTGCCGGTCCCGTCCTTCTCCTTCACCGGATCGCGCGCCTCCAAGCTCGGCGATCTGGGCCCGTACGGCAAGCAGGTCGTGGCGTTCTATACCCAGACCAAGACCGTGATTTCGCGCTGGTTCGACGAGGAAACCGCGGCGCATGGCGTCAACACCACCATTTCGCTCAAGTGAGGCGCGCGTGGATCTGGAACTGAACGAGGAACAGCAGGCATTCCGCGAGGCCGCGCGCGAATTCGCGCAGGCGCGCATGGCGCCATTCGCGGCGCAGTGGGACGCCGACCACCACTTCCCGCGCGAGGTGATCGAGGCGGGCGGCGAACTGGGCTTCTGCGGCCTGTATGCGTCCCCCGACATCGGCGGGCTGGGCGCGTCGCGGCTGTCGGCCGCCGTGGTGTTCGAGGAGCTGGCGGCCGCCTGCCCGTCCACCGCCGCCTACTTCACCATCCACAACATGGCCACCTGGATGCTGGGCCAATGGGGCACCGACGAGATCAAGGCACAGTGGGGCGAAGCCCTGACGTCCGGTCGCAAGATCGGCTCCTACTGCCTGACCGAACCCGGCTCCGGCTCCGACGCCGCCTCGCTCGCCACCCGCGCGCAGCGCGATGGCGACGGCTACGCCATCAGCGGCAGCAAGGCCTTCATTTCCGGCGGCGGTTCCAGCGACCTGCTGATCGTGATGGCGCGCACCGGGCAGGATGGCCCCAAGGGCATCAGCGCCTTCGCGGTGCCGGCCGATGCGCCGGGCATCACCTATGGGCGTCAGGAGGAAAAGATGGGCTGGCACAGCCAGCCGACCTGCGGCATCACCTTCGAGAACGTGCGCGTGCCGCTGGCCAACCGCCTGGGCGAGGAGGGTGAAGGCTTCGTCTTTGCGATGAAGGGTCTGGACGGCGGCCGCATCAACATCGCCTCCTGCTCGCTGGGCGGGGCGCAGGCCGCGCTCGACCAGGCGCGCAGGTATCTGGGCGAGCGCCGTCAGTTCGGCAAGCCGCTGGCGGAGTTCCAGGCGCTGCAGTTCCGCCTCGCCGACATGGCCACGAACCTCGCAGCCTCGCGCCAGATGGTGCACACCGCCGCCGCCAGGCTCGATGCCGGCAGCGCCGATGCCACCACCTGGTGCGCCATGGCCAAGCGTTTCGCCACCGACACCTGCTTCAACATCGTGGACGAGGCCCTGCAGCTGCACGGCGGCTACGGCTACATCCGCGAGTTCCCGATCGAACGCCTGCTGCGCGACCTGCGCGTGCACCGCATCCTGGAGGGCACCAACGAAGTGATGCGCATGATCATTGCGCGCCGCCTGCTTGGTTCGGAGCGGGAACTGCGATGAGCGCGCCGCTGCTTCTGGAGGAACGCGCCGCCGGCGCACATCGCATCGGCATCGCCACGCTCAACGCGCCGGCGACGCTCAACGGCCTGTCGCTGGAGATGGTCGACGCGCTGGCGCAGGCGCTGGAAGGCTGGGTCGCGGACGCCGGCATCGCTTTAGTGGTGCTGCGCGGTGCCGGAGAAAAGGCCTTCTGCGCCGGCGGCGATCTGCACTCACTGTATCGGTCGATGCGGGCGCAGGATTCGGCGCCCGGAGTCAGGAGTCCGGAAGAGGCATCCGCCGCGGATTACGCGCTGGCGTTCTTCTCGCGCGAATATCGGCTCGATTACGCCATCCACGCCTGCCCCAAGCCGATCCTCTGCTGGGGCCAGGGCATCGTGATGGGCGGCGGCATCGGCCTCATGGCCGGTGCCAGCCACCGTGTGCTCACCGAAACCTCGCGTCTGGCCATGCCGGAGATCGGCATCGGCCTGTTCCCGGACGTGGGCGGCACCTGGATGCTGTCTCGCGCGCCCGGCGCAACCGGCCGCTTCCTCGCGCTGACCGGGGCCAGCATCGACGCCTCCGATGCGCTCTATGCCGGATTTGCCGACAGCGTCGTCCCCGGTGAGCGCTACGCGGAGCTGCTCGGCGCGCTTTCCGGGGCGCGCTGGAGCGATGACTCCGGAGAGAATGCGGTTCACCTCGATGCCCTGCTGCGCGACTTCGCGCTGGCGGAGCTTGCGCCCGGCCCGCTGCAGCGCCTGCGCCAGCGGATCGATGCCTGCTGCGCCGGCCACTCGCTGGACGCTGCGGTCGCGGCGATTGCCGATGCCTCGATCGATGACAGCTGGTGGCAGAAGGCCCAGGCCGCGCTGGCGCGCGGCTGCCCGTCCTCGATCCGGCTGTCCTGGGAGCTGCAGCGCCGCGCCAGCCGCCTGTCGCTGGCCGACACGTTCCGGCTGGAGCTGATTGCCGCGCTGCGCTGCGCGGCGCACGGCGATTTTGCCGAAGGCATCCGCGCGCTGCTGATCGACAAGGACAAGAATCCGCGCTGGAACCCGGCCACGCTGGCCGATACCGGCGGCGACTTCATCGAATCCTTCTTCACCGCGCCCTGGCCGGCCGGCGGGCATCCGCTCGCCGATCTGGGACGCGATGATCCGCAGCGCGGGGCGTTGCGCTGAGTGAAACGACCCTCACGCAGACGAGAGACGAGAACACGTCGGGGGCGTAGCGCCGACCTGCGAACCCTCTTCTCCGGACCCGCAGGTCGGGACGACGTCCCCGGCGCTGCGGTCTTCGATAGAGCGCTACCGACTGTTTGACCACATCCAACAGAGGCGAAGACACCACCATGAGCACCACATCGCATCCAACCGTCGCGTTCATCGGCCTGGGCCATATGGGCGGGCCGATGGCCGCCAATCTGCTCAAGGCCGGCTTTCCCGTGCGGGTGTTCGATCTCGTTCCGGCAGCGCTGGAAGCCGCCGTTGCGGCGGGTGCCGCGGCGGCCAGCAGCGCGATCGACGCGGTGAAGGGCGCGCGGGTGGTGGTCTCGATGCTGCCGGCCAGCCGCCACGTCGAAGGTCTGTATCTGGGTGAAGACGGCATCCTGGCCGCGATCGAACCGGACGCGCTGGTGATCGATTCGAGCACCATCGCGCCGGCCAGCGCGCGCAAGGTGGCGCAGGCCGCGGCCGCGCGCGGCCTGGCGATGCTCGACGCGCCGGTCTCGGGCGGTACGGCCGGCGCCGTCGCCGGCACCCTGACCTTCATCGTCGGTGGCGAGGTCGATGCGCTGGAGCGTGCCCGTCCGCTGCTTTCGGCCATGGGCAAGAACATCTTCCACATGGGCGGCGCCGGCGCCGGCCAGGTTGCGAAGCTGTGCAACAACATGGCCCTGGGCGTGATCATGGCCGCCACCGGCGAGGCCATCGCCCTGGGCGTGGCGCACGGGCTCGATCCCGCCGCGCTGTCGCAGATGATGGCGGTGAGTACCAGCCGCAGCTGGGCGACCGAGGTATGCAATCCCTGGCCGGGCGTGCTGCCCGGCGCGCCGGCTTCGCGCGGCTACGAGGGCGGCTTCGGCAACGATCTGATGCTCAAGGATCTCGGGCTGGCGGCGGAGGCCGCGATGGGCTCCGGCGCCTCGATTCCGCTGGGCGAGCTGGCGCGCAACCTCTATGCGATGAACAGCCAGGCCGGGCGCGGCGGGCTGGATTTTTCCAGCGTGGTGAATCTGCTCCGCAAGGCCTGAACGAAGGAAAGCCGCGCGTCGGGAACGCGCGGCTTTTCATGTTCGGCGGGGAATTCCGTCGCGCGACGGGGTCAGGCGGGGAGCAGTTCCTTGACCAGCTTGATCAGCGCGCCCTCGTTGACCGGCTTGGTCAGGTAGGCCTTGGCGCCCTGGCGCATGCCCCACACGCGATCGGTCTCCTGATCCTTCGTGGTCACCAGGATGATCGGGATGTGGGCCGTGTCGGCGTTCTTGGAGATCGAGCGCGTGGCCTGAAAGCCATTGAGGTTGGGCATGACCACGTCCATCAGGATCAGGTCGGGCATTTCGCGCTTGGCCACTTCCACGCCCTGCGCACCATCCTCCGCGGTAATGGTTTCGTGCCCCAGACGCTCGATGATGAGCTTCATGCCCATCAGCTGCGAAGGGGAATCGTCGACGATCAGAACACGTGCCATAGGTACCTCAACATTGCTTTGGCCGCCGCGCAAGTGGGCGTCCCCCGGTTTATGCGCCCGATTCTAGCCGCTTGGTCGCCTGGGTTGAAGCGTGACCCTGCGAAACTGCGACGTGCTCCGATGCCCGGGCCGGTTCAGTCCGAAAGACGTACCAGGGTGCGTCCGAAGGCGCGTCCGGCCAGCATATCGGAGAACACGTCGGGAAGTTCATCCAGCGTCACCTCTCGGGTGGCGATGGTGGCCAGGTGGGCGGGGCGCCACGGACCTGACAGGCGCGACCATACCGCTTCGCGGTCGGCGCGCGGCGCGGTGGAGGCCGAGACCCCGACCAGCGATATGGCGCGCAGGATGAACGGCATCACCGTGGTGTGCAGTTCCGTGCCGCCGGCCATTCCGTAGCTGACGATGGTGCCGCGCGGCTGGATCACCCGGGTCAGGCCTTCGAGCATTTCCCCGCCGACGCCGTCGAGCGCGCCGGCCCAGTGTGCGGGCTCCAGCGGACGCTGTCCCCAGTAGAGCTTGTCGCGCGAAATCACCTGGCGCGCGCCGAGCGCGGTCAGGAAATCGAGGTGTTCGAGCTTGCCGGTGATCGCATGGGCCTCGTAGCCGGCGCGGGTGAGGATGTCGATGCCGAGCATTCCGACGCCGCCGCTGGCACCGGTCACCACGATCGGACCGTGTTCGGGACGCTGCCCGAGGCGTTCCATGCGCAGGAGCGCCAGCGCGGCGGTGAAGCCGGCCGTTCCGAGGATCATGGCCTCGCGCAGGCTGAGGCCTTCCGGCAGCGGGATGACGCTGCCGGCCTCGGCACGGACTAAATGCGCATAGCCGCCGTCGCGGGTTTCCGACTGGCCGCAGCCGGTCACCAGCACCGCATCGCCGGGCGCGAAGTCCGGGCTTTCCGAAGACACTACCGTGCCGGCGACGTCGATTCCGCCGATCAGCGGAAACTGGCGCAGGATCTTGCCCTTGCCGCTGCCGGCCAGCGCGTCCTTGTAGTTCACCGACGACCAAGCGGCGCGGATCACCACCTCGCCGGGGGACAGCTCGTCCAGCGATACCTGCTCGATCCCGGCGCGCCAGGCGCGCTCGATTTCTCCGCGGATGCGAAAGGCGGGGAAGCGCGGAGAGCCTGTGGTCTTTTTGCTCACGTGTGTATCCAATGGATCACACCTTTAGATCTTTAGATGTCGTCGAAGTGTCGTCTGACGGGAGGCTCCGGGATTCGTCAATCCACTTCTTGATGACGTTAAGGACTGGGTAATTGACCTCTTTGTCGAGATTTGACCAGTTCAGTTTGATCCGGTTGATGTCCAGCAGGCGCTCGGCATCCTCAGGGTCGGTGATGCGGACGCGCGTCTGGAACCATCCATAGCCTTGGTGGACCTGAACGGCGTCAAGAATCAGAAAAGGGCCAATCTCTCGCGAAATGTTTGCCAAGGCGACGGGGTCGGTCACATTGCCCACGCTGTCTCGAAGGTCTGAACTCAAAACCATCTTCGTGAGCTCTTCAGAGGTGACGATCTGTTCGATGCCCAGCTGCTGAACTGCTCCGCGAAAGAACTGCACGAACTCCTGATTGTTCCCGATACCGCCGGATGCGGTACGAACGAGGAAGAATCGAACGTTACGAACCTTGGCCTTAGGTATGTAGGTGAGGATTTCGTCAGCCGGCACCTCGAGGTGCGTCGGAAGCAAACCCGTATCAGGGTCAGGGGACTTAACCTGATACACAGGTGCACAACCGAGGGTGCTGAACATCACCAGCAATAACGCGGCGATCCAGTGGCAACGGAGTGGCTTTTGCATATCAGTTGACCTTGTGAATCGCCCGCTTGTCCACCGCCATGGCGGCGTCGTGGACGGCTTCGGAGAGTGAGGGGTGGGCGTGGCAGATGCGCGCCAGGTCGTCGGCGCTGCCCTTGAACTCCATCGCCAGCACGCCTTCGTGCACCAGCTCGGAGACGTTCGCGCCGACCAGGTGCATGCCCAGCACGCGGTCGGTCTCGGCGTGCGCCAGCACCTTCACGAAGCCGGCCGGTTCGGCCATGGCCACGGCGCGGCCCACGGCGGCGAACGGGAAGCTGCCGGCTTTGTAGGGAACGCCTTCGGACTTGAGCTGTTCCTCGGTCTTGCCGACCCAGGCTACTTCCGGCTCGGTGTAGATCACGTTCGGGATGGTGTCGTAGTTGACGTGGCCCGGCAGCCCCGCGATCAGCTCGGCGACCGCGATGCCTTCCTCGAAGCCTTTGTGCGCCAGCATCGGGCCGCGCACGCAGTCGCCGATGGCCCAGACACCCTCGGCGCCGGTGAAGCAGTGCGCATCCACCTCGATCTGGCCGCGCTCGCTGAGCTTGACGCCCGTGCCCTCGGCCAACAGCCCCTTGGTGGCGGGGCGGCGGCCCACGGCCACCAGCAGCTTGTCGACCACGAGCACCTGCGCGGCGCCCTTGGCATCGGTGTAGCTGACGTGCACGCCGTCGGCCTTGACCTCGGTGTTGGACACCTTGCAGCCGAGCCGGATGTCCAGGCCCTGCTTCTTGAACTCGCGCGCGGCGACCTTGCTGACCTCGGCGTCGGCGGCGGTGAGGAAGCCAGGCAGGCCTTCGAGGATGGTGACCTCGGCGCCCAGGCGCTTCCACACGCTGCCCAGTTCCAGGCCGATGACGCCGGCACCGATCACGCCCAGACGCTTGGGCACGGCGGGAAGGTCGAGCGCGCCGACGTTGTCGATGATGTGCTCGCCGAACTTGGCGAACGGCAGCTCGATCGAATCGGAGCCGGCGGCGAGGATCACGTTCGTTGCCTTCAGCTCGAGCATGGTGCCATCGTGCTGCTTCACCGCCACCACGCGGCCCGGCTGCAATTGGCCGAAGCCATGGTACGCGGTGACCTTGTTGGCCTTGAACAGCGCCGCGATGCCGCCGGTGAACTGCTTCACGATGGCGTCCTTGCGCGCGACCATCCTGGCCACGTCGATCGCCGGCTTCTCGAAGCTGATGCCGTGCTGGGCGAACAGGTGGCCCATGTTCCAGAACTGGCGGCTGGAATCGAGCAGCGCCTTGGACGGGATGCAGCCCACGCGCAGGCAGGTGCCGCCCAGCGCCGGCTTGCCGTCCTTGCCCAGCGCCGCGTCGACGCAGGCCACCTTCTTGCCCAGCTGCGCCGCGCGGATCGCGGCGTGATAGCCGGCGGGGCCGCCGCCGATGACGATGACGTCGAATTGGTCGCTCATTGGATTGGCTCTCAACGGGAAGGGGGAACCGGGCGCGGGAAATCGGAAGAACGGGATCTTTCGGGCTGCTGCCTTGATGATTCCCTGTTCGCGATTTCCCGGCCCCGGGATGCGGCCTGGCTCAAAGGCCGAGCAGCATCCGATGCGGGTTTTCGAGCTGGTTCTTGATGTCCACCAGGAACAGCACCGCGTCCTTGCCGTCGATGATGCGGTGGTCGTAGGAGATGGCGACGTACATCATCGGGGCGATGACGATCTGGCCGTTCTCGACGATCGGACGTTCCTTGATGGCGTGCATGCCCAGGATGGCGGACTGCGGCGGATTCACGATCGGCGTGGAGAACAGCGAGCCGAAGGTGCCGCCGTTGGTGATGGTGAACGTGCCGCCCTGCAGGTCTTCCAGCTTCAGGCCACCTTCGCGCGCGGCCTTGGCGTAGTCGGCGATGGCACGCTCCACGTCGGCGAAGCCCATGCGCTCCACGTTGCGCAGCACCGGAGTCACCAGGCCCTTGTCGGTGGAGACGGCGACGGAAATGTCGGCGTAGCCGTGGTAGATGATGTCGTTGCCGTCGACCGAGGCGTTGACGATGGGGTGGCGCTTGAGCGCCTCGGCCGCGGCCTTGGCGAAGAAGCTCATGAAGCCGAGCTTGATGCCGTACTGCTTCTCGAACGACTCCTGCATCTCCTTGCGCATCGCCATGACCTTGCCGAGGTTGATCTCGTTGAACGAGGTCAGCATCGCAATGGAGTTCTTGGAGTGCATCAGGCGCTCGGCGATGCGGGCGCGGATGCGGGTCATCGGCACGCGCTCTTCGGGGCGTGCGCCGCCGCCGAGCGGGGCGTTGCGGACGTGGTTGACGATGTCTTCCTTGGTCACCGCGCCGCGCCGGCCGGTGCCGGCGACGTCCGCAGGATTGACCTGGTTGACCTCGGCGGCAAAGCGCGCGCCCGGCGGCAGCTGGCCGGTGCCGGCGGCCGATGGTGCCGCGGCGGCAGGTGCCGCCTTGGCCGGTGCGGCAGCGGCCAAGGCGGGCGCCTCGGCCTTGGCGGGTGCCGGAGCGGCGGCGCCCTGTTCGATCACCGCGATGACCTGTTCGGAGGTGACGGTGGCGCCGGTGTCGAAGCGGATTTCCCGGAGCACGCCGTCCACCGGCGAGGGAACCTCCAGCACGACCTTGTCGGTTTCCAGGTCAACCAGGTTCTCGTCGCGCGCGACGGCCTCGCCGACCTTCTTGCGCCAGTTGGCGATGGTCGCGTCGGAGACGGATTCCGGCAGCACCGGGACTTTGACTTCGATGGACATGGCGTTCGTCCTTTATGTGTTCGGGGTAGGCGTGGATTGGGCGGGAGATCTGCGGCGCGTCAGTCGCGGCTGGCGTCGCCGTTGGGTGGGGCGACCAGCGCGGCCTCGATCAGGCGTTCCTGCTCGACCACGTGGGTGTGGTGCTGGCCCGCGGCCGGCGCCGGCGAGCGCACGCGGCCGGCGTAGCCGAGCTTCTGCTTGCCCTGCAGGCAGAACCGCAGATGGTGCTGGATCTGGTACCAGGCGCCCTGGTTCATCGGCTCTTCCTGGCACCAGACCAGGTCGGTCGCGTTGGGGAAGCGCTTGATCTGCTCCACCAGCGCCTCGCGCGGGAAGGGATAGAGCTGCTCCACCCGCACCAGTGCGACGTTCTGCAGGCCGCGCTTCTGGGCTTCTTCCAGCAGGTCGTAATAAACCTTGCCAGAGCAGGCGACGACGCGCGTGACCTTGGAGACATCGGTCGCGAAGCTGTCCGGGATGAGGTTCTGGAAGCGGCCGTTGGCCAGCTCGTCGAGGGTGGATACGGCCAGCTTGTGGCGCAGCAGCGACTTGGGCGTCATCACCACCAGCGGCTTGCGGGTGGGGCGCTTCATCTGGCGACGGATCATGTGGAAGGCCTGGGCCGGCGTGGTGGGCACGCAGACCTGCATGTTGTCCAGCGCGCACAGCTGCAGGAAGCGTTCCAGGCGCGCCGAGCTGTGCTCGGGGCCCTGGCCTTCGTAGCCGTGCGGCAGGAACAGCGCGAGCCCGCACAGCCGGCCCCACTTGGCCTCGCCGGAGCTGATGAACTGGTCGATCACCACCTGGGCGCCGTTGGCGAAGTCGCCGAACTGCGCTTCCCAGATGCACAGCGTGTTGGGGTCGGAGGTCGAGTAGCCGTATTCGTAGGCCATCACCGCCTCTTCGCTCAGCAGCGAGTCGATGATGGTGACGTGCTCGGGGTTGCCGGCCAGCTGGGACAGCGGCATCCAGGTGCGGCCGTCCTGCTGGCCGTGCAGCACGGCGTGGCGGTGGAAGAAGGTGCCGCGCCCGGAATCCTGTCCCACCAGGCGCAGGCGGTAGCCCTCGCGGATGAGGCTGGCGTAGGCCAGGTTCTCGGCGAAGCCCCAGTCGCCGGGCTGCTCGCCGGCCGCCATCTTCTGGCGGTCCTCGTAGATCTTCGCCACGCGCGGGTGGAGGGTGAGATCGGCCGGCAGGGTGGTGATCCGGGTTGCCAGCTCGGAGAGATCGCGGCGCAGCACGCCGGTGGGCGTCTCGTCGGCCAGCGTGCCCTTGAGGAAGGGCGACCAGTCCACGGTGCGGATGCTGGCGTCGGGTGCGGCGAGCTCGGTGGTGAGTGCGCCCTGGTCGAGCTTGTCGCGGTAGGCATCCACCATCTGCTGGGCTTCGTCCGCGGCCAGCACGCCGGCGGACTGGAGCTTCTCGGCGTAAAGCTCGCGCGTGGTCTTGCGGCTGCGGATGTTCTTGTACATCAGCGGCTGGGTGGCCGCCGGCTCGTCGGCCTCGTTGTGGCCGTGGCGGCGGTAGCAGACCAGCTCGATCACCACGTCGCGCTTGAACTGACGGCGGTAGTCGAAGGCGAGCTGGGCCACGAAGGCGACCGCTTCCGGGTCATCGCCGTTGACGTGGAACACCGGCGCTCCGACGAACTTGGCGACATCGGTGCTGTACAGGGTGGAGCGCGCGTCATCGACGCGGCTGGTTGTGAAGCCGACCTGGTTGTTGATGACCACGTGCAGGGTGCCGCCCACGGCGAAGCCGCGCGCCTGCGACATCTGCAGGGTTTCCATCACCACGCCCTGGCCGGCGAACGCGGCTTCGCCGTGGATGAGGACGGGCATGGCCTCTTCGCGCGCGGCGTCCTCGCGGCGCATCTGGCGCGAGCGCACCGAGCCGGCCACCACCGGGTTGACGATTTCCAGGTGCGAGGGGTTGAAGGCCAGCGCCAGGTGCACCGGGCCGGCGGAGGTCTGCACGTCGGAGGAAAAGCCCATGTGGTACTTCACGTCGCCGGAGTGGTCGGGCGAGTCGGGCGCGTCGAACTTGCCGAGGAACTCGTCGAACAGCTTGTGAGGCGGCTTGCCGAGGGTGTTGACCAGCACGTTGAGGCGGCCGCGGTGGGCCATGCCGATGACCATCTCCTTCACGCCCGCGCCGCCGGCGCGTTCCACCACCGCATCCAGCAGCGGGATCAGGCTGTCGCCACCCTCGAGGGAAAAGCGCTTCTGGCCCACGTACTTGGTGTGCAGGTAGCGCTCCAGGCCCTCGGCTGCGGTGAGGCGCTCGAGGATGCGCTTTTTCTGCGCCGGGCTGAAGCCGAACTTGCCGCCGACGCTCTCCATGCGGCGGTAGATCCAGTTGCGCTGGGTGGCGTCGGAAATGTGCATGAACTCCACGCCGATGGTGCTGCTGTAGGTTGCGCGCAGCGCGGCCAGCAGGGTGCGCAGGGGCATGCGTTCGGCACCGAAGAAGGTGCCGGTGGTGAACTCCACGTCCAGATCGGCCTGCGAGAGACCGTGGAACGGCAGGTCGAGGTCGGGGGCGTCGGGCTGCACGGTCATGTCGAGCGGATCGAGACGGGCGCCCAGATGGCCTCGCGAACGGTAGGCGGTGACGAGCTTGCGCACCCCGCCCTGGCTTTCCGAATAGGCGTCGCTGACCACCGAACTGGGGCCCAGGGTGGGCGCGATCCGGGCGGCCAGCGCAATGCGCGCCAGCACCTCCGAATGCGGCACGTCGCCGGCCTCGCGGCCCTTGAAGGCTTCGAAATAGCTGCGCCACTGCGGCGAAACCGATGCCGGATCTTCGAGCCAGGCCTCGTAGAGACCTTCGACATAATCGGCGTTGCCGCCGGCCAATTGGGACGACTGCTGGAATTCTTGGATGAGGCTGCTCACGATGGCCTTGCCGGGGCCGGCGGTGCCGGCGCTGCTGGTGGGGAGGAAAGGTAAGGCGCCGCCGGTGAAACGGGAGGCTGGCAGCCGCCGATTATAGCCGTCGCCCCGGAGAATCGAGCATTCGACTGAAGGCGTAGTTCAGATTCGCGGCCGTTTGTGGACGCAGGGGCGAGGGATTGGGGCGAGTCGGGACGAAAACGCCGGAAAACCCGAGGAAACGGGCGAGAAACCTCGGGCCGGTGCGGTTCACTTCGTCGGGGTCGCGTGCCGGGCATTGCGTATGCTGCGACTCGGCAGTCAGGCGCCGGCGCGCGAAAGCCGCCACGCCAGCGCGGCGTGGACCGGCGCGATGAGCGCGATGAAGTCGCCGTTGTTCTGCACCCGGAATGGCAGGAACCGCAGGAACAGCGCCAGCGCCACGCAGGCCAGCACGACGTGGGCCACGCGGCGCAGCCAGAGCGGCGGCACTTCGTCACGCAGCAGCGCCGGCAGCGCCGCCAGCAGCGCCAGGCACAGCGGGTTGAACAGCAGGATGTTCTCGTTGCCCCAGGCGGCGCGGTGCTCGGTGAAGCCCCACAGCGTCAGAAGCACCAGCCCGGAAAGGCCGCAGGCCAGGCAGAAACCTGCGGCCAGCATGCCGCCGGCGCGCCGCGCACCGCGGCCCGCACCGGGGCGCAGCAGCATGCCAATCGCCAGCGCCAGCGCGATGCCGCACGCGGCGAACGCCGCGCGCAGCGCCGGCGCGCCCGCCCGTTCCAGCCGCAGGTGGTCTTCCAGCAGGGATGCGCGTTCGGCTACCAGCGGCCGGCCCGCTGTGCCGTTGGCGCGATCCAGCGCATCGGCCAGCCGACGCGGAACGAAGGCCTCGTCCCAGATGGACAGCGGACGGTCGGCATAGGGGCCAAGGCCCGCGTGCATGCCCAGCGCCATCCAGGGGATGCCGGCGCCCAGGCGCAGTGATTCTGCCCGGTAGGTCAGTCCGTGCGAGCGCCCGGAAAGCTGGTGCGCGAGCGCGCCTCCGAGCGCGCGGTCGAGCACGTCGCGCACGCGCGTGGAGCAGTTGTCTGCGAAGTAGTCGTAGCGGTATTCGGCGTTTTCCGGACGCGCGTTCCAGGCCAGATGGTCGCGCACCGCGAGGGCCTGCCCGGGTTCGAGGTCGAGCCACTGCAGCGTCGCGCCGCGGCCTTCGGCGGCATAGCTGCGCAGGTCGTCGTCGAGCGTCATCGCCACCAGCCGGTAGCGCATGTCGCCGCGCAGGAAGTTGGCGAAGAAGCCCGGCTGGTCGAAGTCGAAATAGCCGAAGTTGTAGGAAATGCGCAGGCCGCGTTCCGGGTCGTCCACCACCAGGGCGTTGTGTCCGAAGCGCGACCAGTACTCGCTGCCCGGTGTCATCGTCACCACGCCGATGCGGGGAGGGGTGACGTCCGGCGCTGCGAGCGCCCTGGCCGCGCCGAGTGCCAGCCAAAGCGCGCACAGGAGCGGCAGGATGTCGAGCAGGGTCGGCGCGCGCCTGCGCGGTGCGCCGCCGGGCACAGCGCGCTCAGGCATCGCCGCGTACGGTCATGTGCAGCGCATGTACGCGGCGCGCGTCGGCGCGCGCGATGCGGAAGTCGAAGCGGCCGATGTTGATTTCCTCGCCCGTTTCCGGAAGGTGGCCGATGGCCGCCGCCAGCATCCCGCCCAGGGTGTCGTATTCGCTGTCGTCGAATTCGGCGCCGAAACGCTTGTTGAATTCGCCGATCGGAGTCAGCGCGTCGACCACGTAGCGCCCGTCGGCGTGCGCCTGGATCAGGCCCTCGTCCGGCTCGTCGTCGTACTCGTCATCGATCTCGCCGACGATCTGTTCGAGCAGGTTCTCGATCGTCACCAGGCCGGCGACGCCGCCGTATTCGTCCACCACGATCGCCATGTGGTTGCGGGTGAGGCGGAATTCCTTGAGCAGCACGTTGAGGCGTTTGGACTCGGGAATCAGCACCGCGGGCCGAAGCAGTTCGCGAAGCGTGCCGGGCTGGCGTCCCTCGGCGACCGCGCGGAGGAGGTCCTTGGCGAGCAGGATGCCCAGCACCTCGTCGCGATCCTCGCCGTGCACCGGGAAACGCGAGTGGCCGGACTCCACCGCGATCTTCACTACGTCCAGATAGGGGGATTCGACGTCGATCGACACCATCTGCGCGCGCGGCACCATCACATCGCCCACGCTTTGCTGGGTGACCTTGATCGCGCCCTCCATCATCGCCAGGGTGTCGGCGGAAAGCAGGCCGTTGGCCTGGGCGGTGCGAAGTTCGTCGAGCAGTTCTTCGCGGCTGCGCGGCTCGTTCGAAAGGGCCTGGCCAAGACGTTCAAGCCAGGATTTCGACGGCGAGCCGCTGCTACTACTGGGTTCCTCGGGCATTGGGTGGGGCGGTAAAGACCGTCAGTTGTGGAGAGAGGGAGTCTAGCCCAAATGGCCGGGCGCCGGGGCGCGGGCCGCGGGGGCGGAAGCGCGCACGTGCTCAGTCGCGATACGGGTCGCCAATGCCCAGGTCGGCCAGCACGCGCCGCTCCAGCAGTTCCATCGCCTCGGCTTCGCGGGGATCGATGTGGTCGAAGCCCAGGAGATGCAGCACGCCGTGCACGGTGAGATGGGCATAGTGGTGCGCCAGGATCTTTCCCTGTTCACGCGCCTCGTGTGCCACTACCGGCGCGCACAGCACGATATCGCCCAGGATCGGCAGCTCCACGCCGGGCGGCAGTTCCGCGGGGAAGCTGAGCACGTTGGTGGGATAGTCCTTGCCGCGGTAGTGGCGATTGAGCGCGCAGCCTTCGCGCTCGTCCACCAGCCGCAGCGCCAGGTCCGCGCGCCGGACGCGACCCCGCAGGGCCGCCGCGACCCAGCGGCGAAACGACACCGCCGAAGGCAGGCCGCGGCGCGGCAGGGCGTAGCTCACGCCCAGCTCCAGCTCGAGGGATTCGCCGGCGGGCAGGATCATGGCGTTTCCCGGCCTTCGTAGGCGCGCACGATGCGCGCCACCAGCGGATGACGCACCACGTCGTGCGCGGTGAAGAAGGTGAAGCTCAGGCCATCCACCGCGCGCAGCACTTCCACCGCGTCGCGCAGGCCGGACTTCTGCCCGCGCGGAAGGTCGGTCTGGGTCAGATCGCCGGTGATGACCGCGGTGGAGCCGAACCCGATGCGGGTCAGGAACATCTTCATCTGCTCGATCGTGGTGTTCTGCGCCTCGTCGAGGATCACCCAGGCGTCGTTGAGGGTGCGGCCGCGCATGTAGGCCAGCGGTGCGACTTCGATCACGCTGCGTTCGATCAGGCGGGCGACCTTTTCCACGCCCAGCATCTCGTAGAGCGCATCGTAGAGCGGCCGCAGGTAGGGATCGACCTTCTGGGTGAGATCGCCGGGCAGGAAGCCGAGCTTCTCGCCCGCCTCCACCGCCGGGCGCACCAGGACCAGGCGCTGCACGCGCGACTGGTTGAGTGCCTCCACCGCGCTGGCCACCGCGAGAAAGGTCTTGCCGGTGCCGGCCGGGCCGATGCCGAAGTTGACGTCGTGCGTGGCGATGGCGTGGAGGTAGCGCACCTGGTTGGCGCCGCGCCCGCGGATGGTGCCGCGCTTGACCTTGATGGCCACCTCCTGCGCGCCTTCGGCGGCCTCGCTGGAGGCCTCGCGAGCGAGGCGCTCGGCGCCGGATTCCTGCAGCGCGAGATGGACATCGTGCGGCTGGAGGGTGACGGTTTCGGCCTGCTCGTAAAGCGCGCGCAGCGTGCGCTCGGCCACCTGCACCGCAGGCTCGTCGCCGATCACCCGGAACACGAAGCCGCGGTTGCTCACCTCCACGCCCAGGCGCAGTTCGACCTGGCGCAGGTGCTGGTCCATCGGGCCGCACAGGCTGGCCAGGCGCTCGTTGTCTTCGGGGCTGAGCGCGAAATCGTGCTGGGAAAGCGTATTCATCGCGAAAGGCTACCGCGCGCGGCGGGCAGGGGCCAGTGAGGGCCGGCCTACGGACGCCTGCCCTTGTAGGTCGGGGCTACGTCCCCGACGCATAGTCTGTTTTCCCGTATCCCCGCCAAGCCGCGGCGATCCGGGTTGCGGCAGGATGCCCCGCCAAGCCGCCGTCGGCCACGTAGGGCCGACCTACGGAAGCCTGTCTTTGTAGGTCGGGGCTACGCCCCCGACGCATAGTCTTTCCCGTATACCCGCCAAACTGCGGCGATCCGGGTTGCGGCAGGATGACCCGGCAAGCCGCCGTCGGCCACGTAGGGCCGACCTACGGACGCCTGCCCTTGTAGGTCGGGGCTACGCCCCCGACGCGCCGTCTGATGAATCACGCCAGGCACGACTTCAAAGCAATCAGCACAAATCCCAGCAGGAAGGCATAGCCGACAACCTTCAGCAATGCCCAGGCGAGACCCGGACTGGACGGGTTGATGGAGCCCGTGTTCGGCGAATCGCGTTCAAGGCAGACTTCGAACGCATCGTGGTTTGGCGCGGTTTGCGCGTTTTCACGAACATGGTCGAGCCATGCGTTGAAGTTGGCCATGGGGACGCTGATGTCGGGCACGAAGGCAAAGTTCAGCTCAATCGCGCAGACAGCGCAGTGCGCGAGCGACCAACGAGATCCGAAAACCACGCTTTCATCGCGCGGAAGCCACGGATCAGACGGTTGTCGAGGATGTGCGTGATGGAGTGGGTGCCGGATAGCGCCGTCTCGTGTCCGCGATAACGTGGCAGGAAGGAGAACAGCCGCTGCCACGCATCGTTCCCGGCGCGGCGCATCAGGCTTGGGAACAACAGTCCGCACCCGAGGCAAAGTTCGCCGTGCTCGAGCACGAGCGTCCTGCGCGGCAGCAGCAGCCAGGGGCGGTAGCTGAAACGCACCGTGCCGCCGGGAGCAGGCGAAAGCCGGCCATAGGTGCGCACTGGAACCCCATCGATGCGGCGGGCGGTAAACGCATGGGCATTGGCTGGCGTGACGGTGCGGCCCCAAGGCCACAGTACGTCCAGCGACATGACGGTTCCGAACACCATAAGGCGGAATGCGGCAGGTGCCAGCCAGGCCGCCAGCGCGACGATGAGCGCGGTCACGACGCCGCCGAACAGCGGATGGATCAGGAACGGAATCGTCAGAGCGAGCAGTAACAGCCCCTTGATGGATTTCAACACGATATCGACCATGCCGAACGGGCTGATCGCGATCAACACATCGATTGCGTGTGACATCAGCCACACCACGCCGAAGATGAACAGTATGGCGGGGACGAGCGCGATCATGACCGCCACGGAAGGCAGATCGAACGGCAGCAGCGAGGCTTGATTGAGCGCATAGGGCAGGGGTTCCTGCGCTGCCTGCATCGCCAGTAGCTGGTCGGCGATACGCGGTACGGTGGTTGGCACGATGGTTCCGGCCGCAAGCAGCGCGCTGGCCTTGTCCTCGAACAGTTCGGCCATATCCAACGGCTTTTTCACCAGCGGCGGCAATACCGTCCCGGCCAGATCCTTCAACTTCGCCAGCATCACCAATGAAAGGCCGATGCCCCAGATGGCAGGGTGACAAAACCACGGCAGCGTGGCGCGCTTGGCCTCGGTTGCGCGCAGGTAGCTCCATGCGCCTACGGCACTGACACCCAGTAGCGGCGAAACAGCGATGCCCGAAACCTTGGTGATCTCCGAAGCGATTTCCACGCCGGGCAGAAGTTCGGCGCTTGTGGTGACGAGGGGCTCGTCAGTTTCTGGCACGGGCGATGCGATGGCAGTTGTTGCCGCGATGGCGGTGATTAGCCAGACCAGAAGGCACGGTAAGCCGCGTCGCCAGGAGAGGCGGTAGGTTGGGTTGGGCATAGTGGTCTTGAGTGTAGGTGTCTTCGCACATTCAGCGGCGGGGGGGCCGGTGTCGCTGGTCCCGCAAGGGTTGCATCAATCCACCAGCGCGCAGGCTTCGGGCGAGCTGAGGGTTCTGTCAAGACGCAGCGTGCCGGTTCGCTGGTGGGCGTGCAAGTTGTATTCCAGCTCCACCGTGTCGCAGTCGATAAGGTGTAGCGTTGCCACGCCGACGCGGGTTGGGCGGATCGGGGCACTTTCCACGAAGCGCGCGCCGGCGTTGCGGAAGATCAGAAGATCGCCGGTGCGGTCGCCGCGAATGTCGCCGAACAGCGAATACCAAACCAGTTGGCCGGTGTCGGGCGACGCCGTGTACCACACCGCTTCCACTACGTTGTTCGGCACGTCCACATCGATGGCCAGTCCTTGGCCGGGCATGTCGTCGCGGGTGAAGAAGCCCTTGGTGCGTTCGTCGATGACGTTTTCGTAGGCCAGCGGGCGCAGGTTGAGGCGCAGGCTCCTGAAATAGGCGATGCGGTTGGGGATCGCGTCGAGGATGGCCGCCACCCGTTCAGTGCCGATGCGCTCGGCGCGATGCATGGCGGCGAGGTAGGCGAGGAAACTCTCGGGAACGTCCCATTCAGGATCGCTGGCAGCAATGTCGGTGACGTATCCTCCATCGGCCTGCTGCGCTGCACGCCAGGCAGCGGCATTGCGGGTGGACGGGGTCAAAGAGGCGCGCACGGCGTTGTAGAGCAGGTACTCCTCCAGATAGCCGATGGCAGCAAGACGTTCGGCGTAGTGGGTGTGGATGGGAAAATCAGTGGCACCCGACCCGAATCCGATATTGCCGCGATGAATCGAAACGGTCTTGAAACCCGCGCGCAATGCGGGTGGGATACGTCCAACTTCGGCGGCGTAGCGATAGATCTGGAGCTGAGCGGTCACCGATGCGCCGAACTCGCGGTTCACCTGGAACACAAGCGAGGGGCCGTCGCGGAACTCGACTTCGTACAAGTGGGCATCGAATTGCCGCCACTTGTCGCCATCCTCATGGCGGAAGTCCCAGCCCCATGGACGGCCGTTGCCCACATACCTGATTCGATGAAACTGGCTGGTTGTTTCAGCCGTGACGATGTCCGGGCTGAATGACAGCATTGCGTCGAAGGGCGCTGCCGCCGATGTCGGAGTGAAGAGCGTCAGCAACAGGCCCAGCAGGAGTGCAGGTGCGATTTGGAGTGAACGGATCATGGGGGTCCCCTGTGGTGATACTTGAATATCATAAAATATGAAATCGTGGAATGATGAAAACATGAAGTGTTGGATAGCGTCAAGCGCTCTCCAGACGCCCAACGCCCATGTCCAAGTCGATCTATCGCGACGAGTACCGCATCCTCGTCGAATTGTTGCGCGAGACGCGTGAGCGTGCCGGTATCAGTCAGGGCGAGGTGGCGCGCGCGTTCAACAGCCCGCAATCGACCCTGAGCCACATCGAACGCGGCTCGCGGCGGCTGGATCTGATCGAGTTCATCGACTATTGCCACGCGCTGGGCGTGGCGCCGCAGGACGTGTTCGACGAGTTGCTCGGGCGGATCGAGGAGCGGCTGGGCGGGCGGGTGGCACGCAAGTAGTGCCAGGGGTGTTTTCAGCGCATGCCGTGCATCGACGGGCGCTGCCTCAGTGGCGGAAGTGCCGCACCCCGGTGAACACCATCGCGATGCCGTGCTCGTCGGCGGCGGCGATGACTTCGGCGTCGCGCATCGAGCCGCCCGGCTGGATCACCGCGGCGATGCCGGCCTCGGCGGCCGAATCCAGCCCGTCGCGGAACGGGAAGAAGGCGTCGCTGGCCATCACCGAGCCGGGCACGGTGAGACCGGCGTCGGTGGCCTTGATGCCGGCGATGCGGGCCGAGTAGACGCGGCTCATCTGGCCGGCGCCGACGCCGATGGTCTGGCCGTCCTTCGCGTAGACGATGGCGTTGGATTTGACGTACTTGGCCACTTTCCAGGCGAACAGCAGGTCGTCGAACTGTTCCGGGGTGGGCGCGAGCTTCGTCACCACGGTGAGCTCGTCGCGGGTGACGACGCGATCGTCGGCCGTCTGCATCAGGAGGCCCGAACCGATGCGCCTGGTGTCGATGAAGCCCGGTGCCGCCGGCGCCAGCGGGATGCGCAGCACGCGCACGTTGGCCTTGCGGCTGGCGTATTCGAGCGCCGCCTCGTCGTAGTCGGGCGCGATCAGCACTTCGACGAACTGGCGGTCCAGAATCGTCTGTACCGTCCTTGCGTCGAGCGGGCGGTTGAAGGCGAGGATGCCGCCGAAGGCGCTGGTCGGGTCGGTGGCGTAGGCCTTTTCGTAGCTGTCCAGCGTGCCGGCACCGACCGCCACGCCGCAGGGGTTGGCGTGCTTGACGATGACGCAGGCCGGCGCGTCGAACTGGCGCACGCACTCCCAGGCGGCATCGGCGTCGGCGATGTTGTTGTAGGAAAGCGCCTTGCCCTGCAGCTGGGTGAAGGTGGCGAGCGAGCCGGGAGCAGGATGCAGGTCGCGGTAGAACGCCGCCTGCTGGTGCGGGTTCTCGCCGTAGCGCAGGTCCATGACCTTGATGAAGTTGCCGTTGGCCTGCGCGGGAAACGGCGTGCGCTGCTTCGCGCCTTCGTATGAAGGCGCGGGGATGGCCGACAAGACATCGCTGATGCGCGCGTCGTACTGCGCCACGCGGTTGAAGGCCGCCACCGCCAGCGCGAAGCGGGTCTGCGCCGAGAGCGCGCCATCATTGGCGTCCAGCTCCGCGAGCAGCGCGTCGTACTGCGAAGGATCGGTGGCGACCGCGACGTGGGCGAAGTTCTTGGCTGCGGCGCGCAGCATCGCCGGGCCGCCGATGTCGATGTTCTCGATCAGCTCGGCGAGGCTGGCCTGCGGATTGGCGGAAACCCTTTCGAACGGATACAGGTTCAGCACCAGCAGGTCGATCGCCGGGATGCCCTGTTCGGCCATCACTGCGTCATCGATGCCGCGCCGGCCGAGCAGGCCGCCGTGCACCTTCGGGTGCAGGGTCTTGACCCGGCCATCCATAATTTCCGGGAAAGCGGTGAGGTCGGAGACATCGCGTACCGCCAGGCCAGCTTCGCGGATCGCCCTGGCGCTGCCGCCGGTGGAAAGCAGCTCGACGCCGCGTGCCGCCAGCGCGCGCGCCAGTTCGATCAGGCCGGTCTTGTCGGAAACGGAAAGCAGGGCGCGGCGCACAGGGGCGGCCGGGGCGTGGGAGTGGGTCATGGCGGGGATCTCGGCGTGGGCGTGGAAGGCCCCGCCGCGGCGGGGCGCGGAGCGTTCAGACGATGCCGTAGGCGCGCAGCTTCTTGCGCAGGGTGGCGCGATTGAGCCCGAGCGTGGCGGCGGCGCGGCTCTGGTTGCCGTCGTGATGGCGCATCACCTCGCGCAGCAGCGGCGGTTCGATCTCGCGAAGGACGACCTCGTAGAGATCGTCGGCCTGATGATCACAGAGGTCGTGCAGATAGCGGCGCACCGATTGCGCAACGACGTCGCGCAGGGTGGCAGAAGCGGCCTTGCCGGGCTCGAGGGCCGCGGGCGAGGGCTGGAGGGTGTTCACGCGGGGACTCCGGAATGGCGCCGCAGGACGCGATCGGCGCGTCCTGCCGGGAGCGGGGCATTGTAACAGCAGCAAGGCGGCGACGGCCGTCGGCTTCGCGGGTTTGATTCCGCGCCCCGGCCTGTCTCAAAGAAATCCGAATTCGAACGCCACCGCCTGCTTGCCCGGATCGCGCACTTCCAGCGCGATGCTGGCGCTCTGGCCGGGCAGGATCAGCGGCGCGCTCTGCAGGTGGCCGAGGTATTGCTCCGGAGTGAAGCGGCGCTGTGCGATGGGCTGGCCGTTGATGTCGGAGAGGGTGAGGTCGAGCCTCGGCCAGGGCTGGGCCCAGCGCGCGTCGTTGCGGAAGCTGGCGCTGATGATGAGGGCCTCCGGCATCGAGGGGTGCGGCCGCACGTCGCGGGTGAGGATGTGCATGGCATCGGGTTCGCGCCATGCGGAAAGGGCGCAGCCGAGCGCGCCGCAGGCGCGCTCGAGCCAGGGCCGCCAGCGCGCGTCGGCGGCCAGTGCATCGCGTTCGGCAACCAGCGACTGGACGCAAAGCAGCAGCAGGAGTCCGATCACTGCGAGGATTCCCGGCCAGCGGTGCGCGCGGTCCTTCGCCTGCGGCGTCGGCAGGTTCGGGATGAAGCTCGGCGCCGGTGCGCCGATCGTCATCTCCAGCGCGTCGCGCAGGTCGATCACCGGGCCGTCGCGGTGCGGCGCCTCGGGAAGGGGCTCGGCATCCGCGATCGCGTCCACGTGCAGGCCGTCATCCACGGCCGGTGCGCCCTGCGGCACGGCGTCATCCGGCATCGTGGCGAAGGGATCGTCGTCGGGTGGCGGCGTGTCGTCGGGTGGCGCTGGCTCGGGAGAGGGGGCTTCCGGCGTCGACGGCGCAGTGGTCATGTCGTCGGGCGTGGACGGCGGTTCGATGAAATCGGCGTGCGCCGCCAGCACGTCGGCGATCGGATCGCTGCGTGACTCGACGGGAGCGGCCGGCGGCTCCGTCGCGGCCATGGGCTGCGCTGCAGGCGTGTCGGAGAGAACCTCGGCCCCGGTCGGGAGCTGCACGGGCGCGGGACCGGGCGGCGGGGTGAAAAGCGAGGGCTGGATGTCTTCCGCCGGCGTCTTCCGGCGGGCGATCGGATATCCGGGCGGCGGATCGCGCGAGAGGCCTTCCAGCGCGTCAAACCGCAGACCGCAGTGGCTGCAAACCAGTTCGCCACGGGACGGCACCAGCATGTCGCGGGTGACTTCCTGGGCGATGTGGCAATGGCTGCAAAGGGTATACATGCGGCAGGCGTTCGAAGGGCTGGGGGCAATGATGCAACGAAAGACGCGCGGAAGGACGCCTGCGCCGATCGGGAAGCCGCAGGCGCGGCGGCGATCGATCCGTCAGGCGGCGCCCTGGTGTGGCTGTCGCCGCACGCCTTCGATCCTCACCCAGTCCTCGCGCGTGGCCACGCGCAGGTCGTCGAACCAGTCGCGGTAGCGCGCGAGCAGCTCGTCCTCCTGCCCGGCGAGGATGCCCGACAGCGCGATGCGTCCGCCCGGGGCCACCCGTGCGGCGAGCCGCGGGGCAAGCGCGTCGAGCGCGCTGGCGAGGATGTTGGCCACTGCGACCGGATAGGTTTCCTCCGGAGCGTCTTCCGGCGCGTGCACGGCCAGGCGCTGTGCCACGCCGTTGCGTCCTGCGTTGTCGTGCGTGGCGACAAGCGCCTGCGGATCGTTGTCCACGCCGACGGCCTGGCTGGCGCCGAGCTTGAGCGCGGCGATGGCCAGGATTCCCGAGCCGCAGCCGAAGTCCAGCACGCGCTTTCCCGCCAGGTCGAGGCCGTCGAGCCACTCCAGGCACAGTGCGGTGGTTGGATGTGTGCCGGTGCCGAAGGCCAGGCCGGGATCGAGCCGCACCACCGCCGCGTCCGCGCCCTGCGCTTCGGGCGGAAGATCCTGGTTCCACGGCACGATGAAGGTGCGCGCACCAAATCGCATCGGCTTGAACTGGTCCATCCAGACGCGCTCCCAGTCCTGGTCCTCCACCTCGCGGAATGCGGCGCGGCTGAAGTCCAGCTCGGGGTCGAAGGCGTCCAGCGCCGCCAGGATGCGCGCGGGCGCAGCATCGCCGGGAAACAGCGCGGTCAGCGTCAGCTCGCGCCACAGCGGCGTCTCGCCCACGCCGGGTTCGAAGATCGCCTCTTCGTCGGGCGCCTCGGCGTTGGCGTCCATCAGCGTGACCGACAGCGCGCCCACGTCGTCCAGGGCGGTCTGGTAGCGTGATTCCAGTGCTTCGGTGCAGGGCAGGGTGAGTTCGAGGTAGGACATGTCTCGACAGTTATTGCGACTCTTCGAAGCAGTCCGAGTCGATTTGCTTGACGATGAAGGTGGAGACAGGAGTGATGCCTACGCCGTGGTCGATCATCAGCTCGGCAATTTCATCGCCATCCAGAAGCACCACCTCAGCCCAGTCCCATCCCGGCATCCCGCTGCTCTTTCAGCCGCTTTTCCAGGTAATGGATGTTCATGCCGCCCTGCTGGAAGCCCGGGTCGGCCATGATGCGCTGCTGCAGCGGGATGTTGGTCTTGATGCCGTCGATGACGGTTTCCGCGAGCGCCACGCGCATGCGCGCGATGGCCTGCTCGCGGGTAGCGCCGTGCACGATCAGCTTGCCGATCATCGAGTCGTAGTTGGGTGGCACCTTGTAGCCCTCGTAGACGTGGCTGTCGACGCGCACGCCGGGGCCGCCGGGCGGGTGGTAGTGGCGGATCAGGCCGGGGCAGGGCAGGAAGGTTTCCGGGTCCTCGGCGTTGATCCGGCATTCGATCGCATGGCCGCGGATTTCGATGTCTTCCTGGCGGATCGACAGCGGCCGGCCGGCGGCGATGCGCAGCTGCTCGCAGACCAGATCGATGCCGGTGATGCGCTCGGTGACGGGGTGCTCGACCTGAATCCGCGTGTTCATCTCGATGAAGTAGAAGCGGCCGTCCTGGAACAGGAACTCGAAGGTGCCGGCGCCGCGGTAGCCGATGCGCTTGCAGGCCTCCACGCAGACCGCGCCGATCTGCGCGCGCTGTTCGGGGGTGATGCCGGGCGCGGGCGCTTCTTCCACCACCTTCTGATGGCGACGCTGCATCGAACAGTCGCGCTCGCCGAGGAAGATGGCGTTGCCCTGACCGTCGGCCAGCACCTGGATTTCCACGTGGCGCGGGTTTTCCAGGAATTTCTCCATGTAGACGATGTCGTTTCCGAACGCTGCCTTGGCCTCGGACTTGGTGGTGGCGATGGCGCTGTGCAGCGAGCCTTCCACCTGTACCACCCGCATGCCGCGGCCGCCGCCGCCGCCGGCCGCCTTGATGATCACCGGCAGACCGATCTCGCGCGCGATCATCGTGTTGGTGAGCGGGTCGTCGCCCAGCGGACCGTCGGAACCGGGCACGCAGGGCACGCCGGCGTCCTTCATTGCGCGGATCGCGGCGACCTTGTCGCCCATCATGCGGATGGTGTCGGCGCGCGGGCCGATGAAGATGAAGCCGGAGCTTTCCACGCGTTCGGCGAAGTCGGCGTTCTCGGAGAGGAAGCCGTAGCCGGGATGGATCGCCTGCGCGTCGGTCACCTCGGCGGCGGCGATGATCGCCGGAATGTTGAGGTAGCTCTCGGCCGAGGGCGCCGGCCCGATGCAGACCGACTCGTCGGCCATGGCCACGTGCTTGAGGTTGCGGTCCACGGTGGAATGCACCGCCACGGTGCGGATGCCGAGGGTGTGGCAGGCGCGCAGGATGCGCAGCGCGATTTCGCCGCGGTTGGCGATGACGACTTTGTCAATCATGGGGATGGGAGATCGGGACTCGGAAAGGGGAATGGTTTGGATCGGTTTCGCGGATGCCGGGCGGGATGCCCACCGCGCTGCGCCGAAGCTGCCGGGACTGTGGGAACCGCCTGGTTTCGGGAAAAGGTACGGAATGGCGGCACACCCCCTCGACCGGGTGCATGGCGTCGCGCCACGCGTCCAGTCGTGCGTGCGGCCGCTTTGACGGTTCCCGACTGCCCATTCCCGAGTCCCGGCGGCTCAGCTGATCACAAACAGCGGCTCGTCGAATTCGACCGGCTGGCCGTCCTTGGCGAGGATGGCCGAGACGGTGCCGGCGACTTCGGCTTCGATCGGATTGAACATCTTCATGGCCTCGATGATGGCCAGGGTGTCGCCCACCTTGACGGCCTGGCCGATCGTCACGAAGGGCGGCTTGTCCGGGCTGGAGGCGGCATAGAAGGTGCCCACCATGGGCGAGCGCAGCACGTTGCCCTCGGGCAGCGCGGCGGCCTTGGCGGAATTTTCGGGAGCGGCGACAGGCGCAGCCGCGGGTGCGGCGGCAGCGGCGGATGCGGTCGCGGGTGCGACATAGGTCGCCGGAGCCGTGGCGGTGATGCCAGCGCGCGACAGCCGCACCGATTCCTCGCCTTCGCGGATCTCGATCTCGGTGAGGTTGGATTCTTCCAGCAGGTCGATCAGTTTCTTGATTTTTCGCAGGTCCATGGGAGGCTCGAAAGTATGGGGATGGAGAATGGGCGCAGCCCGCCGTGCGGTCAGGCCTGAGCGTCGAGGCGCCGCAGTGCGGCGTCCAGCGCGTAGCGGTAGGAATCGGCACCGAAGCCGGCCACCACGCCTATCGCCAGATCGCTGAAATAGCTGTGGTGGCGGAAGGGTTCGCGCCGGTGCGGGTTGGAAAGATGGATCTCGATGAAGGGAATCGCCACCGCCGCCAGGGCGTCGCGGATCGCCACGCTGGTGTGGGTGAAGGCGGCGGGGTTGATCAGGATGATGTCGGTGCCGTCGCCGCGTGCGGCCTGGATGCGGCCCACCAGCTCATGCTCGGCGTTGGACTGCGTGCTGCTGAGGGTATGGCCGCGTCCGGCTGCGCGGGCGGCCAGGTCGGCATCGATTTCGGCCAGCGTGGCGGCGCCATAGACGTCCGGCTCGCGGGTGCCGAGCAGGTTGAGGTTGGGGCCGTGCAGGACCAGGAGGCATGCCATCGGAGGGCGGGCGCAGGCGGAAAGCGGCGAGTGTGGAGCAGGCGGCGGGCGCGTGTCCAGCGACTTTGCCGAAGATCGGCGACGTTGCGCGATTAAATCGACTGTTTGAATTTCCCGCGCCCTGCATTCATGCCGCAGGGTTGCAATGATGTCAGCCTCTCTCGGCAAGGACGAGCGATTTCTGCAGTCCCTGGAGCACTCCACCGTGCCCCGCCCGGCGGCGGCGCGTCCGCGATCCGGCACTCGTTGCGTGGCCTGACGCGAGCGCCGCGATGGCAGTACCCTTGCGCGGGTGTGGCGGTGGGGAGCGAGGCGGATGGCGAAGTCGGGCTGGGCGATGGGTGCGGGCAACCGCAAAGTGGTGCTGGCCTCGTCGCTGGGCACGCTGTTCGAGTGGTACGACTTCTTCCTCTACGGCGCGCTGGCGGCCATCACCAGCCGGCACTTCTTTTCGGCGGTGAATGAAACCGCCGGCTTCATCTTCGCGCTGCTGACGTTTTCGGTCGGCTTCGCGGCGCGCCCCTTCGGTGCCCTGGTGTTCGGGCGGCTGGGTGATCGCAGCGGCCGCAAGCGCACCTTCCTCATCACCATCGTGGTGATGGGCATCTCGACGGTGCTGGTCGGCTGCCTGCCGTCCTACGCAAGCATCGGCATGGCGGCGCCGGTGCTGCTGATCGCGCTGCGCCTCCTGCAGGGTCTGGCGCTGGGTGGCGAATACGGCGGCGCGGCGATCTACGTGGCCGAACACGCGCCGGATGCGCAGCGCGGCTATTACACCAGCTGGATCCAGACCATGGCCGGGCTCGGGCTGCTGCTCTCGCTGGTCGTGATCGCCGCGACGCGCTGGCTGATCGGCGAAGAGGACTTCGCGCAGTGGGGCTGGCGCGTGCCTTTCCTGCTCTCGGCGGTGCTGCTGGGCATTTCGGTCTGGGTGCGCCTGTCGCTGGACGAGTCGCCGGTGTTCCAGCGCATGCGCGCCGAGGGGCGCATCGCCAAGGCGCCGCTGCGCGAAGCCTACGGCCAGTGGCGCTACGTGAAGCTCGGCATCGCGGCGATGTTCGGCATCATCGCCGGGCAGGCCACGCTCTGGTACACCAGCCACTTCTATTCGCTTTACTTCCTGACCCAGACCATGCAGGTGGACAGCCTCGACGCCACCCTGATGCTGGGCCTGGCGGTGGCGATGGCGACGCCCTTCAACGTGCTGTTCGGGGCACTGTCGGACCGCATTGGACGCAAGCCGCTGTTCATGCTGGGCTGTCTGCTTGCGGCGCTGCTGTATTTCCCGATCTTCCACGGCCTGGCGCAGTTCGCCAACCCGGCCCTGGACGAGGCGCGCCGCAGCACGCCGGTGCAGGTGCACGCCGATCCGGCCACCTGTTCGTTCCAGTTCAATCCGGTGGGGGCGGCGGATTTCACCAGTTCCTGCGACATCGCCAAATCCGTGCTGGCGCGGCATCACGTCAACTACGAGAACCGGGCCGCGCCGGCAGGCCGCCTGGCGCAGGTGTGGGTCGGCGAGGTGCGGATCGACGCGTTCGAGGGCGGCGCCCTGCAGCGCGCCGAACGCGCGCGGCGCATCGAGGCGTTCGATGCGCGGCTGATGCAGGCGATCCGCGCCGCCGGCTACCCGGAGCGCGCCGATCCGCAGGCCATGAACCGCGCCGGCATCGTGGCCTTGCTGTTCGCCCTGTGCCTGCTGGCAGCGATGACCTACGCGCCGGTGGCGGCGGCGATGGTGGAGCTGTTCCCGGCGCGCATCCGCTACACCGCGATGTCGATTCCCTACCACGCCGCCAACGGCTGGATCGGCGGCCTGCTGCCGCCTATGGCGTTCGCCTTCGTCGCCGCCACCGGCAACGTCGACGCCGGGCTGTGGTACCCGCTGTTCTTCGCGATCGTGACCGTGGTGGTCGGTGCCGCCATGCTGCCCGAGACGCGCGGGCGGCCGATCGACGAGTAGGGGTCAGTCCGCCGTCCAGGCATCCAGGTCGCCTTCGCGGAAGGCGCCCATCTTGCGCTTTTGCAGACGGCCATCGGCACCGATCAGCACCGAATAGGGCAGCACGCCGCGCACGTTGCCCAGCAGCGCCGAGCTGTCGTCGGGGCCGGATTTCTCCAGGAAGACCGGGAAGCCCACCGGATGGCGCGAGAGGAAGTCCGCGGCCGCGTCCGGATCGTCCAGCGCGATGCCGACCACCTGCACGCCGCTCCGGCCCTGGGCCGTGGCGAAGGCGTCGAGCAGGGGCATTTCCTCAATGCAGGGCGGGCACCAGCTCGCCCAGTAGTTGATCAGCAGCGGGCGGCCTTGCGCGACGAGTGCGTGCGGCGATCCGTCGAGGCGGCTTACGGGCAGCGCCGGCACCGGCTGGCCCAGGTCGATCACCGGGCGTCCGTCCGGCAGCGTGGGGCCTTGTCCGAACACGTGTCGCACCACCCACTGGCCGGCGTCCGACCCCAACAGCACCGATGGCCCGAAGGCCAGCGCCGCGGCGCCGAGGCCGGCGAGGGCGCCGGTGATGCCGAGCGCGCCGATGAGCAGCGCCTGCTTCCAGGGCTTCACGGCGCACCCAGCGCGGCTTCCACCGCGTCCAGGGTCAGCACCGTGGGCAGCACCACATCGCGGTGGTCGGGGCGTGTCACGACGTAGAGCGGCACACCGACCGAACCGTGTGCTTCGAGGAAGGCGGTGATGGCCGGATCGACGCGGGTCCAGTCGCCTTTCATGTAGACCGCGTCGTGCTGCGCCAGGACGTCACGGAAGGCGTCGGTGTCGAGCACGCGCTTTTCGTTGGCCTTGCAGGTCACGCACCAGTCGGCGGTCATATTGACGAAGACGGTGCGCCCGTCCGCGCGCAGGGCGTCGAGCGCGGCGGCGGAGTAGGCGACCACGCCCTTGTCGCTCTGCGCCGCCGGATCGGGCGGCGCCAGGTTCGGAATGCGCCACAGCGGCCACAATGCAAGCAGCAGCAGGAGCAGCGCCGCGACGCGTCCCGCCGTGCTGCCGCTCCAGCGCGCCTTCTCCCAGCGCCACAGCGCCAGCGCCAGGAACACGATGCCGGCGAGGGCGTAGCCCAGCGCGTCCACGCCGCGCTGCTGGCCCAGCACCCACAGCAGCCAGACCGCGGTGAGGTACATCGGGAAGGCGAGCACCTGCTTGAGGGTTTCCATCCACGCGCCGGGGCGGGGCAGGCGCTGCGCCAGTCCCGGCACGAAGCCGATCGCAAGGAAAGGCAGCGCCAGCCCCAGGCCCAGCGCCAGGAATACCGAGATCGCGACCGCCGTGGGCGACACGAAGGCGAACGCCAGCGCGCCGCCCATCAAGGGCGCGGTGCAGGGACTGGCCACCACCACGGCCAGGACGCCGGTGAAGAAATCCCCGGCCGGGCCGCTTTTGCCGGCGAGGTTCTGGCCGAGGCCGGCCCAGCCCGAGCCGATCGAGAACACGCCCGAAAGGCTCAGGCCGATGGCGGCCATCAGATAGGCCAGCGCACCCACGACCAGCGGCTGCTGCAGCTGGAAGCCCCAGCCCAGCGCCAGCCCGAGATGACGCAAGGCCAGCGCCGCCGCGCCCAGCAGCGCGAAACTCAGCAGCACGCCGGCGGTGTACCAGAGCGCATGGGCCCGCGCCTTGGCCGGGTTCTCGCCGCTTTGCGCCAGAGACAGCGCCTTGAGCGAAAGCACCGGCAGCACGCAGGGCATCAGGTTGAGGATGAGGCCGCCGCCCAGGGCGAACAGCACCGCCTTGAGCCAGCGCCCGACGCCGATGGGTGCGGAAACGTCCGATTCGGGTGCGGCGAGCGACACCAGCTGGTCGGCGGCCGCGGCCGGCAGCTCCAGCGTTATCTGGCGCGTCATCGGCGGATAGCAGATACCGTCGTTCTGGCAGCCCTGGAACGTGGCTTCCAGCGTGATCGGACCGGCTTCGGCGCGGCTTCTGCGCAGGCCCAGCGGCATCTCGATCTGGTCGAAATAGACGATCACATCGCCGAAGTGCTCGTCCTGGTGCTGCGTGCCGGCCGGCCAGCGCGGGCTGGCGAGCTGTACCCCCTCCACATCGAGCAGGCGGAAGGTAGAGCGGTCGCGGTAGAGGTAGTAGCCCGGCGTCGGGGTGAAGCGCAGCAGGAGCTCGGTGGGCGAGTTGGCGATGGCCTCGAAGCGGAAGGCCTGATCCTCCGGCAGCGGCATGGCGTCGGTGCCAAGCGCATCGGCCGCAGGGGCAAGCGGGTTCGCCCGCCCGCCGATGACAAGGCCCGAAGGCGCGTTGCCCAGACCCGCCGCGCCCGGCAGAGCGGAGAATGCGCCGGCCGGCGTCGGCGGCGATCCCGCAGCCACCTGCACCGTCACTTCGCGCGACTGCGGCGGGTAGCAGATGCCGGCATCGGCGCAGCCTTGGTATTTCACCCGGAAGCGGTGCGAGCCGCCGCCGAGACCCGACAGCGTAGCCGTGACCGCAGTGCGCCAGGTTTCCACGTCGCCGAAGAACTCGTCGTGATGCGGCGTGCCACGCGGCACCTCCAGCGCGCCGGCGGCACCGCTGTCATCCAGCGCCTGCACCGAGAAACGATGCCGGTAGAGGTAATAGCCTTCGGCGATGGCGAAGCGGAAGCGCGCGCTGCCCGGCTCTCCGGGCTCGGCCTGCAGCGCAAAGGCCGCGTCGACCGGCAGCAGGTCTGATTCGTCGAAGGCCTGCGCCGCGCCTGCGGAAAGCAGCGCCAGCAGGGTGAGCGAAAGAGAAGCGAGGAAGCGTCGTGTCATCGTGGTTCTGCTGTCAGCGTCGCGCTTCCGATTCGGGCGGCGAGGTTTCCTCGTCGATCCACGCAAGGTAGCGGTCCAGCCCGGAATCGGCTTGGACCGCCAGGATCTCCGGGAGTTCATAGGGATGATGGGCGAGGATGTGCCGCTCGATCTCCTCGAACCGCGCCGCCTGGCTCTTGATCAGCAGCAGCACCTCGTTCGAGCTTTCGATCACGCCCTTCCAGCGGTACACCGACTCCACGCTCGGCAGCAGGCTGACGCAGGCTGCCAGCCGCGCTTCCACCAGCGACTGCGCCAGCAAGCGGGCGCGGGTGCGGTCGGGACAGGAGCACAGGAGGAGAAGCGGAGTCATGACGGTTGCGAAAGGAGGGCCGGCACGCCGGGGATCCTGCGCCCGAATCCGGGGCGTGTCGTCGAGTGAAACGGCGCTCCGAACGTTCCCGGGGGCGGAACACAGTGATCGAGCGGAACGATTCGTATTGTAGTCGAGCGCCTCGACGCGGGGTATCGGCTGGAACGGTGCAGCGTTCGCCGTTCGTGCTGCCGCTGATGTGCGCAGCGGCCGGCTGGCTGCGGGCCGGCCTGGTCGCGCGTGAGCCAAATCGCCGTGATTTGACGCCTTGCCATGGCATGGAGGCGCTGAGCGCCACGGTCTGAAGTCGTCGAGAGGGCGCCATGCGCATCACAGGCAGGTATCAGGTTTCTTCTCCGGAGTGCCGCTCCGCGTGGTTGGTGCGCTGCGTCGTTGCGGGGGTGCTGCTGTATCCGGCGAGCGCTGTCCACGCAGTGAATGCCGCTGCGGGGCACGCGTCCGGTGCTCCGGAGCCTGACGCCGTCATTTTTTCCGATGGCTTCGAACCTGGTACGACGCCTGCAGGTTGCAGTGGGCTGCAGGCCTTTTTCGCCGATGGTTTCGAGCCGCCGTCCAGGCTCGGCGTCACCTGGCCAGCGGGAGGTTTCCATGGAAACGCCTGGGACACCACGCTGGCCGCGACCCTTGGACGGGCAAGGGGCGGATCGGCATCGGCAGTGGATCCGATCTACCTGGATCTTGATCAGGATGGCGCCCTCAACGTCACCGGTGGGATGCATGTCAGCTTCGACATCAATGGCGACGGCATCCTGGATGTCGTGCACGAGTGGAACTCACGCGATGGCCAGGTGGTGATCGATGCCAACTGCAACGGCGCCGTGGATGACGGTCGCGAAATCATGAATGAGACCGGCATCGACGGCCAGCAGAACGTGTACCCGAACGGATGGGCAAAGGCGCGCGCGCTGTTCGACACCAACCACGACGGCATCATCAATGGCGCCGAGCTGGGCCCGGTGATGATCTGGCTGGATGGCAATGCAGACGGAGTCTCCGACAAGAGCGAGCTGGCCAGCGCTGCCAGTCTGGGCATCGTCAGCATCGATGCCGTGACCCGCAAGTTCAGCGCCCTGCCATAGGGCTGCAAGGCCGGCGCCGCGCGGACGGCGCGGTCTGTTCGTGCGGGATCGCCACTCTGGAGCCGGACAAGCCGGCAGATATCGGGAGCTGACACGCGAAAACGGCTCGCGTGACCTGGAAGTGAGAACGGCTTGGCGTGACGCGGTGGCGGCGGGGCTGGCACACGTCACGGCTGTGTTGGAAGAGCTTGCGTTGGAAGACATGGATGCCGCGCAGGAAGCGCCGATCACCGAGCTGTTGCAGCGCTGGCAGGTCGATCCGCAGGATCGCAAGGCCAGCTCGGAGATGGCCGCCGCCGTCTACGCCCAGCTTCGGCAACTGGCCGCCGCGCGCTTGCGCAGCGAGCCGGATACGGTGTCCAGGCCCACCGACCTGGTGCACGAACTGTGGTTGCGGCTTGACCCATCCGGGCTGTGTACCGACGCCGCGCGCATTTCTTCCGCATGGCCTCCACCATCCTGCGCCACATCCTGGTGGACAGGGCGCGCGAGCGGTTGGCGGCCAAGCGCGGTGGCGGGGCCGAGTGCGTCATCCTGCGCTGGGCATCGAGTGAGGCGCGCTTCACCGATCCGCGCCTGCTCGATCTGGACGCGGCGCTCGAACGCCTGCGGCGTGAACATGCGCGTCATGCCGAGGTGGTGGTGCTGCGCTGCTTCGGCGGACTGGCACTGGAGGAGATCGGGGAGGCGCTGGGCACCAGCCTTTCGACGGTGAAGCGGGACTGGACCTTCGCCACGGCCTGGCCGATGCGATGCGGGAGGACGCATGAGCCGCGAAAACGCCATCGGACACTCCGGGGAGATCGATCCTTCCGAGCTGGAACGGCGCTTCGCCGAACTGGCCGAGAGCGATACGGCGCCGCGCGAGGAGGCGCTGCGCGCGCTCGCCCGGGCCGAGCCGGTGCTGGCACGGCGTCTGGCGACCCTGCTTGACGCGCGCCTGCGTCATGCCGATGAGCTGGACCGCCTCGGCACGGCGGTGCGCTCCACCCTCGGCCTGTTCGATGCCGATGCCCTGCTTGGCCGGGAACGGGACGGCTGGCGCCTGACCGAACTGCTTGGACGCGGCGGCATGGGCGTGGTGTTCGGCGCGCAGCGCGAGCGCGACGGTGTGACGCAGGTTGCCGCGATCAAGCTGTTGTCGGTTCCACTGTTCCATGCCGATGCCGCCGAGCGGTTCCGGCGCGAGGCGCTGGCGCTGGCGCGGCTGGATCATCCGGGCATCTGCCGCCTGCGCGACTTCGGCCGTTCGCCGGAGGGCTGGCCGTTCCTGGTGCTGGATCGCATCGATGGCGTAGCGCTGCATCTTCATTCCGAAGGCCGATCGCCGGCGGAACGCCTGCTGCTGGTGGCGCGCGTGGCCGATGCGGCGGCTGCCGCGCACCGGCAGCTGGTCGTCCATCTGGACATCAAGCCGGAGAACGTGCTGGTGACCCCGGCCGGCGATCCGGTGCTGCTGGATTTCGGCATCGCGCGCGTGCTGGGCGAAGAAGGCGAGGCCAGCGCCACCGCCACCGTGGCGCGCTGGCTGACGCCCGATTACGCCGCACCCGAACGCCTGCGTGGCGAACCTTCGACGGTGGCCGCCGACATCCATTCGCTCGGTGCGCTGCTGTATCGGATCGTCACCGGGCGTACCCCGTTCGATCTCGCCGGGCTGTCCGTCACCGAGGCCGTTGCGCGGATCGAGAAAGGCCCGGAGCCACCGAGTCGCGTGCTCGGCACCCTGCCGCGCGACCTGGACGCGGTGATCGCGCGTGCCATGCATCCGGACCCTGCGCGCCGCTACGCCAGTGCAGGCGATTTCGCCGACGACCTGCGCGCCCTCGTGGAACGCCGGCCGGTTAAAGCGCGCCCGGACAGTCTCGGCTATCGGCTGCGCACCGCGCTGCGCCGCCATCCCAGCAGCGCCAGCCCCACGGTTTTCGGGATGGGCTTTTCTCCGCTGCGGTAGTACGCGAGCATCCGGCGGCTGATGCCCAGCGCCTCGGCGGCGGCATCCAGCGAAAGCCCGTGCCGTGCCATCCACGCGATGATCTGCTGGTGCGAGTATTCGCCGGCCTGTTCGAGGATCAGCACCCGCAGGTTGTCGCTGGCAAGCGAGAGGACGTCATCGTCGGCAAACATCACGCCCCGGCTCCATTCGTCCGGTGCCACCTGTGCGAACACCTTGTCGTTGCGCAGCCGCGCCAGTGTGGGATGCCTGGCGATGATGCCTGCCAGATCGGCCACGCCGCTGAAACCATCGGCAAACGAAAGCGCCAGCCGGGCCGGCGACTGTGCGGTGACGCGGGTGATGATGAATTGGGGCTGGGGCATGGGGGCATGATGGTGCAGTCATTGCACCACCGAGCGGCGAGCCAGCCGCCGAAGGGAGCGAAGGGTGTAACTCCCTGCACCCCGCTCCCTTCGCTCCCTTCGGGGGTGGAAGTGCTCCCTTCGGAGGCTGGATCAGAACCCCCTTTCAGGGCATCAATCTTGCCTTTCTGTATTCGGTCGAATACATTCCGCACATGTATACCGTCAAGCTCACTGATGAGTTCGCCATATGGCTGGGCGGGATGCCGATGGCGTGACGCGCCGCCGGCTGGCGACGCGACTGCGGAAGGCCACGCTCGGCAATCTTGGCGATGTGAAGCCGGTGGGCGAAGGCGTGATGGAAATGCGTGAGTTCTTTGGCCCCGGCTGGCGCATGTACTACGTGCAGCGAGGCGAACTGCTGATCGTGATGCTGGGTGGTGGCGACAAATCCATGCAGCGAGCCGACATCGCCAAGGCCATCGCCCTGGCGTCCACTCTGGAGGATTGAGCATGAGCAAGATCAAGGTTTCCGAGCTGCCCACGTTCGACATGGCCGAGTTCCTGGAAGACGACCAGGCCATTGCCGAGTACCTCACCGTGGTCATGGAAGAAAACGACCCGGCACTGCTGGCGGCAGCGCTGGGTGACATCGCCCGCGCCCGCGGCATGGCCGACATCGCCAAGGCTGCCGGCCTGGGTCGCGAGGCTTTGTACAAGGCACTGCGTCCCAATGCGCAGCCTCGCTTCGATACCATCCAGCGGGTATGCGCTGCGTTGGGTGTGAGGCTGACTGAACCGCCCCGTCTTTCGTGGAGGCTGTTTGGTTTAAGTCACGCCGTTTCGGTGGCTTGCAGGGGGGCGAGCTG
>CAKSZJ010000012.1 GCA_934525595.1 uncultured Chiayiivirga sp. | reverse complement strand
ATGGCGCATGACCGTGCAGCGCGTGTTCGAGAACGCGCTGCAGGAGCGGGAGCAAACGGTGGAGACATTCGATGTGGTGATTACGCTGGTTGCCGCCGGGTACGGGATCACCATTGCGCCCGCCGCGAGACTGGCGAGCTACCTACGCCGAGGCATCGCCATGCGGCCGCTGGCCGGCGCACCAACGATCGTGATGGCTTATCTGCTCCGTCGCGAGGCTTCCTTGTCGGACACCCAGGCAAGATTCGCCCGCCGCGCGCGCTTGGTGTCCTGACGGACGCGCGGGGATCGCGGTTTCGCCACGATCCCGCATTCCTGCTGCTAGGCGACCCCGACTCGCGGCGGAGTCCATTCGCTTTCCTTCACGGCTGTGCTCACGGCCATGACGAGCTTGTCGAGATTGCCGGCCGTCACGCCCTCCAGTGCCGAATGCCCCCGCAGCATCGAGCGCGGTTGCAGCAGTGCATGGTAGATCTGCCAAGGGTCCGCACCCCTGGTCAGCTTCAGGACGGACTGGATCAGCTCGTGCTTGAGTGGGTCGAGGTGCCAGTCCGGCACGCGCTGGCCGCGGTTGCCCACGTTCAACGCCAGCAAGTTGCCCGCCTTGATCTCGTAGCTGATCCACCTGCGGGACTTGCCCGCCATCTTGGCAAACGCCGCGACGGGAAGGTTGTGCGGCGCTTCGAAGACATCGAACAGCTCCATCCTCTCGCGCTGAATGTCCGAAGGCACCAGCGGCGCGGCCGATCGAGGGGGCGGAACCGCCGGCAGCCGATGTGCGGCGGCAGAAACCAACGGCATGGCGTCGCCCGGCTTCGTCACGAGCAGGATTGGCGAAGCGGCAACCGGCGTGGAGGGCGCGCTTGCGGTTTGCTCACTCGGAAACGCGGGCACGCCTTCCAGATGCACGGTGAGCGGCATGCTGGCCGCCTCGACCTGGTTCTGCTCGAAGAGGTCGAGCCGATCGGCCCAGTCCTGCATCATGCGGCGACGCTGCTCCACGTACTCGGCATGGTTGTAGGTCGCGCTGACCTTGTTGGGATCGACATGCGAGAGCTGTGCATCCACCCAGACCTTCGGGTAGCCGATCTCGTTGAGCGCAGTGGACATCGTGCCGCGGATACCGTGTCCGGTCAGGCGTTCCTGATAGCCCATGCGTTTGAGGGCACCATTGAGCGTGTTCTCGCTGATGCGCTTCTTCAAGTCGCTGTCGTGCCGGAACAGGTAGCGCTGGGCCGGCTTGAACTCATCCAGCAGGTGCCGGACGATCTCCATGGCTTGAATCGACAACGGCACGATGTATGGCGGGATGTCCGCCGGCTGCCGCCGCTTCTTGCGCATATCCAACTGGAGTTGCTTCACGACCTCGGGCGGGATGATCCACAGCCCGCGGGCCAGATCGAATTGATCTGGCGTCGCCTGCCGCAGCTCACCGGTTCGCACGCCTGTCAGCAGCAATAGCCGCAACCCGAGCTGGGTCTGCCGCCTGCCGCGATAGCTGCGCAGCCTCTGCAACAACTTGGGCAGTTCGGCCATACGCAGAAACGGGTTGTGCCTTACGGGTGGCAGTGGCAGCGCCACCACGTCGAGATCGGAGGCAGGGTTCTGCTCCAGGCCCGGCACGATCACCAGCGCGTAGCGGAACAGTTGGTTGAACCACGTCCTGACCTTCTCGGCGATAGAGAGCGCACTGCGCTTCTCGATCTTGGCAATCACCTCCAGAAGATCAGGGCGCTTGATCTCATAGATCGACCGCTTCCCCAAGGTCGGGAGTACGTCCCTGTCGAAGATGCGCGGAAGCATCGCGAGGGTCGTCTGCCGGCCTTCCTTGAGGCTCAGCCCGCGATGATCGAGCCAGCTGCGATACACCGCCTCGAAGATGTTTTCGTCGGCGAGACGCACCGCAGTCCGCTTCTGCTTGCGGTGAACACGTGGATTGATGCCTTTGGCGATCAGGGCGCGCGCTTCGTCGCGCAGGCTGCGAGCCTCGCGAAGCGTCACCTCTCCGGGTAGGTTCCGAGCGAGATCCGCTTCTGTTTGCCCGCCCAGTAGTAGCGGAAGTGCCAAGTTCTGCCCCCTGCAGCTGTCACGGCCAGGGAGAGGCCGTCCAAGTCAGGGAGGGTGTAGGCCTTGCCGGTTGCCTTGGCCTGTCGAACGACCAAGTCTGAGAGTGCCATGCTCTTGCTCCTGAACATGAGTCAGGAACCAGATGCTGGTCACATCGACCTCGCCCCTCGATCAACAATCCGGAAACCGCCATGCCCTCAAAAATGGACTTGTTTGTGGACTTAAAAGTCCCGGCTGTAGGCGGATCGCAGTGGACTACGGCAGAACGTCAAAGAGAGGAAAAGTCCTTGTGTGGCAACGACTTGCAGACTCTCTTGGACTTCTGCGGAAGTCCGCAGAATGATGCGGTGGAGCGGGTGAAGGGAATCGAACCCTCGTCAGTAGCTTGGGAAGCTACAGCTCTACCATTGAGCTACACCCGCGCGGGTGCCGATCATAGCCAGCCGCGTCGGGTGCGGCAACGGCGCGCGCGTTTTCGTGCTGTTTGGCAGGGCGGGCAGGTCATGCCGGACAGCCGTCTTTGCATGCGGCTTCGCCGCAGCCGCAAACGAGGCGATAATCGAACCATGTCTTCCGCGCGCGCTCCTGATTCCAGCACCGTCGCGGGCGCAGCGCGCCCGATCCGCAGCTATGTGTTGCGCCAGGGCCGCCTGACGCCGGCGCAGGAGCGCGCCTTTGCGGAGTACTGGCCGCGCTACGGGCTGGAGCCGGCGGGAGCGCCGCGCGACTTCGATGCGATCTTCGGGCGCCGCGCGGACCGGGTGCTGGAGATCGGCTTCGGCAACGGCGAAGCGCTGCGCTTTGCCGCGGGCAACGAGCCTGCGCGCGACTTCATCGGGATCGAGGTCCACCGGCCGGGCGTGGGGCGCCTGCTCAACGCGCTGGCGGCCGACGGCGCGCGCAACGTGCGGGTCTACAACCACGATGCGGTCGAGGTGCTGGAGCGCGACATCGCCGACGGCGCGTTGGCTGAGGTGCGGATCTACTTTCCCGACCCCTGGCACAAGAAGCGCCACGGCAAGCGCCGTTTGATCCAGCCTGCCTTCGCGCGCCTTCTGGCGCGCAAGCTTGCGCCAGGAGGGCTGCTGCACCTGGCCACCGACTGGCAGCCCTACGCCGAGCACATGTGGGACGTGCTCGACGCCGACCCGGAGTTCGAAAACCGCGCCGGGCCGCGTGACTGGTTCGCGCGCCCGAGCTGGCGGCCGGAAACCCACTTCGAGGCGCGCGGTCTGCGTCTCGGGCACGGCGTCTGGGATCTGCTGTATCGCAGGCGAGGGGGGCCATGATGCATTCCCATCCGCGCGACCTTCGCGCCGAGTCGGCCTGAACGATGGATCCGGAACTGGCGGAAAGCGGCTTCACCCTGACCACCGACATGGTGCTGGTGCTGGTGCTGGTCGGATTCACCATGGTGATGTTCGTCTGGGAGAAGTTGCGTCCGGACGTGACCGCCATGCTCGTGCTGATGCTGCTGGGCCTCACCGGGCTGGTGCCGTCCGAGCAGATCTTCGACGGTTTCGCCGGCAGCGCGGTGGTGAGCATCATCGCCACCATGGTGCTGGGTGCCGGGCTCGATCGCACCGGCCTGATGAATCGTGCCGCAATCTGGCTGCTGCGCCGCGCCAAGGGCGTGGAGGAACGCCTCATCCTCTACAGCACCGCCACCGCCGGGCTGATCTCTTCCACCATGCAGAACCCCTCGGTCATGGCGCTGTTCCTGCCGGTGGCCTCGCGGCTTTCCGCGCGCAGCGGCGTGCCCGTGTCGCGCCTGCTGATGCCGCTGGCGCTGTGCATCATGCTGGGCGGCACCCTGACCATGGTCGGCAATTCGCCGCAGATCATGCTCAACGATCTGCTCGCCCAGGCCAATCACAACCTGCCATCGGGTGTGTCGACGCTTGATCCCTTGCCGATGTTCGCGCCCACGCCGGTCGGCATCGTGCTGCTGGCCGGTGGCCTGCTCTACTTCCGACTGTTCGGGGAAAAGATGCTGGGCGGCCTTGCCGACAAGGGTGTGACGCCGGCGCGCACCGAGAGCTATTTCGCCAACACCTACGGCCTGAGCGGCGACGTGTTCGAGCTGACCGTGACCGCCGAGAGCCCGCTGGTGGGCATGTCGATCGGCGAGGCCGAATCCCAGCGCGGCGCGCCGCTGCTGCTGGCGTTGAAATCCGGCAACGAATCGCGCCTGGCGCCGCCCGCCGACCAGATGATCTGGGTCGGCAGCGTGCTCGGCGTGATGGGCCCGCGCGAGCGCGTGGCCGACTATGCGCAGGCCAACCTGCTGCGGATGCAGACGCGGCTGCGCCACTTCGGCGACCTCTTCAACCCGAGCCGGGCCGGCATTTCCGAGGCGGTGATCCCGCCGACCTCCAGCTTCATCGACCACGCCGTGGCCGATCTGCAGCTGCGCCGCCGCTTCGGGATCAGCGTGCTGGCGGTGTATCGTGACGGCAAGGTGCACCGCGACGACCATCGTCGCATGCCGCTGCGTGCCGGCGACATGCTGGTGTTCCACAGCGTCTGGCGCGACCTGTCCAAAGCGGCGGCCAGGCGCGATTTCGTGGTTGTCACCGATGTGCCCAAGGATGAGCAGCGCCCGCACAAGCTGTGGGTCGCCATGACCATCTTCGCAATCGCGCTGCTGCTCGCGCTCAGCCATCAGATCGCGGTGCCGGTGGCACTGATGGCCGGGGCCATGGCGATGGTGCTCTCGGGCGTGCTCAACATGGATGAGGCCTACCGCTCGATCAACTGGAAAACCGTTTTCCTGATGGCGGGCCTTATTCCCTTGGGCTGGGCGGTGGAATCGTCCGGCCTGGCGGCCTGGCTGGCGCAGACCGTGCTCGAGCGCGTAGGCGGGCTGCCGCCCTATGCGCTGCAGGCGCTGCTGGCGGTGTCCACGGTGCTGCTGGGGCTGGTGGTGGGGCACGTCGGCGCCACCGCGATCATGGTGCCGATCGCGATCAACGTGGCGATCTCGGCCGGCGGCGCGCCCGTGGCGTTCGCGCTGACCATGGCGCTGTCGGCGTCCAACAACCTCATCAGCACGTCGAATCCGGTGCTGGCGATGGTGGCTGGCCCCGGAGGCTATCGCGCGCGCGACTGGATCAGGGTGGGATTGCCGCTGACGGCGATGCACCTGGTGGTGGTGCTGGTGGTGGTGAACATCTTCTATTGAGCGCGCACCGTACGCGGCGCGGCGGATGCGGCGCCGCTCAGGCCGCCAGCATGAGCACCACGCCCGAGATCGTCAGCGCCACGCCGAGCGCGCCCTGACGACCCAGCGGCTCGCGCAGCCACCACCAGGCCAGCAGCACGATGAAGATCGAGGCCGTTTCGTTGAGGATCGCCGCGATCGAGGCCGGCGCGTACTTGTAGCCCGCCAGCCACAGCACCATCGACAGACACTGCCCGATGAACGCCGCTGCGACCAGGAGTTTCCATTCGACCTTCCCTCTGCGCGGCCAGAGCAGGCGCAGCTGGCCGCGCAGCGCGGCGATGAGGATCAGCCCGGCGAGTGCGCCGATCAGGCGCAGCAGGGTCACCCAGCCCAGCGGCCGGGTTTCGAGCACCGGCTTGATCATCACGATGGCGACCGCCATCAGGCCGATCGCGGCGACTCCCAGCGCGACTGCAACCCAGTGCGAACGCGGTGCGGCATCGGTGCTCATCGGGGCCGGCTCGGGTGGCGGCACCGGTTCGCCGACGACCACGGGTGCGGATCGGCGGGCGATGACCGCAACGCCCGCCATCACCAGGGCAAACCCCGCCACCTGCCACGGCCCCAGACGCTCTCCCAGGAACGCGACGGACAGCACGATCACCAGCGGGCTGTAGGCGTTCCCGATGACGCCCATGCGTCCGGCGCCCAATCGCGCGAGCGCGACGAAGTAGAGCGTGTCGGCCGCGGCGATGCCGAGGAAGCCGCTGCCCAGACAGAGCGCCAGGTCGTAGGCATCGAACGCCGGCGGGGCGCTGCCGTGCAGCAGCCAGGGCAGCGGCAGCAGCATCAGGAAAACCAGCGCGTTCTTGGAAAAATTGAGCGTGAGCGCAGGCAGGCGCTCGACCAGCGTGCGATAGAGGATCACGCCCACGGCCCAGGCCGCCGCGCTCAAGAGGGAGAAGGCTTCGCCTGCGCCGATATGCATCCGGGCATTATCGGGCAGGCGCCGGGCGCGCCGCGACAGGTTTCGCGCGCGCTGCCGGGGTTCAGCGTGCCGGCGCGGAGCGGCCACGCAGGGCGGCTGCGGGGCGGCGGGTACAGCGTCGCGTCGCGGTGGTCGAAGGGTTCCGACTTCCAGCGGCTGGTGCCATGCGGGCCTGTGCGGCAAGGCTCGATTCACGCAGGGTTGCCGCGCACTGCCCATACTGCGCCGCGTCGCGACCTGCCCCGTGCCGCGTGATCCCCGATGACCCACTATCCCTATGCCGACCGCGTGCACTTCGTGGTCGAGCTGGCCACTCGTCTGCATATCTACGGCACCACCGCGCAGCGCCTGGAAGGTGCGATTATCGGCGTGGCCACGTGTCTAGGCCTGCGCTGCGCGCCCTGGGCCAATCCCACCGGCCTGATCCTGTCGCTGTCGGACGCTGGCCAGCCCGATACTTTTTCCAACACCACCCACGTGATCCGGCTGGCGCCCGGCGATGTGGATTTGCGCAGGCTGTGTGAAGCCGACGCAATCGCCGAGCGCGCGCTGCGCGGAGAACTCGACGTGTCGGCGGCGGTCCAGGCGCTGCATGAACTCGACCGGCCGGCCTGGCGGGGCGATGCCGTTGCGTTTCCGCTGAGCTTCGGCGTGGTATCGGCCGCCGTGGCCACGCTGCTGCGTGCGAGCGTGGCCGACGTGGTCACCGCCGGAGTGATCGGCCTGGCGGTGGGCCTGGCTTTTCACTTCGGCGCCAGCCGCCCCCGGGTGAGCGAGGCGATGGAGCTGCTGGCCGGAATCTTCGCCACCCTGCTCGCGGCCGCGATCGCCACCTTCGTGGTGCCGCTGTCGCTCAAGACCGTCATCGTGGCCGCGCTGATCGCTCTGCTGCCCGGCCTGTCACTCACCAACGCGGTATCCGAGCTGACCAGCCGGCAGCTGGTTTCGGGTACGGCGCGCTTTGCTGGCGCGGTGACCACCCTGCTCAAGCTCGCCTTCGGCAGCATGGTGGCCTCGCAGGTGGCGCTGCTGCTGCACTGGACGCCGATGGCCTATCACGACGTGGCGGTGGTGCCGCGCTGGACCGAATGGCCGGCACTGCTCGCGGCGGCCTGGGCGTTTGCAGTGCTGTTCCGGGCGGCACCGCGCGACTATGCGCTGGTCATGCTGTCGGTGATTGCCGGCTACCTGGCCACGCGCATCGCCGGGCTGTGGCTGCCGGGCAGCGCCTCGGTATTCGTGGCCAGCGTGCTGATTACCGTGCTCGCCAATCTCTATGCGCGGCGCAGGAATCGCCCCGGCGCGCTGATCCGGGTGCCGGGCGTCATCCTGATGGTGCCCGGCAGCGTCGGGTTCCGCGGCATGAGTTCGATATTCGAGCAGCAGGTGGCGCTGGGTCTGGATACCGCGGTGCAGCTGGGCACGATACTTGTGGCACTGGTGGGCGGGATGCTGATCGGCAACGTCATCGCGCCGGCCAGGCGCAATCTCTGAGTTTCCCGCGCCATTCCGGTGCGCCAAATGGAAAACCCCGCCGCGGCGGGGTTTTCCATGATGCGAGGTAACTCAGCTTTCCTGTGCGGGAATGAGCAGGTCTTCGCGGGTCTTGCCGGAGGAAATCAGCGCGCTGAACCACAGCGGCGCCTTGCCGCGGCCGGTCCAGGTCTGGTCATGGTCGTCGGGATTGCGGTATTTCGGCGGCACCTTGCGCGTGGTGCCTATCTTGGTCACCTTGCGGCGCGGCGTTTTCGTGGCGGCCGGTGCGGCGGGGGCTGCGCCGCCGAACAGCTCGGCGATGGTATAGCCCTCGTTCTTGGCCATTCGCGCCAGCTTGGTGCGGACCTGGGTGATCGGAGCGCGCTTTTTCTTGCGCTTGTGCTCGCGGGTGGCTTCGACAATCAGCTTCTGCAGGGCCTTGGGCGTCATGGACGAGAAATCGATGCTCATGGAGTTCCTCTCTGGGGGAAACGGAATGCGGGATACGCGCATGTCGGACTCCCGCGGCATTATTGCCCAACCGTGGGATACCCGAAGGATAATCGGGTCAAATACCGCTGACAAGCGGAAACGCATCGCGCAACGTGGTGGATGGCGCCGCCGTCATTTCATCCGGAGGCACGGGCCGCTTGTTTGCACGGCGCCGGCGCGGGATGCGGCGACGCATGCGCCAACGCGATGGGCCATTCACGCCGGCCTTTGCCCTCCGCGCGGAGGGCAGCCTTCCCGTGACCGGGCGGGCGCAACGTGCGGGCGGCTTGCCGTCGCATGCGCGGCGCGGTAGCGTGAAGGGTGGCTGCTGCGCGGCATCACGACTGCGCTATGGAGGGGGAATATGGGGCTGCTGGACGAACTGGAGAAAGAGGCCGCGCGCCTGCAGGGAGCCGGTAATGACGACGACGCGCAGCGCGAGCGCCAGGCGGCGTGGGAGGAGCGGCTCAAGCCCGCGGTCGAGCGCTTCGGGGAATACCTGAGCCGTCTCGCCACCACCCTGAGCGCCGCGCGCCGCCGCATCCGGCTGGTCTATTCGATCGCGGGATATGGCGATGCCGTGGCATTCGGCGAAGCGCCGTTCGAATGCCGCGTGACGCCTTCCACCACGCAGGTAGAGATCGAGTTTTCCTTCGCGGCGCAGGTTTCGCCGGAGGAAAGCACGCTGGTGGTGGCCGATACGCCGGGCAAGGTGCGGCTGGTGAATGGATTGCTGCAGAATCACCACCTGTCCGGCCTGCACGACGTGACCAAGAATGCCAACGGCGATGTGATATCCGGACGCTTCCAGGCGCGCGGCCGGGTTCCGGTCAAGGTGCACGGGATTGCCACGCTCGAATCCGGGCAGCTCAAGCTGACGCTTTCCAATGTCGAGGCGTTCGGCACGCTGCAGCGCAGCCTGACGGCCGATGCGCTGACCGAGGAAACCTTCGACGCGCTGGGGCGCTACCTGCTGCGTGAAAATCCGCACTTCGGGCGCGAGAAAGTGGGCGCCGACGTGCGGCGCCAGCTGCAAAGCCAGGTGCAGCGCGATCAGATCCGGCGCGAATGGGAGGCCAAGCTGACGACCCAGCTGCAGGACGACGAGAAGCGCGTGGTGTCGCTGATGGCGGGCAGCGCCTCGCCCGGGGCCTTCGTGCGCCGGCTGGGCGGAACCATTTCACGCCTGTTCCAGCGCGGCGACCGCTGATACGCTGTCCGCGCGCGCCGCATTCGGCGCGCGCCTCGGAATGCTCAGGCCACCGCAAGGCGCGCGAGCAGGGCGGCGCGATCGAGCGTTTCGCTCTCGCTTGCGCCGCGGGCGCGATATTCGAACGTGCCGGCCGCCAGGCCGCGTTCCGAAACGACGATGCGGTGCGGAATGCCGATCAGTTCGATGTCTGAAAACATCGGACCGGGGCGCAGCCCGCGATCGTCCAGCACCGCATCCAGCCCGGCGCGGGTGAGCTGCCGGTACAGCGCTTCTGCCGCTTCCGCGACGGCGCTGTCCTTTTTCGGATTGATGATGCACACCGCGACTTTCCACGGCGCCATCGGCTCCGGCCAGATGATGCCGGCCTCGTCGTGGTTCTGCTCGATCGCGGCCGCGACGATGCGCGAGACGCCGATGCCATAGCAGCCCATCCAGAGCGTCTGTGCCTTGCCGCTTTCCGCAAGCACCGAGCAACCCAGCGCTTCGGCATATTTCTGGCCAAGCTGGAACACGTGCCCGACCTCGATGCCGCGCGCGATGTCCAGCGTGCCCTGGCCATCGGGTGAAGGATCGCCCTGGATCACGTTGCGAATATCGGCCACGTGGGTCGGCTCGGGCAGGTCGCGGCCCCAGTTGACTCCGGCGAGGTGGAATCCTGCGCGATTGGCTCCCACCACGAAATCCGCCATCGCCGCGACCGTGCGGTCGGCGATGACGGTGATCGGCCGGGCGGGCTTGACCGGCCCGAGAAAGCCTGGCTCGCCGCCCAGATAATCGGTGATTTCCTCCTCCGTGGCGAAGCGGCTTTCACCCAGGCCCGGCGCCTTGGAGAGCTTGATTTCATTGACGCTGTGGTCGCCGCGCACCAGCGCCAGCACAAAGCCGTCCGGCGTCATGAGCGCGAGTGATTTCACCGTGCGCGCAAGCGGGATTCCCATCAGCGCGGCCACGTCCTCGCAGGTTTTCTGGGTGGGTGTCGCCACCTCGTGCATGGTCTCGGACGGCGCGGGACGCTCTGCTGCGGGCGCCAGCGCCTCGGCCGCTTCCAGGTTGGCGGCGTAGCCGGAGGCGCTGGAAAAGGCGATGGCGTCCTCGCCCGAGTCGGCCAGCACGTGGAACTCCTGCGACGCGTCGCCGCCGATGGCGCCCGAATCGGCCTTCACCGCGCGGAACCTCAGGCCCAGGCGGGTGAAGATGCGGGTGTAGGCGGCGTGCATGGCCTGGTAGCCGCGTTCCAGGCATTCGGGCGACAGATGGAAGGAATAGGCGTCCTTCATCAGGAATTCGCGCGCCCGCATCACTCCGAAGCGCGGGCGGATCTCGTCGCGGAACTTGGTCTGGATCTGGTAGAAGTTGATCGGCAGCTGCTTGTAGGACTGCAGTTCGTTGCGCGCGAAATCGGTGACGACTTCCTCATGCGTGGGGCCGTAGCAGTAGTCGGCGTCCTTGCGGTCGCGGATCTTCAGCAGCTGGCCACCGAACTTCTCCCAGCGCCCGGTCTCTTCCCACAGCTCGCGCGGCTGCACCGAAGGCATCAGCATCTCGATCGCGCCGGCGCGGTCCATTTCTTCCCGCACCACCGCCTCCACCCGCCGCAGCACGCGCAGGCCCAGCGGGCTCCAGGTGTAGATGCCGGCCGCGAGCTTGCGGATCATGCCGGCGCGCAGCATCAGCTGGTGGCTGACGATTTCGGCATCGGCAGGGGTTTCGCGGGAGGTGTTGAGGTGGAATTGCGACAGGCGCATGGCCGGGTTCCGACGGTGGAGGCAAAGCGTCGGATTGTAGCCTGCCGCCGGCGTTTGCGTCGCAGCCCTGCCTGCCAGCGCCGCTCAGCGCGTGGCGCCGGGCGGCGGCAGGGTGGTGGGGACGACGTTGCGGCGTGGGTCGATATGCAGGGTTTCGTAGGGACGCCCGGACGGCGGAGTGTCGCTCAGGTGCACCTGGCCGGCGTCGTCGTGCCAGCGATAGACGGGCGGGGAGTACTCGCGCGAATGCGGGTTCTGGCGCCGCCATTCCGCCGGAAGGCGTTCGGGCTGGTAGCGCCAGAGCCATGCTGCCGCTGCGATCAGCAGCGCCAGCACGAAAGCCGCGCCGAGCAGTGCGCTTCGCACGACGACAGGCCGATCCCGGCGTCAGGGCGTTTCGCAGTCGAGTGCGATGATGCGCTCGTTGCGGTCGGCGTGCTCCAGGCGCTCGTCCTCGGTCAGTGCGCGGGTCTGGCCGTTGTCCTCGATGCTCACTTCGAGGTTGGAGCGCAGCGCCGCGAGGTTGGCGCGCGCGGATTTGCAGCGCTCGGCCCGTGCGATCGCCGGATCCTCCTTGGCCGGCTCCTGCTCGGGGGTGGCCGGGTCCGGCGTGGCGACGGCGCTGGCACCGCCGGCGCGGACGTTGACGCGCTCGAACTTGCCATCCGCCGGCGGCTTGTCGGAATAGTGGGAGACGCCTTTTTCATCGACCCAGCGATAGACGTCGCTGGCATCGGCGGTCAGCCACGCGCCCGCGAGGGCCAGGGTGACGAGGATGTGGGTGATGCGCATCGGTCTTTCCTGCATTGAGATGAGGGATTCCCCGCCGGCAAGTGTGCATCAAAACGCGATGATGCGCCCGCCGCAGGGCCGCGCCCGCGGCCAACACGCGGCGCGTGGCAGCGCCCGGGGGGGCGGTGCGACAATCAGGTGGTTATCATCATGAACAGGGGAACCAGATGAGTCACTTTCGCATTGCACGCCTGTTTCAGCGCGCCTGTTGCGGCCTGCTGCTGGCGCTTGCCGCCGCATCCGTCGGGGCGCAGGAAACCTGCGGTGCCGACCCTGTCACCAGCCCCAATCACGGCGCCAACTACATTCTGGGCGAGATACCCGGCGAAGGGCCGGGCACGGTGCCCGCCGCGATGCACTGGCCTACGGGCTTGGTGTGGAAGCGCTGCGGGCAAGGCCGCAGCGGAGGCGATTGCAGCACAGGCGGCGATGAGACGCGCACGTGGAACGACTGGATGCGCGATTTCATTCCGAAATCGTTTTCCGGGCAGAACTCCTGGTGGGGCGCAGATGGCGGGTACACGCCCGTGCCTGGTTCCGGCCCGGAGGGTGTGGATCGCTTGCGCAGCGGTGCCTGGCGCATGCCCTATCGCACCGAACTGGCAGGCATCACCACCGGGTGTGGGCACCACCCGATGATCAATCGCAACGTATTTCCCAACACCTCGTCTTCGTACGTTTGGTCGGGTTCGCCCTCTGCCAGCTATTCGGGCTTCGCGTGGTACGTGCTCTTCGGCGATGGCAACGCCGGCCACTCCTACCGTAGCAACGACGGCCAGGTTCGCCTCGTGCGCGGCGGACAGTGGTTTGGCCCTTTGAGTAGCCCATCTTCTCGCGATGCGATACCCGGCAGCACGGCGGTTTTCGAGCCGCTGGCCTTGGTTGCCGAAAGCGGCAGCGGCACGGCCTGGGGCGGCGCTCGCATCGAAGGCGAGGGCAATCCTGCATTCAGTCTGGATGGCGGCGTTACCTGGGTGACGGACGCCATCGTCAGTAGCGCGGATGCGATTTTGGTGCGGATGAGCGCAGGTGCGGCGGGCCAAACGCGCCAGGCCATACTCACCCTGCGCAGCGGCAAGACCAACGGCACCGCCGATGGCAGCTCACAGGGCAACTGCCCTACCTGCGGCGCGGAATCCACGGCAATGCAGGAACACACCGCCACGTTCACGCTGAACGCGATGTATCCGGAGAATGTGGCGGTGAGCATCGACAACGGCACCGCCCACAGCCTGCCGGGCGATGCGCGCACCTGGACCATCACCGTGGTCAACCAGGCGAATATCCCGGCGCAGGGCGTGTCGCTGGTGACCCGGTCCGATCCTGACCATGTGTTGCTTGTGCCGGTTTGGGCCTGTTTCTCCGGCTGCGCCGGTGGCGGCATCGGGCAGGTGTCCACCACGCTTGACCTGCCTGCCGGGGGCAGCGCCACGCTGATTCTGGCCGGCACGGTCGGCCCGTTCGTCGGTGCCTTTGGCGTGAGCGCGGAGATTTCCGTGCCGCCGGGTGATTTCAACGACGAAGACAGCGACGACAACCTCGCCACCGACATCGACACGGACCCGCAGCACATTTTCCACGACGGGTTCGAGGCACAGCCGTAGGTACGGAGCAAGCTCGGCACTACGGAAAAGCGGCGATGGCGATGTTGCTCCGAAGGTGCGGGCAGGTCCGGGTTACACTTGCCCCGAACTTCGCAGGATGCCTCATGGAACCTCAGGAACGCCCCGCCAAGCCGCGCCCGCGCGGCATCTACCTGTTGCCGAACCTGTTCACCTCCGGTGCGCTGTTCGCGGGCTTCTACGCGATCATCGCCGCGTCGCAGGGGCGCTTCTCGGACGCCTGCATCGCGGTGTTCGTGGCGGCGGTCCTGGATGGGCTGGACGGCCGCATCGCGCGGCTCACCGGCACCCAGAGCGACTTCGGCGTGCAGTACGACTCGCTCTCGGACCTGATCAGCTTCGGCATGGCGCCGGCGCTGGTGATGTATCACTGGGCGCTGTCGGAGCTGCAGTTCGACGGCCCGATCGCGGGCAAGGTCGGCTGGTCGGCGGCGTTTCTCTATGCCGCCTGCGCCGCGCTGCGGCTGGCGCGCTTCAACACTCAGGTGGGCGTGGTGGACAAGCGCTGGTTCATCGGTCTGGCCAGCCCGGCGGCGGCGGCGGTGATGATGTCCGTGATCTGGACCCTGGACAGCCGCATGAACGTGAGCGGCGGACAGGTGCGCTGGATCGCCCTGGGCATCACCGTGGTCACCGGCCTGCTCATGGTGAGCCGGGTGCGCTACTTCAGTTTCAAGAGCCTGCCGTTCGGCGGGCGCGTGCCCTTCGTGACGGTGCTGCTGGCGCTGGGCCTCCTGGTGCTGCTGGCGATCGACACCGCGCGGGTGCTGTTCGCCGGATCGGCGATCTACCTGTTGTCCGGGCCGCTGGGCTGGGTCTGGAGTCGGCTGCGGCGCAGCCGGCAGCCGCCGACCGCACCGGGATGAGCGCCGCGGCGGGCGCGCCGGCGACCGCCACGGCGCGGGATGGGTTGTTGGCCTTTCTGGCCGAGGTCAGCCAGCAGCTTGCCGTGTCGGTGGATCTCGCACGCACCCTGCGCGATTCGGCGGCCTACGTGGCGCGCTATCTCGATGCCGAGGCGGTCAGCGTGTTCCTGGTGTCCGAGGATGGGCAGATGCTGGAGTGCCGCGCCTGCCAGGGGCCGGTGGACATTCTCGGCCTGCGCATCCCGATGGGCCAGGGCATCGTCGGGCGGACGGTCGCGCGCAACCAGCCGCAGATGGTACGCGATGCCTATGCCGATCCGGACTTCTCCACCCAGGTCGATGCCGGCACCGGGTTTCGCACCCGCAGCGTGCTGTGCGCGCCGCTGGTGACCGCGCAGGGGGTGATCGGCGCCATCGAGGCCATCAACAAGCGCGGCGATGCGCTTTTCGAGCCGGCGGATCTGTATGCGCTGCGCCTGCTCGCCGCGCCGATGGCGCTGGCGCTCAACACTGCGCGCATGGCCGGCGAGCTGGTCGAACAGCAGCGCATCCGGCGTGAACTGGGCATGGCGCGGCGCCTGCAGCGCTCGCTGCTGCCGCGGCGCCGGCGCGGCAGCTATCCGCTGCGCGCGCTGAACCTGGCGGCGCAGGAGATTTCCGGGGATTTCTACGACTTCTTCGATCTGCCGGACGGGCGCATCGCGTTCACCGTAGGCGACGTGGCGGGCAAGGGCCTGGACGCGGCGTTCCTGATGGTGCGCTGTGCGAGCCTGCTGCGCTGGTCCGGCAAGGATGGGCTGCGCCCGGCAGACTGGCTGGCCAAGGTCAACGACGAGCTGGGCGAGGCGATCGCGCCGGGCATGTTCGTGTGCGCCGCAGCGGGCCACTACGACCCGGCCACGCGCGAGGTGGTGTGGGCCAACGCCGGGTTTCCGCCGCTGGTGCGCGTTGCGATGGACGGCTCGGCGGAGGCGTTCGAGGCAGAAGGCCCGCCGCTGGGCATCCTGCGCCGCATGGCCTTTCCCGAACAGCGCACGCAGCTGGCCGATGCCAGCCTGTACCTGTACTCCGACGGTGTCACCGACGTGCGGGACACCGACGGCGAGCCGCTCGGCGTGGCGCGGGTGCAGGCGCTGCTGCAGGGGCTGGGCGGGCTTGCGCCCGAGGCGCGTCTGCGCGCGCTGGCGCGCCACCTGCGCGGCCTGCGGGTCACCGACGACATCACCCTGATGCTGATCTCGGGCGATCCTCCCTGCACCGAAACCTTGCTGCTGGAGCGCAGTTTTCCGGCCCAGCCGGGCGAGATGGCCGGGGTGCGTCACGCGCTTGCGGCGGCCCTGGCGCGCGCCGGCGTGGACGTCGCGCTGCGCCAGGCGCTGGTGCTGGCGGTGGACGAAGCCTGCACCAACGTCATCCGCCACGGCCATGGCGGCGGCGCCGATGCGCTGATCCAGCTGAGCCTGGCGCGCGAGGGCGACGACCTGGTGTTCGAGCTGTTCGACAGCGCGCCCTGCGTCGAAGGTGCCGCACTGGTGCCGCGCGACCTCTCGGAGTGCCGGCCCGGCGGGCTGGGGCTCAACCTGATCGACAGCCTGATGGACGACTGGTCGCTGGAGCCGCGCGAAGGGCGCTGCGGCAACCGTCTCCGGATGGTCAAGCATCTGCTGCCGGAGGAGGAAACCCGATGAGCCAGTGCGATACCCGGATCGAAGGCGACTGTGCCGTCGTGGTGCTCGGCGGCGAGGTGGATCTTTCGTGGTCGGCGCAGGTGCGGCGCGAGGTGCTCGGTGCGCTGGAGCGCGCGCCGCGCGTGGCGGTCGATCTTGCCCAGGTCAGCTACATCGACTCTTCCGGCATCGCCGCGCTGGTGGAAGGCTTCCAGAACGCGCGAGGGCGCGGTCAGCCGTTCGAGTTGGTGAACGTCAGTGCGCCGGTGCTGGCGGTGCTCAGGCTGGCCCGGCTGGACCGCGTGTTCGCGATTCGCGCCTCGACCGCGGGCTGATCCATGGCAGCGATCCTTGCCGGCTTCGAGCGCATCGGCAGGCGTACCGTCGCGGCGGTGTCCGAGATCGGCTATGGCGCCGGCCTGCTGTTCGAATCGATCTGGTTTCTTGCGCTGGGCTGGCGCGTGGGGCAGCCGGTGCGCCCGCGCATGGTGCTGGAGCAGATGCGCCAGATCGGCGTGGATGCCATTCCCATCGTCTGCCTGCTCGCGATGACGGTGGGCGTGATGCTGGGCATCCAGTTCATCGCCGCGCTGTCGGAGTTCGGTGCGCAAAGCCAGGTGGTGGTGGCGTCCACCAAGTCGATCATGCGCGAGTTCGGCGCGCTGATCACCGGAATCGTGGTGGCCGGCCGCAGCGGCTCGGCGCTGGCCGCGCGCCTGGGTTCGATGGTGGTGTCGCAGGAAGTGGACGCACTCGCCGTGATCGGAGTGGACCCGGTGCGCTATCTGGTCGCGCCGGCGCTGGTGGCGATGCTGGTGATGCTGCCGGTGCTGACCATCCTGGCCGATGCCGTGGCCATCCTCGGCGCCGGCCTGTACTCGATGGGCCTGCTCGACCTCAGCCTGTCCGGTTACATGGGTCAGGTGCTGGAGCTGATGACGCCGCGCGACGTGTGGGAAGGGCTTTCCAAGAGCGTGGTGTTCGGCCTGCTGATCGCCCTCATCGGTACCAGCGTGGGCTTCTCGGTCAGCGGCGGTGCCGAAGGCGTCGGCCGCGCCACCACCCGCGCCGTGGTGCTGTCGATCAGCGCCCTGGTGATGGCCGACATGCTGTTTTCGTTCTTTCTAAATCGCTGAGGGCGAGGGCGAAAATGCGCAGTAAGGAGCCGACAATGGGCATGGTTCGCGAGGCGTTTCGGGCAGGCAGGGTGACGGCGGGGCGCGCTGTCCGCGCGGCACGGACCGCGGAGTGCGCGCCGCGATGAATCACGCGTCCCCATCCCCGATGCCCGCATCCGTTGAGCCGAGCATCGATGTCCGCGGCCTCGACGCGTGGTACGGGCGGAGGCAGGTGCTGCACGGGGTGGATTTTTCCGTGCAGCCGGGCGAGATACGGGTGGTGATGGGTGGTTCGGGCTCGGGCAAGAGCACCCTGCTGCGTCATCTCATCGGACTGCAGAAGCCGCGCGCCGGCGCGGTGCGGTTGCTCGGCACGGATCTGGCGCGGGCCGGCGCACGCGAGCTGCTGGCGCTGCGGCGGAAGATCGGCGTCAGCTTCCAGGGCGGCGCGCTGTTCACCTCGATGACGGTGGGTGACAACGTCGCCCTGCCGCTGCGCGAACATACCGATCTGGACGAAAACACCATCCGCATCATGAGCCGGCTGAAGCTCGAAGTGGTCAACCTCGGCGGTTTCCAGGACCTCATGCCCAGCCAGCTTTCCGGCGGCATGGTCAAGCGCGCGGCGCTGGCCCGCGCCATCGTGATGGATCCGCGCCTGATGTTCTTCGACGAACCCTCGGCCGGGCTCGATCCCGTGGTGTCGGCCGAGCTGGACGAACTGATCCTGCAGCTGCGCGACGCCATGCGCATGACCATCGTCGTGGTCACCCACGAACTGGAATCGGCCTTCAAGATTGCCGATACCATTACCGTGCTCGACCAGGGGCGCGTCCTGATGACCGGGACCGTGGACGAGGTGCGCGCCAGCGACAACGAGCGCATCCAGGATCTGCTCAACCGCCGGCCGCGCGAAGTGGAGGTGGATGTGGACGCCTACCTGCGCCGGCTGACCGAGGAGGAAGCGTGATGGACCCAATCCCGATGCATTCGGCGAGGCGGCGATGAAGCGCGACACCGTCAACTACACGCTCGTCGGCCTGGCCGTGGCGGTGGCATTCGCGCTGCTGCTATTCACCCTGCTGGCGATCACCGGAAGCCGCGGTGCCAGTACGCGCTATCACGCCCACTTCGACACCGTCACCGGCCTGCGCGCAGGCGCGCCGGTGCTCTATCAGGGGTATCGCATCGGACAGGTTGCCGACATCGTGCCCGAGCGGGCCGCCGCGCTGCGCTACCGGGTCGAGCTGGCGCTGCGCAGCGACTGGCCGATTCCGGAGGACAGCGTGGCCCAGCTGCAGGCCAGCGGGCTGCTGGCCGATGTGCGCATCGCCATCCGCGGCGGCCAGAGCACGGCCATGCTGGCGCCCGGCGCGGCGCTGGCGAGCGCCACCGGGGGCGATGTGTTCGCCGCCATGAACGAACTGGCCGACGAGCTGACCATCCTGACCCGCGACCGGCTACGCCCGCTGGCCGAAACCCTCGCGACCCGGGTGGATTCGATCGCCGTCTCCATCGATACCGGACTGCCGCCGCTGGTGAGCGAGACGCAGGCGCTGCTGGCGCGCCTCAACCAGGCCGCCGATCAGGTCAACGACCTGGTCGGGGAAGACAATCGCCAGGCCATCGGTGGCACGCTTGCCGACCTGCGCAGCCTGGCCGCCGATCTGCGCGAGACCCACGCGCAGACCCGCGAACTCGTGGCCGGGCTCAATGCGACGCTGGCGGAGAACCGGCCCGACATCCGCCAGGTGGTGACTGACCTCGAGCGCGTCGTGGGCACGCTGGCCCAGCGCATGGACTCGGTCGCGCACCACCTGGACTCCTCCAGCCGCAACTTCGACGAGTTCGCGCGCGAGATCCGGCGCAACCCGAACCGCCTGCTGTTCAGCCCCAAGGCCGATGAGGGGGAGGAGAAATGAATCGCTGCATCCCGCTGGTCCTCATCCTTGCCGCGCTGCTGGCCGGCTGCGCCGGCGTGCCCAGCGCCCCGGAAACCACCTGGTACCGGCTGCCCGAACCGGTGCCGCGCGAGCGCCTGGACGCACCGCTGGTCGAACTGCCGATCGTGGTGGAAACCTTTACCGCCGACGGCCTGTATTCCGATCAGGCGCTGATCTACACGCTCGATGCGCAGGCCGATCGGCTGCGCGCCTACCACTACCAGCTCTGGATCGACCCGCCCGTGCGCCTGCTGCAGCGCCGGCTGGTGGCGGACCTGCGGGCCTCGGGCATCGCGCGGATGGTTACCGACCGGCTGCCGACGCGGCTGGAGGTGCTGCGCGTGCACGGGCGCATCGCGCGGCTCGACCGGGTACGCACGGACACGGGCTGGGAGGTGGCGGTCAGCCTCGTGCTGCGCGCGGAGCCGCCCGGCGGCGGACGCCCGTGGGTGATCGGCGAGTACCACCGCCAGCTCCCGGCCGCCGGTGACCGGGTGGCCGATTCGGTGCGCGCCTACGGCCAGGCGCTGGATCAGATCCACGGCGAGTTCATCGCCGATCTCGCCGAACGCGCGCACCGCGCCGCGGCCGGCGACGATGCGATGCGGATGAGATAGGTGGGTGCACGATGGGCGAGGGAGCGGCGGTGGCAGGCAGCAAGGACGGCAGCCGGTTCGGCGCGTTGCAGCGTGCGCGTCTGGAGGCGCTGGGCTTGGTGCCGATGGTCCGGCGCGACGTCGTCCGGCCCGGGGTGCCGGTTCCCGCGCCGCGCGCCGGCAGCGAAACCCCGGCTCGCGCAGCCGCGCGTGGTGCCATCGATCCACCCGCGGAACGCACGATCAGGCTTTGCGTCGCGGGCAGCGGCCCCTGGCCCGCGCCGGGGCCGGATGCGCGGCTGCTGGATGACCTGCTCGCCAGCCTCGGACTCACCGTCGCGCAGGTGCAGTGGGTATCCGGCGGTGTGCCGCCCGAAGGCATTCCGATGCTGGCCTTCGGCGTGGAAGCGGCGCGCGGCGCGCTGCGCGTGCCGGCCCTGGCGCGCTTGCGCGAGCCGCTGGAAAAGCGCATCGCCTGGCCGCTGCTGCGGCAGCTGCGCCGGCAGCTTCGGGAGACGGCCCGATGAGCGTCGTCGCATCTTCGGGCGCGATGCTGCGGGGGATGCGCACCACCGACCTTGAGACGGTGATGCAGAATGAACTGGCGGCCTACGAGTTTCCCTGGACCCAGGGCATCTTCCGCGACTGCCTGTTGTCCGGTCACGGCTGCTGGGTGCTGGAGCGCGATGGGAAGATCATCGGCCACGGCGTGCTATCGGTCGGTGCCGGCGAGGCGCACATCCTCAACGTCTGCATCGCGCCGCGGCATCAGGGACGCGGCCACGGTCGTCACCTGATCCTGCGCCTCATCGACGCGGCGCGCTGGCATCGGGTGGAGCGGATATTCCTGGAAGTGCGTCCGTCAAACCCCGCAGCCGTGCATTTGTATGAATCCATCGGCTTCAACGAGATTGGCCGCCGCCCCGGCTACTACCCGGCGCACAAGGGGCGCGAAGATGCGCTGGTGATGGCGATGGAGCTGCTCCCGGCAGAGGACTCGGTGCCGCGCTGAAGCGGCATCCGCCTGCCACCATGGCCGCGCGGGCGCGGATCGCGACCACGGATTCGGATAGCGATTACCGTCATCGCAACCATGGCCGCGCGGGCGCGGATCGCGAGGCCGTCACCGAACGCTCGCCTCGAAGCCGTCGCCGAAGAGCCGGTCGGTGCCGGGGCTGCGGCTCGCCTGGGGGGTGTTGCCGTAGGCACCGAGATTGATGCGTCCGCCGTTGGGCTGGGTTTCCTGCGCGTGGTCGGAGCCTGGATCGCCGGCATCGATGGCCGGGCTGGTGGCGGGATCCATCACCCAGCCGCCCGGGGTGAAGCGGCCGGCTGTCGAGCGCAGGTGGTAGTCGCCGCCGCTGGCGTCGGCGAACAGGGGATCGGCCTGGAAGGTGCCTGTGCCCGGATACTGCGTGATCGACCAGGCGATGGCGAGGCTGCCGCCCGAGAGCGTGGCGAAGTCGCGGCTGTTGCCGCGGAAGATCGCGTTGCGAACCGTGATCTGAGAGCCGCCCTCGACCACCACGGCGGCGCCGTCGGGCACCGTGCCGGGGCAGAGGTGATCGGCCACGGTAATACTCTCGATGTTCACCTGCGACGGCCCGCCCGGCCCGCCGTCGATGTAGATCGCCGCGGCCGAACGGCTGCCGCTCGGGCACAGGTTGTGGTGGACGAGGTCGTTGCGCATCGTGCCGGTCGCGCCCTCGTCCCAGAACACTCCCGAGCCAGCGGTCGGGGCGTGGTTTCCGGTGATGAGGTTGCCGTGAAGCTCCGCGTCGGTGCCCGCCACCAGCACCCCGCCGCCCCAGCCGTAGCCCTGGGTGGCACCGATCGCGTTGCCGCGCACGATGTTGTCGGCCAACAGCGCGTTGGCGGCGACGTAGAGGCCGCCGCCGTGATCGTGGTGTCCGGTGTTGTTTTCCACCAGGTTGTGGCGCAGCTCGGCGTGACGCCCGGAAACGTGGATGCCCGCGCCTTTGCCGGCCTGGTTGTCGCGCACGGTGTTGTGCTCGATCCGAATTGTTCCGGTGGCGCTGCCCCAGCTCTGCGCATGGGTGTGGATGCCGCCGCCGCGCGAATCGGCGCTGGTGTGATGATTGCTGGAGTTGCCGTGGATGAGGTTGTGCGAAATCACGATCTCCCCGTCGCCGTCCAGGCTGGCGTGGACGCCGCCGCCGTGGCCGCCGCCGTTGGACCAGTCGTTGCCCAGACCGCGCCCTCGGGTGAGGGTGAAGCCGTCGAGCACGGTGCGCTGGTCCGAATCCAGGTGCAGCTGCACGGCGGGATTGGCGAGGCCGCCGTCGATCAGGGACACGTGCTGGCTGGCGTCGCGCGCGGAAAAGCCGGGGCTGAATCCGCCGAGCAGGACGAGGTGCGTGCCGCTGGGCGCGCCGAAGCTGCCGAGCGCTACGTTCTCGGCGTAGTGGCCCGCCGCCACCTGCACCACGTCGCCCGCCTTGGCGCCCGCGATCGCGGCGGAGATCGTGGCCAGTGGCGCGACCGCGGTGCCGCTGCCGCCCGCCGCGCCGGCGCGTACGCAGATCACCGCCGGCTGGGAGGCGAGGAACCCGGTGCAGGCGTGGTGCTGGCCATTGTCGTGCCCGACCGGACCCGGGCCGGCCGCAGCGCAGGGCAGGGCGACAAGGATCAGCGCGATGGCGGTGGAGCGATGAGCGAAGGTCACGGCGAAAACACCTCGAAGCCATCGGCGAACAGGCCGCCGTCGTACTCGAACGCGCCCAGATCCGGCGCGCCGTCGTCGGGCCGCGGCTGGCCGGCGGCGTGGGCCAGGTACTGCGCATTCACGGTGTGCCCCTGCGCGATCACCTCGGGATGCAGGGCCATGCCTGCGTCCACCGCATCGCTGCTGAACGCGAGTCTGAAGTCCGTGCCCGCCTCGTCGACGAAGCCCGGCGCGTTGGCGGCGTTGGTCAGCACGCTCCCGAGGCCGGAAATCGCGCCCTGTGGCGTGGTGTTGTCGCGCCACGGGGTCAGCGTGGGCGAGGCCCAGTTCGCGCCCAGGTCGAGCAGCCCGTACTGGTGCATCCAGGACAGGTTCGTCGGCACCGCGCTCGGCGTCCAGGCGCGCAGGAACACCAGGTTGTTGCGCGCGTCCACGCGTTCGTCGTTGGTGGAAACGTCGAACAGGATGCTGCGCCAGCGCGCGGACTGGTCGGCGCGCACGACAACGGTGTTGTGGAAGAAGTGCAGCGTGCCCTTGCGGTAGCAGGCGAGGGTGGGATCGTACTGGCCGTTGATGTAGCAGCCGCTGTCGCCGCCGTAGTGCACCAGATTGCCCGGCCCTTCCGGATCGCTGACGATGAGGTTGCCGTAGACGAAGCTGCGCCGGTATTCGGGCAGCGCCTGCACCATCGGCCAGCTTTCCTGCGCTTCCACCAGATCGATGCTGCGCGCGCCGCCGTCGATGAGGTTGTAGCGCACCACGGTGCCGGTGGAGCGGTCCTTGAGGTTGCCGCCGGACGAGCCGGCGCGCAGCGGGCCGAAGCGGTTGAACTGGATCGTCATGCCCACCGCCTCGGTGTAGAGGTTGTGGTGGCGGTCGTTGGACACGCTGACGGTGCCATTGCCGTAAAGCTCGGAGAACTCGATGCGGACGTCGCGCGAGAGCATTTCCTCCGAATCTCCCGAGGCGACGAAAAATCCGTTGCCGTTGCCTTCCAGCACCACGTCGCTCACCACGATGTGCTCGCCGCGCTCGACGAAGATGCCGGCGGCGTTGGCCGAGTAGGTCGCGGCGCTGCCGTCGCTGGCGCTGAACGCGTATTCGTGGAAGGCGTGGCGGATGTGCAGGCCCTGGATGAGCAGATGCCGCGGTTTGAAGCCCCACGCATCGCCCGCGCCCCAGCTCACATGGATCAGGCCGCGCGGCTCGGTGGCCACGACGCGGTAGCCCATCGTGGCGCGCGTGGTGGCGTTTTCGCCGTCGAGCACCGGCCGCTCGCCGCCCGACCCGCGCACGCCGCACACCGTGATGGGCTGGGCGGCCGTGCCCTGGCGTCGCAACAGGATTTTTTCGCGGTACGGGGCCGCACGCCAGTGGATGCGCACGGTGTCGCCGGCGTTGAGCGCCTCCCACGGCACCGCGCCGATGCTGGCGTAAGCCTGTCCCGGACCGACCTCGAAGAGCGTGCCCGCGCCGGTGTGGGTGCAGTCGGGAACCTGCGCCGCGCCGCAGGGAGAGGCGATGATCAGGGCCAGTGCGAACAGGCGGCGGAGGGCCATCGGCAAGCGTTCCGTGAAAGGGTCGGACGGACAGCCGGCGTTCCGCGCCGCGCCCGATATCGCAACTACGCGAAAACGCGCCGATGGAGGCCACGGCGCGCGGGTGCCTGGTTCGGCAATTCACCGCAGCCGCAGCGCATCATGCGCCCGGCGTCGGGCTGGCACTACACTAGCGGCTTTGTTCGCGACGACACCGACCGATGAGTTGGCTCCAGAAATTGATGCCCGCGCGCATCCGCACCGAAGGAACGAAGAAGACCGGCTCGGTGCCGGAAGGCCTGTGGGAAAAGTGCGACAGCTGCGCCGCCGTGCTCTACAAGCCGGAGCTGGAGCGCAATCTGTACGTCTGCCCCAAGTGCGGCCATCACATGGCGATCGCCGCGCGCGACCGCCTCGAAGCCCTGTTCGACCCGGGCACCCTTCAGGAGATGGACGCCGGACTGGAGCCGGTGGATGCGCTGCGCTTCCGCGATTCCAAGCGCTATGCGGACCGGATTCGCGCGGCGCAGAAGCAGAGCGGCGAGAAGGATGCGCTGCTGTCCATGCACGGCCAGCTCAAGGGTCGCCCGCTCACCGCCTGCGCCTTCGAGTTCCGCTACATGGGCGGTTCGATGGGCTCGGTGGTAGGCGAGAAATTCACCCGCGCGGCCGAGTACGCGCTCGCGCATCGCACCCCGTTCGTGTGTTTTTCCGCCACCGGCGGCGCGCGGATGCAGGAAGGGCTTTTTTCGCTGATGCAGATGGCCAAGACCTCCGCCGCGCTGGCGCGCCTGCGCGAGGCGGGGCTGCCCTATGTGTCCTTCCTGACCCACCCGACGACCGGCGGCGTTTCAGCCAGCCTGGGCATGCTGGGCGACCTCAACCTTGCCGAGCCGCGCGCCCTGATCGGTTTTGCCGGCCCGCGCGTGATCGAGCAGACCGTGCGTGAAACCCTGCCGCAGGGCTTCCAGCGCAGCGAGTTCCTGCTCGAGCATGGCGCCATCGACGCCATCGTCGATCGCCGCGAGGCGCGTGACACCCTGGCTTCGCTGCTGGCGCTGCTGATGCGCCAGCCGCCGCCCACGCCCGCGGCGGCCTGAGGGCTCGCGGCATGGACGAGCGGCGCCACTTCGGGACCGACGGCATCCGCGGACGCGTCGGCGAAGGCGCCATCTCGGCCGACTTCGTCCTCAAGCTCGGCTGGGCCGCCGGACGCGCGCTGGCGCGCGACGGGCGCCGACCGGTGGTGGTGATCGGCAAGGACACGCGCATTTCCGGCTACATGTTCGAGTCCGCGCTGCAGGCCGGTCTGGTGGCGGCGGGCGCCGACGTGCGGCTGCTCGGCCCGATGCCGACGCCCGGCGTGGCCTACCTGACCCACTCGCTGCGCGCCGATGCCGGAATCGTCATCAGTGCTTCGCACAATCCGCATCACGACAACGGCATCAAGTTCTTTTCCGAACGCGGCGAGAAGCTCGACGACGCTACCGAGCTTGCGATCGAGGCCGAGCTGGACGCGCCGTTTTCCACCGTGCCCTCGGAAACCCTCGGCAAGGCGCTGCGCATTGCCGACGCCGCCACGCGCTATGCCGAGTTCTGCAAGTCCACGGTGCCGCTGGATTTCACCCTGGAAGGCTGGCATCTGGCGCTGGACTGCGCGCACGGGGCCAACTACCAGATCGGCCCGCGCGTGTTCACCGAACTGGGCGCGCGGGTCGACGCCATCGGGATCGCGCCCGACGGGCTCAACATCAATCGCGGCGTCGGTTCCACCCATCCCGAAGCCCTCGCCGCGCGGGTGCGCGAGAGCGGTGCCACGCTCGGTATCGCGTTCGATGGCGACGGCGACCGGGTGACCTTCACCGACAGCGCCGGGCGGGTGGTGGACGGCGACGCGCTGATCCACATCCTGGCCTGCGACTGGCAGCAGAGCGGCCGCCTGCGCGGGCCGGTGGCCGGCACCCTGATGACCAACTACGCGCTGGAACAGGGCCTGGCGGCGCGCGGCATCGGCTTCGTGCGCACCCGCGTGGGCGACCGTCACGTGCACCGCGCGCTGGTCGAGCAGGGCGGCGTGCTGGGCGGCGAAGCCTCCGGCCACATCCTCTGCCTCGATCGCGCCAGCACGGGCGATGCCATCGTCAGCGCGCTGCAGGTGCTGGAAGTGCTGTCGCGGCGCGGGCTGTCGCTGGAAGAAGCCCTGGCCGACTACCGGCCGCTGCCGCAGCGCACCGTCAATCTGCGCCTGGCCGGTGACGCGCGCCGGATCGTCGATTCGGACGGCGTGCGCGCCGCGCTGGACGTCGCCGAACGCGCCGTGGCCGGGCGCGGGCGCGCCTTCCTGCGCCCGTCCGGCACCGAGCCCGTCATCCGCGTGACGGTCGAAGCCGATGACGTCGCGCTGATGGACGAGGTCCTCGATGCCCTCGCCGCGGCCGTGGCGGCAGCCGCCTGAGAACAGTCGTGGCCCGGCATGACCGGGCCCGCAGTCCGGTCGCCGCGTCGGCCCGATGATGCCAAACAGTCTATGCTTGCCGCCTTTCCACCACCGCCCAGGCTTGCGCCATGACGACCCGCATTCCCACCCTCGACATCCGTCGATTCGATACCGAACGCGATGCCTTCGTCGCCGAACTGGGGGCGGCGTACCGCGAGTGGGGCTTTGCCGGCATCCGCCATCACGGCATCCCGCAGGCGCTGATCGATTCGGCCTACGCGGCCTTTCGCGCCTTCTTCGCGCTGCCCGATGCGGTCAAGCGCAGCTACCACGTCCCCGGCGGCGGCGGCGCGCGCGGCTACACTCCCTTCGGCGTGGAAACGGCCAAGGGCTCCAGCCACTACGACCTCAAGGAGTTCTGGCACGTCGGCCGCGAGCTGGCGGCCGACAGCCGCTACCGCGCGGTGATGGCCGACAACCTCTGGCCGGCCGAAGTGCCGGGATTCAAGGAGCACGCACTGGCGCTCTACCGCGCGCTCGATGACCTCGGATCGCGCGTCCTGTCGGCGCTGGCCCTGCACATCGGCCTGCCGCAGGACTGGTTCGCCGACAAGACCAACGCAGGCAACTCGATCCTGCGTCCGATCCACTACCCGCCCATCACCGCCGACGACATCCCGAACGTGCGTGCAGGCGCGCACGAGGACATCAACCTCATCACGCTTCTGGTCGGCGCCAGTGCGGAAGGCCTCGAAGTGCTCTCCCGGCAGGGCGAATGGGTGCCATTCACGGCAGATGCCGACACGATCGTGGTGAATATCGGCGACATGCTGCAGCGGCTGACCAATCACGTCTATCCTTCCACCACCCACCGCGTGGTCAATCCTCCGGGCGACGGGGCGCGCGCGCCGCGCTATTCGGTGCCCTTCTTCCTGCATCCCAATCCGGATTTCCTGATCGACGCGCTGCCTTCCTGCATCACGCCGGACAATCCGAACCGCTACCCCGAGCCCATCACCGCGCAGGGGTATCTGGAAGAGCGCCTGCGCGAGATCAAGCTGATCTGAGCCTGACTGTCACGCAAGTGGTTGATTTCATGGTGGCGGGCTGACCCGCCATCCGGCGTTCGACCGACAAGGCGCGGCGCAGGGCTTCCACGGTGCCCGCGGGGCCGGAACCGTTCCGACGAGGCGTGCCGGCAGCGATGCCTCGCCTCGGCGGAACGGGGTAGAATGCAATGCTTTTCATTCCCGGAGGCCAGCCATGGGTGCGATCCGGCTCAGCTACAGCACGTTCGGACTGACCAACCTCGACTTCCTCGATGCCATCGACGCGGTGGATCGCGCCGGCTACGAGGGCGTCGAAATCTCGTTCCACCGCGATCAGTTCAATCCCTTCGACATCGATGACGGGTATCTGGACGCGGTGCGCAAGCGCCTGGAGGCGCGCCGGGTGAAGGCCGCCTGCGTGGCCACCGCCTCGCATTTCTTCGATCCGCACCGCCCGCACGAGCCCTCCCTGATGGCGCTGGAAAAGGCCGCGCGCATGCGCCGCATCGATCTGGTCAAGCGCGGCATCCACGTGGCCCGCAAGCTGGGCGTCAACCTGGTTACCTTCGGCAGCGGCTTCCTGCGCGACGACCACGTCGCCAACCCTGGCGTCGATCCGGGCGAGCTGCTGGCCGAATCGATCCAGCAGTGCCTGCGGGAGATCCGCGACGACGAGGACATGACGCTCCTGATCGAGCCGGAGCCGGGCATGTACATCGAGACCATGGCGCAGGGCCTGGCGCTGCTGGAGCAGGTGAACTCGCCGAAGTTCAAGCTGCACATCGACATCTGCCACGCCTACTGCTCGGAGAAGAACTACATCGACGCGCTGCGCGCCGCCGCGCCGCAGGCACGCTATCTGCACATTTCCGACGCGCGCGAGGGCTACAACCTCAAGATCGTGCACGACCGTGAAACGCTTGCGCCGGACCTGGATTTCGCCAGCGTGCTGGTGCACTTCGAGGACACCGCCGATTTCCTGCTGCTGGATCGCGATCACCCGATCCACTTCCGCGAGGAGGCGCCCACCGCGGCGCGCGCCCGGCGCATCGAAACCCTGCTCGATCGCGCCGGGGTGAAGAAGGATCTCCAGGTGGTGGAGTATTCCAGCCTGTATGCCGGACGCTCGCCGCTGGACGACGAGATCTTCACCTACCTGATCTCCCTGCCTGGCCTGAGCTACGACGTGCTCGAACGCGCCCGCCCGGTGGTCGGCTACCTGCGCGGCGCGAAGAATCCGCCGCGCGTGGACGCGATGGTTGCCAATACGCTCACGGGCGTCGTGCACTTCCACGAAATCCCCGGTGAGGGCACGCTGGATCTTGCCGGCAGCTTCCGGGCGCTGGTGGAAGGCGGATTCTCGGGCTACGGCTCGGTCGAGCTCTACCATCACGTGGAAGGCTGGCAGGAGGCGCTGGACGCCAGCTACCGCCACCTGGCGCCGCTGGTGGCGGCGTACTGAGCGGAGGCGGCGATGAGCGATCCCAGCGCGTTGGGCTGGCCCGCGGATCGGGTGGGCGAACTGGACCACCAACGCCTCAAGGCGCCGGCGGTAAAGCTGCGCTCGGCCATGCGCGGGGCCGGGGGCGACGTGGTGTACGCGGTGGACCTGCGCATCCGCCACCCCAACGCCGATGAATACCTCAGCGACACCGAACTGCATTCGGTCGAACACTTCCTGCTGGAAGGATTCTCGCGACGGCTGCCCGAGAGCTTCCTCTCGGTGGGAATCATGGGGTGCCAGACCGGGCTCTACCTGGGGTTCCTCAACGAAGGCCGTGCGACGCTGATCCTCGACACCCTGGCGCAGATCCTCGAAGACATGCAGCACGCCGAGGCGGTGCCCTACGCCAACATCGAGCAGTGTGGACACTGGCGCAACCACAGCCTCGAAGACGCCCAGCGCGTGGCGCGCGAGATCCTGGCGCGACGCGCCGACTGGCTGGACGCGGCATGAGCACGGAGCGCCAGCGCTGGCAGGTGCGGGTGCAGCGCCCGATTGCCTACGACGTGGTCAAGACGCCGGGCCTGTTCGATCCCGCCAACGACACCCTGATGGCCTGCGGCAACCCGCGCGGGCGCCGCTTCGTGGTGGTGGACGGCAACGTGGACCGCCTGCACGGCGAGCGCATCCGCGGCTATTTCCTGCAGCGCGGCGTGGACGCGCGCATCGTGGTGTTCCCGGGCGGCGAAGAGCACAAGAACATCGAGATCTACCAGGACATCGCGCGCGCGCTGGACGCCTTCCCGATCCACCGCCGCGACGAGCCGATCATCGCGGTCGGCGGCGGCGTCCTGACCGACGTGGTGGCCTTCGTGGCGGCCAGCTACCGGCGCGGGATTCCGCACGTCAAGGTGCCCACCACCCTGATGGGCTACGTCGACGCCTCGCTCGGGATCAAGGCCGGGATCAACTTCAACGGCAACAAGAATCGCCTGGGCGCGTTCGAGCCGCCGCTGGCGGTGCTGCTCGACCGCAGCTTCCTTCCGACCCTGCCGCGCCGCCACCTGATCAACGGGGTGTGCGAGGTCATCAAGCTCGCCCTCATCCGCGACGCCGCCCTGTTCGAGCGGCTCGAGCGTGACGGCGCGCGCGCGGTGGCGACCTGCTTTTCCGAGCCGGCGGGCGAGGCCATCCTGGACGATGCCATCGGCGGGATGCTGGAGGAGCTGACGCCCAATCTGCACGAGGAAGAGCTGGCGCGCCGGGTCGATTTCGGCCACACCTTCAGTTACGGTCTGGAGACGCGCCACGAGCACCGCCTGCTGCACGGCGAAGCGGTGCTGCTCGACATCCTGGTCTCCACCTGCATCGCGCAGGCGCGCGGCCTGCTCTCCGATACCGATACCGACCGCATCTTCGCGCTGGTCGCGACGCTCGACGTGGGGCTGGACTACGGCGTGCTGGACGCCGACCTGATGTGGGCCTCGCTGCTCGACCGCGTCAAGCACCGCAACGGGCTGCAGCGCGTTCCCATGCCCGCCGGCATCGGCCGCTGCGTCTTCCTCAACGACATCACGCGCGCCGAGCTCGACGCCGCGGTGCCCACCCTTCACGCTCGGACAAAGGCAAACCATGAACCAGCCATCGAATGTTGACATCCACGAGGTCAGCAAATTCGACCGCGTCGCCCAGCTCTGGTGGGATCCCGCCGGCAAGATGGGAATGCTGCACGTCATCAACCCGCTGCGCAGCCAGTTCACCTTCGACCACGCCGACGTCAACGGCAAGCGCGTGGTGGACGTGGGCTGCGGCGGCGGCATCCTGACCGAAACCCTCGCCAAGGCCGGCGCCGATGTGGTCGGCATCGACCAGTCCGAACTGACCCTGGAAGTGGCCCGGCAGCACGCTGCCAAGAGCGGCCTGACCATCGACTACCGCATCCAGACGGTGGAGGATCTGGCGGAAAAGGAGGCCGGTACCTATGACGTGGTGACCTGCCTGGAGATGATCGAGCACGTGCCCGATCCATCCGCCATCATCGCGGCCTGCGCGCGCCTGCTCAAGCCGGGCGGGCACGCGATTTTTTCCACCATCAACCGCAGCTTCAAGGCGTGGCTGTTCGCCATCGTCGGCGGCGAATACGTCATGCGGATCCTGCCGCGCGGCACCCACCAGTACGAAAAACTGGTGCGCCCGACCGAACTGCGCGCGTGGTCCGAGGCATCCGGATTGACCTGGCTGCGCAGCGCCAGCCTCATGTTCAACCCGCTCAAAAGGACGTTCCGGGTCGCGCACGGCAAGGAAGACGTCAACTACATGATGAGCTTCGTCAAGAAGGGCTGAGCCCACCCACGGTACTGGACGCCATGCGCACCTATCTCGCCCTCTCGCGCTCCACCCACGGCGTGATCGACATCGCCATGCCGGGCTTCGCGGCACTGCTCTGGCTGGGCCGTTTTCCGGCCTGGGACGTTCTGGCCGTGGCGCTGGTCACCGCGCTGGCGGGATACACCGCGATCTATGCGCTCAACGACATCGTCGGCGTGAAGGGCGACCGCGAGAAATTCGCGGACAGCGGGCCCAACGCAGGCTACTCGGTCGAAGCCTCCGACCTGCGCTATCCGATCGCGCGCGGCAAGCTCGCCTTCGGACGCGGCCTGGCATGGTTCGCATTCTGGTACGCGATCGCGCTGATCGGCGCCTGGTGGCTCAATCCCTGGCTGCTGGTGGTGGTGCTGGCCGCGCCGGTGCTGGAAACGATCTACTGCCTGCTGTTCAAGGTGACCTGGTGGCGCGTGGTGGTGAGCGGCGTGGTCAAGGCGCTGGGTGCGATCGCCGCGGTTCTGGTCGTGGTGCCGGAGCCCTTGCCGGCGTGGCTGGGGCTGATGGTGGCCTGGATCATGGCCTGGGAAATCGGCGGCCAGAACGTGCCGGCGGACTGGAACGACGTGGAAGAGGACCGCCGGGTGGGCGCGCGCACCATTCCGCTGGTGTTCGGTCCGCGGGTGGCCGGGGCCGTGGTGCTGGCTGCCCTCGCCGTGACCGTGGCGCTGAGCCTGCTGCTGCCGGTGATGTCGCCGATGGAGCTGGGCCTGCCCTTCCGGCTCGCCGCCCTCGCGGCCGGTTTCTTCCTGCTGCTGCTGCCCGGATTCCAGCTGTTCCGCTCTCACGAGGGACGCCGCGCCGCGCGCCTGTTCGATCGCGCCAGCCTCTATCCGCTGGCGATGCTGCTCATCATCACGGTGTTCGTGCTGCTCGACTGAGCCTGCGCGCGGCGCTCAGCTGCCGTCGCGCATGCGGCGCGAGTTGCGCGCCATCATGCGCCGCGCCAGCGCGTCCGGGAGCAGTTTGAAGGCCGTCCGCAGCAGCGTGTAGCCGGTGCCCGGCACCACCAGGAAACGCCCGCGCTCCACCCCGTCCACGCCCTGCTGCGCGACTTCGTCGGTGTCCAGCCACATCCAGCGCGGCAGCCGCGAGACCAGGCCGCGGGTGCCGGTCACGTCGTGGAACTCGGAGTAGGTGAAACCGGGGCACAGCGCGCATACGTTGACCCCGAAGCGGGCGTTCTCCAGCGCCAGCGATTCGCTGAACCGGATCAGATAGCTCTTGGCGGCGCCGTACTGGGTCTGCCCGATCGAGCCGGGAGACAGACCGGCGAAAGAGGCCACGTTGAGGATGCGCCCCCGACCGCTCTCGCGGATCTGCGGCAGGAAGCGCCAGACCAGCTCGCTGGGCGCGGTCACCATCACCTGCAGAAAGCGCGCATGGGTTTCCCAGGGCGAGGAAAGATAGCTTCCCGGAACGCCGTAGCCGGCGTTGTTGACCAGGGTGCCGACGCGGATGCCGCGCGCTGCCACTTCTTCCAGCAGCACCTGTGGCGCGGCGGGATCGGCCAGATCGGACGGGATCACGGCGCAGGCCACCTGCGGGCGCAGCTCCTCGGCCAGCGCCTCCAGACGCTCGGTGCGCCGTGCGGTCAGCACCAGCGGGACGCCGCGGCGCGCGTACTGCCGCGCGATGGCGGCACCGATGCCGCTGGAGGCTCCGGTGATGAGGGCATGGGGAGCGCTGGACATGGCGGAGTTCTCGCGACGGGGACGCGCGAGCGTAACCGCCCGTGCGGCGTCGTGCCACGCGCCCCGCCGGGGTGACCGCCCCGCACGTCGCGGCTATCCTTTGCGCTTCCTTTTTCGACAGTGGAGCCTTGCATGCGTCGCAGGATCGTGGCCGGCAACTGGAAACTGCACGGCGACCGCGCCTTCGCCCGGCGCCTGGTGGAACAAATCGCGGCCGCGCCGGTCGCGGACGGCGTCGAGCTGATCGTGCTGCCGCCGCTGCCCTATCTGGCGGAACTGGCCGGGTCCGGCCACGGCGACCGCATCGCCTTCGGTGCGCAGAACCTCGACATCCACCAGCAGGGTGCCTACACCGGCGAGGTTTCGGGCGCGATGCTGCGCGACATCGGAGCCAGTCACGTGCTGGTCGGCCACTCCGAGCGCCGCGAGCTTCATGGAGAGGACAGCGCACTGGTGGCGCAGAAGTTCTCCGCCGCGCGTGAGGCCGGCCTGGTGCCGATCCTGTGCATCGGCGAAACCCTCGCGCAGCGCGAGGCCGGAGAAACCCACGCCGTGCTCGCGGCCCAGCTCGCCCCGGTACTGGCGCTGGGCGCCGCGCAGCTGGAAGGCTGCATCGTTGCCTACGAGCCGGTCTGGGCGATCGGCACCGGCCTCACCGCCACCCCGGCGCAGGCGCAGGAGGTGCACGCACGGGTGCGTGGCGAAGTGGCTCGGGTTGGTGATACAATAGCCAGCTCGCTCCCGATTCTGTATGGCGGAAGCGTCAAACCCGCCAATGCCGCCGAGCTGTTCGCGCAGCCGGATATCGATGGCGGACTGATCGGCGGGGCTTCCCTCGTCGCCACGGATTTCCTTGCCATCGCCGCTGCCGCGGCGCGGTAGATCGAACCATGCTCTACACCCTGTTCAACGTCATCTATGTGCTGGTCGCCGTTGCCATGACCGCATTCATCCTGCTCCAGCAGGGAAGCGGTTCGGCCGCCGGCTCCGGTTTCGGCGCGGGCGCCTCGGCCACCGTCTTCGGTGCGCGCGGCTCGGCCAACTTCCTTTCCAAGAGCACCGCGATCCTGGCCACCATCTTCATGGTGATGTCGCTGGGCATGGCGATGTATCTGCACAAGTCCAGCGGCTCCGGTGCGCAAACCGAAGATCTGGGCATCATGGGTTCGGCGGTGCCGGCCTCCGCCGTGCCCAGTGCGCCCATCCCGCAGCAGATCGAGGTGCTTCCCGCCGCTCCCGCCGCCGAGCCAGCGCCGGTCGAGGACGCACCCGTGGAGACTCCGGCTCCTGCAACCGAGTGAGACCGAAAGCAGTTTGATATGATGCGCGGCCCGGCGGGCCGCCGTGAAGAATCAGCCCAGGTGGCGGAATTGGTAGACGCACTACCTTGAGGTGGTAGCGGCGAAAGTCGTGGGGGTTCGAGTCCCCCCTTGGGCACCAACACACTGGCCGCAGCCGTCCATCGGCGTCCGGCCAGACCACAGGAAACCCCGCCACGGCGGGGTTTTTTGTTGCCCGACTGTCCGTGGCCGTCCGATACCGGCTGGCCCCGGATATGAGTAGATGGGTGAGTAGATTTTCCCCGGATACGCTGCGGGAAGGCCCAGTCTACTCACAGGCACACCGCGCTCGCCGTCGCTGCGGATCGACTGCACGAAGCGTCGTGATGACTCTACCGCGTCTCCGGCGCCGACGGGCTGTGCATCGAGGTGCCCCCGGGCGAATCCAGACTCTGGCGCTACCGCCTTGGCGGCGGCAACGTCTCGGCGACATCGCGCAACGCTGGCCTGCGCGAGGAGGGCCGTTTCCCCTCACTCAAGAGTGCAGTGCGCCGCTACGACAAGGGTCTATTCCCGCCGCGCACCCGCGGGGCATGTGGTGTGCGTCGCGTCGATCAGGTCGCCGCCCGCCTTGCCCCGCACCAGTGGGAGGACGTGCATGCCGGTACGAACGCGCATGAGGCCTGTGGAGACCTTGGCAAAAGAAGCCTTGCTGCCCGTGGACGCGCCTGTGGCGCTGCCGCCCCGGCGACACGACAGGTGTTACAGGTGGGACTTGCGGGTCAGGTGGCGCATCCGGGCCGTGCTCGGATCGCATCTGGCGATTTGCGGTGTTCAAGTGCTCCGATCAAACCCCTCGCCCGCGCCTCGGCGACCGGCGCATCAAGCCGGTCGCCGAGAGCGTTTTCCAGACGATCAATCCAGCTTGTCGTAGCGAAGCAGTCGGCCGGTCGGAGGGAACTCCGGTGCAGCGGGAAACTCTCCGGTGTCGGGGTCGGGAATCTGGACGGATTCCAGCACGTAGATGCTGTTCCCATGCCGTCCCAGCAATTCCCAATTCCTCCGCTGGGGATACAGCGGATTGGCAGATGGGGAGGTGTTCGCACGCACGAACGACAGGCGCCCGTGCCCATCGACAGACCAGGTCAGCGGTCGCGTACCGCCCAGATCGTGGCCACCGCCCCCTGGGAAGAGATCGAATCCTGAATTGGGACTGCCAATGTTGCCAAGCGATCCGTAGGGATAGGAAAAATTGATCTTCGACAGGTACGATCCAGGCGCGTTTGCCTCGGAAAACAGGGCCGTATCCTGAATGATGGCATAGTCGTCGGCAATCGATATCTGGTAGTTATCGGATGTAGTGAACACGCTGGTCGCGATGCCCGTGACGGCCGTAGGCAGTGCTGCGGACACGAATATCGCTTCGGTGCCACTGGAATAGGCGACATGCAGCCTGCCCTGGGGGTTGCGCGTCCAGGTGAACGTCTCTCCCAGACGCAGCGCTGCACCGTTGCCGCCCGCATCGAAACGGTGCGGCTCATTGACCACGGCATTCGGCCCGAATGTGATGGGTGGCGGATAGCTGCAATCAGGATTCAGACAGCGCGGCAGCACGATCGTGGTGCCTGCTGGGTTGGCGAAGCCTCCTGCCAGTCCGATGTCGTCAGCCACGGTCGGGGAAATGGCGCGGGGATGGGAGGCGGTGGCCGGAACCGTGGGAATCTCGGGATTGTCGGGGTAACGCCGCTCCGTTTCGTCAGTCTTCCCCATCAGCACGACTCCGCCTGGCCCTTCTGCGAACAACAGGCGCATGGCGACCGTCGCGTAGACCGTATATATCTGGCATCCGCAACTGGGGAAGTAGTCGTAGGAGATTAGCGAACGAAGGGGATTCCCATCCAACGCCGTGACCCGCACGGCACCATCCACGATTTCCCATTCGATGGCGCGCTGCGCGGCAGGGAAAAACGCTTCGAGCGTAAGTTCGCCGAGGCCGCCTTCTTCAAGCCGGATTCGCCCCTGACTCACAGATTGGCCTAGCCCCGGCGCGATGTAGCCTTGGAGCGTCCTGCCGGTTTGGGGCGGCAGCAGCGGGAGCTGATCGGGGTCGCTGCCGGTACGTTTGTAGGCCAGGCATAGCGGGCTACTCGGGCACTCCCAGGGGAGTTGCTGCGAGGCAGCCATGACCTCGGCAGCCCATGCCTCATTGGACATCGCTTCCAAGGTGGTTGCCGCACCGGCAGGCAGGTCCAGATCGCCCGCTGCCAGCAGCGCGATCAACGGCGCGCGATTGGTCAGATCAACGGAGCTGAAACTGCGCGCCCGCCGCGCGAAATCGGGAACGGTGCTGCCGGCAGGCAGGGCCGGGATGTCGCGCATGGCCACGTATAGGCCCGTATGGAACGGGTTGAGCCGCAGCGCGGGCACATCGGCAATGCTCAGGCTGCGGCCTTCGCCGGCGCGTTCGAGCAGGAAATCCATGTCGCCCAGATAGCTGGCGTATTCCTCATGCGCTTGCGCTCCGGTACCACGGGCGCGCACTTGCACGATGGCGCGCGGGTTGCCGAACACGAACTTCGCGCTGAAAAAGCCATTTTCGTCCGTCGTTGTCGTGACGGTATTTCCGGCATCGCCGGACACCACCACCTGGGCCTCGGCCAGAGGCTCCAGGAAGCGCGCCTGCCCATGCAGCCAGACGAACTCCTCCATGCCGTCCACGAAGATTTCCAGGTCTTCCGGCAGTGCGCCCCTGGCCGAATCGATGTGGGGCGTCTTCGCGATGGCAGCGGATGCCGCGATGAGTGACACCGCGAAGATCAGCGATGCGCCAAGCGCGCGTCGCGCACCATGTGCAGTGAACAATCTCATGAAGCCCCCCTATGGCTGGATGTGCGAAGTGTCGGGCAAAGTAGCCCATCGTCAGGTGATGGGCCATACCCCAAATGGGGTAGTGGTCCGGTCAGGCACGGGAAGGGCGTGCCCCGTTTGTTTGAACGGTCGGATCGGTTCGGAACGTGGATCGCCTGGGGTTCAAGCGGCTTGCGGTCAAGGCGGCGGTGGCTTGAGAAGTGGACCTGATCGGGCGTGGGTCGATCAAGGACTGTTCAGATGGGGCCGCCCTGCCCGACGTCCTCCGATACCGGCCGCCCCGGGCGGGAGAGCGCCAGGCTGTTGCCGGACGGTCCTGCGGCGAGATCGGCTGCGGGTTGTTCGATCGATGTCGCGTCGGGCATGTGGACATGCCCGACGCGGTGGTTCGAGGCCGTGTGGGCGGGAGGTATCCGGGCTAAAATGGGCGGCCCGGCGGATGGTTTCGCCGACTTCCCTTTTTCCAGGAGCAGTTTCGCCATGGCAATCAAGGTTGCGATCAACGGGTACGGCCGCATCGGCCGCAACATCCTGCGTGCGCTGTACGAGTCCGGCCGCACGAACGAGATCCAGGTGGTGGCGATCAATGACCTGGGCGATGCGAACACCAATGCGCACCTCACCCGCAACGACACCGCGCATGGCCGTTTCCCCGGCACCGTGACGGTGGATGGCGGTGATCTGATCGTCAACGGCGACCGCATCAAGGTGTGCGCCGAGCGCGATCCGGCCAAGCTGCCGTGGAGCGAGCTGGGCGTGGACGTGGTGCTGGAGTGCACCGGCCTGTTCACCAGCAAGGCGAAGGCCTCGGCGCATCTGGCTGCGGGCGCGAAGAAGGTGATCATTTCGGCGCCGGGCGGCAGCGATGTGGATGCCACCGTGGTGTACGGCGTGAACCACGGCGTGCTCAAGGCTGGCGATACGGTGATTTCCAACGCCTCGTGCACCACCAACTGCCTGGCGCCGCTGGCCAAGGTGCTGAACGAGTCCGTCGGCATCGTGCATGGCCTGATGACCACCATCCACGCCTACACCAACGACCAGGTGCTGACCGACGTCTACCACTCCGATCTGCGCCGCGCGCGCGCGGCCACGATGAGCCAGATCCCGACCAGCACCGGCGCCGCCAAGGCCGTGGGCCTGGTGCTGCCCGAGCTCGCCGGCAAGCTCGACGGCTTCGCCATGCGCGTGCCGACCATCAACGTCTCGGTGGTGGATCTCACCTTCACCGCCCGGCGCGCCACCAGCAAGGAAGAAATCGACGCGGCCGTGAAGGCCGCCAGCGAGGGCGCGCTCAAGGGCATTCTGGGCTTCAACACCGAACCGCTGGTGTCGATCGACTTCAACCACGATGCGCGCAGTTCGATCTACGACAGCACCCAGACCCGCGTGATGGATGGCACGCTGGTGAAGGTGCTCTCCTGGTACGACAACGAGTGGGGCTTCTCCAACCGGATGCTCGATACCACGCTGGCGTTGATGGCGGCGAAGTAACGCCGCACGCGCGGTATCTCGCGCGCGCCGCCGTGCGCGTGCCTGCAGCGGGTCTTCGGGCCCGTTGCCGTTTCCGGCGAAGCGGGTGGGGCGTGCTCCGGAGTCGAATACGGCGTGGTGGCGAGGCTGCACCGCGCGTCCGGAGCGCTCCCGGCCGAACCCGTCCCTCAGCGCAGCTGGCTGTCCTTGCTGCCGCGGCGGTTGTAGCCGCTGAAGACCTCCTCTTCGTCGCGCGCGCTCTGGCAGGCCAGGCAGCAGCGCACTCCGGGTACCGCCTGGCGGCGCGCCTCGGGAATCGGTTCGTCGCAGTCCTCGCATTGGCGCAGGCCCGGGCCCGCAGCGAGGCGGCTGCGCGCGCGCAGCACGGCATCTTCGACCGTGCTGTCGATCTGCTCCTGTACCGCGCCTTCCTTTGCCCATCCGGTCGCCATGGCTCCAGCATGGTGGCGGGGCCGTGGGTTCTCAAGCGATGCGGTCAGTACACGTCGCGCCGATAGCGCCCGCTCTCCAGCAGCGCGTCCACGGACGGGTTGCCCAGCGCGCGGCGCAGCGCCGCATCCACGCCGCTGGCCATGCCTTCCAGGCTGCCGCAAACGCGGATGGCGGCCCCGCGCGCGATCCAGTCGTGCAGGCGCTGGGCGTGTTCGTCGAGCAGGTGCTGGACGTAGCGCGGCCCCTTGCCGTCGCGCGAGAAGGCGAGGTCCAGACGTTCGAGCCGGCCGGCGGCGAGCGCATCCTGCAGTTCGTCGGCGTAGTAGAAATCGCGCTGCCGCTGGCGTTCGCCGAACAGCAGCCAGTTTGCGTGGCGGCCCTGCACGATGCGCTCGCGCAGCAGCGCGCGCAGGCCGGCCATGCCGGTGCCGTTGCCGATGAGGATCAGCGGCAGGTCGGCCTCGGGAGCGTGGAACCCCGGATTGGCGCGCAGGCGCAGGGCGATGCGACCGCGCAGCGCGGCATGCCGGGTGAGCCAGCCGGCGCCCAGACCGAGGCTGCCGTCCGGGCGCCGGCCCTGGCGTACCAGCAGCGCCAGGTGCCCGTCGCCGGGCAGCGAGGCGATCGAGTAGTCACGCGGCTTGAGATCCACCAGCGTGTCGGCCACCTGCTGCGCGTCGAAGCCGGTGACCGTGGCCGGATCGGGCAGTTCGCAGTGCGCCAGGCGGTCGCCGAAGCGTTCGATGCCGCCGGCGCTGGACACGCTGGCGTCGGCATTCAGTCCGGTGCGATCGAACCATTGCGCCAGTACGTCGGGATCGTGCTGCGGTCGGATCTCTGCGATGTCGCCCGCGCGCCAGTCGGGCATCAGGCCGCTGAGAGACGTCAGCTCGAGGTGAAAGGCCGGTTCGCCGAGGCTGCCCGGATTGAGCTCGACGCGCCGCGCAAGGCGCCAGGTCTGCCACGGTGCGGCGCGCCAGGTGGCGGTCAGCGGCCGGTCGGCGATGCTGCGCGCCAGCGCCTCGCGCCAGCTCTCGAGCGCGGCGGGATCGCCGTCGTCCACGTCGATGCGCGGGAAAAGCGGCTGTGCGCCCTGCGCCGCCAGCCACTGGTCCAGGCGTCGGCCAAAGCCGCAGTAGTCCTCATAGCTGCGATCCCCCAGCGCCAGCACGGCATAGCGCAGGCCGGGAAGCGGCAGGGTGCCGCCCATGACGCGCTGGGCGAAGCCGGCCACGATGTCCGGCGGATCGCCTTCGCCGGTGGTGCTGGCGATGAAGAGCGCGCGCGGAAGCGACGCGAGGGCAATCGGATCCAGCGTTTCCAGCGCAAGCACGCGCGCACTGACGCCAGCTTCGCGCAGTGCGTCGCGGGTGCGGTGGGCGAGAGCTTCGGCCTCGCCGGTCTGGGTGGCGTAGATGATCGGCAGGGCCTCGCCGTGCAGGTCGGAGGCCGATTCGCCCTGCGCGGCGCGGCGCCGTCCGGAGCGACGGCGTGCGCCGATCCACCAGGCCAGGGCGAAGGCGAAGGCGGCGAACAGCGCGAAGGCGTGGCGCAGCGGATCTTCGGTCAGCGCCCAAGGGCCGTCATTGAACGGCAGGAAGCAGGTTGCCAGCGCCAGCAGCGCGGCCAGCGCCGCCCATTCTCCGCGGTGCGCCCCGGGTGCCTTCCTGCTCATGGGCTGCGGTACCGGGCGAGGGCCGGGGTGGTGCGCCGCGTGGTATCGGCGCCGTTGCGCAGGGTGAACACGGCCGCCACGCCGCGCGCCTGCGCAAAGTCGAATCCCGCCTCCGGGCCTTGCACCAGCAGGGCGGCGGCCAGCGCGTCGGCGGCCAGCGCGGTTTCCGCCACCACGGTGACGGCCGCCAGCGCGTGCTGCACAGGCTCGCCGGTGCGCGGGTCGAGGGTGTGGGAATAGCGGCGTCCTTCATGGGTGAAGCCCGAGCGGTAGTCGCCCGATGTCCCCAGCGCGCCGTCGCGCAGCGCGAGGATCACGTCCTGTGCAGCCGGATCCCCGGGGCGCTCGACCGCGACGCGCCAGGGTCGACCGTCGGGCCGCGCGCCGCGCGCACGCATTTCTCCACCCAGTTCCACCAGATAGCGGACGACGCCGGCGGCATCGAGCAGGGCGGCGATCTGGTCAACCGCGTAGCCCGGGCCGAGCGAGGACACGTCGACGAGCACGCCGCCGGGCTGCTGCGCGCGGCAGGTGGATGGATCGAACGCCACGTTCCGCCAGCCGACCCGGGCGCGTGCGGCGTCGATCTCGGTGCGCGCGGGCGGCGCGGCGCGCGGCGCGGCATCCGGGCCAAAGCCCCAGAGTGCCGCCAGCGCGCCGATGGTGGGGTCGTAGGCGCCATCGGTCTCACTCGCCAGCGCCAGCGCGTGCGCGAGCACGGCGCACAGGTCCGGCGGCAGGCGGTGATTGCTTCCCGGCGCGGCGCGGTTGAAGCGCGACAGCGCCGACTCCGGTTCCCAGGCGCTCATCTCGTCCACCAGCGCATCGAGACGCGCGGTGATGGCGGCGAGCAGCGCATCGCGCTGCGCCTCGGGCGCCCCGGCCTTCACTGACCAGGTGGTGCCCATCGACGTGCCGCCGATCTCCAGCGGCTGCGGCACGGACGCGCAGCCGGCCAGCGCCAGCGCGCCGCCGAAGGCCACGGCACAGGCCCGCACGGCGGACGCGACGAGGCGCCTCGGGACGCCGGCCCCGAGGCGTGCGGGATGCGCGCTCGTCCACCGCTGCCGCATTACTGCGGCAGCACTTCCAGCGTGGCCACGTAGCTGGCGCGGCGCCGGGTGGCGGGGGCCGTGGCCTTGTCGTCCTGCAGCGCGGCTTCCAGCCAGTACATGCCGGGCGCGGGCCAGGTCACGGTAAAGGCGCCGTCCTCGCCGGTCTTCAGGGTGATCTCGTCCTGATTGTCGCGATAGCGCGTGGCGCCGGGCACGATCTCGACCGCCACGCCGGCGGCAGGCTGGCCGTCGATCACCAGCTTGAACGTGGCGGCTTCGCCCGCGAACAGGTCGTTGGGGTGCGTCACCGGCACCAGCTCCAGCCCCGAACCGGTGGGCTTGAGCGCATCGGTGCTGGGCGAGCCGTTGGTGACGAACGTCTCCACCCGGCCGGCGCTGCGGGTGATCTGGAGGTTCTTCGCATCCTTGGGAACCTCGGCGGCGAAGGTTTCCTCATTGCCGCGCCAGCGCTTGGACTGACCGTTTTCTTCCCAGCTTGCGAACAGGCCGGCGTTGACGCTGGCAATGCGCCAGGTGCCGGTCTGGGTCAGCTCGACGTCGAACACGCTGCGGTACTTGCCCACGTGCGCATTCTGCGCGGCGACAGTGCTGCCGTCGGGTGCGGTGATGACGAGCGATTCCAGCCGCAGCGGGAAATGGTCGGGGTAGTAGAGGTTGTTAGAAATGGCCGCGTCCACGCTGACCCAGGGCTGATTGCCGCTGACCACGGTGGCCGAGGGCAGCAGCCAGGCCTTGTGCGCATGGGCGGAGAAAGACAGCGCGGTGGCGGTCAGCGCCAGAGCCACGGCGGAAAGACGGACGGAGCGGGAGATGCGATTCATGGGAGCGTTTCCTTGGCGAAGAATCTGTGTGGAAAGGTGCGTCGGACGGCGGGTGCCGCAGCGGCGGGGCGGACGAGTCAGGGCGTGACAGACAGGCGGATCGCGCCCAGCTCGCTTTCGCCCTGTGCGCGGGCGTCCTGCGCGTCGGCGGGCGGCCAGTGCAGCGGCAGCTTGAGAAGCTCGCGGCCGCCGACTTCGCGGACCGCCTCCACCACCACCCGGTAGCTGCCCGGCGCGAGATCCCTGATCGGCGCCGCAGTGTCGTCGAGCGTGATGGCGTGGGTGCCGGCCGGGCGCGTGGCACCCGTCACGCCGTCCACTGGCAGGCTCAGGGCGCGGCCGCTGCGGCGCCACCACTGGCGCAGGTCCGGCAGCCACTTGGTGCCGCTGTCGCCCGTGTGGCCGGGCTTGTCCTGCTGGTACCAGACCGCGAGGTTGGCGGCGACGCTGGCGTCCTCGCGCTCGATCCAGACGGCGATGTAGGGGCGGTGGTATTCGGCCACCTTGAGCTGGGGGATGTCCACTTCGATGGATAGCTGCGCGGCGCCGGCAAACGGGGCGGCGAGCAGCAGGGGCAGGCAGAGGCGTAGCGTCGGAGTCATGGCGTGGGTTCGGTGTGGGAAATGAAGTCAGTGGACCAGGAGCAGCGCGATCAGGAGCGGGATGAGTGCGCCCAGGCCGACCATCGGCCAGGTCATCCCGCGCTGGCGCGCGTGCAGCTGCAGAAGGAACAGCCCGGTGATCGAGAACACCAGGCAGGCCAGGGAAAACACGTCGATGAACCAGCGCCATGCCGGCCCGGTGTTGCGCCCCTTGTGGAGGTCGTTGGCGTAGGAGATCCAGCCGCGGTCGGTGCTTTCCGCCGTCACCTCGCCCGATGCCAGATCCACGCTCAGCCAGCCGTCGCCGCCGGGCCGCGGCAGCGACAGGTAGATTTCCTCGGGCGACCACTCCGCTTCGCGCAGGCCCGTATGCACGCCCATGCGCAGGCGCAGGAACTCGCGCAGCGCTGTCGGCAGCGGCGCCGGCGCGGACTGCGTCCGGGCATGCGCCGCCAGCTCCGCGCGCAGCGCCTCGGGCAGGGTGTCCTCGTGCGCCAGCGTCACGGGTGAAGCGGGTATCTGCGAGGCATGGTTGAGGGTGATGCCCGTCACCGCGAACAGCAGCAGCCCGGCCAGGCACAGTGCCGAGCTGATCCAGTGCCACAGGTGCAGCGTGCGCAGCCACCAGGCGCGTTGGCCGGGGGCGCTCGATACGGGCGTCGACGGTGCGGTCATGGGCGATGAAGGGTCAGGGCCGGTGCAGCCGGTAGCGGAAAAAATCGCGCGAACGATTCGGTGGCAGGCACAGTGCGGGCCTGAATCGCGGCACAGCGGTGCGGCAGCAGGCTGCCACTCCGGCACGCAAACGATAATCAATCTTATTGAGATCGGGGCCCGCTGACAACTGGCGCTGTCTCCGCCCTAAAGCTCGGCGCCGTTGTCGCGCGCCACCTGTTCGGCCAGCGCCATGCCCACCCGCGACAGCCGCAGCGGCGAGCGGCTCGTCAACGCGTGTGGGGACATCGCCGGATCGCTCTCGAATGACAGGATGGCGGCGCGCCACGACGCACCGGCACGCAGCAGCACGGCGCGGGCCAGCGCCTGGTGAAGGCACAGGGACATGCGGCTTTCCGGGGCGTACGTCAGTCGCAGCGTGCGGGACATCTCGTCCCAGGCGAAGTAGTCGGTATCGGGAATCAGGAACATCCTGGCCAACTGCGCGCCCCGGGAATCGCGCAGGCACAGCCACTCACGCGGCCCGCCAGGCGTTACTGTCGCGTGTGCGCTCAGGCTCGCGCACTCGCGCAGGGCGCTCATTTCCGGCATCGGGGGTCGCGCCGCCGCGCCGCGCCGCGGGCTGCAGCGCTGCAGCCAGAGCGTGGGGCCTAGGCGCGGGAACCAGCGGGCCAGATCGTTGGCTGCGACCGGCACTGCGCCCGGGCTGACGCCAGATCGCGGCGCGACGGGTTCCGCGCGGAATGGCGCTGCCCCGTAATCGTCCGTGACGTCCATCGGCGAAAGGGTCTGGAGTGCGGAAAAGAGTGCCATGGCGGGGTACCGAGCGACCGTTCATTGCGGCTGATGCGGAGGTGCATGTGCCGGCCACCGGTGTTGCTGGGTCGGCAAGACGTGCATGTAAATGATAAGTATTCGCATTGACAAGTCAACGGCCTATCGCTCAGCACTTGCCACCGGCAGCGCAGCGCGGTCTTGGCGATGCTGGCGAGGGCGTGGCGGCATTCGTTGCGAAAGATAACGATTCTTATTAGCATCGAAGACGTGCAGATTGCACGCCTTCGCGCTTCCTCCCCGCTCCCGATGCCGTTCTCCCGCCTGATACCCGTCCGCCGCCTCGCGCTGCTGCGCGGCGCCGGGCTGTGGCTGATCGCCGCACTGCTGGTGTTCGCCTGGCACGGACAGGAGGGTGATCCGACCGTGTCGGCCGTGATCGACGGCGCGCTGACCGAGGCCGCTGGCCTGGCGTCACACGCGCCTCCCGGTCATCCTGCACCTGCATCCGGCGACGGTCATGAAGCCGAGCCGGACGACGCCACCTGCACGAAGGCGTCGCGGCTGCACGCGGCATGTGGCGGAGCGAATCGGATCGCTGCCTTTCCCATCAGCTCCGCAGGCCGCCCCTTTACGGCCTATCGCGCCCAGGCGCCGCCTCGCGCCTGAGCGCACGCCGCCTCGCGCGGCCTGTTTCCGCGAATTCCATGCTGCCGGCACCGCGCTCCGCGCGGCGCGGCCTGTTCCTTCCAGCCACGCCTCTGGCGCCCGATCGGGTGCCGGATACCCGTGTGGCCCCCGATCCAGGAAATGTCTTCCCCATGAATTGCATCAAGAGTCGCAAACACGCCGCACAGCGCGGCCTCCTTCCCACCGCCACGCTGGCCGCTGGCCTTGTTCTTGCGCTGCCGGCAGGGGCGGCTGATGTTGTCGATGCGGCGGATGCCGCGGCCGAGTCCGGCATCCGCGCCACCCGGCTCGACAGGCTCGAAGTGCGCGGTGTCCGCAGCATGGTGACTTCGCCCAAGTTCACCCAGAGCCTGCAGGACACGCCGCAGACGATCGAGGTGATCGGCAGGGAGCTGCTTCACCAGCAGGGCGCGACCACGCTGACCGAGGCGCTGCGCAACAGCGCCGGCGTGGGCACCTTCTATGCCGGCGAGAACGGCAATACCAGCACCGGCGATGCGCTCTACCTGCGTGGCTTCGACACTTCCAGCAGCCTGTATCTGGACGGCGCGCGCGATCTCGGATCGATCTCGCGCGACCTGTTCAGCATCGAGCAGATCGAGGTGGTCAAAGGCCCGGCAGGAACCGATACGGGGCGCTCCGCGCCGACCGGCGCGATCAACCAGGTGACCAAGGAGGCGCATCTGCGCGATGCGGTCTCCGCCACCCTGAGTGGCGGTGCCGACGGTCAGAAGCGCGCCACTGCGGACTGGAACCAGACGCTGGGCGGCACGTCGGCGGTGCGCCTGAATGCGATGTGGCAGGACAGCGACGTGCCGGGACGTCACCGCGTGAACAACAGTCGCTGGGGTGTCGCCCCGTCGTTCGGCTGGGGGCTGGGTTCGGACACGCGGCTGTACGCCGATCTTCTGTACGTCAGGCAGGACAACATCCCCGACGGCTTCGTGCCGACGATCGGCCTGTCCGGCTGGCAGCCGCAGCCGGGGCTGGAGCGGCTTGCCGGCCATCCGGTGGATCCCGGGAACTTCTACGGCACCGCCGACGATAACGACAGCGTCACCGCGCAGATGGCCACCCTGCGCCTGGAGCACGACCTTGCCGGTGGCGCCCGCCTTTCCAACACCCTGCGCTGGGGCAGGACCGCGCAGGACTATTTCCTCACCGCCTTCATGTCCACCGGCGGCAGCGCCGCCAACCCGATGGGCGGCACCATCAGGTGGACGGACATCGATGACCTGTCCACCTACACCCTGAGCCGCGGCAACCTTACCCTCAAGGATCAGGAAAACCGCATCCTCACCAACCAGCTGAACCTCCAGCTGGACTTCGCCACCGGCGCGGTGGCGCATTTTTTGAGCAGCGGCGTCGAAGTCACCCGCGAGGTGCAGGAAAACGCGGGGCTGGCGGCCTCCGGCGCCGTGCCGCCCGCGGCACTGTACGAACCCGACTGGAACGTGCCGGGCCCGGCCATCTCGCGCACCGGCGCGGGAAGCCGGGGCGAAACCACCACGGCCGCGCTCTATCTCTTCGATACGCTCAGGTTCGGCGAGACGTTCCTGCTCACTGCCGGGCTGCGCGCAGACCGCTATGACACCGACTACCTCGCGACCGCGATCTGCACGACCGCAGCACCGCTGCCGCGCGGCGGCGTTGCCTGTCCCGACGGCGTGGCCCACGGCAGCCTGGTCACGAGTACCGACCTCGGTGCCCGCGACACCCTGGTCAACTACAAGCTGGGCGCGGTCTATGCGCCGGTGCGCAGCGTGAGCCTGTACGCCAATGCCGCGCTGTCGCAGCAGCCGCCGGGTGGCGCCAACTTCAGCCTGAGCAGCGCCGCCAACAGCGCCAACAACCCCAACCTCGATCCGCAGAAGGCACGCACCTGGGAAGTCGGCGCGAAGTGGATGGCGTTCGACGGGACGCTGGCGCTGAACCTGGCCCTGTTCCGGATCCGGGTCGGCAACGAGATCAACAGCCAGCAGCTCGACGAGCACGGCAATCCCACCCAGACCGGGGAAAAGGAGGTCAAGGGCATCGAAGTCGGCGCACTCGGCCACCTCACCGATGCCTGGACGGTCTCGCTGGGCTACGTCAATCAGGATGCCGAAGTCACCCACGGGCCGCGCGTCACCGCCGACGGCACGCCCAACCTCAGCTACACGCCGGATTCGGCCTTCACCAGCTGGACCACCTACACCCTGCCGGGCGGCCTGGGCATCGGCGGCGGGGTGCGTTACACCGGCGGCCTGCATCGCGGCACGGACGGCGCCGTCGGCACCCCGGCGCAGACCAAGTCCCATACGGTCTACGACGCGATGCTGGCCTATCCGCTCAGCGATCACCTCATCCTGCGGCTCAACGGCTACAACCTGTTCGACAAGGCCTACGTCGCGGCGATCAACAAGTCCGGGTACCGCTACACGCCGGGTGCGCCGCGCACCGTGCTGCTCAGCGCCGACTTCCATTACTGATCCCGGGAGAGCGCGCCATGCTGCTGCACATTCCCGAGGTGCTCATGCCAGACGAGCTCGCGCTGCTGCGGCGCGAGCTGGACCAGGCCCGATGGACCGACGGGCGCGAAACCGTCGGTCCGCAGGGCGCACAGGTCAAGCGCAACGAGCAGCTGTCCGACGGCTCGCCGCTGAAGGCCGAGCTGGGCCGCATCGTGCTGGCGGCACTGGAGCGGCATCCCTTGTTCTTCGCCGCCGTCCTTCCGCTCAGGATCCTGCCGCCGCGCTTCAACCGCTACACCGGCGGCGGCACCTATGGCTTTCATGTCGACGGTGCCGTGATGAGGGTCGGGCCGGGCGAGCAGCTGCGCTCGGATGTTTCCTGCACCCTGTTTCTCAGCGGGCCGGAGGAGTATGACGGCGGCGCGCTCGTCATCAGCGACACCTACGGCGAGCACGAAGTGAAGCTGCCCGCCGGCGATGCCATCGTGTACCCGTCCTCCAGCCTGCACCAGGTAACGCCGGTCACGCGCGGCGCACGCGTGGCCAGCTTCTTCTGGGTGCAGAGCCTGGTGCGTGACGACGCGCGACGCCGGATGCTGCTGGAGATGGACACCGCGCTCACCCGCCTGCGCGGCGAAGGTGCGGACAGCGGCGCAGTGCTGCAGCTGTCCGGGGTCTATCACAACCTCCTGCGGCAGTGGGCCGAAACCTAGTCGCGGAAGAATCCCGCTGCACGGTGTCCGCGCAGCGCCTGTGCGCGAAAGTGCGCTGGGCGGACGCGCTGGCGTGACGGAAACGAGCCGGAATGGCCATCGCAGCGCCTCGACGCGGCGATCGACCAGGCGCGGCTTGCAGACATTGCGAGCCGCCGTACGGGTGGGCGGCGGCCGAAATTTGATGCCAGTCAAAGCGAATGCGAATCGATCGTGTTTACAATTCCGTTCGCACCCCCGATACTTCCGCCCCCTCGCGGTCCGCATCCCGGGCCGGCGAAACGATCCCTGACACTCACCAAGGAACCTCCGATGCTGCTGAATCGCTCCCGGCGCGCACCGCAGCGCCCCACCCCGAGGCGCAACGCCATCACTCTTGCGCTGCTGGCGACGTTCGCCGCATCCGGCGCGCACGCCAACCCGGCACCGGAAGATGCCACCACGCTCGATCAGGTTGTCGTCACCGCCGCAGGCTTCGAGCAGAAGCTCACCGACGCGCCGGCCAGCATCAGCGTGATCACGCGCGTGGAGTTGAAGAAGCGCCCTTACATGACCCTGATTGACGCGGTGCGCGATCTGGAAGGCGTGGACGTGGGCGAGACCTCGGACAAGACCGGACAGAAGACCATCTCCATCCGCGGCATGGGGCCGGACTACACCCTCATCCTCATCGATGGCCGCCGCCAGAACAACCACGGCGACATCTACCCCAACAGCTTCGGCGGCAACCAGTTCAACCACATCCCGCCGCTGGACATGATCGAGCGCATCGAGGTGATCCGCGGCCCGGCCTCCACGCTGTACGGTGCCGATGCGCTGGGCGGCGTGATCAACATCATCACCCGCAAGGTGTCCAACCGCTGGACGGGCTCGGCCACGCTGGGCCACAACATCCAGGAAAACAGTGATTTCGGCTCGGACACCACGCTGGATTTCGCCCTCAGCGGCCCGATCGTCGAAGATCTTCTCGGCCTGACCCTGCGCGGTGCGCGCTATGAGCGTGATGCCTCCACGCCCGATTACGAGATCATCACCGCGCCCGATGGCACCGGGTTCGAGCGCTCGCTGGGCTTTGGCGGCGGCGGCAAGACGGTGGACAACACCAACAAGGAATTCGGCATCACCCTGAGCTGGACACCCACCGATTCGCAGAGCCTGATCTTCGACTACGACACCTCCGAGCAGGTGTACGACAACACGCCCTTCATCAACAACCTGGGCAACGAAGCCTATCCGCTGGGCACCGTGGACGGCATCGCCGGCCTGTGGCGTGCCAATCCGACGGCAGGTTATGCCAAGGATCAGGAGTTCACCCGCGACCAGTGGGCCATCACCCATCATGGCGCCTGGAGCTTTGGCCGCAGCTTCGTCTCGTTGTCGAGCGTGGAAACGGACAACCATGGCCGCACCCTGCCGCTGACAGTGAACGAGCGTCTCTTGCACCGCCAGATCTTCCAGGGCACCGGTGACTACGCCGGCATGAGCGTGGACGAGCGCCGTGCGCTGATGGTGCAGACCTTCCTGCCTCGCCCCAAGCGCACCTTGCAGAGCAGCCAGTACGTGCTCGATGCCAAGCTCGACATGCCGGTGGGCGAGAACCACTACGTCGTGGTGGGCGGGCAGATGATCGACGGCGAACTGGATGACGGCGTGTTCGGAATGGAAGAAGGCAACGATGGGGCCGGCTTCGTGCAGGATCACAAGATGTGGTCGGTGTTCGTCGAGGACAACTGGACACCCACCGACGCGCTGACCGTGACAGCAGGCATTCGCCATGACGACCACAACACCTTCGGCAGCCACGTCAGCCCGCGCCTGTACGCCAACTACAACGTGAGTGAGACCTGGGTGCTCAAGGGCGGCGTCAGCACCGGCTTCAAGACTCCGAAAACCACGGATCTGTACGACGGCGTGACCGGCTTCGGCGGGCAGGGCGTCACGCCCTTCATCGGCAACCCCGAGCTTGAGCCGGAAACCAGCGTCAACAGCGAAATCGCGCTGTACTGGAATTCCGCCAACGCGGGGCACAACTTCAACCTCACCGTGTTCAACAACGATTTCAAGGACAAGATCGCACGCGGTGAAACCAACCTGAGCTGCGCCCAGACCGGCGGCGTGCGCCCGTGCGCCAACCTGGGTGACTACGAGCTGCTCGGCTATGGCACCTACGCGCAGAGCATCAACATCGACGAAGCCCGCGTTCGCGGTGCGGAAGTGGCGGGTCGCTACGAATTCTTCGATGGCCTTTCCGTCCGCGCCAACTACACCTGGACCGACAGCGAGCAATTGAGCGGCTCGAACAAGGGCAGGCCCCTGACCAACACCGCCGAGCACATGTTCAACGCCACGCTGGATTGGGCCATCACCGGGAAGTTCGGCATGCAGCTGATCGGCGAAAACCGTTCCGAGCGTTACCGCGGCACGCAGGATGCCGCTGGCAACATGCAGTACTACAAGGGCTACACCGTGTGGCATCTGGGGGCGCAGTACCGCTTCAGTGACAACGTGAGCTTTGCCGCACGCATCAACAACCTGCTGGATGAAGACTTCACCAGCTTCCAGACCCTCTGGAACCAGGACGCGCAGGGCGTTTACAGCCCGCAGTATCTGGACGACTACAACAACAAGGACAAGTCGCGGAACCTGTGGCTGAGCCTGAACGTCGGCTTCTGATCGCGGCAACGCACTGATACGAAAACGGCAGGGTGGCGACGCCCTGCCGTTTTTGTTTCTGGCAAGGTGATGTTTGTGCGGCGGCGAACGACCTGCCACTCGTCACGTAGCTGTGCGGCATTACTGGTGGGCTGCCTGTGCGGCAGTGAACACGGTGTTCGCCAAGGAGTTCCTGGCGATCATTTTCTGAGCTGCCTGTGCGGCAGCGAACGCGACGGCCGCGACGGCCGCGATGGTCGCGACTTTCTGAGCTGCCTGTGCTGCAGCGAACGAGCCAGCGATGCAGCGCCCGGGTGTCGCAAGTTTCTGAGCTGCCTGTGCGGCAGCGAACTACGCCCAGCACCGCCATGACGGCACCCCGCTTTTCTGAGCTGCCTGTGCGGCAGCGAACGCTGGCAAGGCGGCCACGGCAGAAGCCGGAAATTTCTGAGCTGCCTGTGCGGCAGCGAACGCGATACCCCGCACCTCAAGTCCGATATGGATTTTCTGAGCTGCCTGTGCGGCAGCGAACTTTCCCGCGCTCATCGAGACCCTCAGCCGGATTTTCTGAGCTGCCTGTGCGGCAGCGAACGAAAAACCGCGCTGCGCGCTGGATGTCGGTGATTTCTGAGCTGCCTGTGCGGCAGCGAACGGCCAAGGCATGAACCAGCGCCTGTCCCTCGCGTTTCTGAGCTGCCTGTGCGGCAGCGAACATTGCCGTCGCCAGCCTGAAGCACCGCCAGAATTTCTGAGCTGCCTGTGCGGCAGCGAACGCCTGTTTCTCGGTGCCATCGCTGCGGGCGACTTTCTGAGCTGCCTGTGCGGCAGCGAACTGGCCTCGATCCGCCGGACGATTCGCCGCCGTTTTCTGAGCTGCCTGTGCGGCAGCGAACTCGGTATGCCAATCGAATCCAGCAACCCAACATTTCTGAGCTGCCTGTGCGGCAGCGAACAGGCGACACGCCGACCATCGGAACGCTTGGATTTTCTGAGCTGCCTGTGCGGCAGCGAACTTGTTGTCGCCGAACCCATCATCGATTGCGACTTTCTGAGCTGCCTGTGCGGCAGCGAACCGCGCCTGGGCGAACGAGCTCGGCATCACGCTTTTCTGAGCTGCCTGTGCGGCAGCGAACTCGCCGGAGAGCACGCCGGCGGCGTTGCAGATTTTCTGAGCTGCCTGTGCGGCAGCGAACCGTCTCAAATCCACCACCGTCAAATACCTGCTTTTCTGAGCTGCCTGTGCGGCAGCGAACACCTGAAGCGTGCCGGTGTCGATGTCGGTCATTTTCTGAGCTGCCTGTGCGGCAGCGAACACCGACCCGCACCGGCTCACCGATCTGGACGTTTTCTGAGCTGCCTGTGCGGCAGCGAACAAGCGGAGGTGAGGATTGCACAAGCATCGGATTTTCTGAGCTGCCTGTGCGGCAGCGAACGCGGGCCGCCTCAGCTGCCTGGTCCGGGCTCATTTCTGAGCTGCCTGTGCGGCAGCGAACGGTGCTGTCCAGCAAGGGCAGCAGCATCACCGTTTCTGAGCTGCCTGTGCGGCAGCGAACCGCTCATCATGCTGCCGCAGGCATGTTCGATGTTTCTGAGCTGCCTGTGCGGCAGCGAACCAGCACCAGCAGGCCCGCGATGGCCAGTGTGTTTCTGAGCTGCCTGTGCGGCAGCGAACCTGCCGGCCAGCTTTGCCGACACCCATCGCGATTTCTGAGCTGCCTGTGCGGCAGCGAACAAGTGACGGCCCACTGCGTAGGGTCGTCCGGTTTTCTGAGCTGCCTGTGCGGCAGCGAACGAACCACACGGCGCGGCTGTTTCCCTTATATTTTTCTGAGCTGCCTGTGCGGCAGCGAACGTCATGCCCTCGGCGAATGTTCCCCGATTTAATTTCTGAGCTGCCTGTGCGGCAGCGAACCTGCGCGGCGACAGCGTGACTGGCGGGCGACATTTCTGAGCTGCCTGTGCGGCAGCGAACCAGGCCGAGCGCAACCGCATCAACACCGCCCTTTTCTGAGCTGCCTGTGCGGCAGCGAACGTGGGCACCAGGTTGTCACCCAGCGTCTGCTCTTTCTGAGCTGCCTGTGCGGCAGCGAACTGGGTCAGGCGGGCCTGCTCGGCGGCGGTGTATTTCTGAGCTGCCTGTGCGGCAGCGAACACTGTCCGCGCGATCGCGTTCGGCGCTTTGGGTTTCTGAGCTGCCTGTGCGGCAGCGAACGGCGACAACGGCAAGCGGATGCAGCCGGAGCTTTTCTGAGCTGCCTGTGCGGCAGCGAACTGGATACCCCAGCACCGCAGCGCCACGGTATATTTCTGAGCTGCCTGTGCGGCAGCGAACGCCGGCGCGGCCGATACCGGCACCGCGCGGAGTTTCTGAGCTGCCTGTGCGGCAGCGAACTGGCGCTCCGAGCCCCGGACCCTCTGCCTGATTTTCTGAGCTGCCTGTGCGGCAGCGAACGTAGGACAACGGGAGCGCTGCAACGGCGCAAATTTCTGAGCTGCCTGTGCGGCAGCGAACCGTCACGACGTCGGTAACGCGCTGGGTGCTGGTTTCTGAGCTGCCTGTGCGGCAGCGAACCAGCGTGCCGATGCGCCCGAGCCTCCAGCAGATTTCTGAGCTGCCTGTGCGGCAGCGAACGGTAGGACAACGGGAGAGCCGCAACGGCGCAAATTTCTGAGCTGCCTGTGCGGCAGCGAACCTCCAGGCCGCACAGCGGCGCAAGCTCTGCGCTTTTCTGAGCTGCCTGTGCGGCAGCGAACGATGTGCTGCTCGCGGAGACTGGTACGGCTGGTTTCTGAGCTGCCTGTGCGGCAGCGAACGATGCTCCCTGCCCCAACCGGCGGGATGCCGGTTTCTGAGCTGCCTGTGCGGCAGCGAACGTGGCGGCGCGCTTCGCCGCGGCCAGCGTGGTTTTCTGAGCTGCCTGTGCGGCAGCGAACAGTTGCCAGCGGTTGCAAGCCTGACGCCTGACTTTCTGAGCTGCCTGTGCGGCAGCGAACTCGCCGTCATCGCGCAGCTCCGTGCTGCCGACTTTCTGAGCTGCCTGTGCGGCAGCGAACAGGACAACGCCGTCGCACATGTGCTCGGGGTTTTTCTGAGCTGCCTGTGCGGCAGCGAACGGCTACGGCATCAAGGCGTACCTCATCATGCATTTCTGAGCTGCCTGTGCGGCAGCGAACGCGAGCTGCAACAGACGCCGATTGCACCTCTTTTTCTGAGCTGCCTGTGCGGCAGCGAACGCTACCAGCTCCACCGCTCCGCGCCCCTCGCATTTCTGAGCTGCCTGTGCGGCAGCGAACATGAACAAAGTCCACCTCACGCTTCAAGGCAATTTCTGAGCTGCCTGTGCGGCAGCGAACCGATCTGGCTCCAGACCGGCCCATCGGCGGGCTTTCTGAGCTGCCTGTGCGGCAGCGAACGAACGAATCGCCGCAGTCGAGCGGGAGTCACGTTTCTGAGCTGCCTGTGCGGCAGCGAACCTGGTCGAGCACGCGCTGGTACTGCTGCGCGATTTCTGAGCTGCCTGTGCGGCAGCGAACGGTTGAGCCCGATGATCTCGCGTCCGCCATCGTTTCTGAGCTGCCTGTGCGGCAGCGAACATCGAGCGGATGATCGTCGCGTTGGCCCGCGATTTCTGAGCTGCCTGTGCGGCAGCGAACAGCATCGAATCGAAGGCCTGCGCGCCCGACATTTTCTGAGCTGCCTGTGCGGCAGCGAACGGCGAGGCGGCGGGCGTGCTCGCGTGCGATCGTTTCTGAGCTGCCTGTGCGGCAGCGAACCACAGGACGATCCGCATGACGGCGGCTCCGCATTTCTGAGCTGCCTGTGCGGCAGCGAACCCGGAACGGTCGTCTACAACGTGGCCGATGGTTTTCTGAGCTGCCTGTGCGGCAGCGAACCCGCCGGGCCTGCTTTTCATCTTCGGCCGCCATTTCTGAGCTGCCTGTGCGGCAGCGAACTAGACACTTCCAGCCATGCAGGCCTTGTGGGGCCACACGGATGCGCAAAAAAACGAGCATTGACCAAAGTGCTGAGGCCAACTCCAAGTGTTTGATTTTCAATGAGCCTCTGGGCGACCCTGAAAAAGGGTCAAAACCACGGAATGGTGGTGGTTCTGCTCAAACCATGACTATTGAAGCGCCCCGGTACGGCTTCCTGCTGTAGCGATCCCAAAGCAATGAACAGGTGGAACGGCTGTCCGGTGCTTCGGCTGTGGAGGTGAAGGTAGGGCAGGGTGGGATGCCGCTCGACGGTGGATGGAATGGCTTCGGCGACTTGTTCTGGGGTTTCATCCTTTCGTCGCATGCGGCGACGGCGCATGCGTTCGACGTTGGTCTTGAATTGCCGGCGATGCACGGTGCGATGGGATGCATCCATCGGGGCAGGAGCGACTTCCGACATCCGGATATGATCGCGCATACCCTTGAGCCAGTCGGTTTGCATGAGGTGGCGCAGGGATGCGTCATTGCCGTGCAGGCGCAGTACGCTTCCGATGGAACGAGGGTTGGTGCTGTATTGCGGGAAGCTGACGCCCAAGGTGTCCAGTCGCTGCTGTACCAGGGCCAGATGTAGTCGATCGTATAGCGTGCCCAACAGCTGTGCCGGACTGGTTTCCGGGTCGGGCAGCACCCGCAGGTCGATGTAGTGACTGGTCATGGCTTCAGCCCGCCTCGCCGAACACACCGCCGCGGATCAGGGTGGCGATGACGAAGTGCTGTTGCTCCGGCTCGGGTGCCTTGTCCTTGAGGATCCAGTTGTCGAGCAGGTTGTAGAAATCCATCTTCTCCTTCGGCTGCCGGTACGCCTTGCCCTGTGTTGTGACCGAACCATAGGGTTCGATGGCGATGGGACCGTTGTCTGCGGCTTCCGGGTACCAGGTGTCGATGGTGCGCAGGGCGTTGCCGATCTTCTGCGAGTGGATCGCGGCAACGTCGGACACGTGATACAGCGTCTTGCTCTTGTCGCCACGGCTGCGGTCGAGGATCAGCTCTTGCGAAGGGAACACTTCCTGGCCCGCACCGAGGCGTACGAATGCCGTGACCTGCAACAGGACATGGTTGTCGCCAGCCAGTCCCGAAGCGATCAGGTCGGCAAGTTGCAGTACGTTCGCTGCCTCCGCTGAGGGAGCGGTGAGGTCGGACAACGAGTGTGACAACGCATCGAACGTCCAGGTAGTCGCTGCGACACCCTCCTTGAGATGCGCCACCTGCACTTCCACCTGCTCGGCACCGATGCGGTTGCGCCACAGGAAGCGGCCATTGGCGAGGTTGGCGGCGTAGCGTCGTGCCAGCTCGGTGAAACCGTGCTTCTGCACATAGCCGCCAACGGCGGCGAACAGTTTTTCACGATAGGCGGCGTCGTTGCAGGCAGACGGCTGGCCGGTACCGCCGAGTACGCGCAGGGTGAAGCGAACCTTCAACGTGTCGGCATCTGAATTGGCGGGCAGGGCGGCGACATCCACGGTTTGCAGGTTAGGGTTCTGGATGGCGGCATCGAGCTTGGCCGGATCCTGTCCGGCGGTCTTGAGGCGGTTGGAAATCGTGCCGCGCACGGACTTTTCATGGATCGATACGGCGGGCCAGTTCGCGGCGTTGTCGCGGGATGCCCACGTGCCAGAAAAAAACAGCGCATCGGACGGGTCGAGCTTGCGTTCGAAGGAGAGAACGGATGCGGTCTTGGTGACTTGCTTGCTCATGATGGAGTCCTTGTCGTATGGAATGCAGGGATGTTCAGGGCGTATCGATGGATGCGATGGCGGGTGTGTAGTCGTTGCGGCAGCGGTACAGACCATCACCGGGCCGGCTGTCGGCGTACCAGAGCAGTTGTTGCGGCGAATGCAGGCGATGCGGGCCGATCCATTCACCTGCCGAATACAGGCTTTCGACGAAACAGAAAGGGGTTTTGCCGTCGCGGGCGTTGCGCACGCTTCCGGCGGGATGCAGTGCCGACACTGCGCCGTAGCCGACCGGGATCGGGACGATCCAGCCGCTGCCCTTCCGGCGGCTGCCTTGCCAGCCGCCATCGGTGTAATGCCAGTCGGTTCGTGACAGTGACAGCCAGGCATCCAGGCGAGTTGCTGTCGGATTGCTGGCCTGCAATTGCGAAAGCCTCTGGTCGATCAGGTCGTCGCGTGCCACCAGGGCCGAGCCGGGGAGCAAGCGCACGCAGGCTTCACGGAAGTTGCGGTGTCGGTTGTTGCCATCGCCAGTGAAGTCTGCAAGGAAAGGTTGATAGCGGCGCTGCCGCGGTTTGTCTGGCGCAAGCACGGTGCCGCCAGCAATGCGCATGCCTGAAATCAGGTTGGCAATTGTGGATACGTCGGATTGGCGCTGGTCTTCGGGCCAATCTTCGGCGTTCAGTGCAAAGACAAGGCTCAGGTCGAGATGGATGCGGCCTTCTTCGACGATGGCGGTGGTACTGCCGTCCTTGTCCACCGGGTTGCGGGTGAGCCGGAACGATTTGACGAAACCTCCTTCGGTTACTTGTTCCTGCCAGCCGTGGCTGACCACGCCCACGGCATTGAAGGCCATCCGGTCGATGCCAAGGCTGCATGCTTTGCGTTCCAATGCCCACATCAACCCGAGGAAGGCGGTCATCGACGGGAAGCCGTGGGTCAGCGGGCTGGAGATGGCATTGGCGTTCTGGACGTGCAGGTGTGGCACTACCAGCAGATGGGTGAACCTCGGGCAGGTGCTCATGCCACACCTCCCGTCGCTCGGCGTTTCATCGGCACCGGCCAAGTGACGTCGAGGATTGCGGTCCCTGCCCAGTGGTTGCGTTCGGGCAGGGAGGCGTCCAGCAATCCGGCCTTGTGCAGGCGCGCGTTGAGCCAGTTGCCGAATCGCTCGGCAACCGCGTTCGGCCAGTCCCCCATTTCGTAGGCGGCATTGAAGGCTTCGTCTTCTTGCGCCCATTGCGGGTTTTCCGGGTCGTTGCGTACCGGCAGTTCGACGCGATCCGGGTCGAGCCACAGTTGCTCGCATTCGGGAAGACGGCAGGCCGGGTCGCGTGTCCACCCGGCGGTGTACTGGCCGCGCACGGCGACACCGAACATCGCCAACTCACCTGCAATGGCCTGTTCGATGGTTTCCCGCCGCTTTCGGGTTTCCATCGTTGGCGGGGGATCGTCGTCGAGGAATTCGATCAGCGTACGTACCAGTTCGCGCATCCCGCCAAACCAGATCAGGCTATCGAAGGCGGACGCCTGCTTGAGCAGGTTCATGCCGGATGGCTTCCGCGCGGACGGTGGCAATGAGGGAAGCAGGTAGTTTATGCCGTGGCGCTCGCTGTTGAGCTGACTGATATTGTGTGGCTTGGTACCGCCGAGCTTGCGCGCGACCAGGTTGCGGTAGTCGCGGTAGACGACTTCGGAAGGCTGCTTTTGCCGGAATGCCGTGCGTGCCTGTTTGTTGGCTTCGCCGAACCGTGCGTCCTGTATGTCGGCATGCACGGCATGCGCCAACGAGCTGGAGAACATGGGTTGCAGCAGGTGGTACTGATCGTCTTCCAGAGGATCGTTGCCACAGAGCCAGTAGACCTGTTTTGCCATGGGGTGCGTGGTGGCGCTTTCTTCCTGGCGCATCAAGGATGTGAAAGCGCTCATCCACTGCGTAGCGATTTCGGTATCAGCGGAAAGCGCGGCTTTCAGATCGGTGTCGTTGGTCTGCATCCAGTCCAGTAGGCGTTTGCCGTCCACTTCGGTGCGCAGGAACTTGAACACGTCCAGCGCCGCGGCATTGCCAACTACATCCTCAACGAAATCGGCACCGAGGACGTGGCTGCCGATTTCGTCGCGCCGGGGCAGGTTGGCAGGCTGGATATGCAGGCTGCTGCCGCGCGCGTCCGGATGGGTGGCCTTCAACACATGGGTGACGGCCTGGATCTGGCCGACACGGCGGGCGGCATCAGCCAGCCAGGTGGCGTATTCGTACTTTGAAGCTGCCCCGGCATCGTCTTCCTTGTCTTTCAGCTTGGCTTCCCGCCGGGCGTCGATGAAGCCGGTGATGGCGGCGCGGAACAGTTTTCCTCTCTCTGTCAGTTCGGTCATTCCTCGGCCTCGGGTTGGGTGGTGCTGGTGTTGTAAGAGAAGGCTGTCTCATTGGGTGAGATGGCATGCTTGCTGCTGAGCACGGATGACAGTACCATAATTAACCAATGGAATGGCTGTACTGCTGAAGAAGCAGCTCAGAAGAATGGAATGGCGGTATTTCTGCCGCGAAGGCAGCTTTTTCGTGGATGGAGTGACTACAATGAAAGCATTGCAGTCATTTTCAGAGGGCATCCCCATGGCCACCATGACCATCCGCAACCTCGATGACGACGTGAAGGCGCGCCTGCGTGTGCGGGCGGCGCAGCATGGGCGTTCGATGGAGGAGGAAGCTCGGAGCATCCTGCGCTCGGCGCTGAGTGCGCCTGCTGGAGCCAATACCGGGGCCGCACTGGTCAGGGCGATTCGCGCCCGGGTGGAACGGTTTGGTGGCGTCGAGCTGGAGCTGCCGGAGCGTGAGCCGATGCGTGAGCCGCCGGATTTCAGCAGCCCGGGTACGATGAGTGATCGTGCTGGACACCAACGTGCTGTCCGAATTGCTCCGCCCGGTGCCGGAGCCGAGGGTGGTGGCATGGTTGGAGCGGCAGGCGGCAGAGGCGTTGTTCACGACTGCGATTTCGCATGGCGAAATGCTCTACGGCGTGCGCATCCTTCCGGCGGGCCGTCGTCGTGAAAGCCTGTTGCAGGAGGTGGAGGCCATCTTCACCACGGACATGGCCGGTCGCGTGTTGCCCTATGACAGTGATGCGGCGGATGCCTATGCCGCGTTCACCGCCATGCGTCGCTTGCAGGGGCGTCCGGTCAAGCAGCCGGATGCCATGATCGCAGGCATCGTGCACTCACGTGGCGCGATGCTGGCAACCCGCAACGTGCGGGACTTCGAGGGTTGCGACATCGACGTGATCGACCCTTGGCGTTGAGCACAGGGTCAGCGGCGGGGTGTGATGCCCAGCCACGGGTGCCAGAGCCAGCCCTGGTCGCTTGAACGTACTTGGACAGTGGTGAACCTGCACGCCGCATCGTGCAGCGAAATGTCTTCGGCTTCGGCCAGTTCGCGCAGCCGCTCCATCAGGTGCGGAAAGTCCATCAACCCCCACGGAAGGACGCCGCTCGGCGGGCCGAGGGAAATGTCGTAGCGGGCGGCTTCCACAAACGGGCTTTGTCCGGCGTTCTCCAGTTTGTCTTCGACTCGATGCATGACCAGGGTGCCCTCGTCTTCGTCGGGCAGGAACACCAGCGTGGTACGGGGGTGATTGTCCTCGCGGAAGGGCTGTTGCTGTGCGAGTACGCCGAGCAGCATGGCTTGCGGGAATTGCCAGCCGGGGGCGGCAAGGTCGCGCTGCCACTGCCAGGCGTGTCCGCTGGAACCGGCGCGACGGCGTCCCGACGTGGGTGCTGGGAGGGGCGTGGTTTCGGGCAGCGGCTGCATCGCCGCGTCCATGCGTGCGTGTTCGAGATCGATCCAGTTGCATGCCGGGTGCCGTTCCGGCGCGGGACGCGCACGGATGCGGGCAATTGCATCGATGCGCTTCCCGTCCGCATCGGGCCAAAGGGCGTGGAGGCGATGGGAAGCCAGCAGGAAGCGGTCGCCATCCTCGAAGCCGGGCCGCCAGAACGCGGGTTTTCCCGTGCCCGCCGTTTCCAGCGCCTTGATGTTGGTGTCGAAGACCACCACGTTGGCCGAGGCCGGTGGCTCGCGGCGGTGACGCTGCACGCGCCCGGCAAGCTGGATCAGCGAGCGCATCGACGATGGCTCGGCAACCGCCCAGTCCGCGCACCAGTCCCTGCCGACTTCACAGACAGGAGACGCGAGCACCACGAACATGTGCTCGCTGTTGGGCACGCTGTCGATCGCGGTGCGAACCGATGGGTGCTGCCAGACGACCTCTGCATTGCGCCGATCGAAGACGGTATCAAGCATGCGCTCGATGGCAGAACGCTGCGCCAGCGGGAAGCGTGCGTGATAGATGCATAGATGGATGTGCATGCCATCCAATGCGCCGAGACGATGCAGTTCGCGTGCCACATCGAGGATTGGGTCGATGTTCGCCATGCGTACCAGGCCGAAGCTCACACGCTGACCGGTAATGACATCGTGTCGCGCATGGGCGTGATGCATCGCCACGCAGGCCTTGCGCACCTGTGCGGCGAATTGCGTGCGAATGACATCCTGCTTCTGGTTGGTGGCGATGGAGAGCGGCCAGAGTTGCACGATGCGAAGTGGTTCATGCGCTTCGAGTTTTCGTATGCGCTGATCGACGAAACGGGCGTGGGCATTGGCAAATGTCGATGCGTCCGGGCAGGCGTGTGACAACGGCTTTCCGAACTCGTCCACCCACAGGCATGGCACTTCCACGCAAGCCTCGCTTCCCCCGTCGGGTCCACGATTGCGGCGATACATCCTTCGTCCCGCCCGATAGGACTGGAACATGCCTTCCAGCAATGCGGGCGGCAGCGTCGCCGAGGACAAAATCACGCGTGTACCCAGCATTCCCGCCCAGTGCATCAGGCGGGTCAGTGCGGGAAGATCATCGAGGTCGTAGTCGTCCAGTTCGTCCAGAACAAGATCGCTGCTCATCAGGCGCAGCATTGGGGCGATCTGGCGGCCGGCACGCAGGCTTTCGGTGGCCGGCGCCAGGTGATCGACGGTGCAGACCAGCATGGGTGCGGAGATCAGTTTGCGGATGTCTCTATCGGCAAGGGCGCGTGACAGCAGGGGGTGGTGGGTTTCATTGCCGTCGTAGAGCACGTGACTGTCTTCTTCCAGCAGTGCTTGCTGTGATGCCGAGCCGGAAGATTCGGCCTGCTGCTCGTGGAACTCGAACAAGGCGCGGCTGGCCGAGCCACCAACCAATACCGCCAGCTCGTCTTCGCCCAGATGCAAATCCTTGCGGTAACTGCGTCCGGTTTGCAGTGTGAGGGTGCGCAGGCCCAGCGCGTAGCTGGCGCGCAGACCGCGTTGCGGGTCGGCGAGTGCGTACAGGATGCGGGCATTGGCCAGCGTCTTGCCGCAGCCGGTGGAAGCCATGTTGACGACGAAGGCACCCTGCCCGGCGGCGGTTTCGCGCATCGCTGTGGCGGCGTCGAAGGCTTTGTCCTGCCACGCGAAGCGCGGGTCGGTGCTTCGCTTGCGCAGGCCGCGATGGTTGGCGAGCCGGGGAAGGTGGTGCTCGAAACCCGGCAGGGCATGTGCTACCAGGCCAGCGGTGTGACCTACGCCGAGCAGGTGTTCCAGCAGTGACTGATTGGGAACGGAAGTGGCCGAGCCGCGCGGCTTGCGGGTATTGGCGTACAGCGTTTGATCCTCGCGCATGAAAGCGCGTCGCGCTTCGACATGCCTTCCGTCACTATCCACACCAAGGCGCGAGTAGTCATGGTCGGCCAGCATCAGGCACAGGCGGGCCAGATGCATGACGTAGAGATTTTCCATCCAGGGAGCATCACCTGTGCGCGCATGGCATCGCTCCAGCAGGCGTTTGGCGATGCGTGCGGCCTGCTTGCGCCAGGTCGCGTCGATGACGGGAAGAATGCCCCCGGGATTCCAGTACGGTTCGATCTCCTCGCGGGTGGAAGGAGTTTCCAGTTCGTTCCATTCGTGACAAACGTGCTCCAGCGGTGAGCGCAGCCAGCCCTGTTCGAAATGGTTGACGCGCTTTCCCCACCTGATCTTTTCATTGCCCAGGGGCTTGGGCGGTGCGGCGGGAAGCCGGTGATGACTCACGATCAGCCAGCCGATGGCCGCTGCAACGGGCGGCATGCGCTTGAACGGATAAGGATCGCGGGCATCCAGTCCGTCGCGCTGGTAGCGGTCTGGCGAGGTCCATGCCTGTTCGTCGCAGACATCCACATTGGCCAGCCGCTGCAGCCAGCCTCCGTCGTCGTCATCTCCGACGAAGGCCTGGAACAGTCGCAATGACACCCACTCGTGGCGATAGCGGTTGCGCTCGGTGCGAACCCCCTTCAATCGCTCCTGAAAGGCCACGCTGGCCTTGCCGAGATCGTGCAGCAGCGCGGCCAGTTGTGCGAGCAGGCGGATGTCCTGCGCACTGTGCCAGTCGTTCTCGTCTTCGCGGCGCAAGACGTTGCGCACGGTGGTGTTGGTGGGGACGGCCCCTTCTGCGTTGAATCGACGCGCATCACCGACGATCCACAGCAATTCGGAATGATCGCGGCCACGTATCCAGTGGCAGGCGACGGCGGTGTTCTTGCGCGCGGTCTTGCGCAATAGCTTGCGCAGGGTCTCCAGGCCGGCCTCGGTGATCGGCGTTTGCCAGGTGCGATCTCCGCGACGTTCGGCGAATTGATCGAGGATGCGGCGGGTTTCGGAGAGCGCACGCTTGTCGCATTGGGCCACCAGCAGGATGTTCATGCCGATGAGTCCGCTTTGCTGGTCCGTGAGGCGGTATCGAGCGCGATGGCTTTGATCGTGTCGATCATGAAGTCCAGCGATTCGCTGTGCGTCAACGCTTCGATGCAATTGCGGCGGAACTGCTGCTCGTCGTCGCCGCGCATGGCCGAGAGGAAGGCTTGCGGCAGGATGCTGGCGTCCTTGACCAGATCGGCAACGTCGAACACCAGGCCGCCGCGTCGGGTTTTGCCGTGCAATATGGCCAACCCGTGCGGCAAGCCGAGCACCCAGGTGGCTGTCGCGCCAAGGCCATAGGCCAGATAGTTGCCATGGTCCAGGAAGCGGTTGGCGGGGTCCGTGCCGCTGCCCCGCTTGGCGCGGGTGAAGTCGCCATAGCCGACAGCATCCACGGCAAGTTTGAACAGTGCCTTGGTCAGTCGTGCTTCTTCCGTCAGCAGTGCGATGGTGTCCTGTGCCAGTTCGATGTGCCGCGCGCTGCGCTCGATCAGTTCGTCGAGTGGCTTGGTATCGATGCTGAAACCTGCGTCGCGCAGGTGACGATGCGACCACTGTTCGCGCAAGCGTGCGAGGCGGGCGCGTTGGAGCGATTTGGCGGCGTGCAGGCGCAGGTCGTCGTCGAACCAGAACCGTACCCAGGCTTGCAGGTATTCGGTAGGACGGTACTCGCTCTGCGGCGAGAACCAGGCCACTTCGACGTCCATCTCGTTGGCGGAAAACAGCGGCGTGCCACCACCGCCGCAGAAGCCGACCAGTACGCCGGCTTTGCCCAGCTCGCGCATCGCGGCCTGAGTGATCGATGTGCCCGTACCCAGCAGCACCGTCGTGGTGTTGGCGATGGGGATGTTCCAGTACAGCGATCGCTTGCCGGCGTCGGTGACGTATTCGACGCGGCCGCCGTTGACCAGCACGCGGCAGTGCTGCAGGTAGTAGATGTTGGCCCGCCGGGAATGCAGGATGGTCTTGAGGTCGGAGGCGCTGATGTCGTTCATGCCGCGCGCGTGACCGTGCAGGCGTTTCAGCCTGCGTAGTTCCCCAACGCCAGGCGCAGGCGGATCTGCGCCTCGGCGCGCAGGCTGGCCGGTTCCACCACGGTGGCGTCGGGGCCGTAGCGCAGTACGTCCATCAGGAGTTCGCGCGAGCTGCTGTAGGGCAGGCGCAGCTCGTAGCGCCCGTCGGGAAGGGTGCGTCCCTGCTGCTGGGAGTGCCAGCGCTCTTCCGCGGCCCAGCGCGCGGCATCGGCGGAAAAAACCACGGTGGCCCAGGCTTTGGGCGGGCCGGAGAAGATGCCGTAGCTGGAGGCCAGGTGCTGGTCGAGTTCGGCCTCGGGCAGGTCGATGGCCGGCTCGTCGAGCGGACGCGCCTGATCGATGCGGTCGAGCGAGAAGCTGCGCAGCCCCTGGCGTTCGTGATCGAAGGCGTCGAGGTACCAGTTGTTGCGGTAGTGGGTCAGGCGCTGCGGTGAGACGGTACGCTGGGTGGTGGCGCCGGTGGAACGTGCGCGGTAGCGGAAGGCCAGGCGCCGGCGCTGGAGTACGGCACCGGCGGCGGCGCGGAATGCGGCCTGGTCCAGGCTCCGGGTTCCGCTGCTGATGACACGAACGCGTTCCACCGGCCAGCGCTTTCCGCCGGCCTGTTCGGCCAGCAGCTGGTCGATGCGCTCGCGGATGGGTTCCAGCGCGTCGCTGAGGAATCCGCCCGCACCGGAGCGGTCCAGCAGCTGGTGGGTGGCCAGCAGCGCATGCAGCTCGTCGGGGCTCAGCCAAAGGCCGGGAAGCTCGAACCGGTCGGCCTCGGCCGTGTCGTAGCGGTATCCGGGCGGATCGTCCGAGGTTTCGACCGGCGCGCCGAGGAAGTCGCGCAGGAAGGCCACGTCGCGGTACACGGTGGCGCGTGAGCACTGCAGTTCCTCGATCAGGCGCTGCAAGGGCACGGGCACCCGCGCCTGGCTCAGGCGGCGGTGCAGGAGATTGATGCGCTCGTAGCGTTCCATGCCCGGTCACTCGCTGTCGGTGGGCGCGCTGGGCTCGGGATGGCGGGCGATGGAGCGCGCCACCAGCAGCCCGATTTCATAGAGCAGGCACATCGGGATGGCCAGCATGAGCTGGGAAATGACGTCCGGTGGGGTGATGACGGCGGCCACCACGAAGGCGCCGACGATGACGTAGCCGCGCGATTCGCGCAGCTGCTCCACGCTCACCCAGCCCAGCAGCACCAGGATCACCACGGCCACCGGAACCTCGAAGCTGAATCCGAAGGCCAGGAACAGCACCAGCACGAAGTCGAGGTAGCGGCTGATGTCGGTCATCATCGCCACGCCCTCGGGCGCGACGCCGGTGAGGAAGCCGAACACCGCCGGCAGCACCAGAAAGTAGGCGAAAGCGCAGCCGACGTAGAACAGCAGCACAGCCGACACCAGCAGCGGGCGCGCCAGCTTCTGCTCGTGGCGGTACAGCCCCGGCGCGACGAAGGCCCAGAGCTGATAGAGCACCACCGGCATGGCCAGGATCAGGGCCACGAAGAGAGCCAGCTTGATCGGCGTGAGGAACGGGCTGGCGACGTCGATGGCGACCATCTGGGTGCCGACGGGCAGCTTGGCGCGCAGCGGTTCGGACAGCAGGGTGTAGATGCGGTTGGCGAACGGCAGCAGGGCGATGAAGATGGCCAGCACCGCCAGCACGGCGCGCAGCAGGCGCGCGCGCAGTTCGACCAGGTGGCCGATCAGGCTCTGTTCGGTGTCGGTCTCGGCCGAACCCACGGGTCAGCCCACCGTCCCGGAATCGCGCGCATCGGCCGGACGATCCGCATCGGCCGCACTTGCCTCGGAAGGCGCGCTTTCTTCCGAAGCCGGCGCCTCGGCAGGCTCGCGCACCGCGGCGGATGCCGTTGGTGCCGAAAGAAGGCTTTTCCGGGTGTCCTTCATCGCACGCTTGAGGTCATCGGTGGCAAGTTCACGCTCGATGTCGGCGCGGATCGAATACCAGGTGGCGCGCGCCTTGCGCAGGTAGAGCCCGGCCATGCGCGCGGCGCGCGGCAGCCGTTCCGGGCCGAGCACGAGCAGGGCCACCAGTCCGATCACGGCCAGTTCGATCAGGCTGACCTCGAACATCGTCGCAGCCCGCGCCGGTCAGTCGCCCTTGGCTTCGGCGGGCGCCTTGCGCGCCGCCTGTTCGGCACTCTGGCCCGAGGTGTCGTCGAGCTTCTTGTCCGCCGCCTCGTCTTCCTGCAGGCCCTTGCGGAAGCTGCGGATCGCGCTGCCGAGATCCGAACCCACGTTGCGCAGCTTCTTGGTGCCGAACAGCAGCACCACGACCAGAAGCACGATCAGCCAGTGCCAGATGCTGAAGCTGCCCATGGCGTATGCCTCCTGAAAGAATTAAGGAACGCAGGATAGCGCAGGCGCCGCCGGGGCGGCAGCTCAGCGGGCGCCGTATTCCTCCAGCCGGTCGCGGAAATCCACGACGGTCGGCGGGGCCTTCTTCACACGGCCTTCGAAGGCGGCGCGCGCCGTGGTGTCGCGCCCGTAGGCGCGGGCGTTGGCGCGATGGTCGATCGACAGGACCGCGCCGTCCAGCGCCACGCCGGCAAAGAGGCCGCGCGAGCGTGAGTAGGAGTAGATTTCGGCCTTCAGCTGGCCGTCGGTGGACGCCTGGGCCATGCGGCCCACCGGGCCGGCGGCAACCGCCGCATCCGCCCCGAGGGTGAACTTGCCGTTGACGATGGAGTCGACGCCGCGCTCGGAGCGGAACACCAGAACCACGTCGGTGGCCTGCACGCCGGCCTGGAAGCCGATGCTGCCACCGGTGAGGCTGATGAAGCTCGGCGTGCTCCAGCTGCCGTCGGCCTGACGCACGGAAATGACCCCGCGGCCGTGGCGTCCGCCGATCACCAGGCCTGCCTTGACGACTTCGGGGATCACGGCGATCGCGTAGGCGTCGCTCAGCAGCCGGTGCGGGATGGCGTGCTCGGGCATCCGCATGACTTCATCGAGCACCTTCACCGCCAGCTGCAGATGCTCGTCTTCGGTGGGCCGCGCGAGTGCGGAGGTTGAGAGTGCGCCTGCGCCGAGCAGCAGGAGGATCGAAAGCAGAATGCGGGACATGGCGCCTCCGTGGGATATGAAGGGGAATCGCGGCGAGTATGCCGCCGCGGGAATGAATCCCCGCCCAAATCAAGGCGGCATGCGCCGCAGCTGTGCTCAGCGCGCGCGATGCAGGCGACGCGCGCCGAACAGGGCGGCGGCCCATCCCAGCAACAGCAGCATCGGCGCACCCGGACCGGGCACCGACTGGATCGGGGTGCCGGATGTGCCGCTGCCGGTGCAGCCGACGGGCGGTGCGATGGCCATGCCGCGCACGCTGACGTTCTCCAGGATGCCGCGGATCGGCCCGATGACTTCGGCGCGGCCGGTGTTCAGATCGATGCGCGCGAGGCGGGTTGGCCGGTTCACGTCGGGCGGCTGGGAGTCCAGCGTGGCCCAGAGCGTGCCCGTGGAATCGAAATCCGCGCCGCCGCTGCTGAGGGTGTCGTTGACCTCGAGACTGCCGATGCGCGTCGCTGCGGCGGTCAAGGGATCAATGCGATAAAGCGCCTGCTGCTCCCGATAGCCGAAGCCGTTTTGCACGCCGATGCCCCAGAGCTGGTTTCCCAGCCCGGCGAGGCCCGTGAGCGGCGCGGCGGTGTCGCCGACCCACCGTACGGAGGCGTCGGACGGGTTGATTTCCCAGAGTTGCCCGGTGGTGTCGGACGATGCCCAAAGGCGCCCGTTGCAGGTGAAGGTCAGGCCGTAGTCGAGCTGGCCGTTGGGGCCGGTGTCCTGCAGGCCGGGCAGCGCGCCGACCAGAGTGCCCCGGCCGCTGTGGGTATCGATGCGGATCAGGAAATCGGTCGTGGCCGATCCGCTGCCGGCAGTACCATCGGCTACGCCGTAGAGCGTTCCGTCGGGTGCAATGGCCAGCCCTTCCACGTCGTTGAAACCGATGCCGGTGCCGATCGGCGTGGCCTGGCCGGTGGCCAGATCAAGGCGATACAGCGTGTTCCACGCGGAAACGTAGGCCAGCGGGGCGGCCAGCAGGGGAAGGGGAAGCAGGCAGATCAGCGCGGCCAGTAGCCGTCGGCACAAGCAGGGACGCATCTGTGTCGTCCTTCGATTAGTATTGGGGGCGTCGTCACTGCGCCTCTAGTGTGAAATCACGGGCGCTGTGCGCGAGCATAGCATTTTCCCACGCCCAATCAATGCCGACGCGCGCTTTGCGGCGTCGCTGCGAGTTGCCACGCGTCCGTCAGCGCCCTGGAATCCCATGCCCGATCTCCCGTCCTCCACCGACCCCGCCGGCGGCCCCGGGCCGCGCAGCGGCGTGCTGCTGGTCAACCTCGGAACTCCGGAATCTCCGGAACCTCGCGCATTGCGCCGCTATCTTGCAGAGTTCCTCGCCGATCGTCGCGTGGTCGAGCTGCCGCGCGCGCTTTGGTTCCCGATCCTGTACGGACTCATCCTGCCGTTTCGCGCACCCCGTTCCGCGGCGCTGTACCGCAGCATCTGGACCGAGCGCGGATCGCCGCTGGCCTGGCTGAGCGGTGACCTGGCCACTGCGCTGGAAGCCCGCCTGTCCGGGCGCGCCGCCGTGGCGCTGGCGATGCGCTACGGTGAACCCTCGGTTTCCCGACAGCTGCAGGCGATGCGCGATCGCGGCGTGGAGCGGCTCGTGGTGCTGCCGCTCTATCCGCAGTATTCGGGCACCACCACGGCCTCGGTGTTCGATGCCGTAGCGGCAGAACTGGCTGGCTGGCGGCGCTGGCCCGAGCTGCATCTTGTTGCTGATTATCATCAAGATGAACGCTGGATCGATGCAGTTGTCGCCTCGATACGTGCACATCGTGCCGCTCAGGCGGAGCCGGGGCACCTGCTGTTCTCTTTCCACGGAATCCCGCAGCGCTGTGTGGATCGGGGTGACCCCTACGCCGGCCAGTGCGATGCAAGCGCACGCGCCATCGCCCGCCGCCTGGGATTGGGCGATGCCGACTGGACGCTCTCCTATCAATCGCGCCTGGGCCGCGCGCAGTGGCTGACGCCCTACACCGACCAGACCGTGCGTGCGCTGGCGGCACGGGGGGTGCGGCATCTGGACGTGGTATGCCCGGGCTTTGCGGTGGATTGCCTGGAGACGCTGGAGGAAATCGCGGTGCAGAATGCCGGATTCTTCCGCGATGCCGGGGGCGAAACCTTGCGCTACATCCCCGCACTCAACGCCGCTGCGGCACACGTCGAGGCGCTGGCTGCGCTGGTCATGCGCCAGCTGGGCAGTGCGACCGGCTGAGTCACTCGCCCAGCAGCGCACGCAGCGCCTGCTTGAGCGCCATCCCCTCTTCGCGCAGGTAGCGCCGCTGCGCGCGCCATTCGGGAAAGCGGCGCTCCACTTCGTGCCAGAAGGCGGGCGAGTGGTTGGGCTGGATCAGATGGCACAGCTCGTGGACGAGTACGTAGTGGAATGCTTCGGACGGTGCCAGCGCCAGCGCGAGATCGAGAGACAGCGTGCCCTGTGCGCTCATCGAGCCCCACAGCGAGGCCAGCGGGCGGATGCGCCACAGCCGCGGTGCGCGGGGGAGATCCGGCAGGTAGCGCGGCAGCCAGCGCCCGACGTCGGCGCGCGCCTGGGACAGGAAAAACTCGCGCAGCGCGCGCTGCAGCGCTGCGGGTGGCGCGCCCGCGGGCAGGCCGATCACCAGCCGCTCTCCCTCTTGCACTACGCCCAGCCAGTGGCCGTGTCGCCATTCCGCGTGCAGCATTCGTCCGCGCAGCGGCACCTGCGCGGCTTCGCCGGGCACCAGCGCGAGGCATGACGCCGGCGCGCCGGGATCTTCGACGAGCTGGTCGGCGAGCCAGTCCAGGTGCCGATCGAGGAATCGCTGCGCCTCGTGCGCGGGTACGCCTGACGGCAGGGTAAGGCGCGGGCCGCGGGCGGACACCAGCAGGCGCAGGTGGCGGGCGCGCGGATCGACGACGCGCAGCACGTCAACTTCACGCCCGTCCGGCAGGCGCACCGCCAGGGTGTCGCGCTGCTGCGGCCGGGCGCGCGGCATGTCGGTCAGGCGTCCGCCGAGCTCAGCGAAAGCTCGGTTTCCAGGCGCTCCAGAAGGAGGCGCAGCTCGCCGCTCATCAGCGCGAACGTGGCGTCCACCTCGGCTTCCACCGAGGAACGGTCGTCCTTTTCCAGCGCCTCGGTGGCGGTTTCCAGGAACTTGAGCTTGCGGATCACCAGGTCCTCGCCCAGCACGAAGGAAAGCCGCTCGGCGAACACCAGACCGAGCTGGAAGCACTGTTTGCCCACCTTCAGGTGCTCGCGCACTTCGTCGCTGTCGAGCTCCTGCCTGCGGCACTTGACGATGGCGCCGGCGTCCACCGGATCGCGCAGCTCGCACTCGTCGCCCAGCGTGAAGCCTTCCGGCAGCGGCTCGCCGGCCAGCCAGGCGGTCATCAGCCCGCGCACGCTCGATTCCGCATTGACCGGCAGCGCCGGGAACGAGCCGAGCGCCTCGCGGATGGACGACACCAGCGATTCGGCGTTCTTGCGGCTGGAGGTATCCACCACCAGCCAGTCGAGCGAAAGATCGAGATAGGCCGCCACGCGCGTGGGCTTGGAGAATGCACGTGGCAGAAGGTCGGTGAGCACCTCGTCTTTCAGGCGCTTGCGCTCGCGCCCGCCGGGGCTGCGGCCTTCCTGCTCGCGGATGGCATCGAGCTTTGCGGACAGCGCCTCGTTGACCACGGCGGCGGGAAGGATCTTGTCCTCGCCACCCAGGGTGAGAAGCAGGCAGTCGCCGACGCGGTGCGACAGCGCCTCGTGCCCGCGCCCGAACGGCGAGACGAAGCCGCGCGACGACAGCTCCAGCGGGCCGACCGCCTTGAGCGCGTGCTCGGGCATCTTCTCGGGCAGGGCGTCGAGCGCTGCGTGCAGGGACGAGGGGAAACGGAACAGGGTGAGGTTGCGGAAAAGCATGGGATCGGGAATTCCGGGTTCTGGCCCGGGATCGGGCCGTTGGTGACTGGCGGCGCGAGGCGCTGCGTCAGCCGATCAGGATGGACAGGCCGTCGTCGGCCTGTCCGGCGTGGAGGATCGGCAAGGAGGGCTCCTTCTCCTCGCGCGAAGCCGCCGGTTCGCCGGCCAGCCAGGCGTGCGTATCGGGCAGCGGCGCCTGGCTGCGACGGCCCAGCGCGTGGAAATCGAACAGACCACGATCGGCCAACTGCGAAGGTCGAACGTCGCCCAGCGCGCGCACGATCTGATCGACCCGGCCGGGCGAAGTGCGATCCCATTCGGCCAGGAGGCGTCCGACCTGCTTGCGTTGCAGGTTCTCCTGCGAGCCGCACAGGCTGCACGGGATGATCGGGAATGCCCGCTCCTCGGCGTAGCGGGCGATGTCCGATTCCTTGCAGTAGGCCAGCGGACGGATCACCACGTGCCGGCCGTCGTCGCTCAGCAGCTTGGGCGGCATCGAGGCGAGCTTGGCGTGGAAGAACAGGTTCATCAGGAAGGTCGCGGCGAGATCGTCGCGGTGATGTCCCAGCGCGATCTTGGTGAAGCCCTGCTCGGTGGCGTGGGTGTAGAGCGCGCCGCGTCGCAGGCGCGAGCACAGCGAACACATCGTCTTGCCTTCGGGAATCACCCGGCGCACCACCGAATAGGTGTCCTGTTCCAGAATGGTGAAGTCCACGCCGACCGAGCGCAGGTACTCGGGCAGGACGTGCTCGGGAAAGCCGGGCTGTTTCTGGTCGAGGTTCACCGCCACCAGCTCGAACCGCACCGGCGCGCGCGCCTTGAGCTGCAGCAGGATGTCGAGCAGGGTGTGACTGTCCTTGCCGCCGGACAGGCACACCATCACCTTGTCGCCGTCCTCGATCATGCCGAAGTCGGCAATGGCCTGCCCCACCTGCCGGCGCAGGCGTTTGGCGAGCTTGTGGTTCTCCAGTTCCTGCTTGCGGGCGGATGCGGTCATGGTCATTCCGGATGGGGCACGGCATGTGCTCGGATCACGAGACGCGCCTTGGACCGCTCATTGTAGCCGGGCTTTCCCGCGACGCAGCCGACCCGTAAGCTAGGCGCACGCACGCGCCTGGCCCCGCCCATCGCCATGTCCGAAACCGCCGACATCGTCCAGCAGATCGCAGCGCTCCGCTGCGAGCACCGCGAGCTGGACGAGGCCATCACGCGCTGCGCCGGGGAACCCTGGATCGACCAGCTCGAGCTGACCCGGATGAAGCGCCGCAAGCTGCGCATCAAGGACATGATCGCCTACCTGGAGAGCCGGCTCATTCCCGACTTGGGAGCCTGAGCGCGGGGCTGCAAAACCCCACGTCCCATTCCGTCCCGTTGCATGCCCTTGCCCTCGGAGCCAAGGAGCCTTGCCATGCACGACATCACCGTGGAATCCACCGTGTTTTCCCCGCTGCGCGCGAGCGTGGGCAGCCTCGTCGCGGCGGCGCACCTGGCCGCGCTTTTGGCGCTGAGCCTGGTGACGCCGGGCGGTTTCGAGCTGCCGCTGAAGAAGAGGATGGCCGATGCCATCGAAGTGGTGATCGTGCCGCAGGTTCGTCCATCGCCAGCGCCCCCGCCGATGCCCAGTGCTCCGGAACGGCCGCGGGTTACGCCGGTGCCGACACCGCCCGCTGCGGTCGCGATGCCGGACGAGGCGCCGGTGTTCGTCGAACGCTCGATCGAGGCGTCGCCCACCCCGACCGTGTTCGCCGATGCTCCGGCGGAGGTGTCGGGGTCCGCCACAGGTGCGGCGGGAGTCGCCGCGCTCACCATCCTGCGCGGCCCGCGACCGCCCTATCCGGCGCGCGCCAAGCGCATGGGCTGGCAGGGCGAAGTGGTGTTGCGCATTTCGATCGATGCCGATGGCTGGCCGCGGGAAGCAACGGTCCTGAGCAGCAGCGGTTACCGCGAGCTCGACGAGGCCGCGCGGCGGCACGTCCTGCGCGCCTGGCGCTTCTCGCCGTCCGGCGTGTCTGCGAGCGGCGAGCTTCCGATCCGCTTCACCCTGCTGTAGCCGCACGCGGCGGTGCAAACGAAGTGGGCCGCGCATTGGCGCGGCCCGCGTTCCATTCCGGTGGCGACAAGCCTCAGCGGTAGTAGCCGGGGCGATGCCGGTAATACCCCGGACGCGGCGGGGGCGGAGGTGGAGGCGGATAGTGGTAGTGCGCGGGCCCGCGATAGCCATATGCCGGGCGCGGATGCGTCGGGTGGTAGACGTAGGTCGGTGCCGGAACGTAGTAGTAGCGCGGCCCGTGCGCGCCGCGCACGACATGGAGCGGATGGCGGTGGTGACGGTGATAGGGGCGGCCGGCGCTGAAGGACACGTCGCCGATCGAGACCCAGATGCGCGCATCGCTGCCGTGGGCCTGCGCCGGTGCGCCGAAACTCAGGCCCAGCGCAAGCGCGGCACCTGCCAGAAGGGAAAGGGTTCGCATCGCAAGTCCTCCGTGGTCACGCCGACGATGGGCGCGACAGGGAGCATCGGCGAGCGTGGGTGAATCAAGCCGCAACGGCCTGGTCCGAGCGTCAACCTGCGCTGAACCGTGGCGCGGAAGCGAGGGCTTCGAGACGTGCGATCGCGAGCGGAATCTGCGCCGGTCCGTCGATGCGCTGCACACGCGGATCGTCGTCGGCCACGTCGTGCACCATTTCCAGCGCCCAGGTCACCGGATAGGGCATGTGCACGCCCCAGCCGCCCAGCGCCAACACCGGCGCGATGTCGGAACGCAGCGAGTTGCCGACCATGGCGAACCGGTGCGGGGTGCCGCCGCATTCGGCGATCACCCGCGCGTAGGCCGCCGGATCCTTCTCCGAAACGATCTCGATGCGGGTGAACAGGTCCGCCAATCCCGAAGCCGCGATCTTGGCCTCCTGGTGGAACAGGTCGCCCTTGGTGATGAGCACGATGTCGTGCGCGGCCGCCACGGACTCCACGGCGCTGCGGATGTCGGGCAGCAGGTCCACGGGGTGCCTGAGCACCTCCTTGCCGAGGTCCAGGATGCGCGCCAGGTCCGCCGCGCTGATGCGCGCGTCGGTCATCGCCACGGCCGTTTCCAGCATCGACAGCGTCATGCCTTTGGCGCCGTAGCCAAACAGCAGGATGTTGGTTTTCTCGGTCGCCAGCAGGCGATCGTGCAGCGCGCTGTCGGCGAGATCCAGATAGGGCGAAAGGATGCGTTCGAACTCGGCGTGCGCGGCGCGGAAATGGATCTCGCTGTGCCAGAGTGTGTCGTCGGCGTCGAAGCCCACCAGCGTGATGGGCCGCTGTGGCGAGCGCTGCGCGAGGCGGGTCGGCGGCGCTGCGTGCGCCGGTATCGGAGGAATCATCGGGGCGTGGACCTGGAGACGCGGAGGGCGGTCCGGAGCCCGGAGGTGACGCGGGGCGTCAGTTGCCCGCCTGCGGCAGTGCTACTCCGCGTCCGTCACGGGCGTCGGGGCCGGATCGGCGCACAGTGTACCCTGCGCCAGATGGCCGAGGGCCTGGACAAGGGCCGTGGACCAGTCCAGCAGCGGGAGGGCGAGCTTTTCGATGAGTGCGGGGGAGAGCATGGCGGTCACCTGGATCGGGCCGGCGGGGGAACGAACCCATGAAGCATGAATCGGGCCAACAACGCCTTTTCGGGCCGATACCCGAGGGCTCGGCGCCCGAATCCGCGGGTTCGGCGCGCCGCGCGCTGGCCTGGGCGGTCGGACTTTCGCTGCTGCTTGCATGGCTGCCCGGCGCAATTCCCGCGCTGGCCTGGCTGGCCTGGCCCCAGGTGCTGGTATCGACCCTGGCGCACGAGCTGGGGCATGGGCTCGCCGCGCTGGCCTCAGGTGGCGGGTTCGATTCGCTGAGGCTTTACGCCGATGGGTCGGGCGTCGCGCTGACGCGCAGCGCGGGAGGCAGCGTGCAGCGCGCGGCCATCGCTGCGGGCGGGCCGCTCGGGCCGCCGGTCGCCGCGCTGGTCCTGTCTTCCTGTGCACGATGGATGCGTGCGTCGCGCGTTGCGCTGGGGCTGATCGCGCTGTTTCTTCTGGCGACACTGGTGCTGTGGGTGCGAAATCCGTTCGGTGCGCTCTGGGTGACAGGCTGCGCCGTGCTGGCGGGGGCGGTGGCGTGGCGCGCCTCGGCGGCGTGGGCGCAGGCGCTCGTCTGCCTGGTGGCGGTGCAGCTGTGCCTGTCAACCCTGTCGCGACTGGGCGCCCTGTTTTCCGACACCGCGCGTACCGGCGCGGGCGAACTGGTTTCGGACACCGGCCAGATGGCGGCGCTGCTGGGCGGTCCGCTCTGGTTTTGGGGGATGCTGATGGCGTTGCTGTCGGCGGGGGTGATGCTGGCCGGCCTCCGGGCTTTCTTCCACGCCCTGCGCGGCGTGCGCTGACGCCGGTTTCCGCGCGCGGCGGAAACCGGCGCCTGTCGCCTATTTCTTCCTGGCAGCGGCCTTCTTCGCCGGGGCCTTCGTGGCTGGCACCTTCTTCGCCGTCGTCTTGGCGGCGGTCTTGACCGGCGCGGCCTTCTTCACGGCCGCTTTCTTGACGGCGGGCGCCTTCGCAGCCGCCTTCTTCACCGCAACCTTTTTCGCAGCAACCTTCTTCGCCGGAGCCTTCTTCACGGCTGCCTTCTTCACGACGGCCTTTTTCGCGGAGGCCTTCTTTGCAGCTGCGCGGGTCGGCGCGGCCTTCTTGGCGGCGGCTTTCTTGGGAGCCGCCTTCTTCGCAGCCGCCTTCCTGGCGGGCGCCTTGGTCGTGGCCTTCTTCACCGCGGCAACTTTCTTGGCGACGGCCTTCTTGGCGCCGGACGCCTTCTTCTCGGCGGCTTTCTTCACCGCAGCCACCTTCTTCTTCGCGGTCGCCGCGGCCTTCTTGATCGATTTGCCCGCTGCGCTGGCCTTCTTCTCGATCGCGCTGCGCGCACTGGCGGTCTTTTCCTTCACGGCCTCGGCCGCGCTGGTTGCAGCAGCCTTGGCGTCTGCCGCGAGGTCGTGCATTTTTTCAGAGACCGCTTCCGCGGCACTGGAGATTGCTTCCGTAACACCGTTTCCACTGCTCATCACATGCCCTCCTCGTGTGGGCGTCGGGTTTCGCAGCGCAATCTGCGCCGCTTTTTGGCTTTGTGCAAGCCTTCGATGCGATCATGCAGGGCACGTCGCGCAAGGTCGCTTGCCCTGTTCGGGAACATCCTCGCCCGGCACGGGTCGAACGCCGCGCCTTTCCCTCCGTGGAGTCACCATGCCGCGTCGTCCAATTTGCCTTCCCGCGTTCGCTGCGGTGCTGTTCGCACTCCTCCTCGGTACTGCGCGCGCGGCGCTTCCCGTCGAAGTCGCAGGCACGCCGTTGCCCTCGCTTGCACCGATGCTGGAGAACGTCACCCCGGCGGTGGTCAACATCCACAGCAAGACCGTCGTGCGGGTGCGCAGCCCTTATGCCGACGACCCCTTTTTCCGCCACCTCTTCGGCCTGCCGAACGGGCCGCAGGAACGCATCAAGCAGTCGCTCGGCTCGGGCGTGATCGTCGATGCCGCGCGCGGGCTGATCCTCACCAACAACCACGTCATCGCCGGTGCCGACGACGTGCAGGTATCGCTGGCCGACGGGCGCACCCTGACGGCCGAGATCGTGGGTTCGGACGAAGACACCGACGTGGGCGTGATCCGTGTCGAAGCGAAGGATCTCGTGGCCGTGCCGGTGGCGCGCTCGGAGCCGCTGCGCGTGGGTGACTTCGTGGTGGCCGTGGGAAATCCCTTTGGCCTGGGCCAGACGGTGACGTCGGGCATCGTCTCGGCGCTGGGACGCCACGGGCTTCCCGGGCTGGGCTACCAGAACTTCATCCAGACCGATGCCAGCATCAACCCGGGCAATTCCGGCGGCGCGCTGGTCAACCTGCGCGGCGAGCTGATCGGCATCAACACCGCCATCTTCAATCCCGGTGGAAGCGCGGCCGGCAACATCGGCATCGGCTTTGCGATCCCCTCGGACCTGGCGCTCGACGTGATGCGTCAGCTGCTGGAAACCGGCGAAGTGCTGCGCGGCACGCTGGGCGTCGAAACCCAGGATCTCACTCCGGAAATCCGCCGCGCGCTCGATCTCGCGCAGACCCAGGGCGTGATCGTGACCCAGGTGCAGCCCGGCTCGGCCGCGGCACAGGCCGGTGTGCGCGTGGGCGATGCGATCACCACGCTGAACGGCAAGCCGGTGCAGCGTCAGGAGGACCTCTCCAATCTCGAAGGCCTGCTGCCGGTCGGCGAGCCGGTCACGCTCGGCGTGCAACGCGACGGAAAACCGCTGCAGCTCAAGACGCGGCTGGCCGCGCGGCGCACCGAGCTCGACGGCGCGCGCGTGGATCCGCGCCTGGCCGGTGCGCGTCTGGGGGCCGTGCCGGAGCGGCTGCGTCGCCAGGGCGTGGCGGGCGTGCTGGTCAGTGCCGTGGATGCCGGGAGCCGCGCCGAGCGCAATGGTCTGCGCAGTGGCGATCTCATCACCGCGGTGAACCGTCGCGACGTCGCCGATCTGGATGGCTTGGAGCGCAGCCTCGGCGCGCGCGGCAGCCAGCTCCTGCTGACACTGGTGCGCGGCAACCGTGCGTATCTTGCGGTCATGGAGTAGTCGCTTCGGGCCCGCGCGCCGCAGGTACTATCATTTCTGTTTCGCCCCGCTGGCTCGCCTCGTGACCATCCGCGCCATCACCCTCGACCTCGACGACACGCTCTGGCCGATCTGGCCGGCGATCGTCCGGGCCGAGCGCGCGCTGCATGACTGGCTGGTCGCGCACGCGCCGCGTACCGCGCTGCGGTTTCCGCTGCCTGCGATGCGCGCGCTGCGCGAAGCGCTGGTGGCCGAGCGGCCCGCGATCAGTCACGACTTCATCGCCCAGCGCCGCCTCACCCTGGAGCGCGCCCTGCAGTCCAGCGGCGACGCCGTCGCGCTCGCCGAACCCGCGCTGGAATTGTTTGCCGAGCAGCGCAACAGGGTGGATCTGTATCCCGGCGTGCTGGCCGCGCTGGAGCGCCTGGCCGCGCGCGTGCCGATTGCCGCACTGACCAACGGCACCGCGGACCTCGCACGCATCGGCATCCGTCAGCATTTCGTGTTCCAGATCGGCGCGCGCGACCACGGCGTGCCCAAGCCCGACGCCAGCATCTTCCTGAGCGCCTGCCAGCGCCTGGGTCTTGCGCCCGGACAGGTGCTGCACGTGGGTGACGATCCCGAACTTGATGTGCTCGGCGCGCACCGCGCGGGATTGCGCAGCGCCTGGATCAACCGCGAGGCCGTGGCCTGGCCGTCCCATCCCGTCGATCCCGACTTCATCGCCCGCGACCTCGAAGAACTGTCGGTGCGGCTGGAGCACGAGTTCGCCTCCTGACTGAAAAACCGCATGAATCTTCCCTCCTGCATCGAACTGGCCGATCCCTCGGCCGCCACTGCGATCATTGCCGTGCGCAGCGCCGCGCTGGCGGAAACCCTCGCCGCGCTCGATCCGCGCACGCGCGCCTGGGCGCAAGCCAGTGGCTTCTCCGCCAAACCAGACACCTGGCTTGCCGTGCCCGGCGACGAGGGAAACATCGCGCTGGTGCTTGCCGGCATCGAGGATGCCGGCGATCCCCGCGCCCTCTCCGCGCTGCCCCAGGCGCTGCCCGAAGGGCGCTATTGCCTTCACCCCGCGCTGGGCGAATCCATCGCGCCGGCCGATGCACTGTTCGGCTGGGGGGCGGGTGCCTACCGCTTCTCGCGCTATCGGAAGCCGCCGCGCGCGCCGGCCGTCCTGGTGCTCGCGCCGGATGCGTCGCTGGCCGAGGCCGCTGCGCTGCTCGAAGCCACTGCGCGCGTGCGCGACCTGGTGAACACGCCCACCCAGGACATGGGCCCCGCCGAGCTGGAAAACGAAGTGCGCGCGCTGGCGCAGCATCACGGCGCCAGCCTGCGCACGATCGCGGGCGATGACCTCCTGCGCGAGAACTTTCCCGCCATCCACGCCGTGGGCCGCGCCAGCCATCGCCCCCCGCGCCTGATCGAGCTGACCTGGGGCGATACGGCACACCCGGCGCTTGCCGTCGTCGGCAAGGGCGTGTGCTTCGATACCGGCGGCCTGGATATCAAGCCCTCCGCCGGCATGCGCAACATGAAGAAGGACATGGGCGGCGGTGCGCACGCCATCGCGCTGGCCGGCCTGATCATGGAGTGCCGCCTGCCCGTGCGCCTCAGGCTGCTGGTGCCGGCGGTCGAAAACGCGGTGGGGCCGGACGCCTATCGACCGGGTGAAGTGGTCACCACGCGCAAGGGCATCCGCGTCGAAATCGACAACACCGATGCGGAAGGCCGGATGGTGCTGTGCGATGCGCTGGCCTTCGCGGCCGAGTCCTCGCCCGACCTCATCCTCGATTTCGCCACCCTCACCGGCGCCGCGCGCGTCGCGCTCGGCCCGGATCTCCCGGCGCTGTTCTGCAACGACGACGACATGGCCGCGCAGTGGCTCGACGCCGGCGTTGCACAGCGCGATCCGGTCTGGCGGATGCCGCTGTGGCGGCCCTACCTTCGCTACCTCAAGAGCCATGTCGCCGACATCGCCAACGCCGGCTCACGCATGGCCGGCGCCGTCACCGCGGCGCTGTACCTGGAAAAGTTCATCCCCGACGGCCAGCGCTGGGCGCACCTGGATGTCTACGCCTGGAACGACACCGATCGCCCCGGCCGCCCGCGCGGCGGCGAGGCCATGGCCCTGCGCTCGGTCTGGGCGATGCTCAAGGCGCGCTACGGCTGAAATCGGCATCCGGCCGACACCGGCACGCCGTGATTCCGCCGCGGCCGTCGCGTCGGGTGCATCATGGCGCGCATCCTCCTTCCTGGAATCCCGCCATGCGCCGACATGAACGCCTCGCTCCCGCCATCCTTGCGATGATCCTGGCCGGTTGCGCCGGCGCGCCCGAAATCCCGGCGCAGCCCGCCGTCGCGACCTACGAGTGCGAGAGCGGCGCGCTCATCCAGGCCAGCTACCCGGACGCCGACCACGCGCGGATCGCGTACCAGGGCCGCACCCACACGCTCACCATCGCCGTATCCGCCAGCGGCGCGCGCTACGTGGGTGAGGGCGTCGAATGGTGGACCAAGGGCAGCGGCCCGGGCTCGTCCGGTTCGCTCTTCGCGCACCAGTCCGACGGCGCCTCCGGCGAGCTCATCGAGACCTGCAAGGCGCGCTGACGCGAGAGATTGTGAAGCGCCGCGCCTTGAAATGATCGCATCCTTGCGGCAGGAGCAGGCATGGCCCCGCCCTTGGGCGGAGCGGTGTACTGAGGTTGGGGAGTTAATCCACCCCCGACAAGACCAAGTCGATAACAATACTGATCTTCTTGATCGTTTGAACGTCTGGCCCTGTTTCGTGGGTGAGCAGGGGTTTCGAGTGGCATGCCGTGAGCCTGCAAACCGCCGCCGGCATGCAAGCCGGCGGGCCGGAATGATGGCTCGGGCCAAGCCCATCGCAACGCCGAATGCACGAATGCAGCCGCTCCCGCCTTGCCGGAGTTGAAGCAAAAAGCGTCAGCAGGATGAGAAGCAGAGAATCAAACGCCGTGAAGCTGGCGCTTCACAAAATCCTGTCGCCAGGGGTTGACGGGGGAGTCCATACATGAATTGTTAGGCGTCACCATCTGTCCAGTAGCTACCAGAGCATTCGGTCACAAGTGACCGGATGAAGCCTAAGTTCTGAATCAATAAGTTCTCCGAACCTTGCATAGCACCATCAATGTGCTGCCTATTTAAAGCAGGAACATGCGCTGCGATAAGAATTGATTCCACCAACTTCATTTTTGAACTGTCAAGCTCTAACTCTGGGATGCCAACCGATATACTGAGATCGGTTTGGTTCCAGAAACGACCGCTCAAGTGTTCCTTGATCCTGCTAGAAATATCGCGTGCTGAATTAATGCCTTTCTTAGATTCGCCGATATACAAAAGTACGTCAGGCCCATATACGGGATGACGTCCGTAAATGCAGTAGAAGCTGGATCTACTCTCGCAACCCGGCGGCAGATTGCTGATTGAGTATTCCCAGTCTTCCAGATTGATGTCCACTACTAGGCGCGGGTGCCAGTTGATCTCGACGATTTCCATGAGTGCTCCAGTGACGCCCAACGCCTGAATTAAGCCGCGCCGCAAAGCAGCGTCGGCTTGAATGATCGAATGGACTCCCCCGCGTTTCTCGCGGCGTGGATGGGCCAGACTGATGGTGTCGCCATCAGGACACGGATCACGAGAGGAGCTCGACATGCACGCTACCACCAAATCCACCGCGACTGAATCTTCCGCCGTCACGCTGGCCATCGATCTGGCCAGGGACGTATTCGAGCTGGCGTTTGCCGATGCCGCCGGGCGTATTGTCGAGCGCAAGCGGCTCAAGCGCGGGCCGTTCGGCGAGTGCCTGAAAAATCGTGCGCCGCTGCGCATCGTGATGGACGCCTGCGGCTCGGCGCATGCCTGGGCGCGCAGGTTTGTCCGGCTCGGGCATGGGGTGGAGCTGCTGCCCGCGCAGCACGTGCGGCCGTATGTCCGGCGCAACACGACCGATCGCGCCGATGCCGCGGGCTTGCTGGAAGCGGCGCGCTGCGGGGATATTCGTCCGGTGCCGGTGAAAACGCCCGAGCAGCAGGGTACGCAGGGTCTGCATCGCATCCGCGAGCACCACAAGGCCGAACGCACCGCCGCGATCAACACCGTGCGCGGCCTGCTGCGCGAGTTTGGTTTCGCCATTCCACACGGATTGCGACTGATCCGCTCTGGTTGCGTCACACTTGGCGCTGGTTCCTGTCCAGGTATGCCATGAACGCTTCCGCCGAACTCCTCAAGGAACTGCGCATCGAGCGCAACGCCCCGCCGCCGCCTTCCGCGTCGAGCGCGAAGTGGTGGGTTTTGGCGGCTCTTGCCGTCGTGGGTGTCGCCGTCATCGGCTGGGTGATGAGCAGGGGCGACCGCAGCATCGAAGTGCGCACCGCGCCCGTCATCGCCATCGGCACCACCGCCGCCAGCGCTTCGGTGCTCGATGCCAGCGGTTACGTGGTGGCGCGGCGCATGGCGACCGTCTCGGCCAAGGTCACCGGGCGCGTGCTGGAGGTGCTGATCGAGGAGGGCATGCGGGTGGAAGAGGGGCAGGTGATGGCGCGGCTCGATCCGGTCGATGCCGACGCGCAGTTCGCCCTCGCCGATGCGCAGCTTTCGGCCGCGCGCAGCCAGGTGGCCTCGATACAGGCGCAGCTGACGCAGGCCGAGGCGGAAGCGGTGCGGTTGACCGAACTGGTGCAGCGTGGGCTGGTCTCGCGTTCGCAGCACGATGCCGCGGTGGCGCAGCGCGATGCCCTGCGTGCCCAGCGCGTGACTGCGCAGCGCAACGTGCAGGTCGCTGCGGATTCGCTGGAAATCGCCAGGAACGGCGTGGACAACACCATCGTGCGGGCACCGTTTTCCGGCGTGGTGATCGCCAAGGCGGCGCAGCCCGGCGAGATCGTTTCGCCGCTCGCCACCGGCGGCTATACCCGCACCGGCATCGGCACCATCGTGGACATGGATTCGTTGGAGGTCGAGGTCGAAGTGGGCGAGTCCTACATCGGCCGGGTGCGTCCGGGAATGCCGGTGGAGGCCGTGCTCAACGCCTATCAGGACTGGAAGATCCCGGCGGAAGTCATTGCGATCATCCCGGCCGCCGACCGCGGCAAGGCCACGGTGAAGGTGCGCGTGGCGCTGAAGGACAAGGATGCGCGCATCGTGCCGGACATGGGTGTGCGGGTGAGCTTCCTGGAGGCCGAACGCGCGGACGAACCCGAGCAGCCGCGCGGCGTGCGGGTGCCGCAGGCGGCGATCGTGTCGCGCGATGGGCGCAGCAGCGTGTTCGTGGTGCAGGACGGCAAGGTTGCGCTGCGCGGCGTCGAGACCGGCATCGCGCTGGGCGACGGGCGGCAGGTGTCGGGGCTCGGTGCCGGGCAGAGCGTGGTGCTCGATCCGCCGGCGGAATTGAAGGACGGCGACGCGGTGCGGGTGGCCGCGCCACGATGAACCGGATGCCTTTCCGTCGGCCGCGCAAGGCCGACCTGCGCTTGAGCAATGCCCGCGTTCGTGCCGTAGGTCGGGGCTACGCCCCCGACGCGCCGGGCATCGTGTCATTCCATTGCCCGCACGGCTTTCCGTCGGCCGCGTAGGGCCGACCCACATCACACAGAGGAATCCCCATGTCAGCCCTGGTCAGCATCCGCAATCTCACCAAGACCTACACCCGCGGCCCGGAGAAGGTGGCCGTGCTGCACGGCGTGGACCTGGACATCGAGCGCGGCGACTTCGTCGCGCTGATGGGGCCATCGGGTTCGGGCAAGACCACCCTGCTGAACCTCATCGGCGGGCTGGATTCGCCCAGCGGCGGTGAGATCACGATCGAGGGCGAGCGCATCGACACGCTGGGCGGCGGACAGCTCGCGGCCTGGCGCAGCCGCCACGTCGGTTTCGTGTTCCAGTTCTACAACCTGATGCCCACGCTCAGCGCGCAGAAGAACGTCGAGCTGCCGCTGCTGCTGACCTCGCTCAACGCGAAGGAGCGCGCCCGCCGTGCACAGATCGCGCTCACCCTGGTGGGTTTGGCGGATCGGCGCAGCCACAAGCCCAACGAGCTTTCCGGCGGCCAGCAGCAGCGCGTGGCGATCGCGCGTGCGATCGTCTCGGACCCGACCTTTCTGATCTGCGACGAGCCCACCGGCGATCTCGACAGGCATTCGGCCGAGGAGGTGCTGGGCCTTTTGCAACTGCTCAACCGCGAGCACGGCAAGACCATCGTGATGGTCACCCACGATCCCAAGGCCGCCGAGTACGCGCGCCATACCATCCATCTGGACAAGGGCGAGCTGGTCGACGCGCCCGCCGCGCACTGAGTCGGAGATCACCATGAAAAAACGACAGGACAGGCGTTTTTCACAGCGAAGCCGCCCGCAGGGTGGCACACACGGAGTTGCGCCATGAAAAAACGACAGGACCGGCGTTTTTCACAGCGAAGCCGCCCGCAGGGTGGCACACACGGAGTTGCGCCATGAAAAAACGACAGGACCGGCGTTTTTCACAGCGAAGCCGCCCGCAGGGTGGCACACACGGAGTTGCGCCATGAAAAAACGACAGGACAGGCGTTTTTCACGGCGAAGCCGCCCGCAGGGTGGCGCACAGGGATGTGCGCCATGAAATTCCTCCACCTCATCTGGGCGCAGCTGTTCCGCAGCCGTACCCGCACCGCGCTGACGCTGCTTTCGGTCGTCACCGCGTTCCTGCTGTTCGGGCTGCTCGACTCGGTGCGTGTGGCGTTCAACTCCGGTGGCAGCGTGGATGGCGCGAACCGCCTGATCGTCTCTTCGCGCCTGTCGATCACCCAGACGCTGCCGATCCGCCTGCTGCAGCAGATCGAGGGCATACCCGGCGTGCAGAAAACCACCTATGCGATGTGGTTCGGCGGCATCTATCAGGACATGCGGAACTTCTTTCCCAACTTCTCGGTGGCGCCCAACTACTTCGAGGTCTATACCGAATTCGACGCGCCGCCCGAGCAGGTGGAAGCGTTCAAGGCCACCCGCACCGGCGCGGCGGTGGGCGAGGCGCTGGCGCAGAAGTTCGGCTGGAAGATCGGCGACACCATCCCGCTGCAGGCCACGATCTTCCCGCGTGACGGCAGCAACGACTGGCCGCTGCAGCTGACCACGATCTTTCGCGCCAGGGATCGCTCGCAGGTGGGGCAGGAGAATCAGCTCGTGATGAACTGGGCCTACTTCGACGAAGCCAACGACTACATCAAGAACCAGGTGAGCTGGTTCACCGTGGTGCTCGACGACGCGAGCCAGGCATCCAGCGTGGCGCAGGCCATCGACGCGATCTCGGCCAACTCCGACCATGAGACCAAGACCCAGACCGAATCGGCGTTCCAGCAGGCGTTCGCCAGGCAGTTCGCCGATATCGGCCTGATCGTCACCGCGATCATGGGCGCGGTGTTCTTCACCCTGATCCTGCTGACCGGAAACACCATGGCGCAGGCGGTGCGAGAGCGCATTCCGGAGCTGGCGACGCTCAAGACCCTGGGCTTCACGGATCGCACCGTGCTGGTGTTGGTGCTGACTGAATCGGTTCTGCTGGTGGTACTGGGCGGCGCGCTGGGCATGGGCGCTGCGGCGGCGATCATGCCCGGCCTGGCCAAGGCCAGCGGCGGCATGATGCCGCTGCAGACCGTGGTGTCGCAGACATGGCTCACCGGTCTTGCGCTGATGCTGGGCATCGGCGTGCTGGTAGGGCTGCTGCCGGCCCTGCGCGCGCGGCGGTTGAAGATCGTTGACGCGCTGGCCGGACGCTGAGGGAAACACCATGAAAAACCTTCTCAAGAACCTTGCCGTGCTGCTGGTGATGCTGGCCGCACTGGGTGTCTGGATCGCGCTGCCCTGGCAGGGCGTGCTCGCCGTCGCGGTGCTGCTCGGACTGTGGCTCGCTTTCACCCGCACCGGCCGGCTCGCGCTGGAGGCTACCCGCGTCGGCATCGCGAGCCTGCCGCAGCGCTGGGGTGCCTCGTCGGTGGTGATCGTGGGCATCGCCGGCGTGGTCGGCGTGCTGGTCGCGATGCTGGCAATGGGCGAAGGCTTCCAGGCCACGCTCGACGCCGCCGGCAACGACGAAACCGCCATCGTGCTGCGCGGCGGCTCGCAGGCAGAAACCAATTCCGTCATCACCCGCAGCCAGATTCCGCTTTTGACCAGCCTTCCCGGCATCGAGAAGGATGCCGACGGCAGGCCGCTGATTTCGGCCGAGCTGTCGCAGGTGGTGAACCTTCAGTCCCGGGCCGACGGCAGCGACACCAACGTGCAGTTCCGCGGTATCGGCGAGGACGCCTTTCGCGTGCGCCAGAACGTGCGCGTCGTCGAAGGCCGCGCGCCCGCGCCGGGCCTGCGTGAAATCGCGGCCGGCCGCGGCGCACAGGCGCAGTTTCGCGGGCTGGAAGTGGGCAATACGCTGATGCTCGGCAATCAGCAGTGGACGGTGGTGGGCGCGTTCGAATCCGGCGATGCCTACGAATCGGAACTGTGGAGCGACGCGCAGACCCTGGCCGCCAGCTACAACCGCGGTGCCTACCAGTCGGTGCTGGTGCGCACCGGCAGGGAGGGCTTCGAAACCTTCAAGGCGGCGGTGGAGGCCGATCCCCAGCTAAAGCTCGACGTTTTCACCACGCGCGCCTATTTCGCGAAGCAGTCCGGCGGCCTGAAGACCCTGCTGCAGATCCTGGGCACCGTGATCGGCGGCATCATGGCCGTGGGCGCGGTGTTCGGCGCGCTCAACACCATGTACGCCGCGGTTGCCGCCCGCGCCCGCGAGATCGCCACGATGCGCGCCATCGGGTTTCGCGGCACCCCGGTCGTCACCGCGGTGATGCTCGAAACCCTGCTGCTCGCCCTCCTTGGCGGCGTGGTCGGCGGCCTCGTGGCCTGGCTGCTGTTCAACAACTTCAGCGCCTCGACGCTGGGAAACAACTTCAGCCAGGTGGTGTTCCAGTTCCGCGTGACGCCAGAACTGCTCTGGACCGGCCTCAAATGGGCGCTCGGCATCGGCCTCATCGGCGGCCTCTTCCCCGCCCTGCGCGCGGCGCGGCTGCCCATCACCACGGCGCTGCGGGAGGTGTGAGGCGCGACGAGCGCGATCGGCGCGCCGGGTGTCGCGCGGCACGGGTTCCGGAATCGCTCACGGACGCGGCGGCGCGCGTCTTCGAGCCCGCTCCGGCGTGAGCTTATTCCTGCGCCAGCGCTTGATCCGGCGCGGGCTTCCGGGAGGACTGCCGCCGCGCGAGACCACCCGTCTCAACGCTCCGAGTGCCCGGTGTCGAATCCGTCGCGCCGGCCGAAGAGCGAGGGCTTGACCAGGTCGACGAAGGCGCGCGCCTGGGGCGAGAGATACTTTCCCTTGCGGATCACCACGCCATAGCTGCGCGGCGGGAAATAGGCGCGCAGGTTGCGCACTGCCAGGCGCTCGTGGTCGGCGTCGGTGATGCAGATGCCGGTGACGATGGAGATGCCCAGCCCCATCGCGACGTACTGCTTGATGATTTCCCAGCCGCCCACTTCCAGGGCCACGGTGTAGGGCACGCGGCGCTGCTGGAACACCAGATCCACCAGGCGATAGGTGGTCAGGCGGCTGGGCGGGAGGATCAGGCCGTAAGGCGAAAGGTCTTCCAGGGTGAGCGGGTGGCGCGCCGCCAGGGGATGGTCGTGCGGGGTGATGAGCATGGGGTCGAAGCTGCGCACCGGGGCGTAGTCGAGGTCGGTGGGCACATCGAGCATCGAGCCGACGGCAAGGTCCACTTCGTCCGAGCGGATCAGCGCCAGACCGTCCTTGCCGGTGACGTTGTGCAGCTTGAGCTGCACCTCTGGATGCGCCTCGCGGAAGGCTTCCACCAGCGGGGGCAGGAAGTAGAGGATCGTCGAGCTGCCGGCGGCGATGTTGAGCTCGCCGGCGGAGAGGCCGCGCAGGCGGTCGCGGAAGTCGCCCTCCAGTGCGTCGAAGCCGTCCATCAGCGGGCGCGCCAGCTCGTAGAGCGCCTCGCCCTCGTGGGTGAGATTGAGGCGCCGGCCCTGGCGGTCGAACAGTTTTACCCCCAGTTCGTTCTCCAGCGCGCCCAGTTGGAGGCTCACGGCCGGCTGGCTGAGGAACAGGGCTTCCGCCGCGCGCGTTACCGAGCCCAGCCGCGCAGCATGACAAAACGCCCGCAACTGCTTGATTCGGCTGCCTTTGTAGTAGAAGCGATGGGCGGGCTTGGCCATGGTTCGAGGCGTTGCTCCAATCAAACATTGGAAATGTTAATGCTGATCATTGAAACATTTGTCTTGGCAAAGTCAACGTTCACTCCCTACCGTGGGCTCGTCCCGCCGATCAGGAGGCCGCCATGGCCGATGCGTCCAATCACTCCGGAATCGAGATTTCCGCGTCCGCCCTGCCGGGTGGCGACTCGATCCTGACGTCGTCCGCCCGCGCGTTGATCGCCGATCTGCACCGCCGCTTCGAGCCGCAGCGCCAGGCGTTGCTGGCGGCGCGCCGCGCGCGTCAGGCGCGGTGGGATGCGGGTGAACTGCCCGACTTTCGCACAGACACCCGCTCCATCCGCGAGTCGGACTGGCGCGTGGCGCCGATTCCCGCTGCCCTGCAGGATCGCCGCGTGGAAATCACCGGGCCGGTCGATCGCAAGATGATCATCAACGCGCTCAATTCCGGCGCCAAGGTGTTCATGGCCGACTTCGAGGATTCCACCAGCCCGACCTGGGCCAACCTCATCGATGGCCAGGTGAATCTGCGCGACGCGGTGGATGGCGGCATCGAGTTCACCGCCGACAGCGGCAAGCGCTACGCACTCGCGCCGGATTCGGAAACGGTACTGATGGTGCGCCCGCGCGGCTGGCACCTTTCGGAAAAGCACATGCGGGTGGATGGCCAGCGCGTTTCGGGCGGCATGTTCGACCTGGCGCTGTTCGCCTTGCACAACGCCGCCGCGCTCGCCGCGCGCGATCGCGGCCCGTACTTCTACCTGCCCAAGCTGGAGGCGATGGAGGAGGCCGCGCTGTGGGATGAAGTGCTGGCTTTCCTGGAAGTGCGCCTGGGCCTTCCGATCGGCGCGATGAAGGTCACCGTGCTGATCGAGACGCTGCCTGCCGTGTTCGAGATGGATGAAATCCTGCACGCCCTGCGCGGCCGCATCGTTGGCCTCAACTGCGGGCGCTGGGACTACATCTTTTCCTACATCAAGACCTTCCGCCGCCATACCGATCGCGTGCTGCCGGACCGCTCGCAGGTCACCATGGGCTCGGGCTTCCTGAGCGCCTATTCCCAGCTCCTGATCCGCACCTGCCACCGCCGCGGCGCGTTCGCGATGGGCGGCATGGCGGCGCAGATCCCGATCAGCGGCGATCCGGAGGCCAACGAGAAGGCGCTGGCGCGCGTGCGCGCCGACAAGGAGCGCGAGGCACGCAACGGGCACGACGGCACCTGGGTTGCGCATCCGGCGCTGATTCCCGTGGCGCAGTCGGTGTTCGACGCCTTCATGCCCGGCCCCAACAGCCTCGCCGTCGCGCGGGAGGACGCCAGCGCTTCGCGCGATGCGCTGATCGCGCCCTGCGGAGGCAGCATCACCCGCGAAGGCTTCCAGGCCAACATCGATGTCTGCGTGCGCTATCTGGCCGCGTGGCTCGATGGCCTGGGCTGCGTGCCGATCCATCATCTGATGGAAGACGCCGCCACCGCCGAAATCTCCCGCGCCCAGCTGTGGCAGTGGCTGCACATGGGCGAGCAGGTCTTCGAGGACGGTGCGCCCATCGATTTTTCCTGGTTCGACGTGGTGCTGGCGCGGGTGCCGCAGCGCCTTCCCGAATCAGGCCTGCCCGGCCAATCGAAGATTCCCGAGGCGATGGCGCTGCTGTCCGAACTCACCCACGCCGATGAACTGGCCGACTTCCTCACCCTGCCCGCGTACGAACGCATCCATTGATCCATCGCGACACGGCGGCACGACCGACCGCCTCCCCTCCCAGCAAGGAGCTTCACATGAGCAAGCAACAAGACCAGATCGCCGCCCTGCAGAAGGCGTGGGATACCGACCCGCGCTGGACGCGGGTCAAGCGCCCGTACAGTGCTGCCGACGTGGTGCGCCTGCGCGGCAGCCTGCAGCCCGAACACACGCTCGCCAAGCGCGGCGCGGAAAGGCTCTGGAAACTGGTCAACGGCGAAGCGAAGAAAGGCTACGTCAACGCCTTCGGCGCGATTTCCGCCGGCCAGGCGATGCAGCAGGCCAAGGCCGGGCTGGAGGCGGTGTATCTCTCCGGCTGGCAGGTTGCCGCCGATGGCAACACCTCCGAAACCATGTATCCGGATCAATCGCTGTATGCCTATGACTCGGTGCCGACGATGGTCCGTCGCATCAACAACACCTTCCAGCGCGCCGACGAAATCCAGTGGAAGAATATTTTCGACGGCAAGGCCAAGGCCGAAGATGCCATCGACTTCTTCCTGCCTATCGTCGCCGATGCCGAGGCCGGTTTCGGCGGCGTGCTCAACGCCTACGAGCTGATGAAGAACATGATCGTCGCCGGTGCCGCCGGCGTGCATTTCGAGGACCAGCTCGCGGCGGTGAAGAAATGCGGCCACATGGGCGGCAAGGTGCTGGTGCCCACGGCCGAGGCGGTGCAGAAACTGGTCGCCGCGCGCCTGGCCGCCGACGTGCTCGGCGTGCCGACCATCGTGCTGGCGCGCACCGATGCCGAGGCCGCCAACCTCATCACCTCCGACCACGACGGCAACGACCAGCCCTTCCTCACCGGCGAGCGCACCGCGGAAGGTTTCTACCGGGTCAAGAACGGGCTCGAGCAGGCCATTTCGCGCGGCATCGCCTACGCGCCGTATGCGGATCTCGTCTGGTGTGAAACCGGCACCCCGGACATCGGCTTCGCCCGCGAATTCGCCCAGGCCGTGCTGGCCAAAAATCCCGGCAAGCTGCTGGCCTACAACTGCTCGCCCAGCTTCAACTGGAAGAAGAACCTCGACGACAGGCAGATCGCATCCTTCCAGGACGAGCTGTCCGCGCTCGGCTACAAGTACCAGTTCATCACCCTGGCCGGCATCCACATCAACTGGTTCAACACCTTCAAGTTCGCCCACGACTACGCCCGTGGCGAAGGCATGCGCCACTACGTGGAGCAGGTGCAGGAACCCGAATTCGCCGCGCGCGAGAAGGGCTACACCTTCGTCTCCCACCAGCAGGAAGTGGGCGCCGGCTACTTCGACGACGTCACCACCGTGATCCAGGGCGGCACTTCATCCGTCACCGCGCTGACCGGCTCGACGGAAGAGGCGCAGTTCTACGAGGAGAAGACGTCGGCTGTCGCGTAGACGGTACCGCCTGCGCTGTGATCCGACACGGCCCCGCCTAGGCGGGGCCGTTTTTTTGTTTCACGATGACTCCAGTACCGCAATTCTCTGGGCTACGCCAAGGCTCGATACAGCAGGTTTATCAATCACTTAGGCGAGTTCAACATATGCCGGTGCTTTCCGAAACTTGACCCGGCTTCCCCTCGCGTGGCTCCCATGCGGCTCTTGGAAACCGGGCTTTCCGAGGAGTCATCATGGCGAAGATCAAGCTCACCAAGTCCGCAGTCGATGCGGCACAACCCCAAGACAAGGCCATCGAACTACGGGATACCGTGGTGCCCGGCTTGGCGATCCGCCTGCAGTTCGAGTTCGCCGCCCGTCGCTCCGAAATCTGCCCGCTCGAATGGGATTGGATTGATCTGGAAAACCGCCGCGTCGTCTGGCCCGACAGCAAGACTGGCGGTATCTCCAAGCCCATGAGAGAGGAAGCCTATCGGCTGCTTTCGACGGCACCGCGCCGGGAAGGCTGCCCCTATGTCCTGCCTTCGCCGAACGATCCGACCCGGCACATGACCCACGGTGAGCACTACGGCGGCTGGACGCGCGTGCTCAAGGCCGCTGGCGTGCCCCACGTTGGCACGCATGGCATCCGTCACCGGGCGACCACCGATATTGCCAATTCGGGCGTGCCAACCAAGGTGGGCATGAAGCTCACAGGCCACAAGACCGTGGCGATGTTTATGCACTATGTTCATACCGAGGACAAGCC
>CAKSZJ010000011.1 GCA_934525595.1 uncultured Chiayiivirga sp. | reverse complement strand
CCCACGCCATAGCCGGCCGCCACCAGGGCCAGCATCAGCGAGTGGGTCGTCACGTACTCGGCCACGACCGGCGGTGTCTCCACCAGGCGCAGCAGGCGCTCGCATTGCCGGCTGCGCTCCTGACAAACCTGCGGGTGACACAGCACCAGCGGGTAGCCCACCACCTCGTCCAGCGGTACCCGCTTGTGCGCCAGCAAGGGGTGCCGCGCCGGTATGGCCACCACCAGTGGATCTTGCCACACCGGCCTGGCGACCACCCCGGCCTCCATCTCGCCGGCCATCGCAAAGGCCGCGTCGTACAGGTCGTTGCTCAGCCCGCCCACCACCTGCGACAGCGGCGCCTCGAACAGCCGAATGCCCACTTCCGGCGCCTCCTCGCGGCACAGCGCGAGCAGTGCCGACAGCCGGGTCCGCCCGACGCCGCCGGCCAAGGCGATGCGCAGGGTGCCTCGGTGTCCCGCCGCCACCGCCCGCGCCTTGGTCTGGGCTTGCTCAAGGGTCAGCAGCACGCGCCGGGCCTCCTCCAGGAACACCTGCCCGGCCGGGGTCAGGCGCACGCCGCGCGGCGTGCGCTCCAGCAGCGTCACGCCCAGATCCGCCTCCAGTTGGCGGATCGTGCGCGACAGGGGCGACTGCTCCACATGCAGCCGCCGCGCCGCCCGGCCAAAGTGCAACTCCTCGGCCACGGCGATGAAACAGCGAAGATGACGTAAGTTCATATATCTTCCCCAGAAGATGGAGTTCATTCCTCTGACTGCAGGGAACGCATGAGTGCTTCGATGCGATGCCATCGAAGAAGATGCCGACGGGTGTGGGGAGAGATGTTGGCGCCTGGCAGGGTGAACCAGAAGAAGACAAACTGGAGGTGGCCTTGGATTTCAGATTGCTACGTTACTTCGTCGCAGTTGCGGAAGAACTGCATCTGGGCCGTGCAGCCGAGCGTCTGGGCATCGAGCAATCACCTGTGTCGCGTGCGATGCGCGACCTGGAAAGCCAGCTTGGCGTGCAGTTGTTCGACCGCAACACACGCCTGACGCGGCTGACCTGGGCCGGCCAAGTGTTCCTCGTCGAATGCCGGCGCGTGCAAGCCACCGTCGAGCAGGCAGTCAAGAGCGCCAAGGCGGCGGCACAGGGCTACCAGGGTCATCTGCGTATCGCCATCTGCGACAGCCTGGCGCAGCCCCGCATCGCCACCTTGCTGGCACGCAGCCGCGAGGATGAGCCCGATCTGGAGATTCGCGTCTTCGAGCTACCGTTCGCGCAGCAGATCAAGATGCTGCACGACGATCTGCTGGACATCGGCTTTGCGTTGTCAAACGCGGTGCATGATGGCCTCGTCGCCGAGCCGGTGTGGACCGATCCGCTGTCGGTGATCGTGCCCACACGCCATCCCTTGCTGGCATACGTGCAGGTGCCGCTGGCCGAAGCCTTGAAGTTCCCGCTGGTTCTGTGCCATCCCGAATCGGGATCGGGCTGCCGTCATCAGATTCAAGCGATGCTGGAGGACGCAGGCACGCCGCTCAAGCTGGTCGATGAAGTGACCAGCCTGGGCGTAATGTTGACACTGGTCGGCGCCGGCTACGGCATCGGCTTCGCCATCGCCTCGCAAGTGCGGACGCTACAGCGCCCGGACATCTCCATTCGCCCTCTGGCCGACATCCCACCGATGCTCTCTACCTACCTGCTGCGCCGCCAGGGCGAACCCTCGGAGCCCATGAAGCGGTTCATCGAGCGGGTGAAAGACGGCGCCGCGCCGGTCGATGATGAGCCAGTCCTTTGAGGACGGCAGCTCGCCTGTCCATTGCGACCTGTGGCGTGGTGTGCCCGTAGACAGATAGACTTCGGAATGAAATCCGATGCTCTGGCTGTTGGTGGATGTGCTTGGCTCGCTTTGGATCACCCGCAACGGCCTGCGTTGACCAAGCCGAAGACTTGAGTCCACAATCGAGTCCATTCCGTGACGCTTGGATCGGAAAAGACGTTCGTAATAAACGAGTTAGCGACCGGGTGCTGTTCCCTTCACCCGCTCCAGTCCGGCATTCCACGGCCTTCCATCGAACGCCAACGAACCCCGCAAGTCATTGCCCGGATTTAAAATTCACGGCCAATCCCCACCCACTGACATCCAGCACAATCCACTGCCCACCGGCCCGGACCGGGGACATTGGGCGGCACGTCGGCGATGCGGCAATCCCAGCTGCGCCGTGCTGCACGGGGAACCGGGAGTCTCCGGGTCCAACTCGCTTGCAGGAGTCGTGCTCATGCCGGCATGGCCTCAACGCCCGACAGGCCAAGGTGACCGGCACGTCGTATGCGATCGCCGATTTCAACCGTCTTCAGCGCAACATCCCGGCCACCGGCTTCAAGACGTGGCACTCCGCTTCTCGTGGGCGGCACGCGCGAACGCATTTCCTTCGGCGCCCATCCGGCGTTTTCCCTGGAAGAGGTGCGCGAACTGCGTGACGAGGTACGGGCAATGCTCATCGAGGGATTCAACCCGCTACGTGAGGAATGCCTGCTTCAGCGTGCTCCAATCCTGCTTGCTTGCCTGTACCAAGGCGTTCCACTCGTCTGGCGGATTTCCCCGTCCACGCATCTTCTCGAACACGGCATTAGGGGTCGGACTTTCTGCCCGATGAGCGCAGGGTCTGCTCGTCGTTGACACAGGCGTACACGATGACCTTCGCCTTCGAGGCGTACCGGAAGAACAGCCGGTAGCGCCTTCCGAGCTTGGCCCGTCGCCAGTGGCGATAGGCCGTCCCCATGGTGTTGCCCTGACGGTACTCGTCGCGTGCCGGATCACCCGGCACCACGTCTTGTATCAACTGGACCAAGGCCCGAAAGAACTTGGCGTTGGCGTTGGACGCGAACCCTTGCGGGTCGTTCTCTTGGGCACGCAGCACAGCTGCGCGCAGCTTCATCATCTGCTCGATCAGGTTGTCGTGGAACAGCAGTGTCCAGGCGCGCGAGGCGCTTGTCTTCGGCGTCGATGCGCACCTGCAAGCCGTTGCGCACGTCCTGCTCGCGGTTGTCGCAGGATTCCACCGTGAGCTGGTGTTCGCCCAGGAGTTCGGCGCGCCAGCCTTCAAGAGATTGCAGCAGCGCGTCGTCGAGCGCGGCTTGCGCGCGGATGTCGAGAGCCTGCGCATGCTGTGCCTGGGCAGTGTCGTGCTTGCTGCGGGTTTCTCCGCGCTTGCCTTGCGCCTCGCCAAGCTCGCCTTCGATCTGTTTCAGGCGCTCAACGACCTGCGCCCGTTGGCGTTCCAGTTCCCGCAGGGTATCGGATCCTTGATGGCCGTGTCGTCCATGAGCGGCATGTCGCCGGCCAGGACGCGGCCGATCTCGGCATCGATTTCGTCGCGCTTGCGACGCAGCTCCTCCAGGCGCCTGGCTGGATCGGCCTCGCTTCCGGCGCTGATCTGTTCCAGCAGCGAAAACAAGGTCAGCAGGCGCGACTCTGTGCCGACGAAAGGCCGCTCGGTCAGCGACACCAGCCAGGCGATGGCCTTTTCCGTGGCAGGGGTGAGATCGAACTGGGCTTCGTCGGTGCCCGACGTGTAGAACTTGCGCAGCCAACCCTTGTCCGGCGCACACCAGTCATTGAGATAGTGGGTTGCAGTTCTCGGATACGCCTCGGCGCCAAGCCGTTCGCGCAGGGCAAACAGTTCGTCCTCCAGCATCTCGGCCAGATCCGCCTCGCTCATCACTCGCACGCTGGTTGCAACGAACACCCGGTGCAGGAAGCTGGCCAGGAGGGGCGCATGCGACGAAGCCAGCAAGCGCCATGAGGATGCCGATGGGAGCCCTTCCATCGCATCGAAGAGGTTCATCGATTGCAGCCGTCCGCCCGCCTCACCGTGCATCCAGACCAAGGATCAGGCGCAGGCCGCGCGAGTCTCGAGGAATACGCGCCTCGCATGCACTCCGAGGGCCAGCTCGAAGGCCGGCGCATCGCAGTTCTCCATCAGCACCTCACGGACACGGCTGCCGCTGCGCCTCCATGCCATCGCAGAAAATGCCGCTGCCGCCTCCCGGCGCCGGCGTGTAGCTGCCGCGCAGCGTGACCCCGGTGTATTGCGCGTAGGCATGCACCATCACATACCAGGTGCCGGCAGCGGGAGTGGCGAAACTGCAGGTTTCACCGTTGCCCTGGTTCCAGGATCGACAGTCGTAGGTGCCCTGACCGGTCCCCGGCATGCTGCCTCGACGCACATAGAGATCGGCATCTCCGCTGCCGCCCGAGGTCTGGAAGCTCAGGTGGGTCGCGCCTGCGGGCACCTGCATCTGGAAGTAGCGCGCCGAGCCTTCCGGCGAGGACAGGTTGCTCACGGCCACGCCATTGCTCAGCACCACCGGCTGCGGGTCGAACGACGCATACACCGCCTTGCCGCCGTTCATCGACACGGTGCAGGTGGAAGCGCTTCCTGCACAGGCGCCGCCCCAGCCTGAGAACATGGAGCCGGATGCCGGCGTGGCCGTCAGCGTGACCGTGCTGCCCACGTTGAAGCGCGTCGAACAGGTCGCACCCGCGCTGCCACAGGCGATGCCTCCGGGAGTACTGGAGATATTTCCGCCACCGCTGCCGTACAGGGCCAGGCTGAGGGGATAGCGGGTGATGGCGGCGCCATCGGCTACCGCTACCGCCGCGCCTGCATCCACGATGCCGGTGCCACCGCCACCGCTGAAGAAACTCGGGAATGGCCGCGCGGTATTGCGCAGCACGGTGCCTATCTGGTCCGGCGTGAGGCCGGGATTGCGCGACAGCATCAGCGCGGCGACACCGGCCACATAGGGCGTCGCCATCGAGGTGCCATCCATCATGTTGTAATCGGCGGCGCCCGGAACGGTGGTGCCGAGATTGATGGTGGAGAGGATGCCGTCCAGGGTCGAGTTGCTGCTGTCCCCGCCCGGCGCGGTGATGTCCGTGGCCAGGCCGTAATTGGAATACACCGCACGCGTCCCGGTGGGACCGTTGGCTGCCACCGTGACCACGCCCTGACAGTTGCCCGGCGTGGATTCGGATGCCGGAATGGCGTGATTGCCTGCCGCCACGATCAGCACCGAACCCCGCGAGCGTGCGTTGTTGATGGCGTTCTGATAAGTCGTGCCGCAGCTGCTGATGCCCTGGATGGAGAGGTTCAGCACGCGCGCCGGTGTGGCGTTGTTGGGAAGTCCGGACACCGCGCCGCCGCTGGCCCAGATGATGCCTTCGGCAATGTCGGCCAGGTTGCCGCCGCAGGTGCCCAGCACGCGCACGTGCTGAAGTCTCGCGTTGTAGGCCACCCCGGCGATGCCCATGCTGTTGTCGGTGCGCGCAGCGGCAATGCCCGCCACATGCGTGCCATGCCAGGAGGAGTCCCGCGCCGGTGAATTTGGCCCGCACAGATTGGCGGTGTTCCAGTCGCCCTCATCCTGCGGATTGCCGTCGCGTCCGCTGCCATCGCGGGCATTGGCAGGGTCGGAAATCATGTCCATTCCCGCCACGGTCTGGAGATCCAGATCGGGATGGAAGGTGCGCCCGGTGTCGATTACCGCGATCACGATGCCGCTGCCATCCGCCCGGTCCCATGCCGGCTCCGCGTTGATGCCACCCGCAGGCCCCAGCAGGCCCCATTGGTATGGCAGCAGCGGATCGTTCGGCAATGCGGCCGGATACATCCGCAGGTTGGGCTCCACCGAAACCACCTGTGGATTCTTCGCCAGCTCCAGCATGAAGCGGTTGGCCGCTTCCGCATCCAGACCTTCGTCGCGCACCGTCAACAGGTGCCCGCCCGTGGCAAGGCGGCGCTGCACCCGGGCGTGGATGCCCAGCTCGCTGGCGGCGCGCGCCACATCGTCTTTCAGGTATCCGAGCACGCGCCGCGCCTGCGCACTGCTGGAATCCTCCGGCGCCGCATCGTCGCGGTAATAAATGATGAAACCATCATGCTCGAAGGTGCGATCCGTCGGCGCAAACAGCACGCGGTCAGCGAACGCCGCGCGATCCGGCTTGACCTGCTGTCCAGCCGCAGCGCCATGATGGAAGAGGCCCAGGCACACACCCAGCGTCAACAAGGCCAGCGGATGACGCGCGGAAAACGCGGACGAGTGCACGGACATGGCAACTACTCCTGGATTGGGTGTTGTCTTGCCTGAAGAAGGCGCAAACCGGCACGAACCCGGCTCATCCCGCACAAGGCGGCGAAAGCGACGCCTTGCGGGAAGACCTGCAGGCCGCCCCGCAGACCACGGGTACGCGACCGGCCGGTCCCGCGCACGGCGGAGCCCGATGCGGGGACGGCAGGCACAGTCCTGCGACCGTGCACGCGGTGGCTCTGCCACAATGCGCGACTCGCGGCGCGGCGCTTTTCCAGCCTGGAGTACCTGTGATGCGGACAAGGACGGATGCGGAAATGAAGGCACGGTCATGAGCGAGCACGGCGTCACGCGCTCCGCACACTCCAGTGCCGCATTCCGCACCGACATCGAAGGTCTGCGCGCGCTGGCGGTACTGGCGGTGCTGGGGTATCACGCGCAGGTGCCCGGCTTCTCCGGCGGGTTTGTCGGCGTGGACGTGTTCTTCGTCATCTCCGGATTCCTGATCACCGGCATCCTTTTTTCGGAAATCGCACGGACCGGCGCCGTGAATCTCGCCAGATTCTTCGCACGGCGCGCGCGGAGGCTGCTGCCGGCTTCGGCACTGGTGCTGGTGGTGACGGCCATCGCGGGGCGAATGGTGCTGGCGCCGGTGGACCATCCGCTGGTGGCCGGAGACATCGCCGCCGCGGCGCTGTACGCGGTGAACCTGCGCTTCGCCTGGCAAAGCGCCGACTACCTCGCCGGCGACCGCGACGGCAGCCCGGTGCTGCATTACTGGTCGCTGGCGGTGGAGGAGCAGTTCTATCTGCTCTGGCCGCTGCTGCTCCTGGCGCTGCTGGTGTGGCTGCCGCGCCGGATGTGCGCAGCGCGAAGGGACGGCGCGCCGAGCCTTGCCGCGCTGCGCGTCTTCCTGCTGGCGACCTGCGCAGCGTCATTTTTCGCCGCGCTTTGGCTGACCGACCGCGCGCAGCCCTGGTCGTTCTTCTCGCCCTGGACGCGCGCCTGGGAGTTTGCCGTCGGCGCGCTGGTGTTCGCCTGCCGTGACGCCCTGCTTCGCCTGCCCGAACGGGCCGCAGCGGCGCTCGGATGGACCGGTCTTGCGGCACTTGCGCTGAGCGTCGTGCATACCGAGGAAGCGGGCTTCCCCGGCGTTTCGGCCTGGCTGCCGGTGCTGGGTTCGGCGGCGATGATCGCGGCCGGGGCGCGCGGCGTGTTTTCTCCCGCGCAGATCGGCCGCCTGCTGTCGCTGGCACCGCTGCGCGTGGTGGGGCGGCTTTCCTACTCGCTCTATCTCTGGCACTGGCCGGTCGTGGTCTATGCCATCCACGCCTTCGGGCCGATGCACTGGAGCCAGAAGCTGGCCTGGACGCTGGCCTCGGCGATTCCCGCCGCGCTGGCCTGGCGCTTCATCGAAAAACCGATCCACGAAGGCCGCAGCGGCGTACCGAAGCGCCCGGTCGCCGGCGCGTGGATCGGCGTGGGCGCATCCTGCAGCGGCCTCGTCGCGGCGGCGTGGTTGGCCGGGCCTGCGCTGTTCGCCGCACCCGCCGCATCAACGGAAGACGGCGCGCCGCCTGCGCTGGAAACACAGCTGGCCACGGTGCGCGACGACCTGCCCGCGGTGTATCGCGACGGCTGCCACCTCTCGATCCAGGCGACCGATCCGGGGGCCTGCAATTACGGCGCGCCCGAGGGCGCGATGAAGGTGGTGCTGCTGGGTGATTCCAAGGCGGCACAGTGGTTCCCCGCGCTGGAGTCGATCGCGCAGGCGCGCGGCTGGCGGCTGGAAAGCCTCACCAAATCCGGCTGCCCCATGGCCGAGGTGGCGCTGTGGTCCAAGAACCTGTCGCGGGTCTATCGCGAATGCGAGCAGTGGCGCGAAGGCATTTTCACGCGTCTGGCGCACGAGCGGCCGGATCTCGTGCTCGTGGCCAGCGTCTTTCCCGGACGGGTGTACGACGCGGCGCGCAAGGAAGAGGTCGAAGGGGAACGCGCGCGCGCGCTGTGGCTCGACGGCTGGTCGCGCAGCTTCCAGCGGCTGCATGCGGCAAACCTGCGTACGGTGCTGCTCGCAGATACGCCGACCGCACCGGGTGACATGGCCCGCTGCGTTTCCTCGAACCTGGACGCGCCCCGGCGCTGCGACTTCCCCCCGCCGGCGGCGGCCATCGCACAGATCGAAGCCGTCGCCGCGGGGCAGGCCGGCGTTCCGCTGATCGACCTGGGCGCGCACTACTGCGTCGACGGCCGCTGCCAGGCCGTGATCGACGGCCTGCTGGTCTATCGCGACAGGACGCACCTCACGCCCGCCTTCGTGCGGCGGCTCGCCGAGCCGCTGGGCGATGCGCTGGACGCAGCGCTCGCGACCCCGCCGTAGCCGGCATCCACGCAGCGCGACCAGGGCGGCCGGTGCGCCGCCGCATCAAGGCCTTTGCGCGATGCCCCGCAAGCCGGGTGCCACGCACTCACCGCCAGTTCGCATGCGCCTCCCAGAACGCCACGGAGCGGCGGTAGGCCTCGCGATCCAGCGGCACGCCCGAACCGCCCTCCTCCACCCCCAGCGCGTTGCGCATCATGGTGATCGGCACCATCGGAATTTCCTCCGGCGCCATGGTGTAGAGGCAGCCGACCACGCCCCAGTCGGCTTCGATCGGCGAGCCTTCTCGCGCCAGCTGTTCGCGGCTGTAGAGGATCGGGATGAGGTAATTGGCCACCGGCGGCTCGATGCCCTCGAACCAGCGCACCAGCACCGGCAGCTCCTCGCGGCTGCGCGCTTCGTAGGCGCTGCGCAGCAGGTGGCGGTTCTCGTCGCTGACCGGCAGCACCGAGCCGCGCGTGGTGGTCCAGTTGCGGTGCACGTGCAGCACGCAGAAGGGCGCATAGCCAGGCAGCACCTTGAGCGGCCGGTTGGCGTTGAGGTGCTGCTCGAACTCGACATCGCTGCAGTCGCGGATGGCGGTGGCGCGGCCGTCGCGCGGAAACAGGCGCGCACGCGCGAAAGGCGTCAGGACGATGGACACAGGTTCGCTCCGGAAGGCAAAGGGGAATTATCCTCGCCTTCCGCCGCGCCTGCGCCTGCGCCTGCGCCTGCGCCTGCAGGCACACCCGCCTCTGTCCGGAGAGTTGCAATGGCCCAGCCCACCGCCCGCCGTTCCCATCATCCCGCGTCGCTGGCGCGATGCGTCGCCGCGCTCGCGCTGGCCTGCGCACTTCCGTTCGCCGCGCAGGCGGCGAACTGCCCGCTCACCGAGGTTTCCGAAGCCGACGCCTGGGCGCTGCATTCGCGCGTGCTCTCGATTGACACCCACATCGACATCGATGCGCGCTACGCCAGCGTGCACCACGATCCCGGCGGCTTCACCCGCGGCCAGAACGATCTTCCCAAGATGCGCGCCGGCGGCCTCGACGCGGCGTTCCTCATCCTCTACACCGGGCAAGGCGCGTTGGACGAGGACGGCTATCGCGGCGCGCGAGAGATCGCCGAAAACCTCTACCAGGGCATCCACCGCATGGTGCGCGCCTATCCCGAACAGGTGGGCCTGGCCACCCGCGCCGACGACGTCCTGACGCTGCACGCCCAGGGCAAACGCGCCGTGCTGATCGGCATGGAGAACGCCTATCCGCTCGGCGCGAGCGTCGAAGACGTGCCGATGTGGGCCGCGCGCGGGGTGCGCTATGTCGGCCTCACCCACATGGGCAACAACCAGTTCGGCGGCAGCTCCAATCCCAATCCCGAGCTGGGCGACGCCGAGGCCGACCCGGGCCTGACGCCGCTCGGCCGGCAGCTGGTCGCCGCGCTCAACGACGCCGGCATCATGATCGATGTCTCGCACGTCGGCCCGCGTTCCATGCTCGAAGCCACGCGCCTCTCGCGCGCACCGGTGATCGCCTCGCACTCGGGCGCGATGGGCGTGCACCGCAACCTGCGCAACCTGGAAGATGCCCAGCTCGATGCCATCCGCGCCAGCGGCGGCGTGGCGCAGATGGTGGCCTTCCGCGACTACGTGGGCGACGTCGATCCGGTGATCAAGGAAGGCCAGCAGGCGCTGCGCGAACGGCACTTCCCCGAAGGCTGGGCGAAGGCAACGCCGGAAGCGGTCGCCGCCTACCAGGCCGGCGTGGCCGCGCTGCGCAAGGCCAACCGCGACGTGACCCTCGCCGATTTCGTGGACCACATCGACTATGCGGTACGTCGCATCGGCATCGCGCACGTCGGCATCGCCTCGGACTTCGACGGCGGCGGCGGCGTGGCGGGCTGGAACGACGCCAGCGAAACGACCAACGTCACGCGCGAACTGATGCGCCGCTGCTACAGCGAGGAACAGATCCGCGCACTGTGGGGCGGCAACCTGCTGCGCGTGATGCGCGACGTGCAGGCCCGCGCCAAGGCGCCCTGAACGCCGCCCGGAAAAGCCTCCACCCCGCACGGAGCCTCCAATGAAAATCGTCGAAGTCCACCATCCGCTGGTGCGCCACAAGATCGGCCTGCTGCGCGACGCCTCACTCAACACCAAGGATTTCCGCGAGCTGGTGACCGAGCTGGGTTCGCTGCTGGCCTACGAGGCCACCCGCGACCTGGTCACCGAGCGCGCCACCCGGCAGGGCTGGGCAGGGCCGGTCGAAGTGGACCGCATCGCCGGCGCCAAGATCACCCTGGTACCGATCCTGCGGGCCGGATTGGGGATGCTTCCGGGCGTTCTTGCACTGATTCCATCGGCACGCGTCAGCGTGGTGGGCCTGCAGCGCGACGAAGCCACGCTGCAGCCGATCTCCTACTACGAACGCCTCACCGGCCGCCTCACCGAGCGCGACGCCCTCATTCTCGATCCCATGCTGGCCACCGGCGGCACCCTGATTGCCACCATCGACATGCTCAAGCGCGCCGGTGCACGCCGCATCCGCGGCATCTTCCTGGTGGCGGCCCCGGAGGGTCTCGCGGCGCTGGAAGCGGCGCACCCGGACGTGGAGGTATTCACCGCCGCGATCGACGCGCGCCTCAACGAACACGGCTACATCCTGCCCGGCCTGGGCGACGCCGGCGACCGCATCTTCGGTACCCGCGGCTGAGCCGTGCGGCCCGTGTAGAATCGCTGCAAGCACGCCATGTCGAGCGTGGAATAGCGAGGGAGTTTTCTATGACTGCACGCACCGTACTGGTCACCGGCGGCACCGGTGGCATCGGCACCGCCATCTGCAAGCGTCTGGCCGACGTCGGGCACCGCGTCGCCACCAACTACCGCAGCGAGGAAAAAGCCCGCACCTGGCAGGCGGCGATGAAGGAGCAGGGCTACGACTTCACCATCGCCAAGGGTGACGTCACGTCGCCGGAAGACGCTGCGGCCATGGTGCGCCAGATCGAGCAGGCGCTCGGCCCCATCGACATCCTCGTCAACAACGCCGGCATCACGCGCGATGGCACCTTCCACCGCATGGGCGCGGAGCAGTGGAACGATGTCATCAACACCAATCTCAACTCCTGCTTCAACGTCACTCGTCCGGTGATCGAGGGCATGCGCGAGCGCAAGTGGGGCCGGATCATCCAGATCAGCTCGATCAACGGACTGAAGGGCCAGTACGGCCAGGCCAACTACGCCGCCGCCAAGGCCGGCATGCACGGTTTCACCATCTCGCTGGCGCGCGAGAATGCCAAGCTCGGCATCACCGTCAACACCGTCTCGCCCGGCTATGTCGCCACCGACATGGTGATGGCCGTGCCCGAGGAGGTGCGCGCCAAGATCGTCGCCGACATCCCCACCGGCCGCCTGGGCAAGCCCGAGGAAATCGCCTACGCCGTCGCCTTCCTGGCAAGCGAAGAGGCCGCCTGGATCACCGGCTCCAACCTCGACATCAACGGCGGCCACCACATGGGCTGGTAAGCCGGCCGCGCGGCCGGCGAATGCATCGCGCCGGCCGCGCCTTTTCGTCGTATCCACCCCGGTGTCGTACCTCGGCAGCCCCGAACTTCCGATCGGCCTGCAACCCGGCGTCGGCCATCGGATCGCGGCGCGTCACCCGGCGCATGCCCCGTCGCATGCACGGCATCACCGAAGGCATCCATGGCCGCGCTCCCGGCAATTGCACGCGGAGCGAGGCTTGCATCGCCGTGTCGGGTACGCGATCCTGAGCAAAGACTCTAGCAGGTGGCCGGCAGACACAGGCCGGAGCAGGGAAACCGCACAAGGATGGTCATGGCACACAAGCGCGTCATCAAGAAGTATCCGAACCGCCGCCTCTACGACACCGAGATTTCCAGCTACATCACCCTGGAAGACGTGCGGCAGCTGATCTGCGATGGCGAGAGTTTCGAGGTCATCGATGCCAAAACCGGCGAAGACCTGACCCGCACGGTGCTGCTGCAGATCATTGCCGAGCACGAGGAGAAGGGGCAGCCGATCTTCTCCACCGAATTGCTCACCCAGATCATCCGCTTCTACGGCGACGCGCTGCAGGGCTTCATGGGCAACTATCTGGAACGCTCGATGCAGCTGTTCCTCGACCAGCAGTCGCAGTTCCGCAGCCAGCTCACCAACCTCATGGGCCAGACGCCCTGGAGCATGTTGAACCAGCTCACCGAGCGCAACCTGGACATCTGGAAAAACTTCCAGCAGGGCCTGATCGGCTCGATCCCCGCCGACGCCTCACACGGACCGGCGGCGCGCGGTACCGACAAGAAATCCTGATCGCCCGCGCCGCTTCCTGCACAGCAAGAAAAACGGGGCCTCGCGGCCCCGTTTTTCTTGTCATCGACAACGGTCTCAACGACGTGACAGCCAGTCGCAGATCGCGGTGGGCACCTCGTGCTGGGCGCGACTGGAGACGTAGATGCCGATGTGGCCGCCGCGGAACGCCAGTTCACTGTAGTCCTTCGTGCCCACCAGATCCTTGAGCGCGCGCGAGGCGTCGGGCGGCACCAAATGATCCTGCAGCGCATAGATGTTGAGCACCGGCATGGTGACGTCGGCCAGGATCGGGGCGCGCGTGCCGACGCGGATGCCGCCGTTGATGAACCCGTTGCCCTTGTAGAACTGGTTGACGAACTGGCGCAGCATCTCACCGGCCTGGTCGGGCGAGTCGAAGATCCACTTCTCCATGCGCAAAAAGTCCTCGACCTGGCCGGCGTCTTCCAGCGTGTCGACGAAGCCGGCGTACTTCTGGAAGTTGAGCCGGAACGGCTTGAGCATCAGGTAGCTCACGTTCATCTGATCGGCCGGCACGTTGCCCAGGGTCTCGACCATGAGGTCCATGTCGACGTTCCGGATCCAGCGCGAGAGCAGGTTGTCGGGCGTGTGGAAATCCACCGGCGTCACCGTGGTGACGAGGTTGCGGACCTTCTCCGGATGCAGGGCCGAATAGCACAGCGAGAGCACGCCGCCCTGACAGATGCCCATGATGTTGACCGCCGCGATGCCGTGGCTGGCGCGCAGGAAATCCACGCAGCCGCCGAGGAAGCGTTCGACGTAGTCCTCCATGTCGAGATAGCGGTCGGCCTGGTCGGGATAGCCCCAGTCGATGATGTAGACGTCCTCGCCGCGCGCCAGCAGGCCGCGCACCAGCGAGCGATTTTCCTGCAGATCCACCATGTAGGGCCGGTTGACCAGGGCGTAGCAGATCAGCAGCGGCACCGCGCCCTTGCGCCTGTTCGGGTTGGCGTAGCGGTAGAGGGTGAGCTTGTCGTCGCGGTACACCGCGTCCTTGGGCGAGCAGCCGAACTCGACCTCGCCCACGGCGCGCAGGGTGCGCGGCCCCGCCGCCAGGCGCCGCTGTGCGTCGAACAGCTCGCGCGCCCAGGTCGTCGGATCGATCATCATCGAAGTCGTCACTTGCCGGCCCTCCGCCGCAGCGCGGCGTCATTGTCCTTCCTGCCGCGCGCACCCAGCGCGCGCGGCGCATCCACCAGAGGCATCACCGAGACGGTCGCCTTGCCGCGCCGCGCCGCAGCGGAGGGGGATTTCGCCGACGCACCCACGGCCGCCTTGGCCGGAGCCGCGGCCGCAGCCGGCTTTGCCGCCTTCGCCGGTGCCCGTACCGTCTTCGCCGCGGCCGCGCCGGAAGAGGGCGCGGTCGTGCTTCGCCGGGCAGGAGCCTTCACCTTTGGCGCTGCCGGCGCGATCGCGGGCTGCGGCGCGGCGGCAGGCGCGGCGGCCTCGCGCAGGCCTTCCACTTCGCCGCGCAGCCGCCGCACTTCGCGTTCGAGCTGCGCGATGCGGCGGTGGTCGGCGTCCACCTCGCCGCGCGTGGGCAGGCCCAGGCTTTCGGCGACGCGGTTCACCTGGTCGGCCATCGCCGCGCGCACCTTCATCTCGGCGTTGGTGAAGCGCCCCAGCGCCGCCACGAAGGCGTCGCCGCCGGCGCGTTCGGCCCAGGCCTGTTCGCCCGCCTCGACCCATTCGTCGAACAGCGCGCGCGCGCTGCCGAGCGGTTCATTCCTGGCAGCCCGCGCGGCGAGGCGCTCGCGCAGGTGGGCCTGCGCCAGTTTCATGGTGTCACCGAGCTGGGCGGAAAATTCGCGCGCCGCATCCTGGTAGTCGAGCTGCGCCAGCATCGCGCCCTGCCAGCGCTCGACGTGCTCGCGCAGCGGGCCGACGGCGGGTGTGGACAGGGCATCGCGCAGCGCCGAGGTATCGGCAGCCGGCAGCGACCCCAATCCGAACGGGCCTGCGGCGGAAGCCATCTTGGTGCCCACCGATTCCACCAGCGCACGCCAGTTGGCGAGCGCGCCAGCATCGGCATCGATGCCGGTGCTGGCTTGCGCCAGCAGCTGCTGCCACTGCGCCTGCGCCAGCTCGGAAAGCTGCTGCAGGAAGCCGGTGAAGGCGCCGGCCGCCGGCCCCGCACCCAGCCCCTGCATCCAGCTTGGCGGGGTGGGCGCGGCCTGGCCACCGAGCCAGCCGGTCATGTTCGACCAGGGCGTCGCACCGCCCATGCCGGGGAACGCGCCGGGGAACGCGCCGGGAAAGCCGCCCGGGAGCGCGGGGCCGTGAAAGGCCTTCATCGCGTCGCGAAAAGGTTGCATCCAGGCCTCCAGGCCAAAGTCCTGCGCCGTCGCCGTGGTCATGTACCGTCCTCCGTATGCAATTGGCATAGTATGCCGTGCGCCGCCGCGCATCTCACGGGAACCCCATGTCCGAGCCACCCGATCCCTACCCGCAGGGCCGCGATCCGCTGCCGGGCCGCACCACGCCGACCTGGGAGATGGAGCTGCTGATCTCCGGCGCCACGGTGTTTTCGCTGCTCCAGGCGCCCGGACTCATGGACCAGGTGTACTACTCGATCGCACCGGGGCTTTCCTCCGACTACCGGGCCCTCGCAACGTTGCCTTACCTGTACCTTATGACGGCGTGCCTAGCGCTGATCGCGACTTTTCTGGCGCATCTGTGCGTGCGCGGTTACTGGGTGGCGCTGGTGGGGCTGCACTCGGTCTATCCCAAGGGCGTGGACTGGCCGCACCTGCGCTGGGGGCCTGGCTTCGTTGCCGCACTGCGCCGACGCACGCCGCCGCTGCCTGAAGCCATCGAGCACTACGACAACCGCGCCAGCCAGGTCTTCGGCTTCGGGGTGGGGCTGACCTTCCTGTCTATCGGCATCACGCTGGCGGTGATCATCGCGGCGGCGGTGACGGTCACGCTCTACGAACTGTGTGGGCGCACGCTGCGCGTGGACACGATCCTGTTCGCGCTGATGGGCGTGACCTTCGGGCCCTACTTGTTGATCTACTTCGCGGACGGGCTGATGCGAAATCACCCCGACCGCCATCCGCGCCTGCGGCGCTGGATCGAGGGGGCGTTCAGGCAGATGCTGCGGGTGCCCCTCATCAGCGGCTCCAACTATCCGCTGCTGCTGTTCGCAAGCCACGTCGGCGGACGTCGCGGCAACTATCTGATGGCGTTCGCCCTGCTCGGGTTGGTGGGCGTATCCGCCCTGCGCATGGAGACCACGCGGGATCTGTGGCAGCCGGACGGCTACGGCATCCTGCCGCGCGACGACAGGGCCGGTCACACGCTCGATCCGCGCCGCTATGGCGACCAGCGCGAACGCCTTGGCACCCTGCTGCCGGCGGTGCACATTCCCTCCGAACGCATCCGGGGCGACTGGCTGCGCGTGTACATTCCGTTTCGCCCATCCCCCGATACTGAGGCGCTGCTGCGGCTGTGTCCGGCGCTGTCGGAAGCCGACCCGCCCGCACCCGACGCGGTGCTTGCCTGCCTGCCGCGGCGCTTCCTGCTCACGCTCGACGGGGCGCCGCCGGCCGCGGCGCCGGATTTTTCCTTCGCGCGCGATCCGGAAAGCCGGCTGCGCGGCATCGTCGCGATGATCGACATCCGCGACCTGCCGCGCGGGCGGCACGAGCTGGGCCTCGTCCGGGGCGACCTACGCATGGCCGGCGAGGACGTGGAGCAGCCAGCGCTGCGGATTCCGTTCTGGCGCTGACGCACGCACCGTCCGGAGGCGGACGCCTAGCCGGCCAGCGCCCTCAGGGTCTGCGCCGGCGGCGTGCGCGCGACGCGCCGGGTGGCCCAGAGCCCGACGGCCACGACAATGAGAACGCCCAGCCCGGCACCCAGCGCGGCTACGCGCCAGTCCGGCGCCCAAGGCTGTTCGAACACCTGCACCGCGATCACGCCGGACACCACGCTGGCGGCGATCGCAGCCACCGCACCGGCGATGACGCCGATCGCGATGAACTCCGAGGCGTGTGCCAGCCGCAGCTGTGCGGTGCGTGCGCCGAGCACGCGCATCACGCCGCCTTCCAGCAGGCGTTCGTCCTGGCTGGTGCTGATCGAAGCCAGCAGTACCAGCACGCCGGCCAGCAGGGTGAAATAGAAGACGTACTCCACCGCGCCGGCGACCTGGTCGGCGGTGCTGCGCACCTGGTCGATCACCGCGTCGATGTCGATCACCGAGAGGTTCGGATAGGCCTCCACCAGCGCCCGCGTCAGCGCCGGATCGCCGCGCACCACGCGCGCCGAAGTGATGTAGCTGGCGGTGTGCGCATCGAGCGGGCCGAGCGGGGTTTCGACGAAGAAATTGGGCCGGAAACTTTCCCAGTCCACCCGCCGCAGGCTGGTGACGGGCGCTTCGAAACGGCTGCCGGCGATATCGAAGCCGATCACGTCGCCGATCTTCCAGCCGAAGGATTCGGCCATGCCCTGTTCCACCGAAACCTGCGGGCTGGAGGCATCCGGCGGCCAGAACGTGCCGGCGACGATCGCGTTGTCGCTCTCGCGCAGCGTGGCGACCGAACCGAGGTTGAACTCGCGCTCGGCCAGGCGGCGGGCGCGGTCGCCGCGCGCGGCGTAGGTTTCGCCCGACACCGGTTCGCCGTTCACGGTGGCCAGGCGGGCACGCACCATCGGATACAGCTCGGGCGCGCGCTCGCCGTGCTGTTGCAGGATGCGCCGCACGCCGTCGAGCTGATCGGGCTGCACGTTGATGATGAAACGGTTTGGCGCATCCTCGGGGAAGGACTCCTGCCAGCGCCCGAGCAGGTCGCTGCGTACCAGGGTCAGCAGCAGGATCGCCATCAGCCCCAGGCCCAGCGAGGCGATCTGCGCCACGCTGGCGGCGCGGCGACGGCTGACGTTGGCCAGGCCATAGCGCCACGGCCCGCGCATCCGGCTGCGCAACCGCGTGAGCACGACGACCAGTCCCAGCGCCAGCAGGGCCAGCACCGCGAAGGTGACGGCAATGCCGCCGAGCATCGTCAGGGCCAGCACCGGCGAGCCGGCCTTCCACCACAGCAGCGCCGCAATGCCGGCCAGCCCGACCAGCGTCACCAGCAGCGCACCCGGCTCCACCGCACCGATATCGCGCCGCAGGACGCGCAGCGCCGGCACCTTGCGCAGCGCCAGCACCGGAGGCACCGCGAACGCCAGCAGCACGACGAAGCCCACGGCGAAACCCTGCCACACCGGCAGCCAGCCGGCGGCCGGCACTGCGACATTCATCACCTGCGCCAGCCAGCCGCCGAGCAGCGACTGGACCGCCCAGCCGCCCAACACGCCCACGCCGCAGCCGAGCAGGCCAAGCAGCACCAGTTCGCCGATGTGGATGACCGAAATCGTGCGCTGGCTGGCGCCCAGGCAGCGCAATACCGCGCAGCCGTCCAGATGCCGCGCGCTGTGACGGCGTGCCGCCATCGCCACCGCAATCGCGGCCAGGATCACCGCGACCAGCGAGGCCAGCCCGAGGAAACGGTCGGCGCGATCCAGCGCGCGCCGCACTTCCGGCCGCGCATCGGCCACGGTTTCCAGCCGCTGGCCGCGTTCCAGCCGGCCCTGCATCGCATCGACGAAACCCTGCGCCGCGCCATCGTCGGAGGCGACGATGAAACGGTGGGTGATGCGACTGCCTTCCTGCACCAGCCCGGTGGCGTGGATCTCGTCCAGCCGCACGAACACGCGCGGCGCGACGTTGAAATAATCCATCGCCGCATCCGGCTCCTGCGCCACCAGCGCGGCGACGCGCAGTTCCGATTGCCCCAGACGCACCGTATCGCCCACCGCCACACCCAGCACTTGCGCACCGGCGCGGGTCAACCAGACATGGCCGGGTGTGGGCAGGCCGTCGGCCTCGTATTCGCCTGAACCCGCGTCGATACGGTAGCGCCCGCGCAGTGGAAACCCTTCGCCCAACGCGCGCACTTCCGACAGGCTGAGGGCCTCGCCGGCGCGCAACATGCTGCGGAACGACCAGGTTTCGGTCTGGCGCAGTCCCAGATCGCCTGCCAGTTTTCGCGGCACCTCGCCGATGGCCTCGTCGGCGCGCAGCACCACGTCGCCGCCGAGCAGGCGGTTGGCCTCCAGCGCCAGCGCGCGCTCGGCGCGTTCGGTGACGAATGCCACCGCGGTCACCGCCATCACCGCCAGCGCCAATGCCGCCAGCAACACCCGCACCTCGCCGGCGCGCAGATCGCGGCGCAGGAAGCGCCAGGCCAAGCGCCAGCCGCTCATGCCGCCACCAGACGCCCGGCGTCGATATGCAGCACGCGGTCGCAGCGCGCGGCCAGGTCCGGATCGTGTGTGACCAGCACCAGCGTGGTGCCCGATTCGGCGTTCATGCGGAACAAGAGGTTCACCACCGCCTCGCCGGTGTGGGTGTCGAGGTTGCCGGTGGGCTCGTCGGCGAACAGCACCTGCGGGCGCGCCACGAAGGCGCGCGCCAGCGCCACGCGCTGCTGTTCGCCGCCGGACAGCTGGCGCGGATAGTGGTTGAGCCGTTCGCCCAGACCAACGGCCTCCAGAATGGCCTGCGCCGGTCCGCGCGCATCCCGCTCGCCGCGCAGCTCCAGCGGCAGCATCGCGTTCTCCAGCGCGGTCAGCGAGGGCAGCAGCTGGAACGCCTGGAACACGAAGCCGACCTGTTCACCGCGCAGCTTCGCGCGGCCATCCTCGTCCAGGCCGGCCAGCCAGGTGCCTGCCAGCTCCACGTCGCCGCTGCTGGGCGTGTCCAGGCCGGCCAGCAGCGAGAGCAGGGTGGACTTGCCCGAGCCGGACGCACCGACGATCGCCACGCGCTCGCCGGCACGGATCGAGAAGTCGACCCCTTCCAGTATCGTTAACGGGCCCGAAGGCAGACTCACGCGCTTGCCCAGCTGGCGGGCGCGCACCACCACGGAGTCGGTATCCGCTGCGGTTTTCGCAGGTACGGGCGAGCGGGCGGCGGCGTCGGGAACCGTCATGGGCACTTCCACTTGAACCAAAAGGGACCCGTCACAATGCGGACTCCGTCGACCTGGCGCAAGGTGTGCGCGCTGCTGATCGCGTTCTTCTTCATCGCCCAGGCATCGGCGCTGGCGGCCGCGCCGCAGCGCACCGTGCTGGTGATGGGCGACTCACTCTCGGCCGCCTATGGACTTTCACCGGAGCAGGGCTGGGTCGCGCTGCTGGGCGACCGCCTGGCGCAATCGCATCCGGACTGGCGCGTGGTCAATGCCAGCGTCAGCGGCGAGACCACCGGCGGCGGCGCGGCGCGCTTTCCGCGCGCGCTGCAGGAGCACGCGCCGGACGTGGTGATCCTGGAGCTGGGCGCCAACGACGCGCTGCGCGGCCTGCCTCTGGAGCCTGCGCAGGCCAACCTGCAGCGCATCATCGATGCCGCACACGCGGCCAACGCGAAGGTGCTGCTGGCCGGCGTCGAAATCCCGCCCAACTACGGTCCGGAGTACGTCGATGCCTTCCGCGCGATGTTCGCGACGCTGGCGCGGGAGAACGGCCTGGCCTTCGTGCCTTTCCTGCTGGAACCGATCGCGACCGATCTCTCGCAGTTCCAGGCCGACACCATCCACCCCGTTGCCGAGGCGCAGCCGAAGGTGCTCGATCACCTCTGGCCGACGCTGGCGCCGCTGCTGGATTGAAAGGCAGGGTGCCGCGAAAGCGCGTTCGCGCGAAGCCGCCGAGGGTGATTCCTGCGCGCGCTTGAAGGATCATCGCACCGTGAAGATGCAGACGCCGCCGGAGATCCCGATCCGCCTGTTCCTGACGCAGCCGCACGAGTGCGGCTACTACCCGGAGCGGCAGGCGCGCAGTCTCGTGCTGGACCCGTCCTCGCCGCACCTGGCACAGGCCTACCCGAGCGCGATCAACCTCGGGTTCCGCCGCTCCAGCCACCAGGTCTATCGCCCCCACTGTGCCGGCTGCACCGCCTGCACGCCCACGCGCATCGTGGTGGAGCGCTTCCGCCCCGACCGCGCGCAGCGGCGCTGCGCGGCGCGCAACGCCGGCCTCGGGGTCAGTCTCGAACCCGCCGCCTTCAGCCAGGAGCGCTTCGATCTCTACGCGCGCTATCTGGCGGCCCGCCACGGCGACAGTCCGATGACCGATCCGACGCGCGAGGATTTCGAGAACTTCCTGGTGGGAAGCTGGAATCGCACGGTGTTCATCGAGCTGCGCGAAGGCACGCGACTGGTCGCGGTGGCCGTGACGGACGTGATGCCGCAGGGCTATTCGGCGATGTACACCTTCTACGAACCGGAACTTTCCGCACGCGGCCTGGGAACCTACGCGATCCTGCAGCAAATCTCGCAGGCAGAGCGGCGCGGGCTGCCCTTCGTCTATCTCGGCTACTGGATCGACGGGCACCCGAAGATGGACTACAAGCGCCGCTTCGCCGGCCTGCAGGTGCTGCGCGACGGAACCTGGCAGGCGCTGCCGTGAGCGCGCTCGATGAATGCCTGGCGCAGCGGCTCGCCGCGCTGCCCGAGGGCGAGCTGTGGGTGGGCTTCAGCGGCGGGCTGGATTCCACCGTGCTCCTGCACGCGCTGGCGCGGATCCCGGCGGCGCGCGCGCGCCGCCTGACCGCGCTGCACATCGATCACGACAGCTCGGCGCTTTCGGCGCAGTGGGCCGCGCACTGCAGCGAAGTCGCCGCCCGGCTCGGCGTGGCGTTCGCCACCCGGCGTCCGGTGATCGAAGGAATCGATGCGCTCGGACTGGAAGCGGCTTGGCGGCGCGCGCGCCACGCGGTGTTTTCAGAGCTGCTGCCTTCGCCCGGCGTGCTGGCGCTGGCGCATCACCGCGACGACCAGGTGGAAACCCTGCTGCTGCGCCTCCTGCATGGGGCCGGCAGCGAAGGGCTGGCCGGAATGCGCGCACTGCGACCGCTGCGCTCGGGTGAAAGCGTGCGCTGGCTGTGGCGGCCGCTGCTCGATATTCCGCGCGCGGTGCTGGAGGCATATGCCCGCGACCGCGGCCTGTCTTTCGTGGACGATCCTGCCAACGCCGACCCGCGCCACGCGCGCACCCGCCTGCGCGCGGCGGTGCTGCCCGCGCTGCGCAGCGCGTTTCCCGATGCGGACGCCCGCATCGCGGATGCGGCGGCTCGGCTGCGCGCTGAATCCGATGCGCTTGACGACGCGGCGCGCGCCCTGCTCGATGAGGCGCTGGATACGCACGATGCCAGCCTCGCCTGCGCGCCGCTGCGCGCGGCCCCGGCCGCGACCCTGCGACGCGGCGTCGGGCGCTGGCTCGACGACCTCGGCCTGCCGCGCCCGCCGTCCGGCGTCTGGGCGGTGCTGCGGGACGAGCTTCTCGACGCGCGCCCCGACGCGACGCCCGAGCTGCGCTGGAACGGCGCACGGGTGCGCCGCCACCGCGATCGCCTCTTCGCCGATCCGGATGACGACGCGCCCGCGCCCGCGCCGACGCGGTGGGATGGCAGGAATCCGCTTGCCTGGTCCGGCCGGCGGCTCTCGTTCGATCCGCCCCTGCGCGAATCGCGCGCCTTCTCGGTGCAACCGCGCGCGGGCGGCGAGACGCTCGTGCTGCGCGGCCGGCATCGAAGCGTCAAGAAGCTGCTGCAGGAATCCGATTTCCCAGCCTGGCAGCGCGCGCGCCTGCCGCTGCTGTTCGACATGTCCGGCGCGCTGTGCGCGGTGGGCGCGTGCTGGCTGTCCGACGACTTCGCACGCTGGACTCAGGCGCAGGGCACATGCCTGCGCTGGTCTGCCGATTGACCCTCGTTGCACCCTGTCGCACACTTCCGCCGCCATGCCCAAGACGCCCGAAAATCCAGATCCGAACGCACCCAACGCGGTGGCGCAGTTCGAACAGTCGCTCGACGAGCTGGAATCCTTGGTGCAGCGCATGGAGAAGGGCGATCTCTCGCTCGACGAATCGCTGGCCGCCTATGAGCGTGGCGTGGGCCTTTACCGCCGCTGCCAGACCGCACTGGAACAGGCCGAACTACGCGTGCGGCTGCTCACCGACCCACTCGCTCCGGACAGCGCCGAGCGCTTCGATGCGCCCGAGTGAGCCGTCGGCGCGCTGGCACGGCTGGGCGCAACGCTGCGAAACCACCCTCACCGCCGCACTGCAGGCGCGCGGAGATGTCGATACGCGCCTGGCACAGGCCATGGCCTACGCCGCCCTGGCCGGCGGAAAACGCATGCGCCCGCTGCTGGTCTACGCCACGGGCACCGCGCTGGGCACGGATGAATCCGCGCTCGACGTTCCCGCCGCGGCCATTGAGCTGATCCACGCCTATTCGCTGGTGCACGACGACCTGCCCGCGATGGACGACGACAGCCTGCGCCGTGGCAAACCCACCGTGCACGTTGCCTTCGATGAGGCCACCGCGATCCTCACCGGCGATGGCCTGCAGACGCTGGCCTTCGAACTGCTCGCCCAGGCCCCCGTCGAGCCGGCCACGGCGCTGGCGATGGTGCGCGCCCTGGCGCAGGCGGCCGGCATGCAGGGCATGGTCGCCGGGCAGGCCATCGATCTGGCCTCGGTGGGCACCGCGCTCGACGCCGACGCGCTGCGCCGCATGCACGCGGCCAAGACCGGCGCATTGATCCGCGCCGCCGTCGCGCTGGGCGCGCTGGCCGCCGCGGCCGATGTCCGCACGCGCGCCACGCTTGACGACTTCGCCGACGCGCTGGGCCTGGCCTTCCAGATCCGCGACGACATCCTCGACGTGGAAGGCGACCCGGCACTGATCGGCAAGACCGCCGGCAAGGACGCGGCCCGCGACAAGCCGACCTATCCGGCCATCCTGGGTCTGGACGCCTCGCGCGCACTGCTGGAACGCCTGCTGCAACGCATGGACGACGCGCTGGCCGCGCTGCCGTTCGACACCGCGGAGCTGGCGCGGCTGGCGCGCTTTGCGGCAGCGCGCGGGCACTGAGCCACGCCGTGGCGACGGCGGTCTTCGCGCACGTGCGGCGCGTCGGCTCAGGGCACGACGTCGAGCCACTCCCGGGTTGCGAACTTTTCCGCGACCAGGGCCTGCGCGCGCGCCATTTCCCCGTCGCTGATCGCGCCGAGGGCAAGGCCGTGGTCCTTGCGGAAGGTGTCGATCATGCATTCGATCACGGCCTCGCGCGGCAGGCCGGTCTGGCTGCGCAGCGGATCGACGCGCTTGGCCGCGCTCTGGGTGCCCTTGTCGGAGAGCTTCTCGCGCCCGATGCGCAGCACCTCCAGCATCTTGGCCGCATCGATGTCGTAGGCCATGGTCACGTGGTGAAGTACCGCCCTGGAGCGGCGCGCCTGGGCGGCGCCGGCGATCTTGCCGGCCGCCGAGGCGATGTCGTTGAGCGGCACGTACCACGCCTCGATGCCGAGCGAACGCAGCGCCTTGAGCACCCAGGCGTCCATGAAGGCATAGGCCTCCTGGAAACTCATGCCCTCCACCAGCGATTCGGGAGCCGAGAGCGAATAGGTGATGGTGTTGCCCGGCTCGATGAACATCGCGCCGCCGCCGCTGATCCGGCGCACCACCTCCATGCCGTGGCACCGTGCGCCGTCGGGATCGACCTCGTTGCGCAGCGACTGGAAGCGCCCGATCACCACCGCCGGAGAGGCCCACTCCCACACCCGCAACGTCGGCGGACGACGGCCGGCGCCCACCTCGTCGGTGATGACCTCATCCAGCGCCATGTGCAGCGCCGGCGCCTGCGGTGCCGCGTGGATGAGCTGCCAGTCATGGCGGTTCCAGCGCCCGATCATGGGGTCTCTCCGCCATCGATGGCGCGCCGCACCGCGGTGGCGATGGCTTCGGGGCTGACACCGTACATCTGCACACCGTCGGGCAGGCCGTCCACGATCGCGGACGCCAGCGCATCCGCGTCCGCGTCGGCCGGCACCCCCGTGAGCAGTGCATTGATCGCCTCCAGCGCGGTATCAGGCTCAAGGAAGAAGTCGCCACTCACCTGGGCCCGCACCACGCGCCCGTGTTCGATCGCGAGATCGACGACGGCGAGCTTGCCGCCGGGCATCTTGTATTCACCGTGTCTGTTCATGCCGGCATCTTAAAGCGTGCCGGGACGATCCACAGGGTCTTGCTGCGAGGGGCAAGGGTCGGGCTAAGCTTGGGCGATGCGCTTCCCCTGCACTCCCATCGCGCCGGTGGCCGGCTGATGCGCCTGTCCGGGCGTCCCGGCCTGGTGCGCGCCGGGGTCGTCGTCGTACTGGCGCTGCTGTTCGCCCTGCACCTGGCGCTGTTCGCTTTCGCCACCCTGGTCACCGACTCGGGCCGCGACCTGGCCAACGCCTGGGCAATCGGCCACGGCGGCCCGTATCCGGAATACGGGCCGAGCCTGTTCGGGCGCTGGAAGCTGGGGCCGGTCTGGTTCTATGCGCTCGCGCTGCCGCTGCGCGCGTTCGGCAGCGTGACCGCGGCGGCGCTGTTCACCGGTGCGCTCGCCGCGCTGAAGATCCCGCTGGCGTTTCTGGTCGGACGCCGGCTGGTGGACGCGCGCCTGGGCCTGCTCGCCGCGCTGGCGATCTCGCTGCCGGGCTGGAGCAGCGTCGGCACGCTGGTGATTGCACACACCAGTACGGTGGAAACCGGCGTGCTCGCAACGGCGTGGCTGGCACTGGCGGCCTGGCAGGACCGCCGTCCGGCGTTGCTCGCGCTGGCCTGCCTGGCGCTGGCGCTGGCGCTGCACGCGCACCCGACTGCGCTGATCGCCGCGCCGGTGCTGCTGCCCGCGCTCTGGCAGGCAATCCGCACGCCGGGTGCGCGGCGCTGGATCGTCGCGGGCTGTGCGCTGTTCGCACTGCCCTTCCTGCCGGCGCTTCTGGCGGAAATGCGCGCCGGCTGGCCGCAGGCCGCAGCCAGCCTGGCCTGGCTGCAGGACGCCGATCCGCTCGCGCGGCTGGCGCGGATTCCGGCCATTGCCACCTCGCTGCTGGCGGGCGGGGCGTGGTTCGGCGGACGGTTCCTGCTCTCGGTTCCGGCACCGCTCGTCTGGATGGCGCACGGGCTGGTCGTACTGGCGGCGTCCGCGGGCACGCTCCGACTGCTGCGTGCCGGGGCGCGCGAGAGCGTCGTCTGGCGTGCGCGCCGCACATGGCAGGGGGTGGCGGCGTGTACGCTGGGCGCCATCGTCTTCCTCGCCCTGCTGCGCGACGCGACGCCCACCTGGATGGTCTATGCCCTGGCGCCGTTCGGCGCGGGGCTGCTGGCGCTGGGCGGCTGGGGCCTTATGCACGATCGCGCGCGCCGCGATGCCGCGCTCGGCGCGCTCGCACTGCTGGCGCTGGGCACAAGCGCGCTGGGGCTGTCGCAGCGCGTTGCGCTGGAATCCTCCGGACGGGTCCTGCTGCCGGGCGGCAGCATCGGCGACATCACCGCCTCGCGCGCCGCTGCGGCGCAGTACAGCCCATGGCTTTCGGTGCGTCAGTTCGATGCGCTCGCGGCGCGCGCCTGCAATGGCGACGCGGCGCTGTCGCTGCACGGCGAGCTGGCCGCGGTGTTCGATTTCAGCCAGGGCGTGGCGGCGCGGCTGCACTGTCCGCCTGATCGCCTGCCTGCGCTCGGCGGCGCCACCGGCACGCGGCATCTGGCAGGGGTGGCGGCGGGAGTGGCCGCCGAACTCGGGCTGGAGGCGACGCCGGTCGAATTCGGCCACGTGCTGCGCACCCCGCTGCAGGTGCTGACCGAAGCCGCGCGCCCGGCCGACGTGGACGTGCGCTATCGGCCCGAGCGACAGGCGGCGTTCGATGCCGCCGGCGACCAGCTGCTGGAAGGCAGCGCGGTCTGTCCACCCGACGCGCTCCTGGCCATCACCAACCTGACGCCGATGGTCAACCGCGCGCAGCTGGAGGTGTGGATCGACGGCGAACCGGTGCTGCCGCTGGCCGACTCGCGCCTCACGCGCTATTACGCCTGCAGCGGCGGCGACGTGGCCTGGCGCATCCGCACGCCCGATCCGGCCTCGATCGACGCGGTGGTCCTGCCGCGCCGCGCGCACTGAGGCGAAGCGTTCGGCGACCTTTCGCCACCCGCCAGCACAGCCGGGGCCGTTCGAGACCGGCATCGGCTACAATCCGCCGGCTGTACATTTCCTTTTTTGCGAGCGTCCGGAAGCCCCATGAGCGTCGAGTCAGCCCACTGGTTTTACGAGAACTTCGAGCATTCGGGGTCCGCGATCGGCTTTCGCGTCACCGGCAAGGTGGACGAGGTGCAGTCGCCGTTCCAGAAGATCGAGATCTGGGACACCACCGACTGGGGCAAGCTGATGGTGATCGACGGGGCCATCATGCTCACCACGCGCGACAACTTCCTCTATCACGAGATGATGTCGCATCCGGTGCTGTTCACCCACTCCAACCCCAAGCGCGTGGTCATCATCGGCGGCGGCGACTGCGGCACGCTGCGCGAGGTGCTCAAGCACAAGGAAGTCGAGCAGGCGGTGCAGGTCGACATCGACGAGCAGGTCACGCGCATGGCGGAAAAGCACTTCCCCGAGCTGTGCGATTCCAATGCCGACCCGCGCGCCCAGCTGCTGTTCGACGACGGCATCGCCTACATGAAGAACGCCGCGCCCGACAGCGTGGACGTCATCATCGTGGACTCCACCGATCCGGTCGGCCCGGCCGAGGGGCTGTTCAACGAGGCCTTCTACACCTCCTGCCACCGCGCACTGCGGGCCGGCGGCATCCTGGTGCAGCAGTCCGAATCGCCGCTGGCGCACCTGTCGCTGATCAAGTCGATGCGTCACCACATGGCGGCCGCCGGCTTCGCGCACTTCCGCACCCTGCCGTTTCCCCAGCCGTGCTATCCCACCGGCTGGTGGAGCTGCACACTGGCGCGCAAGGGCGCCGAGCTGAGCGGTTTCCGCGAGCGCGGCGCGCACTCCAAGACCTTTCCCACCCGCTACTACAACGTCGACATCCACCGCGCCGCGCTCGCCAGCCCCGAGTTCATGCGCGAGCTGGGCGACTGACACAGGAATTTCCCGTGCTGCTCGAGCGCCTGCCCGACTTCATCAGCGCCCATCCGATCCTCGTGCTCGGATTCGTCGCCATCACCTTCGCCCTGATCGCCAACGAGGTCTCGCGCTTCACCCGCGGCTACCGCGCGCTGACCCCGGCGCTGCTGACCCAGCTCATCAATCGCGAGAACGCCCTGGTCGTCGACGTGAGCCCGCTCAACGACTTCGAGAAGGGCCACATCGTGGGATCGAAGAACGTCGTGATGAGCCAGTTCGACCCTGAGAACAAGCTGCTGGCCAAGGCCCAGGAGCTGCCCATCGCGGTGGTGTGCCGCAACGGCATGGTGTCCGGACAGGCCGCCAGGCGTCTTGTCAAGGCCGGATTCAAGCGGGTGCACTGGCTCGACGGCGGCATCGGCGCCTGGCAGGCGGCCGATCTTCCGCTGGCGCGCGGCCGCTGAGGCGCGCGGCGGCTCGCACGACGGGCACGGATGCGCAAGAATGAGCGCATGAGCCGTTCGCCTTCCCTTCGCAGTCCGATCATCCTTCTCGCATTCGTGCTGGCGCTCGTGGCCGGCTGCGGCGTGGGTTCGCAGAACGACCTGCGCGACAACACCCTGTACGCCTATGCCGGCGCGATCCGCTGGGGCCACATCGACGATGCCTGGTCGATGATCGACCCCGAGTACGCCAGGCAACACCCGATGACGCCGCTCGACCGCGAGCGCTTCGAGCACGTCCAGGTGACCGGCTACCAGGTCAAGGGCAGCGAGATGCTGTCGGAAAACGAGATGATGCAGCTGGTGGAGATCCGCCTCATCAACCGGCACACCCAGGCCGAGCGCGTCGTGCAGGACCGGCAGCGCTGGCGCTGGGATCCTGAGCTGCGGCGTTGGTGGCTGACGACCGGCCTGCCCAGGATCGCCCCCAGCGCCCCCTGATCGGCACCGCAGCGCATCCATGATCGCCTCCAACCGGATTCCCGGCGGCCAGTTCGAACCCAAGCTCGTCTCGATCCTGCGGCACGGCTACACCCTGCGCGACCTGCGCGCCGATGCGATCGCCGGCTTCACCGTGGCGGTGGTGGCGCTGCCGCTGGCGATGGCGCTGGCGATCGCCTCGGGCACGACGCCCGACAAGGGCCTGCACACCGCCATCGTCGCAGGATTCCTGATTTCAGCCCTGGGCGGATCCAAGGTCCAGATCGGCGGCCCCACCGCGGCCTTCATCCCGGTGGTGTTCAACGTCATCGAGAAATTCGGCTACGGCGGCCTCATCGCCTGCACCCTGATGGCGGGCATGATGCTGATCGCGGCCGGCGCGCTGCGGCTGGGCAACCTGATGAAATTCATGCCCCAGCCGGTGATCACCGGCTTCACCGCCGGCATCGCGGTGACCATCTTCGTCAGCCAGGTCAAGGACGCGCTCGGGCTGGAAATCGAGCAACTCCCGGGCGAGTTCATCGCGCGCTGGAAGACGTACTTCGCGCACATGGACAGCTTCAGTCCGGTGGCGCTCGGCCTCACCCTGGCCTGCCTGGCGCTCATCATCGTGGTCAAGCGCTGGCGCCCCCAGTGGCCGGTGCTGCTGATCTGCGTCGTGGCCGGCTCGCTGGCCGCGCTGGCCCTGCCGGTGGCCACCATCGGCTCGACCTTCGGCGAGCTGCCGCGCAGCCTGCCCAGCCTGGCGCTGCCGCAGATTCCCCTGGATCGCGCGCTCGAACTTCTGCCTGCGGCTTTCACCATCGCCTTTCTCGCCGGCGTCGAATCGCTGCTGTCGGCGGTAGTGGCCGACGGCATGATCGACGGGCGCCACCGCTCCAACGCCGAACTGGTGGCGCAGGGCGTGGCCAACATCGGCTCCGCCCTGGTCGGCGGCCTGCCGGCCACCGGCGCGATCGCACGCACCGCCACCGGCATCCGCTCGGGCGCGCGTTCGCCCATTGCGGGCATCCTGCACGCACTGTTCCTGCTGGCCTTCATGCTGCTGCTGGCCCCAATGATGCGCTACGTGCCGCTGGCCGCGCTCGCGGCCGTGCTGCTGATGGTGGCCTGGAACATGAGCGAGGTGGAGCGCTTCAGCTACCTCATGCGCTCGTCCTGGGGCGATCGCCTGGTGCTGCTGACCACCTTCATGCTGACCGTGATGTTCGACCTCACCGTGGCGATCCAGGTGGGCGTGGTGATGGCCGCCTTCGTCTTCATGAACCGCATGAGTCGGGTCGTGGAAGTCGAGCCCGACGCGCCGGATCGTGCGCTGCTGGACGAAGCCGGCGAGGAGGCCGGCTCCGCCCAGCGCGAGGCGCTGCCCGAGGGAGTGGAAGCCTGCCGGGTATCGGGGCCGCTGTTCTTCGCCGCGGTGAGCCGCATCGACAACGTGCTCGACCAGGTGCCCCGCACGACGCGCGTCTTCATCCTGCGCACGCGCCTGGTGCCGATCATGGACGCCTCCGGCGTGACCGCGCTGCAGGGGCTGCTGGATCGCTGCCAGCGCTACGGGATGCGCGTGATCTTTTCCGGCCTGCAGGCGCAGCCGCGCCGCGCCGTGGTGCAGATGGATCTTGCCCGGCACCCCGCGCTGCTCGGAATGACCGTCGACTTCCCTGCCGCGCTCAAGATGGCGCAGGAATATCTGGAGCGCGACTGATCCTTCGCGCGCGGTGGGAGCGGCACCGCGCGTACCCGGCTACACTGGACGACCGATCTTGTCCATGAGGAGGCCGCCGATGTTTCACGCGCAGGCGCTTTCGGGCGACAAGCCCGAGCAGTATGCCCAGCTCCTGGCACAGGCGCGCGCGCTGCTGCACGGCGAGCGCGACCGCATCGCCAATGCGGCCAACCTGGCGGCGCTGGTCTATCACGCGCTGCCGGCGCTCAACTGGGTCGGGTTCTATTTCCACGATGGCAGGGAGCTGGTGGTCGGCCCGTTCCAGGGACGTCCCGCCTGCGTACGCATTCCGCTCGGGCGCGGCGTCTGCGGCACGGCGGCAGCCACCGGCGAGATCCAGCGCGTGGATGACGTCAATGCCTTTCCCGGCCATATCGCCTGCGATGCGGCCTCGCGTTCGGAGCTGGTGATCCCGCTGGGCGAAGGCGAAACGCTGATCGGGGTATTCGACCTCGACAGCCCCGAACCGGCGCGCTTCGATGCGCAGGATGTGGCCGGCCTGTCGGCGATCGCCGCCGCCTATCTGGAGTCGATTCGATGAGCACACCCCTGAAGATTGGCCCCAAGTCCGTCGCCTGGCTGCGCCAGGTAGGCATCCGCAGCCAGGAGGATCTGGCCGCCGTCGGTGCCGTGGCGGCTTATGTCAAATGCAAGCGCGCCGGCTTCCGCCCCAGCCTCAACATGCTCTACGCGCTGGAAGGCACGCTGCTGGGCTGCCACTGGCAGAAGGTGCCGGAGGAGCGTCGCGCCGAACTTTCCGCCCAGGCGGAAGCGCAGGTGGCGCTGATTCCGCCCTCGCGCGGACGCGCTGCGGCGCTGGCGGTCTCTGCCGTACGCGAGATCCCCGGGGAAGCCGCCGATACGCCGTCGATGGAATTCAGCTTCGGCTTCGACGAGCGAGGCGGCTCTTCGGGCGAGGACCACTGAGAGGCGGACCCATCACCCCGGACGCACCGCCGCCATGGCGCGTGCATCCTCGCCCCAGCGCGGCGCCGCGGCAATGCCCGGCAGTACGTCTTCGGGCCTCGCGACACGCGACCACAGGTCGCGGTGTTCGGGATTGAGGAAGCGCTGGGCAATCACCTGTTCGCCCATGAACTTCAGCAGCGGCTGCCAGTAGCCGAGCGTGTCGAGCAGCAGGATGGGGTTGGCATACAGGCCCAGGCGCTTGAGCGTGACGGCCTCGAAAAGCTCTTCCAGCGTGCCGCTGCCTCCCGGCAGCGCCACGACCGCGTCCGAGCCGGTGAGCAGGAGATGCTTGCGCTCGCGCATGTCGCCCACCAGCTCCAGACGGGTCAGGCCGGGATGGCCCCACTCCAGGTCGGCCATGAAGCGCGGCAAGATGCCGATGACCTTGCCGCCAGCCGACAGCGCGCCGTCGGCGATCGCGCCCATCGATCCACGCGAGCCGCCGCCATAGACGATTTCGCAACCGGCCTGCGCCAGCAGGATGCCGAGGCGGCGGGCGTCGTCGGTGTAGGCGGCAGGAGCGTAGTCGCTGGAAGAGGCGTAGATGCAGACGCGCACGGGCGGATGTCCTCGGGATCGGGACGGCATTCTGCCACGGCGCAGCGGCCGGAGGCCCGACCATTCCGCACGGCGGCGACGCAGCCCGCAGCAGCCATTCACGGCGTCCCGAGCGCGATCAGGCTCACGCTCCGCGCCCCCTCCGGCTTGCGTCGCAGCGCATCGAAACCTACAGTGCCAAGGGTTACGCGACGGGGTGCGACACGATGCGGGTGATGGTGACCGGGGGCGGCGGATTTCTCGGTCGGGCGATCTGCGCCCGGCTGGTGAAACGCGGTTGGGAGGTGCTCTCCTACTCGCGCGGCGAGCATCCCGAGCTCACGGCCATGGGCGTGCGCCAGGTGCGCGGCGATATCGCCAGCTTCAGCGACGTCACCGCAGCGTTTGCCGACGTCGATGCGGCTTTCCACGTGGCGGCCAAGGCCGGCGCCTGGGGCAGCTTCCACGACTATTTCGACGCCAACGTGCGCGGCACCTGGAACGTGATCGCCGCCTGCCGCATGAACCGCGTGCGCACCCTCGTTTACACCTCGACGCCCAGCGTCGCGCATCGCGGCACGCGCCCGGTGACCGGTGCCAGCGAGGCGGAGGCACCGCTGGCCGAGCGCTACAAGGCCTGGTATCCGGCCACCAAGCGCGTGGCGGAAGAGCACGTGCTGGGCGCCAACGGCAACGCGCTGAGCACCGTGGCGCTGCGCCCGCGGCTCATCTGGGGGCCGGGCGACAACCACCTCCTGCCGCGTCTGGCCGCGCGCGCGCGCGCCGGCAAGCTCAAGTTCGTCGGCGATGGCCTCAACCTGGTCGATACCACCTACATCGACAACGCCGCTCAGGCGCACCTGGACGCCTTCGACGCCCTGCACGACACCCCCGGTGCGCCCTGCGCCGGCAAGGCCTACTTCATCTCGAACGGCGAGCCCAAGCCGATCGGCGACATCCTCAACAGCCTGCTGCGCGCGGTCGGCGCACCCTCGGTGACCCAGCTGATGCCGTTTCGCGCGGCCTACGCCCTCGGCGCCGTGCTCGAACTGGGCTATTCGATCCTGCCGCTCAAGGGCGAGCCGCTGCTGACCCGTTTCCTGGCCGAACAGCTCTCCACTGCGCACTACTACGACATCGGCGCCGCGCGCCGCGACTTCGGCTACCAGCCCAGGATCAGCACCCTCGAAGGCCTGCGCCAGCTCGGCAACTGGTGGCGAAAACAGGGCGCGAACGCACCCTGAAGCCGGCGCGGGACCGGGCGCAGGAACATGGGGCGGCGCACGGCACCGGAGCCTGCGCAGCGTCAAGCTCCCGCGCGGCTCAGACGCGTTTGATCAGACCGATCAGGAACAGCAGGATCACCGCACCGATGAAGGCGTTGATGATCGACGCCACGATGCTGCCGCCGATCGCGACCCCGAGCAACCCGAGCACGAAGCTGCCGACGAAGGCACCGACGATGCCAACCACGATGTTGCCCAGGATGCCGAACCCCCGACCCTTCATCAGGAGGCCCGCCAGCCAGCCGGCAATGCCGCCCACCAGAAGCAGGATGATGAGACTTTCAAGCGTCATGTCACTTCCCTCCTTGCTCACCGCCCGGAGTGTCGACGCCGGGCGCATCGCCCGATGTCGGGTCGACCAGGGAGGCGGTACCCCGGTCAGCCGATTCTGCCGCAATCAGCGCCGTCGCCGTCGCCATGCCGATCAGTTCGCCCCCGGCGCCCGCATCGGATCCGGCGGCCGGGGCCTCGTCCTGCTGCTGTGCCGTGCGGCGCGCTTCGGCCTCGCGCATCCGGCGGATTTCCTCGGGACCGATCAGCCGGCCGGCGTCGCCGCGGCTGCTGTCGATGCGCTGCGCCGCCACCGCGAGCGTACCCACGACCATGAAGACCAGGGCGCCGATCAGGCACAGCGCCGCCAGGGCGATCGACGTGGTCTTGAAAACCACCGAAAAGCACAGCAGCGAGCCTACGAACCACAACCAGCGCATGCCGATCTCCGCGCACATTGGACCGGTGGCTAGTGTATCCGCCAACCTGCCGCGTGCCGCAATGCCCGCGTCCGCCCGTCGCCACCGCGCCGCCGCGGAGCGGTCCGCGCCTTACAGCAGCGGCGACACCAGCCGGGCAATGGCGTCGCCGAGGCGGCGCAGGCGAGGGGCAGGCGGGTCGTCGGCGCAAATCTCCACGGCGCGCGTGGTGTAGTCCTGCCAGGCCGCTTCCAGCGCGTTCGCCAGCGCCGGGTCGTCCACCAGCACCGACAGCTCGAAGTTGACCCGGAAACTGCGGTAGTCGAAGTTGGCACTGCCGATCAGCACGTGGCGCCGATCCACCAGCATCGCCTTGGCATGCAGCATGTTGTGCTGATACTCGAAGATTCGCACCCCGGCTGCCAGAAGCTCGTCGTAGTAGGAGCGCGCCGCGGCGCTGACCAGGGCCGAATCCGAGCGCCGCGGCAGCATCACCCGGACATCCACGCCGCACAGCGCAGCGTTGGTCAGCGCCATGCGCGCCGCTTCGCTCGGCACGAAGTACGGCGTCACCAGCCAGACCCGCTCGGTGGCGTCGTGGATCGCCTCCACGCTGACCCGGTGGAAGGCTTCCCAGTGGCTGTCCGGCCCGGACGGAATCACCAGCGCCGGCGCGCCGCCACAGGGCGGACGCGGCCACAGCGCCGCATCGCGCAGCGCGGTGCCAGTGGCGTAGACCCAGTCCTCGACGAAGGCCAGCTGCAGGGCCTGCACCGCTGAGCCGAGAAAGCGCAGGTGCAGGTCGCAGTGCGCGTCCTCGCGTCGACGCCGGTCCTGGGTATCCGAGATGTTCACTCCGCCGGTGAAGCCGGTTTCACCGTCCACGATCAGGATCTTGCGGTGGCTGCGCTGATTGAGCGTGGGCCGCCGCAGCGGCCGGAAGCGCACCGGATGGAACCACGCGACCTCGCCGCCCGCCTCCAGGAGCTCGGAGAAAAAGTGCATCCGCAGCCGTGCGCAGCCCACGCTGTCGAGCAGCAGCCGCACCGTTATCCCCTCACGCGCCTTGGCCAGCAGCGCGTCTCGGAACGTCCGCCCGCTGTGGTCGGCATCGAAGATGTAGCTGGCCATGTGGATGTGGTGCCGCGCACCGGCGATCGCTTCCAGCATGGCCTCGTAGGTGCCCTCGCCGTTGTGCAGCAGCGTCGGATCGAGCATGTGCACCGGCGGCAGGCCGGTGGTGCGCTGCGCCAGACTGGCGATCTGCAGGTGGAAGGGATCGCCCTCGTCGTCGGGTTTGCGCTGGGTCAGTGCCGCGCGCGCCCGTCCGCGCCGCAGCCGTTGGCGCTTGATCCGACGCGGACCGAACACGTGATAGATGAAGAACCCCAGCAGCGGCAGGGCCGCCAGCGCCAGCAGCCAGCCCAGCGTCGCCTCCGGCTCGCGCTTCTCCCAGACGATCCACAGGCCGATCACGAGTATGTAGACCGACCAGACCGCTGCGAGCGGCACCCCGACACCGGGGATCTCGGTCAACCACTGCCAGAACGTCTCGAGCATCGGAAGCGACCCGGTTTGACCAGATGACCATCATCCGCGCCCGGTGCCGGCAACGGCAAGGGGCACGCGCGCCCAAGCGCATGGCCGGCGCGCTGGATTCGGCGCAGGCGCGCGCTGGATCGGGTTGGACGGATACGCAAACGAGCCGCCACAATCGCAGCATGAACCCGACACCTCTCCCGATACTGATGCGTCGCCTCGCGGCGCTGCTGCTCGCGGCGCTTCCGCTCCTGGCGGCGGCCGACGGCCCGTACGCGTGGCCCGGGCCGGACGGTGGCTGGATCGTGCGACGGGTAACCGAGGCCGAGGGAGCGCTGACCGCGCGCACCGAACGGCTGGCTTCGGGTGAGGCAATGGAAGTCGAAGGCGCAGACGGCGTTCCCGCCTTCCGCGTGCAGCTGCGCGAGCCAGCGCAGACAGCACCCGATGCGCTGAACGTGGAATCGGATGCGCCGCTTTTCGTCGTGGCAGACATCCACGGCGAATACGGCATCCTGGTCGAGCTGCTGCGCCGCCAGGGCATCATCGATGAGGCGCTGCGCTGGCGCTTCGGCGCTGGCCACCTGCTTTTTCTGGGCGACGTGTTCGACCGCGGCGCCCATCAGGTGGCGGTGCTCTGGCTCATCTACCAGCTGCAGGGCGAAGCCGAGGCGGCGGGCGGCAGCGTCCAGTTCCTGCTGGGAAACCACGAGGTGATGACCCTGCGCGGCGACGCGCGCTATCTGCACCCGCGCTACCTGGGCGACGCCGATGCGCTGGGCGCGGCGACGTACGCGGATCTGTTCGATGCCGACAGCGTGTTGGGCCAGTGGCTGCGCACCCGCGCCTCGATCCTGCGCGCAGGTGACGTACTGCTGACGCACGGCGGGATCTCGCCGGAAGTGATCGACCGGAACCTGACTCTCGCCACGCTCAGCCGCGCGGTGCGCGAGGTGCTGGCCGGACGCATCGATCCGGAAGACTCGCCACTGCATGATTTTGCGACCCGCTCATCCGGCCCGCTCTGGTATCGCGGCTATTTCGCACGCGATGCGGCACCGCCCCAAGCCCACCCGGACGACATCGAGGCGCTGCGCCGCCATTTCGGCGTGCGCGCCATTTTCGTCGGCCATACCGCGCTCGACGAGGTCAGCACCCTGTTCGATGGGCGGGTGATCGGCGTGCAGGTCTACCCGGCGCGCGACCCTGAAACCGGACGCGCGGCAATGGGCGCGGTGCGGCGCGCGCAGGGGCGCTGGCAGCGTGCCGGCGTCGATGGCAGCCGCACGCCGCTGACGGTCGCGCCGCGCGCCGCCGGCACCTGAGGTTCAGCCGCGCCGGCGTAAGGTTCGGCACGCCGGATCGCGCGCGACCCACGACCGATCCAGACCCTCGGCATCCACTGCAGAAGGAGCACCGCGCCATGACGACCCAAGGTATGAAGTGGCCTTCCCTCGCCGCCGCCTGCCTGCTGGCGGCGGCCTGCCAGAACCCGTCGGCCCCGGCCGATACGTCCGCCCAGTCTTCACAGGCGCCCAGCGCACCGTTGGAAGCGCCGCGTGCCGCCGATCCCGATGCACAGGCAAACGCCGCATCCGACGCGATCCAGAGCGCCGAGCCCGCGCAGCCTGTGGCTCCGCCCGCACCTCCGGCGCCTCCGGCACCGCCTGCACCACCGGCAGCGGCTCCGGCGCCGCCACCCGCCGCCGCGACACGGCCAGCGACGCCCAAGCCACCCGTGGCTTCCGGCCCGCAGTACGCCCAGGTGATCAGCGTGACGCCGGTACGCCAGTCCATCGACAACCCGCAGGAAGTCTGCCGCGACGTCGAAGTGGTCTACCAGACCGCGCCCAAGGACGACAAGCGGATTGCCGGCACCGCCATCGGCGCGATCGTCGGCGGTGCGATCGGCAACCAGGTCGGTGACGGCAAGGGCCGCGACGCGGCGCGCATCGCCGGCGCGGTCGGTGGCGCCATCGCGGGACGCAAGATCCAGGAAAACCAGCAGGCGAAAAAGACCGAAACCCGCATCGAACGCCAGTGCGAAACGGTCAACGACCCGCAGACGAAAATCGTCGCCTACGACGTCGTCTACAGCTACAGCGGCCAGACCCACAGCGCCCGCGTGGCCGAAGAACCAGGCGAGCGGATCAAGCTGCCGGTGCGCAGCATCGACCTCTGAGCATTCTCCACTGCGGGAACGCCGCGTCGCGTGCGGTCAGGCGGGCATCGTCAGATCCCGCCGCGCCCGGTGGCGGCGCCTGCGCAACGCGCGCAGAAGCGCGTTCCACATCGCCACGCCGCCCGGCGGGAGGTACCGCTTGCGCATGCGCATGGCGTAGTAATTCAGCATGGGTGGCGGGAACGGCAGGTTGACGCAGCGCAGCTCGCCCCGCGCCACCCCGGGATCAGCCAGCGTGCGGGTCGTCCAGACCACCACGTCGTCGCGCGTCGCCACCTCTGGCTTGCTCAGACCCAGCGAGCATTCCACCAGTGCTCGTGGCAGACGCTGCCCGGCTTCGGCCATGCGCTGCTCGACCGCTTCCCGGAGCGGCTCGTCGGATGCCGGCACCATCCAGGGGTAATGCAGGTAGGAGCGGCTGTCGCGGAACACCGGATGATTGGGATGCGCGACGGCCACGATGCTGTCGTAGCCGGCCGGTACGCGGCACACCTCGGCGCACAGGACTGCCGGCGTGGCATAGGCGACGCTGATGCCCAGCGCGCCATCGATCAGATTCTCGGCCAGCAGCCGGCTGTCCTCGATCTGCACCGCGACGCGCAAGGGCCACTCCCCGAGAAGCTGTCCGATGACGTGCATCAGCAGCACATGGGCGCCACCCGTGCTCGCGCCGACGCTCAACGATTCTTCCCCGGCCTGCGCGTGCAGTTCCCGCGAGGGCAGATTGAATCCGCGAATGACTTCGTGCGCATAGCGCTCCAGCAGCACGCTCTGCGCGGTTGGCCGAAGGCCGCTGCACGTGCGCTCGAAAAGCGCCGTCCGCATCGTGCTTTCCAGCTCCTTCTGCGACTTGGAAACGGCCGACTGGGTGAGCCCCATGATGTCCGCGGTGGCACGCACCGACGAGGTCTCCATCAGGGCGAGGAACATGTCCAACTGCTGTATTCGCAGCGAAATTCTTCGCGAGAGACGAACCTTCCCGTACATGATCCTGGACCCCCTTGTCGGACGGCATGGCGTCGCGCGTCGCCAGTAAATGACCCGCCTGTCATCCATTAGCCCTTCCGCGACGCTCCCGCCATAGGACTTTTCCTACCTCACTATAAGTTCACTTTTATTCACCTCCCCGTGAATTTTTCTCGTTGGCCAGATTGCGGCCGCGTGGATTAGCTTCGGCCTCGGCATCGGATGTTCAACGTTCGGAAAACACAGGAGGACGATCATGTTTTTCGCGATGGATTCTTTTGCCGGCATGCCAACCCGCATCCGGCCCGGTTCCCTGGCGCGACTGGCGGTGCTGCTGCTCGCCGCTGCAGCTTCATTGCCGGCCCTGGCGACGACAGCGGCGCAGGGGCAAGGACACGGCGCCACGGTGGATATCGAGCTGGTGCCGCTGCTCGGTTCGGCGATTCCGGTGCGGCTGGATCCGCTGCCTGAGGACATCTCGGGCCACGCGCCCCCGGATTTTTCCCTGAGCGACACCACGACGGGCGTTTCGGTGAATCTCGGCCTGCTGGGCAACGTGCTCTCGACCGGGACGTTGTCCGCCCAGACGCAGGGCGCCCTGATACCGGAAACCGTATCGGCCACCGGCCAAGCCGACCAGGCCGCCCTGAAACTCCAGCTGGCGGGAGTGCTTGATCTGCTGTCGCTCTCGGCCGACGCGCTCGTCGCCACCGCCAGCGGCACCTGCAGCGGCACCGTGCCGCACTACCAGGGCAGCGCCAGCCTGAGCAACGCACAGGTCACGGTCTCGGGCCTCCCGGTGACCGTGCCGCTCAATCCCGCACCCAATACCGTGCTGCTCGACCTCCTGGGCATCAAGGTGGTGCTGAACCAGCAGGTTCTGGAGAACGGCGTGTTCACGGTCCGCGCCCTCCATCTTGATGCCAGCAACAGCGTGCTTGCGGCGATCGGAACGCTTCGCGGCAGCATCGTGCTGGGCAGTGCGAGCGTGAAACTGACCGGTTGCGGGGCCTGGCTCGACGGCGACGGAGACGGCGCAGACGACGCCCACGACAACTGTCCCGCGATCCCCAATCCCGGGCAGCAGGACACGGACGGTGACGGCATCGGCGACGCCTGCGACGAGGACATGGACGGCGATGGCGTCGGCAACGGCCAGGACAACTGCCCGCTCGTTGCCAATCCCGACCAGGCCGACAGCAACGGCGACGGCGTGGGCGATGCCTGCGACGGGGACGATGACGGCGTACCCGATGATGCCGACAACTGCCCGATCGACGTGAATCCGGGCCAGTCGGACGCGGACGGCGATGGCATCGGCGATGCCTGCGAAGACGACGACGATGGAGATGGCGTTCCCGACGACCTCGACAACTGCCCGCTGACCGTCAATCCCGACCAGGCCGACGGCGATGGCGACGGCCTCGGAAACGCCTGCGACCCTGACGACGACGGCGACGGCATCGACGACTGGTCCGACAACTGCCCGCTGGTGATCAACCCGGATCAGACCGATACCGATGGCAACGGCATCGGCGACGCCTGCCAGGGCGATGCCGACGGGGATGACGTGGACGATGGTGCGGACAACTGCCCGCTGGTGCCCAACCCCGGACAGGGCGACATCGACGGGGATGGCCTGGGCGATGCCTGCGACCCCGATGCCGATGGCGACGGCGTGCCCAATGCGCTGGACAACTGCCCGCTGGTGCCCAACCCCGGGCAGGAGGACGAGAACGGCAACGGCATCGGCGACGCCTGCGAGATCATCTTCATGGATGGCTTTGAGGCCGTGCCCGTGCTGCACGCCAGGATCGCGCAGCTTCCGCCCCGGCACGCCCTGCCGCCGCCGGGACCGCGCGCGTCCCTGCGCTGCGGCGTGTTGCGGAACATCTGACGACACGCCGAAACGACGACGGCCCGGGATGTCCCGGGCCGTCTGCGTTTTCTGGCAACCCCGAACGCGGGGCTGGGCGCGTCAGTCCAGATTGCGCCCGTGGAACAGCTCCTCGACCTCCTGGCGCAGCTGCATCTCGATGCGCTGGCGCTCCTTGAACGAGAGGTTCTTGGCCTTTTCCTCGAACAGGTAGGTGTCCAGGTCGAAATCCTTCACGTGCATCTTGGTGTGGAAGATGTTTTCCTGGTAGACGTTCACGTCGAACATCTCGTAACGGCTCTTGATGCCCTTGGCGAGGAAGTCCTGGATCGAGTTGATCTTGTGGTCGATGAAGTGCTTCTTGCCCTTCACGTCGCGGGTGAAGCCGCGCACCCGGTAGTCCATCACCACGATGTCCGACTCGAAGCTCTCGATCAGGTAGTTGAGCGCCTTGAGCGGCGAAATCACCCCGCAGGTGGCCACGTCGATATCGGCGCGGAAGGTGGCAATGCCGTTCTGCGGATGTGTTTCCGGATAGGTGTGGACGGTGATGTGACTCTTGTCCAGATGCGCCACCACGCTGGCGTCGAGGTGTTCGGCATCGACGTGCTCGCGCATCGCGCCGGCCAGCACTTCCTTGCCGGCCTGCTTCTTGTCGATGATCGGCTCCTCGGAAATGAGGATGGTCACCGAGGCGCCTTGAGGATCGTAGTCCTGGCGCGCGACGTTGAGAATGTTGGCACCGATGATCTCGGCGACATCCGTCAGGATCTGCGTCAGGCGCTCGGCGTTGTAGGCTTCGTCGATGTATTCGATGTAGCGCCGGCGTTGCTCTTCGGTGATCGCATAGCAGACGTCGTAGATGTTGAAGCTCAGGGCCTTGGTGAGATTGTTGAAGCCCTGGAGCTTCAGACGCGGCAGCGGCTTGACCAACGCAGGTGTCCTATGGAGGGCGGCGGAAGGAAGCGATTATCGAACAAATCGGGCGCGGAATGAAATCCTGACCGCCCCATTCGCGGCGCGCCTATCGCGTCTGGTGACGGAATTCACGCAATCGCCCATCCTGCTTCTGCGCACGTTAAGCTAGAGGGTGAATCACGTCACGGTGCATTTCATGGCAAACGGTCACTTTCCCCTCCAGGACACGCTCCGTCGTCCGCAGCGGCCCGAGTCCCTGGCGCCCAGCGAGCAGACCATCCAGCGATTCCTGGCGCACTGCCACCGCCGTCGCTACCCCTCGCGTACCGATGTGTTCCGGCCGGGCGACCCGGCGACGAGCATGTACTACGTCATCAGCGGCTCGCTCAGCGTCATCAGCGAGGAGGAGGACGGCCGCGAGCTGGTGCTCACCTACATCAACCCGGGCGAGTTCGTCGGCGAGACCGGGGTGTTCATCAGCGCGCCGCAGCGCGACGTGGTGCTGCGCACCCGCACCGCCTGCGAACTGGCCGAAATCAGCCACGAGCGCCTCGCCACGCTGTTCGGCGGACTGCTGCGGGAGGAGTGCCCGCGCCTGCTGTTCGCCATCGGCAGCCAGCTCACCCGGCGCCTGCTGCACACCGGGCGCAAGGCCAGCCGCCTGGCCTTCATGGACGTCTCCAACCGCATCGCCAACACCATTCTGGACCTGTGCCACGAACCCGATGCGATGAGTCATCCGGAAGGCACCCAGATCCGCGTCTCCCGCCAGGAGCTGGCGCGCATCGTCGGCTGCTCGCGCGAGATGGCCGGGCGGGTGCTCAAGCAGCTGGAGGAGCGCGGCATGTTGCGCGCGCGCGGCAAGACCATCGTGGTGCTGATGGACCGCCCGCCGGCCGCCTGACCGGCCGCGGTACGGCGCCTCAGCCTTCTGCGACCACCCGGTCGCGGCCCTGCTGCTTGGCCAGATAGAGCCGCCGGTCGGCCTTGGCAATCAGCCGGCTGGGCGTCATGCCCGGCTGCCACTGCGCGACGCCGGCGCTGACCGAACAGGACAGGCGGCTGCCGTCGCCCAGGTCGACGGTACTGCTCGCCACGGCGTTGCCGAGCGCGCTCAGGCGCTCGATGGCGGCATCAAGGCCCAGGCGCGGAAGGATCAGGAGGAACTCCTCGCCGCCGTGGCGGGCCACGTCCTCCGGTCGCACGAAGCCGGCGCCGGAGAGAAGGATGCCCAGATGGCGCAGCACGGCATCGCCCGCCGCGTGTCCGTGGCTGTCGTTGACCTGCTTGAAGTGATCCACGTCCAGCAGCGCCGCACACAGCGGCATTCCGGTCCGTTCGGCGGCCTCGATGGCCGAGGCCAGGCGCTCCTCGCCGGCGCGCCGGTTGGCTAGTCCGGTCAGGGCGTCGTGGCTGGCTTGGTAGGCAAGCTGACGCAGCAGCGATTCGCGTTCGCGGTCCGCGGCCAGAAGGGCCTGGTTCTTCGTGCTCAGCTCGTGGGTGCGCGCATCGATGATGCGTCGCAGGCGCGCCTGCTGGACGCGGAACGAGGCCAAACGCCATGCGACCAGGCCCAGCAGCAGCGCCACCAGTCCGAGCAGCGCCAGCCCGATGAACCACGGTTGCAGCCACAGCGGAGGCAGCTGCTCCAGATCGAGCGTGGCGGTGGACGGCTCTTCGAGCGCCTGCCAATCCGCCGGCGCCATGGTGGCCTGCACTTCGAAGCGCAATGGCCCGACCGGGAGGTTGGTGTAGACCGCCTCGGTACCGGTGCCGGCCTCGATCCAGCCCGGATCGAAGCCGATCATGCGGTAGCGGTAGCGCACGCCCTGGGGCGCGCGCAGATGCAGGCCGATGTACTGGATGACCACGCGCCGCGTCTTGGACGACAGCACCTGCAGATTCCCGGGTGAGCGCGCCTCGCCGTCCACCTGTATGCCTTCGATGCGCACCGGCACCCGGACCAGGCTGCGCGCGGCCACCGCGCCCGGGTCGATCACAGCCACGCCCAGCGCGGTGGGAAACCACAGCGCGCCTTCACCGTCCAGATCGCCGGCCGGCCCGCTGCCACCGTTGCACTGGCTGCTCGGCATCCCGCTCGAACGGTCCACGGTGTCGACCGAGACCCGATCGCGTGCTCCGGCATCCATTTCCTCGAACTGCACCGGGTCGATCCGGAACGCACCGCGGTTGCTGCACAGCCACAGCGCGCCGAGCTCATCGCGCAGCACCCGGAAAATCGTCTCGTTGGGGAGGCCCGCGGCGCGATCGAACACGGTGAAGCGCCCGTCGTACAGGCGCAGCAGGCCGCGATCGGTGCCGATGAAGGCGCTGCCCCGCGCGGTTTCGAGCACCTCGAAGACGCCGATGCCGGGGAATCCGGCGCTGGCCAGCCAGCGCTCGGTGCGCCCATCGGGATGCCAACGCATCAGGCCATCGGCCATTCCGATCCACAGGCCGCCCTCGCGCGCGGGAGACAGGCTTCGGACGAAGGCGCCGAAGTGCCCCGGCGCATCCTCGATCGGCTCCACGCGCCCGTCGGGCCAGCGCCGCACCAGGCCGCCGGTGGTGCCGATCCAGAGGCTGCCATCGGCGGCTTCGTACAGGGCGCGAACGTGACGGGTCGGCAGTCCGTCGCGGTCGTCGATGAAGCGGATCGCCTCCGTGCCGCCGTCCGGCGGCAGGTGCAGCGCGCCGCGGTCATACGTCCCGATCCACAGTCCGCCGTCGCGCGCGACGGCCAGCGACAGGACGGACGTCTCGTACGCTCCGAGCGAAACCTGGCTGAACTGCCCGTTCTCCCAGCGATCCAGCCCGCGCGCATGACCGACGTAGAGCGCCCCGCCCGGATGTCGGAGGATGGTGCGCGGGTAGTTGTCGCCCAGCCCGCGCGCGGTGCCCAGGCCGTATGCGGGCGCATCGGCGATGCGGAACAGGCCGTTGGTCGTGCCCACCCAGATCACGCCCTCGCGGTCTTCCATCAGCGCCTGGCTGGCGCGGCCATGCAGGCCGAGGCGTTCGTCGATGGTCTCCTGTTCGCCGTGCTGGTAGCGGATCAGGCCGCCGGAGGTCGCATTGAGCCAGAGCGCGCCGTCGCGGTCTTCCGTCACTGCCTCGATTTCACGCGTGACGATCTGCGCGACCTGGCCATCCGGCGAAGCGAGAAAGACGCCCTCACCGCCGGCCACCACGATGTCGCCGTCATCGCGCCGGAGCAGGCTGCGCACCGGCCCTTCCGGAATCCCGTGTCGCTGCCCCCAGGCCGAAAGCTGGCCGTCGCGCAGCAGGAATGCGCCGCGTTCGGCACCGATCAGAAGGCCGTCGGCGCCCAGCTCAAGCAGCGCGAACACCGACCCCACCGGCAGGCCGACGGCGCTGCCGACGTCATCCAGGGCGCTCTCGCCGGACAGCCGCCACAGCCCCGAATCGGTGCCGATCCACAGGGCGCCATCGCCGCCTCGCAGCAGCACCAGGGCACGCAGCCGCTGCGCCGCGGTCGGCTCCAGCGTTTCCCAGCGTCCCGCAGCCAGGCGCACCACGCCGCTCTGCGCCGTTCCGAACAGCAGCGCGTCATCGTGATCGCGCAGGATCGTGCGGGCACCCGCGAGCGAGATTCCCGGCGCGGTGTGCTTGTCGAATAGCGTGAAGCTGCGCCCGTTGAAACGCGCGGCTCCTTCCCACGAACCGATCCACAGGTATCCCTCGGCGTCCTGCGCCAGCGCATGGACGAGGTTGTGCGACAGGCCGTCCTCCATGCTCCAGGCGGTGACCGTGTACTCGCTCACGCGATGCGACGGGTCCAGCGCATCGGTCGCGCCGGCCGCGAGCAGCAGGCACGTCAGGATGAGGCTGCCAAGTGCGCGCGAGAATCTGCCCAGCGTTCCATCCCCCTGACAGCGAATCTGGAGTATGCCGCCAAACGCGGCGCGGCGGACGCGCCTCAGGGCGCGAAGAGACGCGCCAGCTCGGCACCCGGCTCGGCGGCGCGCATGAAGGCTTCACCGATCAGGAAGGCGTGGACACCGGCCTGACGCATCCGCGCGACGTCTTCACGGGTGTGGATGCCGCTTTCGGTCACCAGGCCGCGGCCCGGTGGCAGGCTCTCCCGGAGTGCCAGGGTGGTGTCGAGCGAGACCTCGAAGCTGCGCAGGTTGCGGTTGTTGACGCCCAGCAGCAGGCCCGCGTCGGCCGGCAGCGCCAGCGCGCGCGCCAGCTCTCCGGCATCGTGCACTTCCACCAGCACGTCCAGGCCGATCGAACGGGCCAGCGCGGAGAGGTCGTGCAGCTGCGCATCGTCGAGTGCGGCGACGATCAGCAGGATGCAGTCGGCACCCAGCGCGCGCGCCTCGTATACCTGGTAGGCATCGAGGGTGAAATCCTTGCGCAGCACCGGCAGCGCGCAGGCCGCGCGTGCAGCCTGCAGGTAGGCATCGGCCCCCTGGAAGAAATCGACGTCGGTCAGCACCGACAGGCAGGCCGCGCCGCCAGCCTCGTAGCTCCGCGCGATCTGCGCCGGATCGAAGTCGGCGCGAATCAGGCCCTTCGACGGGCTGGCCTTCTTCACCTCGGCGATCACCGCGGCCTCGCCGGCGACGATCCTGCGCTGCAGCGCGGCGGCGAACCCGCGCACCGGATCGGCCCCGGCGCAGCACGCGGCCAGTTCCGCCTGCGACACGCGCGCGCGGCGCGCATCGACTTCCTCGCGCTTGCGGGCCAGGATCTTTTCGAGGATGTCGCTCATGCACCGCGCTCCTTGAGTCGCCTGGTCGTCGTCACGAACTGCTCCAGGCGCGCACGCGCCGCGCCGCTGGCCATCGTCTCGCGCGCCAGTGCGATGCCCTCGGCGATCGACGCCGCGCGGTCGGCCGCATACAGCGCCGCGCCGGCATTGAGCGCGACGATCTCGCGCGGCAGGCCGGGGCGGTTCTCCAGCGCGTCGAGCAGCATGGCGCGCGACTCCTCGGCATTCTCCACCCGCAGGTTGCGGCTGGCGGCCATCGCGATGCCGAAGTCTTCCGGGTGGACCTCGTACTCGCGCACCACGCCGTCGCGCAGCTCGCCCACCAGGCTTGCCGCGCCGAGCGAAATCTCATCCATGCCGTCGCGCCCCCACACCACCAGCGCGCGACGCGCGCCCAGCCGCTCCAGCACGCGCACCTGGATGCCGACCAGGTCGGGGTGGAAAACGCCCATCAGGATGTTCGGCGCGCCGGCCGGGTTGGTCAGCGGCCCGAGGATGTTGAACAAGGTGCGCACGCCCATCTCGCGCCGCACCGCCGCGACATTCTTCATCGCCGGATGGTGGATCGGCGCGAACATGAAGCCGATGCCGGTCTCGGCGATGCACTGCGCGACCTGCGCCGGCTGCAGGTCGATCGCCGCACCGAGCGATTCGAGCACGTCGGCACTGCCGGACTTCGACGACACGCTGCGGTTGCCGTGCTTGGCCACCCGCCCGCCGGCAGCGGCCACCACGAAGATGCTGGCGGTGGAAATGTTGAAGGTATGGGCACCGTCGCCGCCGGTACCCACGACGTCGATGAAGTGTTCGGCGTCAGGCGCTTCGACCCGGGCGGCGAACTCGCGCATCACCTGCGCGGCACCGGCGATCTCGCCGACGGTTTCCTTCTTCACGCGCAGCCCCGAGAGGATCGCGGCGGTCATCACCGACGAGACGTCCCCGCGCATGATCTGGCGCATCAGCGCGACCATTTCGTCGTGGAAGATTTCGCGATGCTCGATGGTGCGCTGAAGCGCTTCCTGGGGCGTGATGGTCATGGCGATGCGGGAGGATGAATGCAGGAACGGGAGCCGTGCATTGTAGGCGCTTGCGCGCCCGCGTCCCCAGTCGCGGCAGGCAGCGCTGCGCCAAGGCCATCGCCGGGGCGATCGCCGCCCAGAACGGCAGCCAGCCGATCGACGTGCTGTGCCACTGCGCCGGCGGAATCAGGAACAGCGCCAGCGCGCCGATCGCCAGCCAGTGCAGCAGCAGCGCATCGGCGAGGGGAATGCCGGGAGACGGGTGTGGACGGGACATGGCGGGCTCCTCGTGACGGGAGCCTCAGGCTGGCAGAGGCGCGTCTCATGCGATGAGACGCGCCCCGTGGAACCACGCGCCGGGCCAGTGCGCGCAAGCGTCCGCGCGCAGGCGGGCTCTTACACCCGGGCGAACACCAGGCTGGCGTTGGTGCCGCCGAAGCCGAAGCTGTTGGACATGACGGCGTTGAGGCGGGCATCGCGGGTTTCGCGCAGGATCGGCACGTCGCGCGCGCCTTCGTCGAGCTCGTCGATGTTGGCCGAGCCGGCCATGAAGCCCTCGTTGAGCATGATCAGGCTGTAGATCGCCTCGTGCACGCTGGCGGCACCCAGCGAGTGGCCGCTGAGGGCCTTGGTGGAGGAAAGCGGCGGCACGCCAGCGCTGCCGAAGGCGCTGCGCACGGCAGCCAGTTCCACCAGATCGCCCAGCGGCGTGGAGGTGCCGTGGGTGTTGAGGTAGTCGATCGGCAGCTGCGCCTGGGCCAGCGCCGCCTGCATGCAGCGCACCGCACCTTCACCGGAGGGCGCCACCATGTCGGCGCCGTCGGAAGTGACGCCGTAGCCCACCAGCTCGGCGTGGATGCGCGCGCCGCGCGCCTTTGCATGTTCGAAGTCTTCCAGCACCAGCATGCCGCCGCCGCCGGCGATGACGAAGCCGTCACGCGCCGCGTCGTAGGGGCGCGAAGCGGTTTCCGGCGCATCGTTGCGCGCCGCAGACAGCGCGCCCATGGCGTCGAACTGCGAGGTCATGCCCCAGTGCAGCTCTTCGGCACCGCCGGCGAACACGATGTCCTGCACGCCATGGCGGATGAGGTCGGCGCCGGCGCCGATGCAGTGCGCCGAGGTGGCGCAGGCGGCGGCGATGGAGTAGCTCAGGCCCAGGATGCCGAAGGCGGTGGCAAGCGAGGCCGAAACGGTGGAGCACATCGTGCGCGGCACCATGTAGGGGCCGATGCGCCGCACGCCCTTGTCGCGCAGGATGTCGGCGGTCTCGATCTGCCACTGCGGAGAACCGCCGCCGGAGCCTGCGATCAGGCCGATGCGCGGATGGCGGATGCGATCGAGGGTGAGACCGGCGTCGGCGATGGCATCGCGCATGGAGACGTAGGCATAGGACGCCGCATCGCCCATGAAGCGCTTGAGCTTGCGGTCGATCTCGGCCACCAGATCGATCACCGGCTGCCCGGCCACCTGGCTGCGCAGGCCCAGCTCGGCATATTCGGGAACATGGCGGATGCCACTGATGCCCTCGCGCAGGGCGCGCGAAACGTTGTTGGCAGCATTGCCGAGGCAGGACACCAGGCCCATGCCGGTAACCACGACGCGACGCATCAGAAGCTCTCCGTTGACTGGAACAGGCCGACCCGCAGGTCCTTGGCGGTATAGATCAGGCGATCGTCCACGAAGGTGCGCCCTTCGGCAACCACCAGCTTGAGGCGGCTGCGGATCACCCGGCTGATGTCGATGACATAGCGGACCTTCTTCGCGGTGGGAAGCACCTGGCCGGTGAACTTGACCTCGCCCACGCCCAGCGCACGGCCCAGGCCCGGCTCGCCCAGCCAGGGCAGGAAGAACCCGGCGAGCTGCCACATGGCGTCGACCCCGAGGCAGCCGGGCATCACCGGATCGCCCTCGAAGTGGCAACCGAAGAACCAGAGGTCCGGATGGATGTCCAGCTCAGCTTCGATCACGCCCTTGCCGTATTGCCCGCCCTCGGTGGAGATGTGGGTGATGCGGTCGAACATCAGCATCGGCGGCAGCGGCAGGCGCGCGTTGCCGGGGCCGAACATTTCGCCGCGGCCGCAGGCGAGGAGCTGGTCGCGATCAAGCGAGGAAGGCTGGGGCATCGGAATCTCTCTGGAACGGTAAGCCGGCGAGCGCCGGAGCGGGCGATTTTCGCCTGGACGCGGCTCGCGTCGCGACACCTTGCCCAGGCGCGGAAAACGGCTGCAGCGGCAGCCGTTCCCGGACGCGCATCAGCGCTTCATGAAGTTGAAGAATTCCTCGTTGGTCTTGGTGTTCTTCATTTTGTCGAGCAGGAATTCCATCGCGGCCAGTTCATCCATCGGGTGCAGCAGCTTGCGCAGGATCCAGATCTTTTGCAGGTAATCCGGCTCGATCAGCAGCTCTTCGCGACGGGTGCCGGACGCATTGATGTGGATGGCCGGGTAGACGCGCTTCTCGGCAATCCGGCGGGACAGGTGCACTTCCATGTTGCCGGTGCCCTTGAACTCCTCGTAGATCACCTCGTCCATCTTCGAGCCGGTCTCGATCAGCGCGGTGGCCAGGATGGTCAGCGAGCCGCCTTCCTCGGCCTTGCGCGCCGCGCCGAAGAAGCGCTTGGGGCGCTGCAGCGCGTTGGCGTCGACGCCGCCGGTCAGCACCTTGCCGCTGGACGGCACCACGGTGTTGTAGGCGCGCGCCAGGCGGGTGATGGAGTCTAGCAGGATGACCACGTCCTTCTTGTGCTCGACCAGGCGCTTGGCCCGCTCGATCACCATTTCGGCCACCTGCACGTGGCGCGCGGCGGGCTCGTCGAAGGTGGAGCTGACCACTTCGCCGCGCACGCTGCGCTGCATTTCGGTGACTTCTTCCGGGCGCTCGTCGATCAGGAGCACGATCAGGTGCACGTCCGGGTGGTTGTGCATGATGGCCTGCGCCACGTTCTGCATCAGCATCGTCTTGCCGGCCTTGGGCTGGGAGACGATGAGGCCGCGCTGGCCGCGCCCGACCGGGGCGACGAGATCCAGGATGCGTCCGGTGATGTCCTCGGACGAGCCGTTGCCGCGCTCCAGGTGGAAGCGCTCGCGCGGGAACAGCGGCGTGAGGTTCTCGAACAGCACCTTGTTCTTCGAGGCCTCCGGCGGCTCGCCGTTGATGGTGTCCACCTTGGCCAGCGCGAAGTAGCGCTCGCCATCCTTCGGATAGCGGATGCGGCCGGTGAGGAAGTCGCCGGTGCGCAGGTTGAAGCGGCGGATCTGGCTGGGCGAGATGTAGGTGTCGTCCGGACCGGCCAGATAGCTGGCATCGGCCGAACGCAGGAAGCCGAAGCCGTCGGGCAGGATCTCCAGGACGCCGTCGGCGGCCACGCCGTCGCCGTGCCGGGTAAGCATCTTGAGCAGGGCGAAGGTGACGTCCTGCTTGCGCAGGCGCGCCACGCTCTCGCCGATGCCGAGCTGGTCGGCAATGTCGAGCAGCTTGTGCGCCGGCATGCGCTTGAGGTCGGCCAGGCTGTAGGTCGGAAAGTCCGGCGGCAGCGCGAGCGGCGCGCGCTGCGGTTCGGGGAGCGCATCCTCGCCTTCGTCATCTGGCAGGTCGCGCGCGGCGCGGGTGTCGCGCTCGCCACGCTCGTTGCGTCCGCGGCGGCGGTCGCGACGGTCGCGGTGGCGATTGCGGTTGCCGGACCGGTTGCCGGCGTCGCCCTGCGCACCGCCTTCGGCCGCGGCGGCATCGCCGCCTTCGGCAGCAGGCGCCGCAGCGCTCGCATCGGTGGGCGCGGGATGGGGTTGGGCACGCTCGGCGTGCACCGGAGCGGTCGCCACGGCGACCGGGGTGTCGTTGTCGTTTTCTTGCACGGGAAGTGTCTCGCTGAAGGTGCGAGTGGGTCCAGGGATGGGGACGGAATCAGAACGCGAGCGGCGCGGAATCGCACCAGCAGATGGAACGCACGTTACACCGCGCGGGCCACAAGGTAAAGCCGTGGCGCGCGGGAACGTTCATCGGCCGTGGCCGGCCGGGCCGCCGGCCACGGCGGGAGTCTCAAACAACGCTGTCGACGAACTGGGTGAGCTGGGCCTTGCCCACGGCGCCGACCTGCGTGGCCTCCACCTTGCCGTTCTTGAACATCAGCAGCATCGGAATGCCGCGCACCTGATAGTTGGCGGCGGTCTTGTGGCTGTGGTCGACGTTGACCTTCACCACCTTGAGGCGGCCGGCGTAGGTCTTGGCCATTTCGTCAACGAGCGGGCCGATCATCCGGCACGGGCCGCACCATTCGGCCCAGAAATCGACCAGCACCGGCTGCTCGGACTGAAGCACCTGCGCTTCGAAATCGGCATCGCCGACGTGGATCACGTTGTCGCTCATCTATCGCTCCTGCGGGACCTCGGCGCGCCGGAGGCCGCCTGATCCGCTACACTTGGGGGGTCTTTGCCGCCGTTTCAAGGCTTCAGGCGAAGCCGGACCGCTGCGGCCAACGCAGTTTGGCGGCAAGCCCGCGGAGCGCGCAACACCACCGGCGACAGGCGCGTGACGAGCCGTGCCGACGCCTTCCGTTGCGCGCGGCGGCCTCCTCGTCCCGCAACCCGATCCCCTCGCGCAGGCCGCGTCGTTCGACCGCGGCGGCGTCATTCCACCCGGCGGCCGTGCCGCCCCACTTCCGGAATCCCATGAGCGACAACCCGCTGACCGACATCCCCTTCTCCAGCCTGCCGCTGGCACCCGACGTGCTGGCCGGCCTGGACAACGCCGGCTTCACCCGCTGCACGCCGATCCAGGCCATGACCCTGCCCGTGGCGCTGGCCGGGCGCGACGTGGCCGGGCAGGCCCAGACCGGCACCGGCAAGACCCTGGCCTTCCTGGTCGCCGTGGTGAATCGCCTGCTGACCCGTCCCGCACTGGCCGAGCGCAAGCCCGAGGATCCGCGCGCCCTGATCCTGGCGCCCACGCGCGAGCTGGCCATCCAGATCCACAAGGACGCGCTCAAGTTCGGCTCCGACCTGGGGCTGCGCTTTGCGCTGATCTACGGCGGCGTGGATTACGACAAGCAGCGCGCCACCCTGCAGGAAGGTGCCGACGTCATCATCGCCACGCCCGGCCGCCTGATCGACTACGTGCGCCAGCACAAGGTCGTGTCGCTGCACGCCTGCGAAATCTGCGTGCTGGACGAGGCCGACCGCATGTTCGACCTCGGCTTCATCAAGGACATCCGCTTCCTGCTGCGGCGCATGCCGGCGCGCACCACGCGCCAGACCCTGCTGTTCTCGGCCACCTTGAGCCATCGCGTGCTGGAGCTGGCCTACGAGCACATGAACGAGCCGGAAAAGCTGGTGGTGGAAACCGAATCGATCACCGCCGCGCGGGTGCGCCAGACCGTCTACTTCCCGGCCAACGAGGAAAAGCTGCCGCTGCTGCTGGGCCTGCTCTCGCGCAGCGAAGGTGCGCGCACCATGGTCTTCGTCAACACCAAGGTGTTCGTCGAGCGCGTGGCGCGGGCGCTGGAAAAGGCCGGCTACCGGGTCGGCGTGCTCTCGGGCGACGTGCCGCAGAAGAAGCGCGAGAGCCTGCTGCGCCGCTTCCAGGCCGGCCAGCTCGAAATCCTGGTGGCCACCGACGTGGCCGCGCGCGGCCTGCATATCGACGGGGTCAAGTACGTCTACAACTACGACCTGCCGTTCGACGCCGAGGACTACGTGCACCGCATCGGCCGCACCGCGCGCCTGGGCGAGGAAGGCGATGCGATCAGCTTCGCCTGCGAGATGTACGCGATGGGCCTGCCGGACATCGAGGCCTTCATCGAGCAGAAGATCCCGGTAGGCCAGGTGACCCCGGAGCTGATGACCGCCCTGCCGCGCCCCGCGCGCGCACCGTCTGTCGCGTCGGAAGACGCGGATGAAGGCGATGAAGACAGCATCGGCGAAATCTTCCGCGAGGTGCGCGAGCAGAAGGCCGCGGAAAAGGCCGGCGCGCGTCCGGGCGGATCGGGCTCCGGCTCGCGCCAGCGCCGCGAACGCGGCGCCGGATCCGGCCCGCGACCGGGTGGCGAACGCGGCGAACGTCCGCCGCGCGCGGAGGGCAGCCGCTCGCGCTCGCGCCCTCCGCGCCCGCGTGAGGACGAGGCGTCGGCTCCAGCACAGGCACAGGCACAGGCGCAGGGCAACGGTGCCGCGGCACCGGAACCCGGATCGATCCGTGCCGGCGAGCAGGCCGCACCGACCGAGGCCACCGAGGCGAAAAAGCGCCGTCGCCGCGGCGGCCGCCGCCAGCGCGAGGCGCGCGAGCGGGTCGAGGCGCGGCTGCTGCACGGCGACCGCGTCGCCCCTGCGGACAAGCAGCCGGCTCCGGCCACGCCGGCGGACGGCTCGCCAGAATCCCTGCTGGCGCGCCTCAAGAAGCGCGTGACGCGCTTCTTCAACCGCCCGCCCGCACGCCACTGAAACGCGCGCGACGCCCTGCCCGGAGCGCGCGCGCCGCGCGCTTCCGGCGCGACGGTTTGCTACAGTGCGTCGGCTTCCCCCGACGCGATCCCTTGCCGTGCTTGACGCGCTGACCCTGCCCCGTTCCCTGCACAGCTCGCCCTGGCCGGCGCGGCTGGCGCTCGCGGCGGCGCTGGCGCTGTGCGTCTGGCAGGCGGTGGCGCTGCTGTGGCTGCTGCTGGCCGGCGTCGAGCCGCCGCCGGCGTCCCCGGTCGACGTCCCGGCCGCCGCCGCAACCACGGCGGCCCGGGGCGAGGTGGCGAAGTGGCACCTGTTCGGTGATGCCCAGGCCGACATGAACCGCGCCATCGCCGCCCAAGCCCAGCTGCAGGAAACCGCGCTCAAGCTGGTGCTGCGCGGCACCTTCAACGAGAACCGTCCGGACGGCGGCATCGCCATCATCGCCGACGAACAGGGCGTCGATCGCGCCTACCGGGTGGGCGACGCGCTGCCGGGCGATGCGCGTCTTGAGCAGATCCTCGCCGGACAGATCGTGCTGTCGCGCGGCGGCGTCAGCGAGACCCTCAGCCTGCGCATCACCGACGACTCGCTCAGCCCGGCGGTCTCCTCCGGTGGCACCGCCGCGCGCACGCGCCTGCCCGGCACCGCGAACCCGCCGCTCGCGCCCGGTGCCTTTGCTCCCGTCATCGCGCCGGGCATGCCGGACATGGAAACCTACCGCGCCGCCAACCTGCCCAACGTGCAGGAGCTGGCCAAGCAGGTGCAGGTGTTTCCGGTCTTCGCCAACGGCCGCATGCAGGGCGTGCGCCTGGGCGTCGGGCGCGACTCGGACCTGCTTTCGCGCGCCGGCCTGCGCCCCACCGACGTGGTCACCGCGGTCAACGGCATCCCGCTCGACGGACCGGCGCGCCAGATGGAGCTGCTCTCGGCGCTGCGCGACGCGCGCTCGGTGCAGATCGAAGTCGAACGCGACGGCAAACCCGTCCGACTCCAGCTCGGGCTTTGAATGAAACCCCTCTCCGCCGAATCCATGCCACGGAAACGCCTTCTCATGCTCCGATCCCGCCCCGTCCGCGCGCTCGCCTTCCACGCCCTGCTGCTCGCGGCGCTGCCGCTGGGTGCCCAGACCCCGCCGGGCGTGGTTCCCGCCGATGGCAGCAGCGCCAGCACCCCGGTTGCCGCATCGGCCGACGGCCGCCACACCCTCAACCTCAAGGCCGCCGACATCGCGGTGCTGGTGCAGACGGTGAGCGAGATCACCGGCAAGAGCTTCATCGTCGATCCGCGCGTGGAAGGCCGGGTCACGGTGATTTCGTCCAAGCCGCAGACGCCGGCGGAAATCTACGAGACCTTCCTCTCGGTGCTGCGCGTGCACGGCTTCGCCGCGGTGTCGGCCGGCAGCATGATCAAGATCGTGCCCGACGCGGTGGCCGCGCAGGACGGCAGCGTGGGCAACGGCGGCGGCGGGCCGGACGCGCTGGTCACCCGCCTGATCGCGCTCAAGCACGTCGCAGCCGATGACGTGGTCAAGCTGCTGCGCCCGCTCGCGCCGCAGCAGGCCACCTTCACCGCCAACCCGTCCAGCAACTCGATCCTGATCAGCGACCGCGCCGGCAACGTGGCGCGGCTGATGGAGCTGATCGCGCGCATGGACACCGCCTCGGATGCCGAGGTCGAAGTGATCCCGCTGCGCCACGCCAGCGCCGCCGAGGTCGGGCGCACCCTGACCGCACTGGAAGGCGGTGCCGCCGCGCCGGGCGCGGCGACGGGAGCCAGGCTCATTGCCGACGAGCGCACCAACTCCCTCCTGCTTTCCGGCGACCGCGCCGGCCGGCTGCGCCTGCGCAGCCTGATCGCGCACCTGGACACGCCGCTGGACGGCGGCGAGAACACCCAGGTCGTGTACCTCAACTACGCCCGCGCCGAGGACATCGCGGTGATCCTCGAGAGCGTGGCCGGCACCCTGACCCGCCAGACCGGCGAGGGCGACAAGGGCAAGGCCGCCACCATCCAGGCCCACGGCGAAACCAACGCCCTCATCATCACCGCCGCGCCGGCCGTGTTCCGCGACCTGGCCGCGGTGATCCGCCAGCTCGACGTGCGCCGCGCCCAGGTGATGGTGGAAGCGGTGATCGCGGAAGTCACCGACGAGCTCGCCGACGAGCTCGGCGTGCAGTGGCAGAGCACCAATTTCGACGGCGAGCGTGGTTACATCGGCGGCACCAACTTCCCCGGTGCCGGCGGAGCTGTCGGCATTCTCGGTGCGATGGCCAATCCGATCAGTGCATTGAGCGGTAGTGGTGGCCTCAACATGGGCTGGGTCGGCGGCCGGGTGGAGATCCCCGACGGCAAGGGCGGCACCATGACGCTGTTCCAGGTCGGCGCGCTGGTGAAGGCGCTGCGCGGCGACGGCCGCGCCAATGTTTTGTCCAACCCGTCCGTGGTCACCCTCGACAACACCGAGGCGCAGTTCAAGGTGGTGCAGGAAGTCCCCTTCCTCACCGGCCAGTACACCAATACCGGCACCGCCGGCAACCAGCCGACCAACCCCTTCCAGACGGTGGAGCGCAAGGACGTGGGCCTGATCCTCACCGTCACCCCGCACATCAACGAGGGCGACGCGGTGCGGCTGGAGATCAAGCAGGAAGTCTCGGCCCTGGCCAGCACCGTGGCCGGCGCGGTCGACCTCGTCACCAACAAGCGCGAGCTTTCCACCAGCGTGCTGGTGCCCGACGGCGGCCTGCTGGTGCTCGGCGGCCTCAAGCAGGAGGAAACCAGCGAGAGCAAGCAGGGCGTGCCCGGCATCAGCCGCATTCCCGTGCTCGGGCACCTGTTCAAGAGCCGCGCCGCCACCCGCAGCAAGCGCAACCTGATGATCTTCCTGCGCCCGATCATCCTGCGCGATGCGATCACCGAGGCCGCGGTTTCCAGCGAGAAGTACAACTTCCTGCGCGCCGAGCAGCTGCGCATGCGTGAGAACAAGGAGCTGCGCTACCGCGGCGACAATCAGCCGCTCCTGCCGGCGCTGGAAGACGCGCGCCCCGGCGACCTGTTCCGCCATCCGCCGCCGCTCGACCCGGCGCTGCCGGACGAGGCGCAGCCGCGTGACTGACATCGCGCCCGTGCGGCCCGGCTTCGGTTTCGCCCGACGCCACGGTGCCACCGTCGTCGCGTTCGAGCCCGACGTCGCGCGCGTGGCCTGTCGCCCAGGCGTCAGGCCCGAAGTGCTGGCGGAACTGCGCCGGCTCGCGCGCCGACCGCTGCGGCTCGAACGGCTCGACACCGACGCCTACGAACGCCTCCTGCGCTCGCTTTACGAGGGCGGCTCCGACGACGCCCTGAGCGCCGCCGCCGACGTGGACGGCGCGCTCGACCTCAACCAGATCGCCGATGCCCTGCCCGAACCCACCGACCTTCTCGAAAGCGACGACGACGCGCCGATCATCCGGCTGATCAACGCGCTCTTGACCGAAGCGGTGCGCGAGAACGCCTCGGACATCCACATCGAACCCTTCGAGAACCGCCTGGTGGTGCGCTTCCGCGTCGACGGCGTGCTGCGCGAAGTGCTCGCGCCGAAAAAGGCCGTGGCCGCGCCGGTGGTCAGCCGCATCAAGGTCATGGCCAAGCTCGACATCGCGGAAAAGCGCCTGCCGCAGGACGGCCGCATCGGCCTGCGCATCGCCGGGCGCCCGGTCGACGTGCGTGTTTCCACCATTCCCGCCGGACACGGCGAACGCGTCGTGCTGCGCCTGCTCGACAAACAGGCCGGAAGGCTTGATCTGTCGCAGCTCGGCATGGATGCGACCACGACACAGCGCATCGATCAGCTCATCCATCGCCCGCACGGCATCCTGCTGGTCACCGGCCCCACCGGCTCGGGCAAGACCACCACGCTGTACGCCGCGCTGACACGCTTGAACGACGCCACCCGCAACATCCTCACCGTCGAAGACCCGATCGAGTACTACCTCGACGGCGTCGGCCAGACGCAAGTGAATGCGCGCGTGGACATGACCTTCGCGCGCGGCCTGCGCGCCATCCTGCGCCAGGATCCTGACGTGGTGATGGTGGGCGAAATCCGCGATCTGGAAACTGCCGAAATCGCGGTGCAGGCCAGCCTCACCGGGCATCTGGTGCTGTCCACGCTGCACACCAACAGCGCCGTCGGCGCGGTCACCCGCCTGCACGACATGGGCATCGAGCCGTTCCTGCTTTCTTCATCGCTGCTCGGCGTGCTGGCGCAGCGCCTGGTCCGCGTACTGGACCCGACCACGCGCGAAAGCTACGTGCCTTCCGAAGCCGAGTGCGCCGCCTTCGGCAAACCCTTCGATCCGACCCTGCGCTTCCATCGCCCCGGTCCGGAAGCACAGGGCCGCAATGCCGGCTACAAAGGCCGCACCGGTCTCTACGAACTGATCCTCATCGACGAAACGATGCGCCGCCTGATCCACGAAGGCGCCTCCGAATCCGAGCTGCTGCGCCATGCCCGCAAGAGCACGCCCGCGATGCTGGAGGACGGCTGGAACAAGGTCGTCGCCGGCGTCACCAGCGCCGATGAGGTGCTGCGGGTGACGCGCGACGAGTAGGCGCCTGCGCCGGTCAGCGCAGTCTCGCGCTCGCCCAGCGCGCCAGCGCCTCGCGCCCGATCTTGGCGTTGTGGCGGATGTCCACGGGAAACTTCGGGTGGAACAGGAGGCGCTGCACGCGCGCGGTGTGGGCGAAACGCTGGCCGATGTTCAGAAGCTCGGCCTCGATGCGCTCGCGCTGATCCGCGGCGACGCCGGCCTCCAGTTCCACGCACAGCACCGGCGTCTGCGCGCCTTTTTCGCCCACGCCCACCAGGGCGGTGCGTCGCACTTCGCGGTGCGCGTTGAATACCGGCTCCACCTGTTCGGTATAGAGCGGACCATCGGCGGCCTCCACGCGCTGGGTCTTGCGTCCGCAGAACCACAGCCGCCCGTCCTCGTCGATCCAGCCGAGATCGCCCATGCGGTGCAGGATGCGGGAGCTGCCGTCGGGCAAGGCCTCGCGAATTTTCGCCTGCGCCGTCGCCTCGGGGCGGTTGAAGTATTCGTCGGTGGCGGTGGGTCCGGCGACGACGATTTCCCCGACGTCGCCGGGCGCCATCTGGAGATCGTCGCTCCACTGCGCGATGGGCGCATCCACGATGCGGATGATGCGCACCTCATTGGGAGCCACCGCGCGACCGACGCAAGTGCCGGCACCGGCTTCGGTGGCGGCGCGCGTGGCGCGCAGCTCGCGGCCTTCGATCAGCGCCACGGGCAGGCATTCGGTGGCGCCATACGGCGTCCAGATGGAGGCATCGTCCGGCAGCATCGCGGCCATGCGCGCCACCACCGCCGGCGGCACCGGCGCACCGGCGGACATCACCCGGCGCAGGGTGGGGAGCGTCGCGCCGTGCGCTTCCCCGTAGCGGCCAAGCGTGTCGATCAGGGCCGGCGAGCCAAACATCTGGGTCACGCCGAAGCGCCCGATCGCGTCGATCAGCCGGCGCGGGTCGGCCTGCGCCGGGCGAGTCGGATCCATGTCGGGAATGACGCTGGTGACGCCAAGCGCGGGATTGAACAGCGCGAAGGGCGGAAAGGTCGGAAGGTCCACGGTGCCGGGCTCGATGCCGAGCATCTGCCCGAGCATTTCGACCTGCGCGACGAAGTGCCGGTGGCGATACACCACGCCCTTGGGTATGCCCGTGGAGCCGGAGGTGAACAGGATCGCCGCGATCTCGTCGGGCGCGGTGTCCGCCTGGGTGAACCGGTCACCAGCACTCTGCGCCAGCAGCCCGTCGAGCGTGTGCCCGCGCCAGAACCAGCGCCGTCCGACCGTGACCGTGACGCGGCAGCTGCGGCGCGCCCATCCCAGCAGCACGCGCGCTGCATGCGCCAGCGGAATGCCGACGAAGGCTTCGGGCGCCGCTTCGTCCAGGCACTGCTTCAGCGCGCGCCTGCTGATGCCCGGGTCGATCAGCACCGGCACCACGCCGGCCTTGAACATGGCAAACATCAGCAGGAACAGTTCGGGCGAAGGCCGCACCATCAGCGCCGCGCGGGTGCCGCGCACGATGCCCGCGCGGGCGAGCGCGGCGGCAACGGCGCTGCTGCGCTCCTCCAGCTCGCGCCAGCGCAGCTCGATACCGTAGGTCACCCGCCCGTCCGGCCCGGTTCCGGTAGGGCAGCGGATGGCGACGGCCTCGGGCTGGCGCGCGGCCATGCCGGGCAGGGCGGCGGCGATGTTGCAGGAGCGATTCATCGTGCCAGTCTACCGGCGGCACGAGGCGACACGCGCTAAAGTGGCGAAGAACCCTGACCGGAGCGCCCCATGTTCCGCATTCTCGTGGCCAGCGCCAAGGGCGGCGTCGGCAAGACCACCCTGTCCACCACGCTCGCCGGCGCCTTCGCCACCCAGGGCAAGGCCACCGCCCTGGTGGACGCCGACCCGCAGGCATCGTCGCGCAACTGGTGCGGGCGACGCGGACCGGAGGGCGGCGTAACCGGCGTGGATGGCACGCGACGCGACTGGGCGAAGCGCACGCCGCAGGGCACCGCGCGCGTCGTGATAGACGCCGCCGCCGGGGCCATGCCCAACGACCTCGCCGGCTTTCTCGACGTGGCCGATGCGGTGCTGGTACCGGTGCTTCCCACCGTGATGGACATGGAAGCCACGGTACGCTTCCTCAACGCGCTCGCCGAGCATCCGCGCGCGGCGCGCGGCGCGCTGCCTGTCGGGCTGGTGGCCAACCGCCTGCGGCCCTGGACCCACGCCTCGCAGCAGGCCGTGGCGCAGCTTTCGCAGTGGCCCTGCGAACTGGTGGCGCAGCTGCGCGACACCCAGGCCTATGCCCTGATGATCGGGCTGGGCAAATGCCTGTTCGACTACCACTCGCAGAACGTGCGCGATCACCAGCAGGACTGGGCCCCGCTGCTGCGCTGGCTGGAGCGCGTGCGCCGCCGCGGGTGAACGGCACCCGCGCGTCGATCAGCGGTTCAGGAAATTTTGCAGCAGCGCGTGGCCGTGCTCGGTGAGGATCGACTCGGGATGGAACTGCACGCCTTCCACCGGGTACTCGCGGTGCCGGAGGCCCATGATCTCCTCCATCGAGCCGTCCGGATTCTCCGTCCACGCAGTGACCTCCAGCGCCTCGGGCAGGGAGTCCTTGTCCACCACCAGCGAGTGGTAGCGCGTGGCCTCGTAACCATCCGGCAAGCCGGCGAACACGCCCGCGCCGCGATGTCGGATGCGCGAGGTCTTGCCGTGCATGATCGTGCCAGCGCGCACCACCTTGCCGCCGTACACCTGCCCGATGCTCTGGTGCCCGAGGCACACGCCCAGGATCGGCGTGGTCGGCCCCAGCCGCTCGATCATCTCCAGCGAAACCCCCGCCTCATTGGGCGTGCACGGCCCCGGAGAAATCACGATGTGGCTGGGCGCCAGCGCGCGGATCCCGTCCACCGTCAGCGCATCGTTGCGCTCCACCCGCACCTGCGCACCCAGCATCTGCAGGTACTGCACCAGGTTGAAGGTGAAGCTGTCGTAGTTGTCGATCATCAGGACCATGGACGAATTACACCATTGATTCAATTGGATTAATATTTTCTATACCCCCTCATGCACCCTCTGCAAGAAGGGGTACACCGGCGGTCAGCGGGTTTCACCACGCCCATTGTGCCGTGAAGGCGGCGGCCGCAAGGCCAGTTCTCTCGCAACTGGACACCCGTCCAGCGCGTCGCCCTCAATCCCGAGCGCCAATGCATCGCGGCGAAGATAGCCGCATGATCACAGGCGACAACTACCTTGACACGCACCAACAGGGTCGAAGCGCCTTGGCTGCGCTTCGACTTCGCCAGTTTCTCCAAGCTGATCAGAATGGCCGGCGGGAATCCGCCTGATACCATGCGCAGTCCGTCCGGCAGCCGCCGGCATTCCCACCCGGAGACCTGCCGCACGATGAGCGCGTGGACCCTCGATGATGCCCGTCGCACCTACTCCATCGCCCACTGGGGCGAGGGCTATTTCGACATCGACGCCCGCGGGCAGGTGACGGTGCAGCCGCGCGGCGCGGGCGGGCCACGCATCACCCTGCCCGATGCCGTCGATGCCGCGCTCGCCGACGGGCTGAAGCTGCCGCTGCTGCTGCGATTTTCCGACATCCTCGGCGACCGCCTGGCGCGCCTGCAGGCGGCCTTCGCCCAGGCGATGGACGAGCTCGACTACGCCGGCGGCTACACCGCGGTCTATCCGATCAAGGTCAACCAGCACCGCGGCGTCGCCGGCGAACTGGCGGCGCACGCAGGTGATGGTTTCGGCCTGGAGGCGGGCTCGAAGCCCGAGCTGATGGCGGTGCTGGCGCTGTCGCGCCCGGGCGGCACGATCATCTGCAACGGCTACAAGGACCGCGAGTACATCCGCCTCGCCCTGATCGGCCAGCGCCTGGGGCTGGAGACCTTCATCGTGATCGAGAAGGCGTCCGAGCTTGATCTGGTGATCGAGGAAGCGCACGCGCTCGGCGTGCGGCCGCGTCTCGGGGTGCGGATGCGGCTGGCTTCGCTGGGTGCCGGCAAGTGGCAGAACTCCGGCGGCGACAAAGCCAAGTTCGGGCTTTCCCCGCGCCAGCTGCTCGACCTGATCGAGCGCCTGCGCGACGCCGGCCTGCTCGACTGCCTGGAGCTGCTGCACTTCCACATGGGCTCGCAGATTTCCAACGTGCGCGACCTCGCGCGCGGGGTGCGCGAGGCAGTGCGCTACTTCGTGGAGGTCTCGCACATGGGCTGCCCGATCCGCTTCATGGATGTAGGCGGTGGTCTGGGCGTGGACTACGAGGGCACCCGCTCGCGCAGCTTCTGTTCGATCAACTACGGCCTCAGCCAGTACGCCGCCACCATCGTGCAGCCACTGGCCGAAGCCTGCGCCGCGCACGGGCTGGCGGCGCCGCGCGTCCTGACCGAGTCGGGCCGTGCGCTCACCGCGCACCACGCGGTGCTGGTCGCCAACGTGACCGAGGTGGAAGCCGCACCGCAGGGCGCAGTGCCGCCGCCCGACGCCAACGAGCCGGCCACGATCCGCCACCTGCGCGACATCCATGCCGCACTCGACGAGCGCCCGGCGCTGGAGCTGTATCAGGAGGCGCGCCACTACCAGAGCGAAGGCCAGGACCTCTACGCCCTGGGCCAGCTCGATCTGCGCCAGCGCGCGCGCCTGGACGACCTCTCCCACGCCATCGCGCACGGCGTGCGGTCACGGCTTTCCTGCGACGAGAAAAGCCATCGCGCGGTGCTCGACGAACTGGCCGAGCGGCTGGTGGACAAGTACTTCCTCAACTTCTCGGTGTTCGAATCCGCGCCGGACATCTGGGCGATCGACCAGGTCTTCCCGATCGCACCGATCGCTCGCCTGTGCGAGGAACCCACGCGTCGCGGCGTGATCGCGGACCTCACCTGCGACTCCGACGGGCGCATCGACACCTACGTGGACGACGGCGACCTCGACACCTCGATGGCGCTGCATCCGCTGCGCGAGAACGAAAGCTACCGGCTGGGCATTTTCCTGGTCGGCGCGTATCAGGACACGCTGGGCGACATCCACAACCTGTTCGGCGACACCGACGCGGTGAACGTGCGCCTGAGCGGCGACGGCTACCGCCTGGAGCGCTCGCGGCGCGGCGACACCTCCGACGTGATGCTCGACTACGTCGGCTACGACCTCGCCGCCCTGCGCCAGCGCTACGCCGCGATGATCGACGCGGCCGCGCTGACGGGTGACGAGGCTGCACGGCTGGGTGCGGCGCTGGAGGCCGGCCTGACCGGCTACACCTACCTGGCCGAAGAGCCGCAGGATTGATGACTCCCTCTTCCCGCCGCCTGCGGGGGAGAGGACGCAAAACGGAGATGCCCGACATGACCACACCCCTGACTTGCGGCTTCATCGGACTGGGCGCGATGGGCGCACCGATGGCGCGGCACCTGGCGGGAAGGAACCTGCTGGCCGCGGTGGGCAATCGCAGCCACGGCAAGGCGCAGGCGCTGGCCGCCGAGCTGGGCGTGCAGGCATGTCCCGACGCCGCGGGCTTCGCCGGCTGCGATGCGGTGCTGCTGTGCGTCTCGGCCGACGCCGACGTGCTGGCCAACGTGCGTGCGCTGGCCGCGGCGCTACGTCCCGGCGCGATCGTGGTGGACCATTCCACGGTAGCGCGCGACACCGCGCTGGAAGCGGCTGAAATCCTCGCCGCGCGCGATATCGGTTTCCTCGATGCGCCGGTCTCCGGCGGCGTGGAAGGCGCTCGCAACGGCCGGCTCTCGATCATGTGCGGCGGCGACGCGGCCACCCTCGGGAAGGTACGCGTGGCGCTGGACTGCTACGGCGCGCGCGTGGCGCTGATGGGCCCCACCGGCGCCGGCCAGGCCACCAAGGCGGTCAACCAGGTGATGGTCGCCGGAATCAACGAGGCGGTCTGCGAGGCGCTGGCGCTGGGCGCCAGGCTGGGTCTGGATCCCGACGCGCTGCTGCCCACGCTAGGCTCGGGCGCGGCGGCCAACTGGTTCCTCGACAAGCGCGGCGCCACCATGCTGCGCGGCGAGTTCGCGCCCGGCTTCAAGTGCGAGCACATGCTCAAGGACCTGCGCATCGCACGCGCCACGGCCGAGGGCGCGGGTATCGCGCATCCGGTGCTGGCCCAGGCCGAATCCGACTACGGCGTGCTGGTGCGCGAAGGCCACGGCGAGGCCGACACCTCGGCGCTGATCGCGCTCAAGCTCGCCGACGCTTCGTAACCCGTTTCATTCGCGCGCGGCCTTGCGCAGGCGCGCGGCGTCGAAGGTGCAGCTGAAGCACGAGCCCTTGCCCGATTCGCTGGTGATGTCGAGCCTGGCCGCATGCAGGTTGAGCACGTGCTTGACGATCGAAAGCCCCAGCCCGGTGCCTCCCGTGGCGCGCGAGCGGCTGGAGGACACGCGGTAGAAGCGTTCGGTCAGGCGCGAGAGGTGCTCGGCGGGAATGCCGTAGCCGGTGTCCGCCACCGAGTACTCCGCACCATTGGGCGTGCGCCGCCAGGAAATCGTGATGACGCCATCTTCGGGCGTATAGCGCACCGCGTTGCTCACCAGGTTGGAGAAGGCGCTGTGCAGGTCGCGGTGCGAGCCCAGGAGATCCAGGCGCGCGTCGTCCTTCAGAACCACGCGATGGCGGCCCAGGCTCAGCGCCTGCGCCTCGCGGCGCAGCACCCGCAGCATCCCCGACATGTCCACCCATTCTTCGGGCAGCTGCCGCTCCATCTCCAGGCGCGACAGGGTCAGCAGATCCTCCACGATCTCGCGCATCCGCTGGGATTGCAGCCGCATCTCGGCCAGCACCGGCTCCAGCGCCGGCACCTCATGTGGATTGAGCAGCTCCAGATAGCCGTGGATCACCGTCAGAGGGGTGCGCAGCTCGTGCGAGACGTTGGCAACGAAATCGCGCCTCATCTGCTCCAGGCGACTGACGTGGCTGACGTCGCGCGCCAGGAGGAGCCGGCCCCGCTCGCCGTAGGGAAGTGCGGTGAGCTGCAGCCGCACGCCGGCATCGGTCGGTGCGGCGATGTCGTCCGGATCGCTCGCGCCCTCGCGCAGCCAGGCGCCCAGCGCGGTATCGGAGAAATGCTGCGCCACGCACACGCCGCGATGCCGCGGCCAGGACAGGCCGAGCAGGCGGTGGGCGGCTGGATTGCACCAGCGCAGCCGGTCGTTCGCATCGATCAGCAGCAGGGCGTCGGGAAAGGCGGCCGCCGCGCCGCGAATGTCGTGGCAGCCGTCAAGCAGCGTGCGGAGACGGCTCACGGCCTGACGGAGAAGCGGTAGCCGGCACCGCGAACGGTCTGTACCAGGTGATCGCAGCCGAACGGCTCCAGCGCCTTGCGCAGGCGCAGGATGTGCACGTCCACGGTGCGCTCCTCGACGTACACGCTGCCGCCCCAGACCTGGTCGAGCAGCTGCGCGCGCGAATGCACGCGCTCGGCATGGGTGAGGAAAAAATGCAGCAGGCGGTATTCGGTTGGCCCCATTTCCACGCGGTCCTCGCCCACGTAGACCCGGTGCGCGGGGCCGTCGATGCGCACTCTGCCCACTTCGATGGAGCCGGTGCCGTCATCGCCCTGCGCGCGGCGCAGCACGGCGCGGATTCGTGCGATCAGCTCGCGCGTGGAAAAGGGTTTGACGACGTAGTCGTCCACGCCCGCCTCAAGCCCGGCGACGCGGTCGGTTTCCTCGCCGCGGGCGGTCAGCATGATGATCGGAACGTCGGCGCTGCGCGGATCGGCGCGCAGCCGGCGCGCCAGTTCCAGGCCCGAGGTTCCAGGCAGCATCCAGTCCAGCAGGATCAGGTCCGGGGCGCCGTCGGCCAGGGCAATCAGCGCGCTGCGCGCATCGGCCGCCTGCAGCACCTCCATGTCCACCCGACGCAGGGCGAACGCGACCATGTCGCGGATGGAGGCTTCGTCTTCGACGATGAGGATTCGCTTGTGCATGCCCGGTGGTGGCGTGTCGGCGGGAGGATTATTGCACCGCAACACCATGACAGTCGTGTGACAACCATCCCGGGAGCGGCACGCCGGCCGCTCCCGGGGAGACGCTGCTGCGGATCAGCGCGGCAGGTTCACCGTCCAGCCGGCGGTCCAGTCATCGTGCGCGCCGGCGAAGGCGCCGCGATAGTTCACCGGGCGGAAGAACGGATCGGCCGGAGACTTGCCACCCTGCAGCAGCGGAGAGTCCGCGGCCGGCAGGAAGCCGTCGAGCTTCGGGTCGCCGCTCTGGTTGCCGGCGCCGGCGTTGAACCAGCTGCTCACCAGATAGGCATCGGAGGCGTTGTCGTCAAACGCGCCGCCGTCGCACTGGCCGACGAAGGAGTGCGTCATCGAGAGCCCCGTGCCCTGCGCACCCGCGGTGCCGAGCGCGAAGGTCGCCGAATCATCCAGCGCCAGGCAGCGGTCGGTGAAGCCGGTCACCACCAGGTTGGCGTAGTTCCCGCCGCTGCCGCGACGGATGCGCAGCCCGTGCTTGTTGGGGAAGGTCGACGAGCCGATCAGGGTGATGTTGGAAATCTGCGGCTGGGTGCGCGGCAGGAGATCCGGGGCATCCTTGCTGTTGTCCGACTCGATGCCGTTGGAGTCGGAACCGATGTCGGTGTTGTTGCCCTGCCAGGCGAGCAGGAACTGCAGCTTGCCGTGGTAGCCGTCATCGAAGTCGAAGCAATCGTCACCCATGTTCGAGCACACCAGGTGGCTGCCGTTGACGCTGCCGCCGAAGAACTCGAAACCATCGTCCTTGCCGCCGTCCACCTGCACGTATTCGAGCACGGTGCCCGAACCCACGCCCAGCAGGGTCAGCGAGTTCAGCTCCTCGTTCGGGCGAATCGGGATGCCGGCCCACTGGATGCGCACATGGCGCAGCACGCCCGAGCTGTCATCGAGCTGGGTGCCGCCGAAGGCCATGTCGGGATAGGCCTCGAAGCGGCAGGGTTCGGCCGCGGAGACATAGTCGTTGCAGGTGGAACGCCCGGCGATGTGCAGGCCGCCCCAGGAGCCGATCTCCGGCGTCGGACCGGTGAACACGATCGGACGGGTGGGCGTGCCGTCGGCATAGATGCGCCCGCCCTGCTTGACGCCGATGAAGTTGGCGATCGAAACGTCGGCGTGACCCTGCACGGTGACGCCCGGTTCGATGGTCAGCGTGCCGCCGCCTTCGACGATGACCGCACCGCGGACCAGGTACTTCTTGCCGGCCGGAAGGTAGAGGTTGCCGGTGATGCTGTTGGGCAGGAGGCAGTCCGCACCGTCCGCCGTGGTGCCGGCCGGGCATGCGGAGAGCACCGGCGCCGCCGCGCACAGCGGGTTGGCGGCATAACCCACGTTGACCTGCGCCGGAGCCACGTCGAGGGTGGCATCGGGCAGGCCCGAATTGGCGTTCATGTCGAGGGTCAGGCCGATCGAGCTGCAGCTGGCGACGTCGATCGAGGCGACGCCGACGACGGTGCTGGTGGGCTCGGGGGTGGCGCTGTCGAAGCGGCCGCCGTCGAAGCGGTGCACCGGCACGCCATCGACCACGCTCTGGCCCGCGGGCACGTCGCCCAGCAGGGTCAGCCACAGCGGCTTGCCGGCCGTATCGTAGGTGAAGATCACGCCGTAGACGCGGGCGCTGCCGTCGTCATTGGCAATCGCATCGATCGACACCCCGCGCCCGCCCGCGCCGGGGGCGAACCAGTTGCCGTCGAGGCCATCGTTGATGGCCACCTGCGCGGCACAGGCGAATGATGCGCTGGTCAGCGCCAGCGCGAGGGCGGTCTTGCGAAGCGGGAAGGACATGGGTGCCGATCCTGTTTGGGAGGGAGCTGGCACGTTAGGTGGCCGGCGTGACGACCATGCGACAGACATGTGTCGGTTTTGCTACGGCGCCGGACGCGCGCGTGGTCGCGTTTTCACGGGCGGGGGCGGCGTCCTCCGCTTTTGATTGTTCGGCTTTCGAAGGCTTTCGTCCGCCTCGGCGGCGGCCGACCTGATGTCTCTTGCGTGTCCAGGAAAAGGCAGGCAAAGAGAACGACACCCCGGCACCGCGCGCCGCCTGCTGCGCAGGCGTCGTGCCCTGCGTTGCCCGGTACCCGGCGGCCGGTGCGAACACGGCCATCCGCGGCCTCGGACAATCGCGCCTTTCCCGCCAGCCGCCTGCGCTACTCGGCGCGGTTCATGGGCACCCGGAAGAGCACGGGCGAAACGCGGCACGTTGCGGGGTGCCGCATTTTTCAGGAACGACCCTGGTCGCGATGGAAACGCTTTGGCGAAGCCAAGAGAAGCAACCCGACGACGGCCGAGGCGGACGAAGCCCTGCGGCCACGCCCGCCCAGGCTCGGACTCAGTAGCTCCACTCCAGATTCACCGCCACCTCGCGCCCCTTGCGGTAGTACCGCGACAGCGCGTCGCCCTGGGTGTATTCCACCGCCGGGTCGAGCAGGTTGCGCAGCCGCAGGCGCAGCTTCCAGCGTTCGGAGATATGCCGCGAATAGCTGAAGTCGAGCTGGCCGAACGGCTGCTCGTATTCGTCCGGCAGGCCCTGCAGGCCGACCTTGCTGATGCGCTTGCCGCCCACGTTGTAGAGCAGCGTCGCCTCGTGCACGGCATCGGGATCGAACCAGGTGAGGGCGAGATTGGTGAGGTAGGGCGACTGGCCCTGCAGCGGACGGGTGGCCGAGGTCTGGATGCCGACGCTGGCGCCCAGGTCCACTTCCGACTCGATGCGCGCGTGGTTGAGGCTCACCGCCAGGTCGTACCAGGGAAGGCCGTTGCGCACCGCTTCGGGCACCCAGCCGGCATCGGCGAAGTAGCCGAGGTTGCTGCCGATCTCCAGCTCGATGCCGCGCACATAGGCGGTGTCGGCGTTGCGCAGTTCCAGCAGCTCGCTCGACGCAGGCGTCCTGACCAGTTCGATGGGCGCCTCGAACGCCTTGCGGAACAGCGCCACCGAGAGGCTGTCGGTGCCGGTGAAGTAGTACTCCCAGCGCAGGTCCTGGCTGGTGATGACGGTTTGCTCCAGGCCGGGATTGCCGACCACGGTCACGTCCAGCAGCGGATCGGTGTAGGGCGCGCGCGACAGCTCGCGGAACTCCGGGCGCGAAAGGCTGCGGTTCCAGGATGCACGCAGCTGGGCGTTCTCCGAGTACGCCCAGGTGAACGTGGCCGAGGGCAGCGTGTCGCTGCCTTCCAGGTGTGCGGTCGTCGGCACCGCGCCGGGCAGGAACGGATCCTGGGTCACCACGCGCTGATCGTTGTTCTCGCGCCGTACGCCGAGGTCGGCACGGAACGCGCCAAGGCGCAGGTCGGCGCGCACGTAGGCGGCATCGAGCGACTGGTTCGCCTGATAGAAATCGGTAGGCTGACTGGCGGAAAGAAGCTCGAGCCGGCCGGCGTCGATGCTGCCCGGCGAGAGGATTTCGTCGATGCCGGTGCTGCCGGTCGGCAGGGCTGCCAGGTGGCGCACGCTGATGCGCCAGATTTCCGAATCCCGGTTGCGGCGCAAGCGGCTGCCGCCGGCCGACAGGGCCAGCTCGCCCGAGCTGCCGAAGGTGAGCGGAAGGGAAACGTCCAGGCGCGCTTCGCGTGCGTCGTCGCGCATCATTTCCCAGCGCATCTGGGCCGGGAAGCTGGAGGTGTAGAGGTAGTCGCCGGCGGCACTGCGGGTGTAGAGGTAGCTGCGCGCGAAAGGCAGGTCGCGGGTGGCGTCCGAGTCGGTCACCTGCCAGCGCACCTGCGCGTCGCCGGCGCGCTCGAATCGGTGCTCTCCTCCGAGCTGACGGCTGGTGAGCACGTTCTCCACCCACTCGCTGCGGGTGGAACGCTCCTCGGTGCCAAGCGCACGCAGGCCGGTGTCGATCCGGTCCTGCTGGAGGCTCTGGGCCAGACGCATCACGGTGGCATCGAAGCGGTGGTTCTCGCCAATGCCGACGCCACCGGAGAGGAACAGGCTGCTTTCCACGCCCTGCTCGGTACGCTCGCGCCGATAGTCTTCGCTGGCGACCAGGCTGCCATCGCGAAGGCGGGCGTATTCGGCGCGCTTCTCCTCGCGCAGGTCCCAGCTCTGCGACCAGCGCGCGGCGCCGATGAAGCCCATGCGCAGGTCGTCGTCGCCGTACACGTCGCCGAAGCTCAGCGCGGCGTTGCCGTCCGGGCCGATGCTCCTGCGCGACACCTCGAACGGCTTGGCCATCACCTCGCTACCCAGCGCCGCCAATGCCTCCGAGCCGCGCGCCGGCAGCGGACGCTGCAGCACGCCGGCAGGCGGCGCACGCAGGCCGTCGTCGCGACCAAGCCAGTCGCGCCCGCCGCTGGCCGATCGCCAGCCGTCCTGGCCGGTGGTGCCATCGGCGAAGCCCAGGCCCAGATCGATCTTGAACAGGCGCGCCGCCGGAATGCCGCGCGTGCGCAGATCCACCGTACCGCCGCCGAATTCACCCGGGAGCGCCGGGTTGTAGCTCTTGTTGACCTCGATACCCGACAGCAGGCCGGTGGGAAACAGGTCCATCGGCACCACGCGCCGGGTCGGGTCGGGGCTGGGAATCTGCGCGCCGTTGAGAAGGGTGGCCGAATAGCGCTCGCCCAGGCCGCGCACGTAGATGAAGCGATCGTCCACCAGGCTCAGGCCGGTGACCCGGCGCAGCGCCACGGCGGCATCCGAGTCGCCGCTGCGCGACATCTGCTCGGAGGACAGCACGTCCAGCAGCTGCGCCGATTCGCGCCGCAGCTGCACGGCGTCGAACTGCCCGCCTTCTTCCACGACGTGGGTCTGTTCCACCACCACTTCGGACAGCTCGGTGACCGCGGGATCGGGCGCGGGGACGGCGGGATCGGGCTCTTGCCCGCGCGCGGTGAGGGACGAAAGGGCAACGAGGACGGCAAGGCTGAGTGTGGAGGATTTCATCGGGCTGCGGCACGGGGAGGGGGGTGCCGGCGGCGCCGGTGCGACAGCAAGGGGCTGCGCGCCGCCCGGCGGGGCTGGCGGCGCGCACGATATGAAACCGGCGTGACAGTCTCGTGACAGGGCCTCGCCGGGCAATGCGTATCCAGCCGTCGCCACCCGCGCCGGAATGCGGCGCGGAGCGCCGCCGATGCGACCTGGCGGCCGTCTTTCACGGAGGGCTTCAGATGGCCCATGAGGGCCGGATGGCGCTGTCCCGGCGCAAGACATCCCGGCGCGCGGTGCGCCGGGACGAAGGAATCAGTCCAGCGACTCGCGCACTGCCAGGGTGTCGGGCACACCGTTTTCGGCGAGCTGGCGCTTGGCCGCTTCCAGCTCGCTCGCTGTGGCGTAAGGCCCCAGGCGCACGCGGTGCACCGGCGCGCCGTTGACGTTGGCCGTTTCCACCCTCGCCTGCAGCCCGGCAAGGGCGATGCGCGCCTTCACCGCATCGGCGTCGCGCACGTCGCGGAAGGCGCCGGCCTGCAGCAGGTAGCGCTCCCGCGTGGACGCCGGCTGGGCCGGTTCGGGCGCGGCGGGCCGGGTGGTCTCGGCGCGCACCTTTTCGGCCAGTTCCTTGTCCGAGACCTGGGTCTCGCGCTCGCGCAGCAGGGTGTAGAAGTCGTAGCGCGGCTTCTGCTTTTCCGGCTCGACCCGGGGAGCCGGTTCGGCCCGGGGCGCCGGCGCGATCGGCGCCTCCGACTCGCGCGGAGCCTGCGCCGCCGGGTTGGGCTGCGGACCGGGCAGGCGCCCGTCGCGGTCGTAGATCAGCAGCGCCGCCGACAGGCCCAGCCCGATCAGCATGCCGCCAAGGAGCCAGACCCAGATCGGCACACGGCGCTCGCGGCCGCGTCGGGCCTGGGATTTGCGTCGGGCAGCCATCACATCGTCTCCGGGGCCGACACGCCGATCAGCGCGAGGCCGTTGACCAACACCTGACGCACCGCCAGGCACAGGCCCAGGCGCGCATTGCGCAGCTCTTCCTCGGGCACGAGGATGGCGGTCGCGTTGTAGTAGCTGTGGAACGCGCCGGCCACTTCGCGCAGGTAGGTGGCGATGAGCTGGGGCGCATCGTTCTCGGCCGCCGCCTCCACCATTTCCGGGAAGCGGAACAGGTCCATCAGCAGCGCCTGCTCCTGCGGTTCGACCAGGCGGGTGCGCGCGGTTTCCACCGCCGAGCGGGTGTGGCTCCACTTCTTTTCCGCAAGCTGGCGGAAAATCGCGCAGATGCGGGCGTGGGCGTACTGGATGTAGTAGACCGGGTTGTCGTTGGACTGGCTCTTGGCCAGATCCAGATCGAAGTCCAGGTGCTGGTCGTTGCCGCGCATGACGTAGAAATAGCGCGCCGCATCGGTGCCCACGTCCTCGCGCAGCTCGCGCAGGGTGACGAAGTTGCCCGCACGGGTGGACATCGGCACCCGCTCGCTGCCGCGGTAGAGGATGGCGAACTGCACCAGGCGGATGTCGATCTGCGCCGGGTCCAGGCCCAGGCCCTGCGCCGCGGCCTTGAGCCGGGCGATGTAGCCGTGGTGATCGGCGCCGAAGACGTAGAGCGCGCGCTCGAAGCCGCGCTCGAACTTGCTCAGGAGGTACCCGAGGTCGGAAGCGAAATAGGTGGTGACGCCGTTCTCGCGCACCACCACGCGGTCCTTGTCGTCGCGGAAGTGGGTGGCGCGGAACCAGGTGGCGCCGCCCGCGTCGTAGAGATGGCCCTTGTCGCGCAGCGTCTGGATGGCGCGCGCCACGTAGCCCTCGGTCATCAGCGAGCGTTCGGAGAAGAAGGTGTCGTGCTTGACGCGGAACTGCTGGAGGTCGTCGCGGATGTCCGCCAGGCACCAGGCCAGTCCGGCGTCGAACAGGCGGCGGTAGCCGGCCTCGCCCAGCAGCGCGCGTGCACGCGCGATGAGCGCATCGACGTGCTTCTCCTTGTCGCCCGGCGCCTGCTCGGTGCCCTGGCTCTCGTCGGGCGGCAGGTCGGATTCGACGTCCACCGCCTTGTGCAGCAGGCCATCGCCCTCCCTGGCGCGCAGCGCACGGGCGATCTCGACCACGTAGTCGCCCTGGTAGCCGTTGTCGGGAAAGCGCACCGTCACGCCGCCCAGCTCCAGATAGCGCACCCAGACGCTGACCGCGAGGATGTCCATCTGGCGCCCGGCGTCGTTGACGTAGTACTCGCGCTGCACGGTGTGGCCCGCGGCTTCCTTGATCGCCGCCAGGCTCGCGCCGTAGGCCGCGCCACGGCCGTGGCCGACGTGCAGCGGACCGTTCGGGTTGGCCGAGACGAACTCCAGGGTGATCGACTCGCGCGAGCCCTCGGGCTGCCAGCCGTAGCGTTCGCCAAGCTCCAGCACGCGGCGCACCGCGCTCTGCCGGCAGGCGGCAGTGAGGCGGAAGTTGATGAAGCCCGGGCCGGCGACGTCCACCGCCTCGATGTGCTGGGACTTGGGCAGGCTTGCCGCGATCGCCTCGGCCAGTTCGCGCGGATTCCTGCGCAGCGGCTTGGCCAGCAGCATCGCGGCGTTGGTGGCGTAGTCGCCGTGCTCGGGGTTCCTGGCACGCTCGATCACGAACGACGGTTCGTCCTCCAGCGTGATCGTACCGGCGCGCTTGAGGTCGAGCAGTGCCTGGAGCACCAGCTCGCGGAGATGGTCTTTGAAGGACATCGGGGCTTTCCTTGGCAAGCCGGTTAGTTTACTGCGATTGCCCGGCCGATTCCTGAGCGCCGCGCCGTCAGCCGCGGGCATCGCCTCCGAGCAAGGCCCGCCAGCGCGCCGACAGCCCGGCGCGGCAATCGGGCGGCACCCGCCCCAGACCGACGTAGCGCAGCAGCAGGCTGCGCAGTTCGTCATCCGTCTCCTGCCCGGCCAGGTGGCGCGAAAGGCGCTCGATCTGGATGCGCCGGCGCAGTTCGCGTGCGCCCTCGGGCGAGTCGCGCTCCAGCGCCAGCTCGGCCAGCACGGTGAGCTCTTCGGCCTGTGCCCGGGCGGCCTCATCCGCGCCCGCCGCAGCGGCGGGATCGAGCGCGGCCTGCAGCCGGGCGTGCAGCAGCCCCTTCGCATCACCCGGCAGCGCGAATGCCTCGAACTGCGCCAGCAGCGCCTGGCGCTGCGATTCGACCCCGCCATGCTCAAGCGCCTCGGCGGCATCGATCAGCTCTCCGGCCTGAAGCAGCAGGCGCAGCTCATCGTCACGGCGCTGCCGGGCCACGCGCTCCGTGGCCTCGCGAACCCGCGCCACGGCGCGATCGAAGGCGCGCTCATCCAGGGCCGGACGCGACGGCGGCCGGCGCGGCGCGCGCTCCGGCCGGCGCTCGTTCGCCGGCGGGCGCTCCCGGGGTTCGACGTGCGCATCGGCAAGCACACGCCAGCGCGCCTGCAGGGCCGCGAGCCGGGAATCGGCGTGCGCGAGCGTGGCCGCATCGGCATCCGCCAGGCCGGACAGCTCGGCGAGTATGGCGCGCGCCTCGTCCGCGCTGGCGGCTTCCGCGGCCTGCTGGTCCCGCTGGCGCGTGTCGGCCTGGGTGAACCAGGGGTCGACCAGCTCGCGCAGCTCCTTCCAGAGCGCATCGTCCACCTTGCGCGCGGCGCGCGGCAGGGTTTTCCACGTCGCCTGGGCCTGGCGCGCGAGCGGCAGGGCCGCATCCAGTTCGGCATGCATCAGGTCGCGGCGCAGGTTGGCCAGCAGCTTGCGCTTGGCCGCCTCGGCCTCGCCCTCGCAGCGGGCGATGCCGGCGCTGGCGCGCTCCATCGCCGCGCGCAGGCGGCGACCGACTTCGCGCCGCGCGCCCGACTCCAGCTCGTCGGTCAGGCGCAGCTGGTCGATGATCTGGCGACGCAGGGTCAGCAGGTCGCGGATCGGAAGCTCGTCGGCAAGGCGCGGCTCCAGCTCCGCCAGGAAGGCCTCGATCTCCTCGCGCCGCGCGCCGCGCAGCTCGCGGCGTTTTTCGAAATAGGGCCGCGCCGGCGCAATGGCGCGATGGCAGGCACCGCGAAAGCGCCCGGTGAGCGGATGCGCGCCGGCCTCGCGCCCGCCGGCGTCGTCGAGCTGCTGCCATTCGGCCTGCAGTTCCTTGACCTTTGCCGCGACCGCATCCGGATGCAGTCCGGCACCCGGCACCGCCTCGGCCTCTTCGATCAGGCGCAGGCGCGCCTTGTTGTCGGACCAGTGCTGCCAGCGCCCCAGCGAGGCCAGTTCCCGCCCGGCCTCGCCAATGCGTCGGCGCAAGGCGCGCGGGACCTGCTCGCCCAGCAGGCGCGTGTCGGCCTGCAGGCCGTGCTCCAGCTCGCGCGCCGCCGCCAGATGGCCGGCGGAGACGGCGGCTTCGAGCTGCGCGACACGCTCGGGCAGGGTGTCGAGCGCGGCCTGGCGGCGGCGCGCCTTCTCCTCGAACTGGTGGTGCAGCACCGTGGCCTGGGCGCGGAAGCGGGCCGCCTGGGCGTGTTCTTCGGGCAGCAGCGGTTCGACCTGGCGCAGCCGCGCCAGCCAGCGCCGTTCCAGCGCCTCCAGATCGCGCGGCCCGAGGCGCGCGGCGCGCGCCTCCAGCTCCGCGAGCAGCGCGGCGAGCGCGGTGTCGGGTTCGCGCGGCGCAGGCGGGGGTTCCGCAGCGGCTTCCGGCGCGGGTTCGGGCAAGGGCAGCTCCGGCGCGGGCGGCGCAAGCGCGGCATCGAGTGCGCTGAAGTAGCCCATGACGCGACGCTCCATGGCCTCGTCCAGGCGCGGGCGCAGCGTGTCCCATTCGGCCGCAAGCACTTCGCGACGTTCGGCGGCGTCGGCGGCGACGCTGCGGCGAAGCGTGTCCAGTTCCTCGCAGATCGCCAGGGCGCGTTCGGCGGTGGCGGCCGGATCGCCCGCCGCCAGGCGCGCGACCTGCACCCGTTCGCGCGCGGTGCGCGAAAGCAGCTTGTCGCTCTTGCGGGCGCGTTCGGCGATGCGCTCCAGCGTGGGAATGTCCTCGATCCGATCCAGCAGCCAGCGACGCAGCATCGGGTCGGGATCGGTGACGCAGCGTTCGGCCAGAAGACCCGGCCGCTGCACGCGCTCCAGAGCCAGCCGGCGCAGCGTGGCCTCGGGTGCCTGCTGTGCCAGCGTGGCGAGGATTTCGCCGTCCTCCTCCACCGCCAGCACGCGCTCGCGCTCGGGCTCGGGCACGCGCGCGTCGAGCAGGCGCTGGATGTAGCGTTGCCGCGCGGCCTCGCGCACCGTCGCGGCATCATCGTTGCGCGAGCGGTCGCCCAGCAGGCTGAGGTCGTCGATGCGGCGCACCGCCGCCAGGCGCACGGCCGGGTCGGGATCGGTGCGCGCCAGGTCGGGCAGGCGCGCGATGAGGTCGGGGTGTTCCTCGCCTGCGACCGCGGCGGCGCGGCGGGCGGCATCCTTGTGCTCCCAGGCGGGTTTGCGCAGCAGTGAAAACGGATTCACGTCGGAAGGATCTCGATCAGCGGAACGGGCCGGCCGCACGCGGCGGCGAGGGAAGGCCTTGTAACACGAACCCGCGCTCGCCGGATGCCGGATGGGGTTACGCTATGGCTACCGGTCACCGGAGATTTTCCATGAGCGATGCGATCAGCCCGCGCCGCGGCAGACGCAGCCACCTTTTCATCCGCCTCGGCACGGTGCTGGGCGGCGCGTACATTCTGGCCACCCTGGCGCTGATGTGGTGGTGGGACCACGAGCCCTCGCTGTTCGATGCCCCCGGCACGTCCGTCGAAACCACGCCGGCGCGCAGCGGCCCGCCGGTAACCGGCGGCGCGATGGTGCGCTCGCTCGCGCGCGTGGCCGGCACGCTCCTGGACAAGCGCGGCGGCTACCTTTCCAACGACAAGCTGCCGCCCGGCGTGCTGATGGACAACATGCCCAACTGGGAGTTCGGTGCGCTGGTGCAGGTGCGCGACCTGGCCAAGGCGATGCGCAACGACTTCTCCCGCTCGCAGACCCAGAGCGTGGAAGATGTCGACCTGGCCGAGGCCGACCCGCTGTTTTCCTCGCCCAATGATCGCTGGCTGCTGCCCTCGAGCGAGAGCCAGTACCGCAAGGGCATCGCGCGCGTGGAAGCGTATCTGGCACGCATCGAAGCCCCCGGCGGCAACGCCCACTTCTACGCCCGCGCCGACAACCTGGCCGACTGGCTGGCGATCGTGGAAAAGCGCCTGGGCTCGCTCTCCCAGCGCCTGTCCGCCAGCGCCGGACAGGCGGTGCTGGACACCGATCCGGACAGCAGCGGCGAGGTTGGCCCGGACGGGCTGACCGTGGTCCGCACGCCCTGGACGAAGATCGACGACGTGTTCTACGAGGCGCGCGGGTCGACCTGGGCGCTGCTGCACTTCCTCAAGGCGGTGGAGGTGGACTTCGACCGCGTGCTGCGCGACAAGAACGCGCTGGTGAGCCTGCGCCAGATCATCCGCGAGCTGGAGGACACCCAGGCGCCGCTGGGCAGTCCGATCGTGCTCAACGGCACGCCGTTCGGCTTCTTCGCCAACCACTCGCTGGTGATGGCCAACTACATCTCGCGCGCCAACGCCGCCATCATCGATCTGCGCCGCCTGCTGGAGCGCGGCTGAGGCGCGCAGCGCGCGTCCCGCGCCTTCGGATCAGCGCGCCGGCGGCTTCTGGTGCGCCGGGGCCGCTTCGTAGCGACGCTGCGATTCGAGGATCTCGCGCCGCGCCGCGGCGGCGTCGCCCCAGCCGTCCACGCGCACCCACTTGCCCTTTTCCAGATCCTTGTAGTGCTCGAAGAAGTGGCCGATGCGCTCGAGCCAGTGCGGAGAAACCTGTCCGATGTCCTCGATGTGGGCGTAGCCGGCGAAAATCTTGCCCACCGGCACGGCGAGGATCTTCTCGTCGCTCCCGGCCTCGTCGGTCATCTGCAGCACGCCCACCGGACGGCAGCGCACCACGCAGCCGGTCACCAGCGGCAGGGGCAGGATCACCATCACATCCACCGGGTCGCCGTCGCCGCTCAGGGTGCGCGGCACGTAGCCGTAATTGCACGGATAGCGCATCGGCGTGGACAGGATGCGGTCCACGAACATCGCGCCCGACGCCTTGTCGACCTCGTACTTGACCGGCTCGGCGTCCTTGGGGATTTCGATGATGACGTTGATTTCGCTCGGCACGTCGCGGCCGGCATCGACCAGTCCCAGTCCCATGACAGGCTCCTTGGCTAGTGGGGAAACAGCCGCGCAGAGCCGCGCGGCGTGGTAGCCGGGCAAAGGATACGGGATTGTTTGTTGCACCGCATCACCGGCACACCCCGCCTGGGCCGCAGCCGCGACCTGCGAACCGCGGGCGCGCCGCCTCCGCAGGTCGGCCCGCGTGGTCGACGCGGCCGGTCGTTGAGCACGCCCTAGCGATAGCGTCGCGACGCCTCGTCCTGGGCCAGGTGCGCCAGCGCGCGCAGCCGCGCTATCCGTCCCCAGGCCAGCACCGCGACGCCAAGGTTGGCCAGCAGCAGGGCCAGCGCGAACATCGGCACCCCGACCGCCTCGATGCGGACGCGCAGCATCGCAATCAGCGCGGCCAGCGCGAGAACGACCAGCATCACGAGAAGATAAAGACCCGACAGCTGCAGCGGACGTCGCAGCATCAGCTTGACCGCACGCCACCAGGCGCGCAGCGCACCGCCGTCCGACGGACGCACGACGATGAAGGCGCGCGCAGTTTCCAGGCTGGCGTGTGCGGCGACGAAGGCCAGCGCGCCGACCAGCATCGCAAGCTGGAAGCCACGCTGCGCCGAGGTTTCCAGCGTCAACGACTGGGCACGCGCGTCGGCCCAGTTCGACACCAGGCCAGACAGCCCGAAAGCCACTGCGTACACCAGCCCTGCCCAGAGCAGCAGGCGAAGCTGGCGCGGATATTCGCTGAACGCACCCGCCACCAGCTCGCGCAGCGCGGGCGGGCGCTGCGCGCGGGCGGCGCCGATGGCAAGCCCCGTCAGCCACGGGGAAAACAGCAGCGTGACCAGCGCGGAGGCCAGCAGCGCGGTGCGGATGGCACCACCGCTGTCGCCCAGCGCGGCGACGAGGTCGCCGAACTGCGACAGGCCCAGTCCGCGCGCCAGCGCCTCGCCGTCGGGCAGGTGATCGAGCACCTCGGCCAGCGCGGCATAGAGCGGCGCCACGCCCAGGATCGCCGGCAGGCCCAGCAGCAGGATCCACAGCGCGATCGGCCGCCACTGCAGCGAAAACACCAGACCATCGCGAAGCGCGCGGCCGAACCGGAATGTCGTGAACGCGGTCATCTGGAGGGTCTCACAGTGAGGTCAGAAGGGTGAGGACGGTCTTCCACAGCGCCATCGCATCGGCGCTCCAGCGCGCCGCGGCGCGGCGGTCGGGTTCGAGGGTGCGAACGTTGTCCAGGCGATTGACGTCGAGGTGGCGCACGCCGTCGGGATCCAGCGTCAGGCGCGTGGCGCGCGCAGGCGCGAGCAGCACCTCGCGCCGCCACAGCCGCGCGTCGTTCCATTCCCATGTCCTGTGGCTGCCGTCGGCGAAATCCACGCGGAAATGCTCGGGCGTGGTGTCCTCGCGCCGCAGCACGATGGTGGTGACGTAGGGATACGGACCCGCGGACTCGTCGGCAGCGTCGGGGTGTTGCTCTTCCCATGCCGCGTGTGCCTGCTCGACGAGGTCGTCGCGGGCGTCCTCCGAAGTTTCCACGAGCGCGCCCTCTGCGTCCGGCGCATAGCCCAGCGGCGGCAGTCGCGGCGTGCTCTCGAAGCGCACGATGCGCGCGCCGGTCTTGCGCGCGTCATAGACGTGGCGTTCGAACAGATCCTCGACCAGCGCGCGCTGGCCGGTGCCTTCGGCCAGCGCCTCGCGCAGGTCGGCGCTGCTCGGGTGGCGGAATTTCCAGCGCTCGTAATAAAGCCGGAAGGCGCGTTCCAGGGCCGCGCTGCCGACGCGCGCCTCCAGCTCGTGCAGCATCGTCGCGCTGCGGCTGTAGACCGTGCCGTAGCTGCCCGACGACAGCCGGTCCCAGGCGCTGTTGCCGAGCGCATCGGCCGGATCGTCCAGCCCGGCGGCGAGGCGCTCCATCTCGAATAGATCGAGCGCCGGATCGATGCCGAGCTTCTTGAGCCAGGGCGGCGCGATGCGGACACCCTGTGGATGCCGCCCGGTCAGCATGCGCTGGTCCCAGAATTCGTTGAGGCCCTCGTCCAGCCAGGGTTCCTCGAATTCGTTGCTGGCCAGGATGCCGTAGAAGTAGCCGTGACCGAATTCGTGCACCGTGACGAAATCCAGCGCCAGGCGCGCGATGGTGTCCGGCGCCGGATCGAGGTAGCCCGACGCGGTGAAGAAGGTCGGGTATTCCATGCCGCCGGCCTCCTCGGCGTTGAACGGCGGAATCACCGCGGTAACGCTGCGGTATGGATAGGGGCCGAGCGTGCGCGAGAAATAGTCGAGCGAGTCCAGCGTGGCCTGCAGCGCCGGCGCGGCGCTCTTTTCGTATTCGGGCGGATACAGCACCTGCACGGCAACATCGTGTCCGGCGGGCGAGCGCCAGGTGGCGCTCAGCGGTTCGGCGAAGCTGGCGTCGGCCATCCACGCGAAGTCGTGTACGTCCTCCTGCACGTAGCGGTGCCGGGTGCGTCCCCCGGCGGTGACCGGCGCGCCGTCCACCACGCCCGTGGCGCCCACGCGCACGCCCTCGGGCACGTCCAGGGTCACGTCGAAGCGCCCGAAGTCGGCGTAGAACTCGCTGTGCAGGTGGAACTCGTGCGCATTCCAGCGCAAGGCTTCCGCGCCGCGCTCGCCCGGCAGTTCCAGCACGGCGATCTTCGGATACCACTGCGCCACGAGGTGGAAACTGCCGAACCAGCCGGTGCGTGCGACGACGCGCGGGAGCTGGTCGAAAAAGTCGATGTCGAGCGCCAGCTCACCGCCCGCCGGCACCGGCTCGGGCAGGTCCAGGCGCACCACGGTGCGATCGGTTTCCGGGCCGCCATCGGGCTGCACGAACCGCCACGGCACGTCCGCTTCGCCTTGCCGTACGCGGTCGAGCCGGATGTAGCCCCATTCGCCGTCGCTGATCGGCACCTCGCTGCGGAAGCTGAAACCGTGTTCGCGCGCCTCGGTGAAGAAGGTGCTGCCTTCGCCGGAAAACGCGTTGAGGTAAAGATGCAGATAGACGCTGGCGACGCTGCGGTCGCTGCGATTGCGCCAGGTCATGCGCTGGCGGCCTTCGATGGTGTGCGTCTCCGGATCAAGGCGCGCCTCGATCGTGTAGCCAACCACCTGATCGGACAGCGTGGCTTCCGTACCGGTACGCGGTCCGCCCCAGGCTTCGGGCGCGCTCGGCGTGCGCACCGCGCCGGCCGCGGCGGCGGCAAACGGGATGTCGTCGTGGGATTCGGCCGGCGTCTGCGCCGGCACGGCGCCGGAAGCCAACCAGGCGCAGCACAGCAGCAGCGCGGGAAGGAAAGCGTGCATCGTCGAGATCCGGGAAGGCGGTGCCGCAGCCTCGCGCAGAAGCCGGAACGGCGCAAGCTTCCGGGGACCGCTCGGCGGGTCGCACGGTGCGATCTGCTCTTCGAGCTGCGCGTTCCGTGCCGCCAGCGATGCCGTACTGTCCTGCATCACTCGCTGGACGGCACCGGGGAAGCACCCGTACCGTCTCGCCGTTCCACGGCAGCGCCACGAAACCCGACCCGGCGCACGTGTTCGGCGCGCTGCGCTCGTCCCTCCCCGCGCAGGAGCCGAGCCGGGGCCGGCGCGGTGGGCATTCCATCGGCGGGGTTCGCCTCGCGTCCGGCTCCGCGTTTTCGTCGGCATCTGGCGGCGCTTGCCCGCCCTCTTTCCGGCCCGGCGCCATCACATTCCGGAGGCGTAACGAACGACGCCCCGGCACAGGGCCGGGGCGTCGCAGGTACGCATCGCGATGGCGGTGCGATCAGAGGATCGGCACCAGCAGCAGGGCCACGATGTTGATGATCTTGATCAGCGGGTTGATCGCCGGGCCGGCGGTGTCCTTGTAGGGGTCGCCGACGGTGTCGCCGGTGACGGCGGCCTTGTGCGCTTCCGACCCCTTGCCGCCGTGGTGGCCTTCCTCGATGTACTTCTTGGCGTTGTCCCAGGCGCCGCCGCCGGTGCACATGGAGATGGCGACGAACAGGCCGGTGACGATGGTGCCCATCAGGAGACCGCCCAGCGCGGCCGGGCCGAGGATCATCCCGACCAGGATCGGGATCACCAGCGGCAGCAGCGAGGGGAAGATCATTTCCTTGATCGCGGCGCGGGTCAGAAGGTCCACGGCCTTGTCGTACTGCGGCTTGCCGGTGCCTTCCATGATGCCCTTGATGTCGCGGAACTGGCGGCGCACCTCCTCCACCACGGCGCCGGCGGCGCGGCCGACGGCCTGCATCGCGTAGGCGCCGAAGAGGTAGGGGATCATGCCGCCGATCAAAAGGCCGATCACGACCCTGGGATCGTTGATGGCGAACATGGCGTCGCTGTAATCGGCGCCGAGCTTGTCGGCCAGCTTGTGCGCGTAGTCGGCGAAAAGCACCAGCGCGGCCAGGCCGGCCGAGCCGATGGCGTAGCCCTTGGTGACGGCCTTGGTGGTGTTGCCCACGGCGTCGAGCGCGTCGGTGGTCTTGCGGATTTCAGGATCCATGCCGCTCATCTCGGCGATGCCGCCGGCGTTGTCGGTGATCGGGCCATAGGCGTCCAGCGCCACGATCATGCCCGCCATCGAAAGCATCGAAACGGCCGCGATCGCGATGCCGTAGAGACCGGCCAGCTCGTAGCAGCCCCAGATCGCGGCGGCCACGACCAGCACCGGCGCGGCGGTGGACTTCATCGACACCGCCAGGCCGGCGATGACGTTGGTGCCGTGGCCGGTTTCCGAGGCCTTGGCGACCTGCTGCACCGGAGCGTACTCGGTCGCGGTGTAGTACTCGGTGATGACCACCAGCGCGGCGGTCAGGACCAGGCCGATGATGGCGCACCAGAAGATCGGCATCGCCACTTCGGTGGCGAACAGGTTGTCGATAACGAACCAGAAGGCGATCGCCGCCAGCACGCCGGAGACGCCCAGGCCGCGGTAGAGCGCGTTCATGATCTTGCCGCCCTCGCGCGCCTTCACGAAGAAGGTGCCGATGACCGAGGCCACGATCGACACCGCGCCCAGCACCAGCGGCAGCAGCACGCCGTTCCAGCCGTAGGTGGCATAGCTGATGCCGGCGATCAGCATCGCGGCGATCACGGTGACCGCGTAGGTCTCGAACAGGTCGGCCGCCATGCCGGCGCAGTCGCCGACGTTGTCGCCCACGTTGTCGGCGATCACCGCCGGGTTGCGCGGATCGTCCTCGGGGATGCCGGCTTCCACCTTGCCCACCAGGTCGGCACCGACGTCGGCGCCCTTGGTGAAGATGCCGCCGCCCAGGCGCGCGAAGATCGAGATCAGCGAAGAACCGAAGGCCAGGCCGATCAGCGGCGGCAGGGCCGCGTCCAGCGCCGCCTTGTCGCTGCCGCCCTTGAGCACCAGCATGAAATAGCCGGCCACGCCCAGGAGGCCCAGGCCCACCACCAGCATGCCGGTGATCGCGCCGCCCTTGAAGCTGACGTTGAGCGCGGGATTGAGGCCCTGCGTCGCGGCCTGCGCGGTGCGCACGTTGGCGCGCACCGAGACGAACATGCCGATGAAGCCGGCCAGGCCCGACAGCACCGCGCCGATCAGAAAGCCGATCGCCGTCGCCCAGCCCAGCGCCGGAACGAAGCCGATCACCAGGAACAGCACCACGCCGACGATGGCGATGGTGGTGTACTGGCGACGCAGGTAGGCGCCCGCGCCTTCCTGCACCGCGGCCGCGATCTGACGCATGCGATCGTTGCCGGCGGGCTGCGCCAGGATCCAGCGCGTGGAGATCACGCCATAAAGAATCGCCAGCACCGCACTGCCCAGTGCCAGCCACAAGCCGTATTGCTCAAGCATCGCAGAACCCCGTGTCGTGAATTTAGAACGCCACGCCACCGTGTCGCGGCGCGGGCAAAAGGTCGTGCATTATCGCATGGTCGCGCGGCGTGCGGCGGCCGTGCGGCCCGGGGCTTCGTGGCGGAGAAGGCTCAGCGCACGCCGTAGGCGCGCAGGAACATCGTGACCACCGAGGCGACGTGCGCACGCCCGTCGCCGCCGTGGCTGCAGCCGGCCGGGCCGCAGAGCATGCGCAGGTTGATGTCGCCCTTGAGCATCCAGAGAAACTGCCGCGCGGCTTCGCCCACGTCGTCGATCTCCAGCTCGCCGCGCGCCACGGCGGTCTTCAGGAAGGCTTCCAGACTGGCCAGGATGCGCGCCGGCCCGGCGTTCCAGAGCAGCTCGCCGAGACGCTCCACGGTGCGCGGATCGCGCATCAGCATGCGGTGCAGCGCCACCGCGTCCTCGCTCGCCAGCAGCGTGTGGAAGCGCAGCCCGATGTCCAGCAGCCGATCGCGGATCGGGCCGGCCAGCGCGGTGGCGAACAGCGCGTCGGGCAGCTGCTCGCGGCAGCGCTCTTCCACCGCCGCGAAGAACAGCGCTTCCTTGTCGGTGAAGTGGCTGTAGACGGTGAGCTTGGATACCCCGGCCTCGGCGGCAATCTGCTCCACGCTGGTGCCCTCGAAGCCGCAGGCGAGGAAAAGCCGCTGCGCGGCCTGCAGGATCGCCTGACGCTTCTGGACGCTCTTGGGTCGTCCGGGTCCGGCGCGACGGCGGGGAGAAAGGGCGCTGGGCATGGGCTTTCCGAATAACTGGACTGTTCGGTTTGGAAATTATATTGTACCGGCTGGTTCATTTTACCCAAGGGTGGCCCGCATGGCGGCGCACGCGCGTTTCCTCTCCGGCCTGGCGCTGGTGGCACTGGTCCTGTCCGGCTGCGGCGCGGACGGGCCGGTCGAGGCGCCGCCGCGGCCTGCAATCGTGGTGCAGCCGCAGCCGGCCGCGACCGCGCTGCAGGTCTTTTCCGGCGAGGTACGCGCGCGCGAAGAGCCGGCGCTGTCGTTCCGCGTCGGCGGCAAGATCGCCCGGCGCCTGGCGGGAACCGGCGTCCGGGTGCGCAAGGGCGACGTGCTGGCCGAACTGGACCCGCAGGATCTCGACCTCCAGGCCGAGGCTGCGCACGCCCAGCTCGCTGCCGCGGAGGCCGAGCTGGCGCTGGCCCGGGCCGAGCGCGAGCGCTACGCCGAAATGCTCGCAAGGCGCCTGGTCAGCCCGTCGGTGTTCGATGCCAGGCAGGCCTCCTTCGCAGCCGCACAGGCGCAGGCCGAACGCGCCCGCGCGCAGCTGGCGGTGACGCGCAACCAGCGCGACTACGCGCGCCTGCGTGCTCCTGCGGACGGGGTGATCGCCGCGCGTCAGGCCGAGGCCGGCCAGGTCGTCTCGGCCGGGCAGGCGGTATTCACTCTGGCGGTGGACGGCGTGCGCGATGTGGTCATCGGCGTGCCCGAGGCCCGGGTGAGGCAGCTTGCGGTGGGCACGGCGGTGCTGGTGGAGCTGTGGTCGCGCAGCGGCGAACGCTGGCCGGGCACGGTGCGCGAACTGGCGCCAACGGCCGATCCGCAGGCGCGCACCTTCGCCGCCAGGATTGCCTTCCGGGTGCCGGACGCGGTGACCGTGGACCTGGGCCAGAGCGCGCGCGTCTATCTCGCCGAAGGCGATGCGGCACGCCTGTCGGTTCCGTTGTCCGCGGTTGGCGGCGAGACGGGCAACGCGTTCGTCTGGGTGCTCGATCCGGCCAGCGCGCGCGCCGCGCGCCGCGCCGTCACCGTCGCCGCCTGGAGCGAGCGCGAGGCGATCATCGCGGACGGCCTTTCCGCGAGCGACTGGGTGGTGAGCGGCGGCACGCACCTGATCCGCGAGGGCGAGGCGCTGAAGCCGATCGACCGCGACAACCGCCCGATCGACCTCGCGGCAGCGCGCTGATGGACACCGGCGGCTTCAACCTTTCCGCCTGGGCACTGCGGCACCGCTCGCTGGTGCTCTACGCCATCCTCCTGTTCGGCGTGATCGGCGCGATCTCCTACGGCAAGCTCGGACAGAGCGAGGATCCGCCCTTCAGCTTCCGCGCCATGGTGGTGCGCACGATGTGGCCCGGCGCCACCGCCGAGGAGGTCAGCCGCCAGGTCACCGACCGGATCGAGCGCAAGCTGATGGAAACCGGGCGCTACGAATCCATCCGCGCCTATTCGCGGCCGGGCGAATCGCAGGTGATCTTCATGGCGAAGGATTCCATGACCTCGCGCGAGCTGCCCGAGCTCTGGTACCAGGTGCGCAAGAAAGCCGGCGACATCCGCGCCACCCTGCCCGCCGGCGTGATCGGGCCGTTCTTCAACGACGAGTTCGGCGACACCTTCGGCAACATCTACGCCCTCACCGGCGACGGCTTCGACTACGCCGTGCTCAAGGACTACGCCGACCGCCTCGAGATCGAGCTGCAGCGCGTGCCCGACGTGGCCAAGGTCGAGCTGATCGGGCTGCAGGCGGAAAAGATCTGGATCGAGCTGTCGAACACCAAGCTCGCCACCCTGGGCATTCCGCTCGACGCCATCCAGCGCGCGCTCGACGAACAGAACGCCATCCTTCCGGCAGGCTTCTTCGAAACCCCCGACGAGCGCGTGCAGCTGCGCGTCTCCGGGCGCTTCGAGCGGGTCGAGGACATCGCCGCCTTCCCGATCCGCGTGGCGGACCGCAGCTTCCGGCTCGACGACGTGGCGCGGGTGTGGCGCGGGTTTTCCGATCCGCCGGCGCCGAAGATGCGCTTCATGGGCGAAGACGCCATCGGGCTGGCGGTTTCGATGCGCGAAGGCGGCGACATCCTCAGGCTGGGCACATCGCTCGACGCCGAACTGGCGCGCCTGCAGCAGACCCTGCCGGTCGGCATGCAGCTGCGCAAGGTGTCCGACCAGCCGGCCGCGGTGCGCGACTCGGTCGGCGAATTCGTGCGGGTGCTGGCCGAAGCGGTGGCGATCGTGCTGCTGGTGTGCTTCTTCTCGCTGGGGCTGCGCACCGGGCTGGTCGTGGCACTGTCCATCCCGCTGGTACTGGCGATGACCTTCGGCGCCATGCACTTCTTCGGCATCGGTCTGCACAAGACCTCGCTGGGCGCGCTGGTGCTGGCGCTGGGCCTCCTGGTGGACGACGCCATCATCGCCATCGAGATGATGGCGGTGAAGATGGAGCAGGGTTACGACCGCCTGCGCGCAGCGAGCTTCGCCTGGAGCAGCACCGCCTTCCCGATGCTCACCGGCACGCTCATCACCGCGGCCGGCTTCCTGCCCATCGCCACGGCCGCCTCGGCCACCGGCGAATACACCCGCTCGATCTTCCAGGTGGTGACGATCGCGCTCCTGCTGAGCTGGGTCGCGGCGGTGGTGTTCGTGCCCTATCTGGGCGACAAGCTGCTGCCCGAACCACGCGCCGGCGGGCACGCCCGGGGCACACCGCACGATCCCTACGACACCGCGTTCTACCGCCGCTTCCGCGCGCTGGTGCAGGGCGCGATGCGCAGGCGCTGGCTGGTGCTCGGCGGAACGCTGGCCCTGCTCCTGGCCTCGATGGCACTGTTCCGCTACGTGCCGCAGCAGTTCTTCCCGTCCTCCACGCGGCCCGAGCTGCTGGTGGATCTCAAGCTCGCCGAAGGCGCCTCGCTGCCGGCCACCCAGGCGCAGGTGGAACGGCTGGAGCGCAGGCTGGAGGCGATGGACGGGGTGGAAAACTACGTTGCCTACGTCGGCACCGGCTCGCCGCGCTTCTACCTGCCGCTGGACCAGCAGCTGCCGCAGACCAGCTTCGCGCAGTTCGTGGTGCTGACCCGGGGCGTGAAAGAGCGCGAGATCGTGCGAAGCGCCCTGATCGACACGCTCGCGACCGAATTCACCCCCCTGCGCGGACGCGTGACGCGGCTGGAAAACGGCCCGCCGGTGGGCTATCCGGTGCAGTTCCGGATCTCTGGCGAGCACATCGACACGGCCCGCACGCTGGCGCGCGACGTGGCCGAACGGGTGCGCCGCAACCCGCACGTCAGCAACGTCAACCTCGACTGGGAAGAACCCAGCAAGGTGGTGCGCCTGGTCATCGATCAGGAACGCGCGCGCGCCCTCGGGGTCAGCTCCGCGCATCTGGCGCGCTTCCTGCAAAGTTCACTCTCCGGGCTGGAGGTCAGCACCTACCGCGAAGACGACGAGCTGATCCAGATCCTCCTGCGCGGCCCCGAAGAGGAGCGCGCGCAGCTCTCCCTGCTCGGTTCGCTCGCCGTGCCCACCGCCAACGGGCGCGCGGTGCCGGTGTCGCAGGTGGCCGCGCTGGAATACGGCTTCGAGGAGGGCATCGTCTGGCATCGCAACCGCCTGCCCACGGTGACGGTGCGCGCCGACATCTACGGCGCCGAGCAGCCGGCCTCGGTGGTGGCACAGATCCTGCCCACGCTGGAAGACATCCGTGCGCGCCTGCCGTCCGGATATCTCCTGGAAACCGGCGGCAGCGTGGAGGATTCGACGCGCGGCGCCAACTCGGTGAAAGCCGGCATCCCGCTGTTCATCGCCGTGGTGTTCACCGTGCTGATGCTCCAGCTGCGCAGCCTGTCGCGCTCGTTCCTGGTGTTCCTCACCGCGCCGCTGGGCCTGATCGGCGTGACCGCCTTCCTGCTGGTGTTCCGCGTGCCGTTCGGCTTCGTGGCGATGCTCGGCACCATCGCGCTGGCCGGCATGATCATGCGCAACACCGTGATCCTGGTGGACCAGATCGAGCAGGACATCGCCGCCGGCCACCCGCGCTGGCAGGCCGTCGTCGACGCCACCGTGCGACGCTTCCGCCCCATCGTTCTGACCGCGCTGGCGGCGGTGCTCGCCATGATCCCGCTCTCGCGCAGCGCCTTCTTCGGCCCCATGGCCGTGGCCATCATGGGCGGCCTCATCGCCGCCACCGGCCTCACCCTGCTGGTGGTGCCGGCGCTCTACGCCGCATGGTTCCGGGTGAAGGAGGAGGTGCCGGTGGCGCCGTAACGATCTCAGGGGCGAACTTTCCGGATGCGATCACGCCTTCGCGTGCTGCGCCAGCAGATCGTGGATTTCGCTCGGCTCGAAGGCAACCGCATGCGTCCAGACGCCGAACCCGCGCTTCTGGTTCACGCCCTGGACCCACGTCGCCAGTGCCGCCCGCTTGGCGCGGTTCTGGTCGTCGTCCACGCCCTTGATCTCCAGCACCAGCGTCTTCCCGTTCTTCAGTCGAACCAGGAAGTCCGGCAGGAACCGCCGCCTCGATCCGTTCCACATGTAGTAGATCTGGAAGCCGAGGTGGTCGTTCTTGACGTAGCTCACCACGTTGTTCGAGGTCTCGAAGACGTTGGCGGCATGGCCTTCCCAGGCGCTGTCGCCCACGACGTGACTGATCTGCGATCGCACGGTCGGCAGGTTGGGTTTGGTCGTGTACCAGGTTCGCATGTAGCGGGTTGAGCCGATCGGGGCGTCTTCATCGAAGATCAGCTCCACCCTCTCGGTGTTCTGCTCGTACACGTAGCGCAGGAGGTACTCGACGATCCGGTTCACGTTGAGCGTGATCAGGATCCGCCTGCGAAGGGGCTCCTGGTGGAACAGGCTCGGGATCACGAGCTTGTCCGAATCGATGAACTCCTCGACCAGGCGGATCAGTTGGTAGGCCAGGTACTCCCGTCCACCACTGAACTTCTCCTGCATCTGTTCGTAGGCCTTGCGCGCCGCGACGAAGATCAGGCGCTGCAGGCGGAACTGCTCGGGAAGAAGTTCCAGGTCAATGACATGGATCTTGCTCCAGTCGGTCGCACCGCCCAGGGCCGGTGCGATCTCCGCTGAAATCGGCGTGTCTTCCGGCTCGAGCACCAGTGCCTCGACCTCGTCCCAGCGGACGGCCAAGACCGGCCTCACCACCGGGTCCACGCGCAGCACGTTCGGCCAGCGGATCTCCAGGCTGTTGCGTTCGGGCAGGGACTCGATCTGGGTGCTCGGCTTCGGCGGCGGCGGCGGCGGGCCTTCACCGTCGTCCTGGAAGATCGACAGGGGAACACCGAAGACGTTCACGTACTCCGGAAGGAACAGGCCATTCTCGTCGGTCTCGTAGCTCACGCGACGCAGGCCGCGGCCGATTACCTGTTCGCACAGCAACTGGCTGGTGAACGCGCGCAGGCCCATGATGTGGGTGACGTTCTTGGCGTCCCAGCCTTCGGACAGCATCGCCACCGAGATGACATTCTGCAGCTTCTGCCCGGCCGTGCCGCGCTTGCCCACGTTGTCCACGATGGACCGCAGGATCTCTTCCTTCTTCAGCGAAAGCAGCGCCTCTTCACGGTCTGAAGGCAGTCCGGCCGCCTCCACGATCTGCTTCAAGCGCGCCTCGTAGTCCTTGTCGGCCCCTGTCGCCTCGCCGATCTCCGCCTTCTCCAGCACCTTGGAGTCGACCCGCAGGGTCTTCTCGGGCGCGTGCAGTTCCGGCCAGAAGGCATCACCGCTGGTGAAGTAACGCTCAATGCGCGCAGCGGTCTCGGTGCGATTGCAGACCGTCAGCATGACCGGCGGGGAGGTATGCCCGTTCTCGGCCCACTGGTTGGCGGCTTCACGCCAGTCCGCGCCCAGCAGGGTGTAGGCGTCCTGGACCAGCTTGGGCAGCGGATCTTCCGGCTTGGCAGCCTTGCGGTTGAGATCTTCCGACACCTCCGGCTCGCGGTAGAGGTGGTACAGCTTGGATCGCAGCCTGGCGTTCGGCAGCGCGCTGTCACGCACCACTACGCGCGGCGTCTTGACCAGCCCGCCTTCAATGGCGTCGTTGAGCCCGAAGTCGGAGACGATCCAGCCAAACAGTCCTTCATCGGTGTTGGTCTTGCCGGTCGGTGCGAAGGGCGTGGCCGACAGGTCGAAGCAGCGGATGATCCGCCGGGTCTTGTGCAGGCGGTCCAGGCCTTCGATCCAGCGTGTCGCCTCGTCCAGGTCGATCCCGCGCTCTTCGGCGTCCTTCTTGCTGATCTTGATATCGGCCGGCTTGCGGTAGGCGTGGTGCGCCTCGTCGTTGATGACGACGATATCCTTGTACGCCGACAGCTTGCCGAGTACGCGGCGTGTGAACGCCTCGTCGCTTTCCGCGCCCTTCTTCACCACCGAGCGCGTCGCCTGCTTCAACGGCATCAGCGTGTGCCAATTCTCGATCAGCACCTGCGCCTGGTTGAGCTTCTGCCGAAGCGCTTCGGAAGGGCACAGATGGAACTCGTCGTAGACGTTGCCGGGATTCCCCGGCAGCAGTACCTGCAGGCGCTCGCGCACCGTCAGACCCGGCGCCACAATGAACACCGCCTGCGAGAAATCCTTGTTGCGCTTGGGATACGCCAGCGCGTTCAGCACCTGCCAGGTGATGAGCATCGCCATCACCATGGTCTTGCCACTGCCGGTCGCCATCTTGTTGCAGACGCGTTCCCAGGGTCCGCCGTCGCCTTCAAGGAAGATGCCTTGCTTGAACTCAGCGGTCGCCTCGACCCACCAGACCAGCGTTTCGATGGCCTCGATCTGGCAGAAGTAGAACGGCAAGGTGCGCGCCTCGCGCTCCCGCCAGTGCTCCAGCAGGCTGCGGGTGACCTGGGTGACCCCGCGATAGTCCGCGTCCCGCCACGCCTGCACGCGTTCACGAATCCGGTTGACGAGCTTGAGCTCCTCCGTCCGCTTGGTGTTGTTGCGGGTGTCGAAGACCTCATAGGCCGCAGGGCGGCGACCTTCGACCAGGTTCAGCGCGGTTCCGGCTCCCTGCTGCCAGTATCTGCCCGGCGACTCATACGGTGAGTTGATGATCAGGGACTTGGGCGCTGTCATGCCTTGGTGCCGGCAAACAGGGGGACATCAACGTGCGGCAGTCGCCCACGCTGCACGATGTCGAACACGTGCTGCCGCCAGAAGGGCCATACGTTGTGTACTGAATTGAAGTTGGAGAAGGCATCAAGTGCTGCCTCCTCAAGCGGTTCGGACATCTGGTAGCGGACAACAAAGTCCGCCTCGATCTCGAACTGGATGGCTCCGTCCTGTCCGTCAGCGTCGTTGGAGATCAACACACGAGTGCCAAGCTCAACCTTGACCTGCAGCTCCTGGTGGCCATCCTCCGTAGGCTCCGTGATTCCGTACTGAACCCCCCGCTTGTGCTGCTGCCAGGCTTGAGTGGACTCCGGCGCAGGCTCCCTTGGAGCGTTGAACTGGCTCCGGACCAGGATCACATCGAGAATCTTGAGCTTGGGGGCGACGGCCTTCAGGCTGTCCTTCTCTTCGGGAGTCATGCCGCCTCCGCCGCAGTCCACTGGGCTTCACTCACCACCCGCAGATGCGAATGTGCCGTCTTCGCCGGGAACGCGACACTGGTTCGCACGCAGTAGGTTTCAACGGCCCCAGGCGATCCGCCCGCATGGAAGTCAACTTCCATCTGCAGGAACTCAAGCACGCCAGGCACGAAGGCCGCCGCCTTCATCAGGCGATCCATGGCCACGCTCTGCAAGGTGTCACCCCGCTCGTACTTCGAGAACGCGTTGGCGCCCCCGCCAAACAGCGTGGCGGCCTGCTGCTGGGTCAGCCCAAGCTGCTCGCGCAGCACGCGCACCTCCCGGCCCATTAGCCTGCCGGTCTCCTTGCGCTTTGCATCAGCGACCCGCTTCTCGTTGAACGCGACCTGGTCAGGGAAGACCGGATCGGCGTCGCAAGCATCACACCGATGGCACTGCAGGCCGGTGACGTGGATCGTTCCATCGTAATGGCGGAAGTCGGCTTCCCATGTCGACGGGTGAAGGCGACCCTCGCCGCACTCATTGCAGGTTTTCAGGTTGGTCATGGTCATCTATGTCGATGGAATGAGCAGAGTTCGATGACCAGCAGGTCACCGTCCATGCGGAACTTCACGTACAGGGCGTCTGGCTCCGAGCCCTGCGGTGCCCAGTCGATCTTGTAAACGTCGTGCCACGGGCCATTGGGCCGATACCGCTCAGAGTGGCTGAAATGCGTGTTCCGAAGCACGCACAGGCACGCGCAGACCTCTTCACGCCCGTAGCCCAGGTTGTCGATGTCGAGCGCGATGCGAGTGGATGCGTACGACACCGCCAAACGCGATGCCAAGGCAGCGACCCGCTGCAAGGAGTAGTCGGCACTGGTCTTCGTCTCCTTTCGGCTGACCATTATGGTTAGTCGTCCTCGCCCCGTCAATCTGCCTGGATGACCTTCAGGGACTCGATGCCCCGGTCATCCACGATCTTCACAGCCACCTTCCGGCCCTCTCCAATCTCAAAAGGAAGTGAGACAGTGCCGTGCAACTTATCCAGCCGCGACTCGTCCAGCTCGGCTTTGATGTCGCGCTTGAGCTTGTTCCAGCCGTCCTTGGCGCCGGCCATCGGAAAGAACACCTGGCGCGGGAACAGGCTGCGCTCGTCGTAGTCGGTGTCCAGCGCCCAGGCGGCGATGTTCTTCTTGCCGCCGGACTTGAGCTCGCCGGTGCCGGTGTCGAAGTAGTCGAAGCCGTTGACCTCCACCTCGTAGGTGCCGTCCTTGCGCTGGCGCAGTTCCACGTCCGGCTGGCCCATCAGCCAGAAGCTCTGGTTGTGGCTGCGCGCCTTCTTCAGGTCTTCTGTCAACAGATCGGTATTCATCTGTGCCTTGAGCGCGGTGATGCCGCGGGTGGCGTCGATGTCCTTGGCCGCTTCCGGATCGAAGGTGAAGGCGCAGAACACGATCATCTTCGGGCGCGGGAACAGGTCGCCGGCCTCGCGCATGGCCAGCTCCACCTGCTTCTGCTCCAGCGCGCCGTGCTCGGGGCCGAAGCTGACCACCACGCGCTCGCCGCTGTCGAGGTGGCCGGTGCAGTGGAGATGCCGGGTGTCCGGCAGGGTCTCCAGCTCGGCAAACCTGAGCATCTGCCCACCCTTTCCGCGGATACCGGTCTTGAGCAGCTCGTCGCGCCAGCTGTGCTGCCGCAGGGATTCACCCGAGCGGGCCACGCTGGCGTCGGCCTCCTGCGACTGTTCGCCTTCCTCCAGCGACAGCACGCTGGGGAAAGGCACCGCTTCCACCGTGAACGGGCCGGTGATGCGCAGCTTGTCTTTCGACACGGCCGGCTGGTCGAACAGGGTTTCCTGATCGGCATGGGCGGCGATGGACTCGTCCATCTTCCGCTGCATGGCCTGGCGGGCGGCGTGAAAGGCGTCAAAGGCGTCGCGCGCGCCGGTCTTCCAGTCGGCCGGGTAGTCGAAAGGGACCTCCCATTCCTGCAGCGCGCCGCCCTTGGCGAAGTCGAGCGTCTTGCCCTTGCGCCCGCCCTCGGACACCTTGAATGGCGCGCCTGCGGATTTCAGCGCGGCATTGAGCGCGGCCAGTGCCTGGTCGATGGCCGGATGCATGCGCTCGAAGATGTCGTCGATGTCCGGGTTGTTGGCGATCGACTTCAGGGTGACGTGCGGCACGGTCCTGTAGATGAAGCCGCCGCGCAGGCCTTCGTGCGGGTACTTGAGTTCGTAGTAGTCGTAGCTGGCGGTCATCAACCGCTGCTTGGCCAGGGTGACGGCCACGCGCGAAGTGTCGCAGGTGATCCAGCGGCGGCCCCACTTTTCGGCGACGAAGGCGGTGGTGCCGGAGCCGCAGGTGGGGTCGAGCACCAAGTCACCCGGATGAGGGTGTCAGAAATTTTGTGTGAGAGGCATACCATGATGCTGCCAAGGAGCATGTATGCCACGCAAGAAGAAGAC
>CAKSZJ010000010.1 GCA_934525595.1 uncultured Chiayiivirga sp. | reverse complement strand
AGCCGGCTTCCAGAGCACCGGAAAAATGCACGCCGGCCAGCGCCTCGCGCACGTCCTGCGCGCCCAGCGCCTGCAGCTCTTCCACCAGCAGGTATTCCATGCCCTTGGCGCAGGGCGCGAAGAAGGTCAGCGCCGCGCTCATGCCAACGCCCCCAGAAAACGCCCGAACTCGTCCGCGATGGCGTCCACGTGGCCTTCGAGCCGGTGGTTGTCATCGAGCAGCAGCAGCGTCACCGCGCGCTCGGCGCACCAGTCCACCACGTCCCGCGCCGCGATCAGCTCGTCGTGCCAGCCGTGGATCACCCGCGTCGGCACGCGCGCGGCATCCAGCCGCTGCGGATAGCCCGGCAGCGCGACGGGCGGTGCCATCAGGAACAGCCCCGCCGGCCGCACCTGGAGCGACGCCAGCGCCGAGATGTAGGCCCCCATGCTGGAGCCGGCCAGCACCAGCGGCCCGGGCGCACGGCGCGCGCTCTCCAGCAGCCTTTCCAGCCGCCGCGGAATGTCGCGCACGTCCGATGCCGCGTCGATCTGCGAATAGTCCGGCCGTTCGTGGCTCCAGCCCAGTGATTCGGCCACCCGCGCCAGCGCCGAGACTTTGACTGCGTTCGGGCTGCTGTGAAGTCCGTGCGAAAGGATGCAGTGGCCGGCCATGGCGTGACTCCGGGAAAAGGTGGGCGCGTGAGTGCAGCGATTCCGCCCTCTTGCGTCATTCCCGCGAAGGCGACCGCGTGTGACAGACGAGGGCCTGCCTCATCCAGCGGTTTGGTCCGTTGAAGCAAAGACGTGCGACCCCGGCCTGACCAGACGTGCGCCTGTTGAAAGCCGCCGGGCCGATGGGACATTTCCGGCGCTTCCGGAACACGCAGGAAACCCGGCGGAACAGCGCAAATGCGCGCGAATGGTAGCATGCGCCCCCATGCCTCCCGCCTCCACGCTGCCCTATGCCATCGCCGTCCGCGACTGGCCCCTGCCCTACGTTTCGCGCCTGCAAACGCGCCCGCTCGGCAGCATCGACCGGATCGTGATCCACTGCACCGAACTGCCTGATCTTGCGACGGCGCGCGAATACGGCGAGCGCGTGCTCCACGACTCGGGCACCGGCAACAGCGGCCATTTCTACATCGACCGCGACGGCCGTATCCACCGCTTCGTCCCGCCCGAACGCATCGCCCACCACGTGCGCGGCCACAACCCGCGTTCGGTCGGCATTGAGCTGGTCAATACGGGGCGCTATCCGCACTGGCTCGATTCACGCCATCAGGCCATGGACGAGCCCTATCCCGAGGCCCAGATCGACGCCCTGATCGATCTGCTCGCCCGGCTCACCGCCGAGCTTCCCGGCCTGCGCCATATCGCCGGGCATGAAGATCTGGACCGCGAACAGGTACCCGCCAGCGACGACGCCTCGTTGAGGGTGCCGCGCAAGCGCGATCCGGGGCCGATGTTTCCGTGGCAACGGGTGCTGGCGAACGTGACCCTGATCCGCGCGACGACGTGATGCGTTACCGGGCACAGTCCGAAGCCATTGCGCAGCGCGAGCGCGTCATTGCGCAGTTCCGTCGGGGACGTAGCCCCGACCTACGCATGAAAACCGCGCCCGTGACGTAGGTCGGCCCTGCGCGGCCGACGATGGCTGTGCGACGTACTGACCCGCCTGCCCACCACCCGCGATCGTGACCATGACCGAAAGTGAGGCGGCAAAGCGCAGCAGCAGTTCCCCGGTCGATTCGCGCACCGCAGGGCTGGCGGCGTGGAACCGTTCGGCCAGCCCGGAAAGCAGCGCGTCCAGGCTCCACGCAGCGGCAGCGAACTGGCACGCGTGTTCGGCTTCGGCGATGGTCAGACGATCCAGCCAGCCGTGCGGCCTGCCCATCGCCGCCTCGATCTTGCGCGCCACGCTTTCGCCCATCTTCTTGCTGCGCAATAGCTGGCTCAGATACGACGAACCCAGCCCGCTCAGGGCGTCAAGGCACCGGCCACGATCAACGCCACCATCTGCATGCCCGGGAGAAATGGAACGCCACGGTTAACAGAAATTTTCCGTCACGGCCATGAATGTAAATCTAGGATAAATAATCCACGCGAAGCCTCTTGCATAAGAATCAATAATGCGCGCACGCTGTGAAAACAGGCTGGGGAATAGCTCCGGTCTGTCAGAGTCTCAACACAACAGGAGCAGAAAATGAATTATCATCTGACAATGATGATGGCGCTATTTGCAATTCCCATGCTCGCCAGTGCCGATGACGCCACATCCAACTTGATCGCCAAGGATATGGTCCAGACCTCGAACATCGCACACGAAATGGCACCGCTGAAATCCGCCACGGAGACACGTCAATACATCCAGTCGATGCCAGAAAATTTGTCACCACTGAATGCATTGAGTGCAACCGAACGTTCCGCATTCGTCGATAGCCTACGATTCAATGAAAAGGGACTGACCCAGTTCGACTACACACTGCTCGCAAAACTGCCCTCTGATGAAATATACAGAATCCTTGCGCTTTTCGGCATGCAGTCAAGCACTGGATTAATTCCTTCCAAATTAAACGATGATTCCCATGATTACAGCCTTCTCCGACTGGCTGATTTCTTGCTGGATTACCGTTGTTCGGATCGCGCGACCTGTTCTTCCGCTGTCCACAGCGCATGTACTTCCAACTGCTGATCTGCTCCAGGACGACGAGGGTGCACCACGCACCCCCGCCGCCATTGCATCAGGCCCTCCACCATGACGTGCATCGCCACCCTCTTTCTCGCCGCCGCCCTGGAAGCAATGTCACCCGGCGCTTCCCCCACCATTGAAACGCAACAGGAATTGCGCCAGGTGATCAGCGCCACGGAGCGGCTCCCGCACCGCTTGCGCGCGGCGCTCATTGCTGAAAAATTCCACCTGTTGTACCCAAGCAGTGACACGTCCGATCAGGACGACGACGCGCTGCGCAGGCGGTTTGAGGCAGCCGTCGAGGCGCAGTTCTATTCTGCTGATCGCGCGATCACGCGGGAACTGCGCGACATGTACTCGCTCATGCGCACGCGGAACATCCAAACGCCGGAAGACCTTTCCTCGCTTGCCGGCGCGCTCCTGTTGACCAGGGACTTCGAATCCCTGGCCGAACTGGCCAAGGATTCGCCCCAGCTACCGGCTCCTGACCTGCCGACGATGGCTGACCGGACCCGCGGCGAGGCGTCAAAGACACAGATACTCCGGGTGGCGGGAAATACCTTGATCAAAGACGCGTACCCGATCGATCAAGGCAAACATGTAATCATCGTATCCAACCCGCTCTGCGGATTCTCTGAAGCCGCAAGCAGGTTCATCGACGGAGACGTGGAGCTTGCCAGCTTCTTCAAGGACCACGCACTGTGGCTGGTCCCTCCGGAACGGATTCTCCATCTTGAAGAGGTGGCGAAATGGAACCGCTCGCATCACTCCGGCGAAATGGCGCTCGCGTATCGGTTCGACGCGTGGGACATCCTCGATCAGTGGGAAACCCCGATATTCTATTTTTTCAGCGACGGCCGCATCGTGGATGAAATCATTGGCTGGCCGAAGGACAGCAGCAACGCCACGCAACTGCGCCGCGCGGTAGCACGTTTCAGGCAGACGCCGTGAGCAGCCGGCGCTGATGAGAGCGTCTCATGACACTGGAGCTGAGGCGGCCATGGAAGGTGCGCCCAGGGCGTCACTCGTCAACGGACTGCGTGCATTGCCGCGTCACGCCACGTGCGGCAGCACTTTCTTCTCGATCTGTTCCGCCACCGCCAGCGCGGGCACGCGCAGGGCCGAGGCGAGCGCGCTGGCGCTCATGCCCAGCGGTTTCAGGTAGTCCTCGCGCAGGATTTCGCCGGGGCGGATGGGCCGCATGCCGTTTTTGATCATCATCGTCACCTCAGTGGTAGTCCTCGATCTGCGGGTCTTTGGGTCCAGACTCTGTTCAGACGAAGCACAGCCGCCATTGGTCGTTGATGCGGATGCTGTGTTGCCCCGCGCGGGAACCCTTCAGGGCTTCCAGTCGATTGCCCGGCGGAGCACGCGGGAATTCCAGCGTGGCCGCGGCGTGCCGCTGAATCAGCCTGCGCGAGGCCACGGTAGCGATGCCGGGAAACCGCGCGCTCTGGCCGGAGGAAAAGAGCCGGCGGGCAGCGGAAGGACCGGATCACGCGGCAGTGATACATAACGCACACCGTTAAACGCAACGCGTTATGCACCCCTCCGGGGCGCGTCCGGCAAGCCGGCACGGCGGGCCACCCTCCTGCATTCCGTATACTTCCCGCCCCGCCCCCCCGGAGCCTGCCGCCTTGCACGAAAAAGTCGCCGAACTGCTGGATCTGGTGCGCCTGGAGCGCATCGAGGACACGATCTTCCGCGGCCAGAGCCGCGACATCGGCACGAAGTTCGTGTTCGGCGGGCAGGTGCTGGGACAGGCGCTGAGCGCGGCGCAGCGCACCGTGGACCGGGCGCGGATCGTGCACTCGATGCACGCCTACTTCTTGCGCGCCGGCGACATCGAGCACCCGATCGTCTATCTGGTCGACCAGACCCGCGACGGCGGCAGCTTCTCGGCGCGGCGGGTCACCGCGATGCAGCACGGCCAGCCGATTTTCGTGGCCTCGGCGAGCTTCCATCTGCCCGAATCCGGCCCCGAGCACCAGCTCTCGCCGCCCGAGGTGCCGATGCCCGAAGATCTTCCCGAAGGCCCCAACCTTTCCGCCGACGAGCTGGCGCGGCTTCCGGCCAAGGTGCAGCGCTGGCTGACCAAGCGCGACGCCTTCGAGTTCCGCCACGTCTATCCGCGCAACGAGCTCAATCCCACCAAGCAGCCGCCCTATCAGCAGATCTGGTTTCGCCTGGCCGACCGCATCGACGACGATCCGGCGCTGCACCACGCGCTGCTCGCCTACGCCTCGGACTTCCACCTGATCGGCACCAGCACCCTGCCGCACGCCATCTCCTACCTACAGCCCAACGTGCGCATGGCCAGCCTCGACCACGCGCTGTGGTTCCACCGCCCGCTGCGGGTGGACGAGTGGCTGCTGTATTCCTGTGATTCGCCCTCGATGCAGGACAGCCGCGGGCTGGCGCGCGGCAGCATCTACACCCGCGATGGCGTGCTGGTGGCCTCCAGCGCGCAGGAAGGGATGGTGCGCGTGAGTCCGGACGAACGCTGACGTGCGCAAGGTATTCAGCTCGATCCGGCTGGAAAACGCGGAAGGCGTGGCGACGCTGCTGAACGAGCACGGCATCCAGACGCGCATCACCAACGGCCGTTCGTACAAGGGCAACCGGCGACGCGGATTCTCCTACCGGGAAAGTGCCCTGCATGAGGTACCGGAGGCGGCGGTCTGGGTCGTCCGTCCGGACGACCAGCCGCAGGCGCGCGCGCTGCTGCGCGAGGCCGGGCTGATGGATTCCACCCGCGGCAGCTTCCTGCCCGAACCAGTTCAGCCCGCCGCCAGACCGCGCAGCGTCGCGCAGAACATCGCGCGGGTGCGCGTCATCTTGCTGGCAGCCGTCGTGATCCTGGTGATGCTCAGTCTGTCGCGCAGCTGCCAGCCGCGCGTGGCTCCGCCCGCCTCGGAACCGGCACCTGCCCCCGCTCCCGCGACAGAGCCGGACGACGAACGTCACATCGTCCCCGTCGAATTGTCACTGTAGCAACCTTCACCCCGCCCCGCTCCGCCCATGACCCGCACCGAAGCCCTGCACCTCCTGATCGACGAACACCTGCCGGCGGCGCAGGCGGGCGACTCCACGGCCTACGGCCGCATCGTCGCAGGCTGCCAGAACGGCATCACCGCCATCGCGCTGGCGATCACCCGCGACGTGCCGGCGAGCGAGGACATCGCGCAGGAAGCCTTCCTCAGCGCCTGGACCCACCTGCCGCGGCTGCGCAACCGCTCCAGCTTCCTGCCGTGGCTGCGCCAGATCACCCGCAACCTCTCGCACGACCACCTGCGCCGGCGGCGCAACGAGCGCCGCATCGACGGCGACCTCGACGACATCCTTGCGGTGGTGGCCGACCCCGCGCCCGACGTGCCCGACAGCCTCGCGCGCCAGCAGGAAGAGGCCATCGCGGCCGACCTGATCGACGAACTGCCCGAGGAAACCCGCGAGATCCTCCTGATCTACTACCGCGAAGGCCAGTCCTCGCGGCAGGTGGCGGAACTGCTCGGAATACAGGATGCGGCGGTGCGCAAGCGCCTGTCGCGGGCGCGTGCCAGCCTGCGCGAGGACATGCTCAAGCGCCTGGGCGAATTCGCCTGCGCCACCGCGCCCACCGTCGCATTCACCGCCCTGATCCTCGCCGGGCTCGGCGCCACGCAGACCGCGGCAGCGGCCGGCGTGGGCGCTGCCGGCGCATCGCTCGCGGGCAAGGTGGCGGCAGGAAAATCCGCCCAGCTCACCGGGCTGGCGGGCAAGCTGCTGGGACGCACCGCGCTTGGCCCGGCGCTGGCGCGCGGCGGGGCCAGTCGGCTGATGATCGGCGCCGTCGGCGGCATGGTGTTCGCGCTGATCCTCGGCGTGGCCACGGTCTTCTTCGGCGTGCGCCGGCACTGGGTCACCTCCAGCGACGACCAGGAGCGGCGCGAACTGGCCTGGTTCGCGGCCACCGGCCTCCTGGTCGTGCTGGTCTTCACCTCGCTGATGGGAGCCGCCGTGCTCAGCGGTTCCAGCCTGCTGCCGAGCCTGAGCCTGGTCGGCATGATGACGCTGCTCGGCGGGATGAACCTGGCGTGGCTGCCGCGCATCCTGCACCGCCGGCACGAGCGCGAGGCGGCGCGCGATCCGGTCAGCGCGTCCTTCAACCGCCGCGCCGAACGGCGCATGGCCTGGGCAGGCTTCGTCATCGGCGTGCTGGCCGGCGCCAGCGGTCTGCTGTTCGGCTGGTCGAGCAGTCCACCGATGTAGCCGGCCGGCGCGGCGTGCCGAGGGCGGCATGCGGCACCACACCGTTCGTGGCATTGTGGCGATCCCGCCCCTTTCTCCCGGGAGTCCGTCATGTCACTGCGCGCCGTCGCCCTCTTCGCCCTTTTTGCCGCCGCTCCGCTGCAGGTCCTGGCGGCATGGCGGGAGCTTCCGGTGGAGTGGACGCTGGACGGTCAGGCATTCGAAGGCGTACTGGTCTACGACGACGCCTCCGCCCAGCCGCGCCCCGGCATCGTGATGGTGCCCAACTGGATGGGCGTGAACGCATCGTCCGTGGAGCGCGCCCGGGAAATCGCCGGCTCCCGATACGTGGTGCTGGTGGCAGACGTCTACGGCAAGGGCGTGCGCCCCGCGAACGCGAAGGCGGCCAGCGAACAGGTCGCGCGGATGTACGCCGATCGCGCGGCGCTGCGCGACCGGGCCGCGAAGGCCGTCGCGGTGCTGCGCGACAACGCCGCCGATGCGCCGCTGGATCCTGCGCGGATCGGCGCGGTCGGCTTCTGCTTCGGCGGCACCACGGTGCTGGAGCTGGCGCGCGCCGGCGCGGACGTGGCGGGCGTGGTGTCGATGCACGGCGGCCTGACCACCGACCGCCCCGCCGACGCCCGCCCCGCAGCGCCGATCCTCGTGCTCAACGGCGCGGCGGATACGTCGGTAAGCGCGCAGGACATCGCGACCTTCCAGCAGGAAATGGACGCGGTGCAGGCCGACTGGCAGTTCGTGAACTACGCCGGCGCGGTGCACTGCTTTGCCGAGGCCAGCGCGGCCTCGCCTCCCGGCTGCGTCCACCATCCGGTGGCGGCGCGGCGGGCGTTCGCCGCCATGCGCGGCTTTTTCGACGAGGCGTTCGGGGACAGCCGCTGAGCGCGGCCAGGCGCTCCCTGCACGGCGCTCACGCCACCGGCGTCGGCTTGCCCTGCTCGGAAAGGGTAAGCGCCACCTTGTTGCGCAGATAGGCGGGCTGCAGTTCCTCGGGCGCCATGCCTTCGCCGCGCGCAAGCGCTTCAGCGGCCAGGCGCGCCACGTCTCCGGCGTGCGGCAGGGCGCTCGCATCCACACGCACGAGCGCGGTGCCGAGGCGCGGCACGAGTGCCGCGTCCTGCGCGGCAAATCCGCTGCCGATGCCCACCCGCAGCGCGCCGGGCTCCAGACTCGCCTCGGAAGGGGCCAGCACCTGCTCTTCGCCGCGCCGAGCCCAGCGGCCACCGGCATCGCGCACGTGGTCGGCGAGGTACACCTCGCCCATGCGCGCGTCGATCGCGGCCAGCACGCCGGCAGCGGCATCACCCGCCTCGTCCAGCGCGCGCATCGCAGGCAGCGCAAGCGCCTCCAGCGTGGAAACGCCGAGCGCCGGGCGATCCAGCGCCAGCGCGAGTCCCTGGGCGATGGCCACCGCCAGGCGCACGCCGGTGAACGCCCCGGGCCCCCGGCCACAGGCCACGGCATCGAGCTGCGCGCGCGCCACGCCCGCCTGTGCAAGGAGGTCCTCGATCCATGGAAGCACCAGCTCGGCGTGGCGTCGCGGCGCGATCTCGAAGCGCTCCAGCACCTCGCCATCGAGCCACAGCGCCACCGAGCAGGCTTCGGTAGCCGTTTCCAGCGCCAGGATGCGGCTCACGGCGGCGTGCTCCCGTCCTTGCTTCGATACGACCAGTACACGCGCGCACCTTCCGGCAGTGATGAGGCGGGAATGGTACTGCGGCCCGCCGCGTCCGGCTCGGCCGCCGTGACTTCCGGGACTCGCCGGCATGGGCTGCTGATTTCCATCGGGATTCGACGCGCCGCCGCACTGCGGCCCACCGCTTACCCTGCCCGATACCGCGCCTCGCGCAGGAAGCGCAGCACACGCTCCGCATCGCGGGTGCGCGCGAAGGGCGGCAGGCTGTCCAGAAAGATGCGGCCGTAGGATTTCCCCACCAGCCGCGGGTCGCACAGCATCACCACGCCCTGATCGGCGTGGGTGCGGATCAGGCGGCCGGCACCCTGTTTGAGCGCGATCACCGCGCCGGGCAGCTGCCAGTCGCGGAAGGGGTTGCCGCCGCGCCGGCGGATCGCCTCCAGGCGCGCCTCCAGCACCGGATCATCGGGAGCGGCAAACGGCAACTTGTCGATCACCACCAACTGCAGCGCGTCGCCGGCCACGTCCACGCCCTCCCAGAAGCTGGCGGCCCCCAGCAGCACGCCGTTGCCCGATTCGCGGAAGCGCTCCAGCAGCAGGTGGCGCGGTGCCTCGCCCTGCACGAACAGCGGGAACTCGCGCCGTGCCGCGAGCAGTTCGGCGGCCTGGCGCAGCGCGCGGTGCGAAGTGAAAAGCAGGAAGGCGCGTCCGTCGGACGCGTCCAGCAGCGGCAGCGCTGCCTCGACCACGGCCTCGACGTGCGCCGGCGTGTTCGGCTCGGGCAGTCCGTGCGGCACGTACACCAGGGCCTGGTTGTGGAAATCGAAGGGCGAGGGCTCGAGCAGGGTGCGCGGCGCCTCCATGCCCAGCTGCCCGGAAAGATGTTCGAAGCCACCGTCCACGGCGAGGGTGGCCGAGGTGTGGATCCACGCGGCCTGCGAGGCGGCGCGGAACTCGCGCAGCGCGGCGGAAACGTCCAGCGGGGTCTGGTGCAGCTGGAAGCCGCGCGCGGTGATCTCGTACCAGCGCACCTCGCCGCCGCCCTTGGCGTCGAGGATGCGTCCGCAGCCTTCGACCAGATCCTCGGCGCGATCGCGGCAGCTCTTGAAGCCGACGCTGCGCTCGGCCAGCGGCTCCAGCAGCGCGGCCACGGTGCCCAGCGCGGTACGCAGCGCGTCCAGCGCCTCGACCACGGCCGGATGGGCCTCGAACACGCCCAGCGAAGCGCGCGTCGGCAGCGGCTCCAGCGCGGCGCGAACCGACTTCACCGCCAGCTCCAGCGCCTGCGCGGGCTCCTGCACCTCGGCGCGCGCGCCGCTCACGCCCTCGCATTCGGACAGCGCGTCGCGCGCCAGGTCCACGAGCTGGCGCGAAGACACCATCGAGCCGAAAAACTGCGCCGCCAGCTCGGGCAGCTGGTGCGCCTCATCCAGCACGAAGGTCTGTGCACCGGGCAGGATTTCTCCGAAGCCCTCGCGCTTGAGCGCCTGGTCGGCGAACAGCAGGTGGTGGTTGACCACCACCAGGTCCGCCTCCTGTGCCTTCTGCCGCGCGCGTACCACGAAGCATTCGGCATGGAAGGGGCAATCGCTCCCCAGGCAGTTGTCGGCGGTGGAGGTGACCAGCGTGCGCAGCGGCGAGTCTTCGGCAAGGAAATCCACGCCCGCCAGGTCGCCGTCCTCGCTGCCGCCGGCCCAGGTGTTGATCGCCACGAGCTGGCTGGCCTGCTCGCGCGAAGTGAACAGGCCGTCGCTGCGCGCGCGTTCGAGCCGGTACCAGCACAGGTAGTTGGCACGCCCCTTGAGCAGCGCGACCTTGAGCCGCACGCCCAGCGCCTGACGCACCCGCGGCAGGTCGCGGTGGTAGAGCTGGTCCTGCAGCGCCTTGGTGCCGGTGGAGACGATGGTTCGCTTGCCCGACAGCAGCGCCGGCACGAGGTAGGCATAGGTCTTGCCGGTGCCGGTGCCGGCCTCGGCGATCAGCTCGCCGCGCGCCTCGATCACTTCGGCGATGGCCTCTGCCAGACGCTGTTGCGCCGGGCGCGGGACGAAGCCCTCGATCGCACCGGCCAGCGCGCCGCCTTCGCCCAGCGCCACGCGCGTTTCTTCGACCAGGCTCATCGCACGCGGACAAAGCCAACGCGGCAACCGCGTCGCGGGATGGTGCGCGGCACGCTCACATCCGCACCGGCGGCTCGATCGTGCAGCGCATCAGCTGGGCCTGCGCGGCGCTGGCGGCGTCCGGATGGCCGGTGAATTCGCGCGCCAGGCGGATGACCGTCCAGCTGCGGCGGCACAGCCCGCCCAGGCGCGGCCCGCGCTCCCAGGCCTCGCTGGCCAGGCGCACCGCGTCATCCCAGGCACCGCGCACCAGCGCCAGTTCGGCGCGCCACTGGAGAAGCTCGGGATCGCCCGGCACCAGACGCAGCGCGTCCTCCAGCACCGCATCGGCGGCGGCATAGTCGCGCTCGGCCTCGTGCCGGGCGGCGCGATCGCGCAGATCGTCCACCACGGGATCGCGCAGCGGCGTCACGTCGATGCCGTCGGCCTCGGTTTCAACACCTGCCGCACGCACTTCGGCCAGCACGTCGCGCAGCGGCGCGGGTGCGGATGCCGGCCCGGGCCGGACCGGCGGCGAGGCGCATCCGCCCAGCAGCAGCGCGGCACCGGCCAGCGCCGCGACGGAGCGCGCTGCGATCATCATCCTCATCGTTCCTCTCCCGCGCCAAACCACTGGCGCAGCTGCGCCAGCCGGCAGTGCCTGGTTTCCCCCGGCAGAGCGCCGGCCACGAACACGAAGCGCCGTGCACCCGGGCACTCGGCATCGGTGAGCGCAAATTCCTCCGCATCCACGAATGCCCATTCAAGGCCATCCTCGTCCACCGCCAGCGGCAGGGTGGGCACTTCGCGGAACAGTTCGCCCCAGATCTTCATCGCGCCGGTAGAGCCGAACAGGCCGGTCGGCTGGTTGGCGTCGTTGCCGACCCAGACCACGGCCAGGTGCGCCCCCGTGTAGCCGGCGAACCAGCTGTCGCGACTGTCGTTGCTGGTGCCGGTCTTGCCGGCGGCGTCGAGCCAGCCCAGGCCGGAGCCGCCGAGTGCGCGCGCGGTGCCTTCGCGCACCGTGTCCTGCAGCGCCAGCGAAACCAGCCGGGCGGCGATGGTGTCGCCGCGCTGCGGCGGCGCAGGTGCGGCATCGTAGCGTTTCAGCGGCGCGCCCTGGGGATCGAGCACGCCGCGCACCGCGCGCAGCGGCTGGATCTGCCCGCCGGACGCGATGAACTGGTAGGCTTGGGTCATCTGCAGCGGCGAGAGGTCCACCGCGCCGAGCAGCAGCGAGGGATTGGGCACGGCGTCGATCGCGGCCAGCACGCCCAGCAGTCGCGCCAGGCGCTCCACTCCGACATCCATGCCGATGCGCACCGTGGCCTGGTTGTAGGAGCGCACCAGCGCGTCGTGCAGGGTCACCCTCCCGTGGCTGCGGCCATCGACGTTTTCCGGGCTCCAGCTGCGATTGCCGGGAAGACGCAGGGTGATCGGCGCATCGTCCACGCGCGTGGCCAGGGCGTAACGGCCCGGCTGGGCCAGCGCCAGAAGGTAGACGAAGGGCTTGAGCAGGGAGCCGACCGGGCGGCGCGCGTCGAGCGCGCGGTTGAAGCCGTGGTCGTTGCGGTCGCGCGCGCCGACCACGGCCAGCACTTCGCCCTGGCGGGTATCGGTCAGCACCAGCGCGGCCTGCAGCGCCGGACGACCCTTCTGCCCGAGCGCGGCAAGCTGCGCCGCCACGACGTTCTCGGCAGCATTCTGGGCCGAGGGCGAGAGCGTGGTCAACACGGTCAGGCCGGCGCCGCGCAGCGCGTCGGGCGCGTAATCGCGCTGCAGCTGGTCGCGCACCAGCGCCAGGAAAGCCGGGTAGCGGTTGCGCGACAGGCTGCCCGCCGGGGTGACGCCCAGCGGGCGGGCGCGCGCGGCGTCGTGCTCCGCCTGGCTGATGAGTCCGGTTTCGAGCATCTGTCCGAGCACCACGTTGCGCCGCCTGAGCGCGCTTTCCGGCTTGCGACGCGGGTCGTGCAGCGACGGGCCCTGGATCAGCCCGATCAGCAGCGCGACGTCGGATTCGGAAAGCTGGTCGAGCTCGCGCCCGAACCAGAAATCGGCGCCCGCCGCAACGCCGTGCACGGCCTGGTTGCCCTGCTGCCCGAGATAGACCTGGTTGAGGTAGGCCTCGAGAATGGTGCGCTTGTCGAAACGCGCCTCGATGATGACCGCGTAGAGCATTTCCCGCAGCTTGCGGCCGATGCGCTGCTCGCGGGTGAGGTAGAGGTTGCGTACGAGCTGCTGGGTGAGCGTGCTGGCGCCCTGACGCAGCTCGCCGTGGCGCAGGTTGACCCAGGCCGCCCGCAGGATGCCGCGCCAGTCGATGCCGATGTGGCGCTTGAAGTCGCGATCCTCGACCGCCTGCAGGGTGGTGACCAGCAGCGGCGGCACGTCCTCCAGCCGCACCAGGCGGCGCTCCTCCTGGGTTTCTCCGTACAGCGTGGCGATGCGCGCCGGGTCGAGCCGCAGCCGCTCCAGGGCGCGATCGCCGCTGCGGATCGCGCGCACCCGGCCGCCTCCCAAGGTCACGGCCACCTGCTGCGGCGGCCAGGCGCCGTCCAGATCGGTGAAGCCGCGGGTGGCGATCGTGAACCGGTCGCCTTCGCGTGAGTAGCTGCCGGCGCGGCGCGGCGCGTCCACTTTCACGTAGCGGGACGCGGCCAGTTCAGCCTCCAGCGCCTCGGCCGTCATCGCGCGCTCGGGCACCAGCTCCAGCGGCTGCGCCAGCACGCGGGTGGGCACCTGCCAGGTCAGGCGGCCGAAGGCCTCGCGCACCTGCCGGTCCGCCACCCACGCATAGGGCCCGAGGAAGCCGATGCCGAGCCCCAGGCCCAGCAGCAGCAGCGGCAGAAGACGGCGGACCCCGCCGCGGTTCTGCGCCCGGACGGCGCGGTTCTTTGAGGTTTTTGCGGCCAAGGACGGAGCATGAGGCGAAACGGCAGGCGACAGTGTAGCGGCTGCGCGCTGGCGGCACGGGGGCGATTGCAGGGATAATCGGCGATCTTTTGCCCCGGACCGAGCCTGCTCGGCAATTCGTTGACCCAGGTCGCCAGCCCTCCACCGATCCTTTGCCTCTACGGCGCACGCCCGCACCCGGATGCGACCGCCAGCGTGCCCGGGGATCTGCCGGCCGACGTCACGCGCTTCGAATTGGCCGGCCCCGGCCAGGCCTGGGCCGCGCTGCGCGCCTGCGCAGCCGCCCATCCCGGCCGTGACATCCTGCTGCTGGAGCGCGGCACCCGGCTGCCCGAGGGCGCATGGCGACGCCTGTGCGAGGCGCAGGCGCCGGGATTCGATGTCCTTTCACCGCTGTCGCCCGGCATCGCAGCCTTCGACCCCTTCGCGGAAACCAGCCGCCCGGCCTCCGTCGAGGACGCCGATGCCTGCGTCTGGATGCTCTCGGAACGCGAACCGATCCCCTGTGCCGCCTGGCTGCCGGCCTGCGCACTGTGGAAGGCGTCGGCGCTGACCGATGCCGGCGCGCTCTGCGGCGCCGAAGGCACCCTGCCGCCCGGACTGCAGGGCGCCCTGCTCGACGGCCTCTACGTCGAATGCGCCCCGACGAGCCTCGGCCCGCCTGCCGCGCCGCCCGCGATCGCGGTGCTGCGCGAGCGCATCGCGGCACTGAACGGGCGCGTTCCCGCCGCAGTAGGGCGTGACGCGCGCCCGGTGCTGCTGCACATCCTGCACGGCTGGGGCGGGGGCGTGCAGCGCTTCGTCGCGGACCTGATGCGCGCCAGCCACGGATACCGCCACCTCGCCCTGGTGGCGCACGGCAGCAGCCAGCGCCGAACGCCGGGCGAAGGGCTGGCCCTTTACGACGACCTCGACGCCCCGCCCCTGGCCCGCTGGCCGCTGGCGCTGGGAATCGGCGCCACGGCGCTGGCCTCGGAGGAATACCGCGCGGCGCTCGATCGGGTGCTGCTGCGCTACGGCGTCGGCCAGGTGCTGGTGTCCTCGCTGATCGGCCACGGCCTGGAGGCCCTGCGCACCGGCCTGCCCACGGCCCTGGCCTGCCATGACTACTACCCGCTGTGGCCGATCCTGCACGCCGACTTCGGCGACGCGCGCGCAGACTTCTCGCCCGCGGCGCTGGACGCTGCGCTGGGCGACATCGACGACCGCTTCCAGTTCGCGGAAACCCGTCCGTCGGCCTGGCGCCGCCTGCGCGAGGACCATGTTGCCGCGCTGCTGGCCGCACGCGCCCCGCTGTTCTGCCCCAGCCGCACCGTGCACGCCAACCTCACGCGCATCGAGCCGCGGCTGGCGTCCCTGCCCTGGCACCTGATCCCGCACGGCATGGCCCCCTGGCCGGCACCGATCGCGGCGGTGCAGCCGCCGCCGCGCGAAGGGCTGCGCGTGCTGGTGCTCGGACGCATCAACGGCGGCAAGGGCGAGGAGCTGCTCGCCGGGCTGCTGCCGCTGCGCGATCCGCGCATCGAGTTCCTGCTGCTCGGCGCGGGGCGTGCCGGAATGCGTTTCTTCGGTGAGTCCGGCGTGCACCTGCGCATGGACTACCGGCGCGAGGAGCTGCCCGACCTCGTACGCCGCTTCGCGCCCGACCTTGCCCTGCTGCCGGTGACGGTGGCCGAAACCTTCAGCTACACGCTCTCCGAGCTGTGGAGCCTGGGCGTGCCGGTGATGGCCACCCGCATGGGCGCGCTGGCGGAGCGCATCGAAGAGGGCGTCACCGGCCTCCTGGTCGATCCCGCCCCCGAGGCCATCGCGCAGGCGCTGGCCGCGCTGCTGCAATCGCGCGCGCCGCTCGACGCGCTGCGCACCGTCCGCCCACAGCCCCTGCCCGCGGACATGGCTGCTGCCTACGAAGCCCTCCTGCCCGCGCGCATCGCGCCGGCTTCCGGCGCGACGGCGGCACCGTTCGATCCCGTCACCGCGGCGACGCGCAACCTGCTGCAGGTCGAGGGTCAGCGCAGCGCCGTTGCGTTGGAATCCGCCCTCGCACGCCTCGCGGCACAGCAGCAGGACATCGAGAAGCGCACCCAGTGGGCCGACGACCTCCAGGCGCAGCTCGACGCCCGCACCGCGTGGGCCCGCTCGCTCCAGTCGACCATCGCGGACGAGCGCGCGCACCTTGAAAGGCTCACCTTCGAACTGGACCAGCGCACCGAATGGGCGCGCTCGCTGGAAGACGGGCTCGACACCGCGCGCAGCGACCTCGCCGCGCTGCGCGAAGAGTTCGAAGAGCGCACGCGCTGGGCCCTGACGCTGAAAGAACAACTGGAAATGACACAGAACGATTTGTCCCGACTGCACGAGCGTCACCAGCAGCTGCAGATGCACGCAGAGAACACCCGACGCGAGCTGGAAGAGAAACTCGGCGAAGTGGACCACCTGCGCGCCTCGCTGCGCTCTGCCATGGCCCATGGCGAGAGCATGCAGCGCGATCGCGACGCGATCCTGGCCAGCCGCTCCTGGCGCATGACGCGCCCGCTGCGCTACGCCCACCGGGTGATCGGAAAGCTCGCATCGCGCATCCGCTTCCGCGTCCAGCGCCTCGGCAATGCCTGGTGCCGCACGGTCATCAGCCTGCGCAGCCGCGGCCTGCGCGGCACCTGGCACCGCCTGCTTCAGGAGCTGCGTCCGGGGCCGCAGGTCACGCCCATGGTGCTGCCGGACGCCGGCGGCGGCATCGACGTGGGCGACATCGCGCTGCCCGTCAGCGATACGCCACTCGCCAGCATCGTGATCCCGGTCTACAACCACCTCGACGCCACGCTCGTCTGCCTGCGCTCGCTGGCGCAGACCAAGAACGCGACGCCGCACGAGATCATCGTGGTGGACGACTGCTCCAGCGACGAGACCGCAGCCCTGCTGCCCGGGATCGCCGGGCTGCGCTACCAGCGCAACGCGGAAAACCTGGGATTCATCGGCGCCTGCAACGCCGGCGCCGCCGGGGCGCGCGGCGACTACGTGGTGTTCCTCAACAACGACACCGCGGTGCAGGACGACTGGCTCGACGCCCTGATCGACACCTTCGACCAGCACCGCGACGTCGGCCTGGTCGGCGCCAAGCTGGTCTATCCCGACGGACGGCTGCAGGAAGCCGGGGGCATCGTGTTCTCCGACGGCTCGGGCTGGAACTACGGGCGCTTCGACGATCCCGCCAGGCCCGAATACAACTTCGTGCGCGAGGTGGACTACTGCTCGGGCGCCGCAATCGCGCTGCCGACGGCGCTGTTCCGGCGCTTCGGCGGCTTCGACGCGCACTATGCACCGGCCTACTACGAGGACACCGACCTGGCCATGAAGGTGCGCCAGGCCGGGCTGCGCGTGCTCTATCAGCCGGCCTCGGTGGTGGTGCACTTCGAAGGCGTCAGCTCGGGCACCGACACCTCCAGCGGCACCAAGCGCTACCAGGTGGTGAACAAGGAAAAGTTCCTCGAACGCTGGAAGGATGCGCTCGCCGGCCACCCGGACCCCGCATGCACCGCACCGCAGGACATCATCAAGGCGCGCCAGCACCGCGCGCGCAGGCAGGTGCTGGTGATCGACGCCACCACGCCGCAGCCCGACCACGACTCCGGCTCGGTGCGGCTGTGCAACATCCTGCGTCTGCTGCGCGAGGACGGGCATGCGGTCACCTTCTTCGCCGACAACCGCGCCTGGGTCGAGCACTACACGCCGGCGCTGCAGCAGATGGGCGTGGAAGTGCTCTGGCACCCGCACCTGTCCGACCCGGTGAGCTGGTTCGAGCAAAACGGCGCGCGCCTGGACCTGGTGTTCGTGTCACGCCACTACATCGCCTCCAACTACGTGGACCTGGTGCGTCGCCACGCGCCGCGCGCCACCCTGGTCTTCGATACCGTGGATCTGCACTACCTGCGCGAACAGCGCGCCGCCGAACTGGCCGACAGCGCCGAAATGGCGCGCAGCGCGGAAAAGACCCGCGAACAGGAACTGCGCCTGATCCAGGACTGCGACGTGACCCTCGTGGTGAGTCCGGTGGAGAAGGAACTGCTGGCCAGGGACGCCCCCGGCGCACGGGTGGACGTGCTTTCCAACGTGCACGAGATCTTCGGGCGCCGCCGCGGCTTTTCCGAACGTGCCGACATCATGTTCATCGGCGGCTACCAGCACCCACCCAACGTCGATGCCGCAATCTGGTTCGCCACCGAAATCCTGCCGCGCGTGCGCGCCGAGATCCCCGCGCTCACCTTCCACCTCATCGGCAGCAAGGCGCCGGCCGAAGTCAGGGCGCTGGGCGAACTGCCAGGCGTCGTATTCCACGGCTTCGTGCAGGACATCGAGCCCTTCCTCGACGGCTGCCGCCTGGCGGTCGCGCCGCTGCGCTACGGCGCCGGGGTCAAGGGCAAGGTCAACATGAGCATGAGCTACGGCCAGCCCGTGGTCGCCACCGGCATCGCGGTGGAAGGCATGCACGCCGAACCGGGCCGCGACGTGCTGGTGGCCGAGACGCCCGAGGCGTTCGCCGCCGAAGTGATCCGTGCCTACCGCGATCCGGCGCTGTGGACGCGACTTTCCGACGGCGGCCTCGCCAACGTGGAGCGCCATTTCTCGTTCGATTCGGCCCGCGACGCGCTGCGACGGCTGCTGGGCGAAACGGACTGACTCAGGCGCCGCGCGCCTGCTCCAGGCGCGCCTGCAGGGCGGGGAGGTCGGTATTGGTCGGATCCAGTTCGCGCGCCTGGTCGAAGGCGCGCATCGCCAGTTCGATCTCGCCCGCCCCGAGGCGTTCGGTGGCATAGGCCACATAGCGGCGCGCCAGGCGCTGGCGCGCGCCGGCAAGCCGGGCATCGCCGCCGGAAATCGCCGCCACGACATCCAGTGCCTTGCGCGCCGCGCTGAGCCGATTGGCCACCATGGCCTCTTCGAAGTACCGCATCGCCCGGTCCGGAAGCTCGGCGAGGCCGGCGCGCGCTTCGGCGCTGCCGGGCGCCCTCGACAGCGCCGCGCGATAGAGGTCGTAAGCACTGTCACCCGGCGGCGCAAGGAACTGACCTGCCTGCGCCGCGGCGCGCGCGCGCGCCAGGAGGTCCGGCAGGTCGACGTCGCCCGCCTCACTGTCCTGCAGCACCTGCGCCTGCTCGCGCCGGGCGCGCACGTCCTGGAGGTGGCTGCGCGCGGCGGGAAGCGCCGCCAGGTCGGGAGCAAGCGCCTGCGCCTGGTCGATCAGCGCCTGCGCCTCGTCGAACCGGTAGTCGTCGACGCGACGCGACGCCTGCCCGAGCAGCGCTGTCGCCACCTTGCGCAGGCCGTCACGCGCGCGCGGGTGGTTCGGGTCATCGGCCAGCACCGCGCGGTAGATCTCCTGCGCGTTGGGTTGGCGCGGAGGCAGCAGATGGCCGCGCGCCAGCAGCGCATCCGCGTCATCCACGCGCGCCGCGAGATCGTCGGCGCGCGCCTGCCGCGCCGAGGCCACGCGCGCCCTGGCCTCGGGGAGTCCGAGATGGGCCGGATCCAGCGCGGCGACGCGCTCGATCAGGGCAGAACCCGCTTCGAGATCGCCGGCGGCGATTCGCCCAGCGGCCTGCGCCAGCAGCTGGCCAAGCGCTTCGCGCAGCCCTGCCGCCGCCACCGCATTGCCCGGCTGCGATGCGAGGACGCGTCGATACAGGGAAATCGCGCTGTCCTCGCCCTCGTCCAGCCGGCCGGCGTCCAGCGCACCACGTGCCGCATCCAGGAGATCGACGAGGGCCACGCCGCGCGCATCTTCGCTTTGTAGGCTCCGTGAAAGATCGGCCACGTCGGCCGCGGGCAGTGACAGCGTCGCCGCCTGCGCGACGAGCTCACGGGCCGGTTCCGGATCGCCCTCCACGAGCGCCTCCCGGGCCACGGCAACGAGCCTCTGTCCGACCTCGCTCAGGCCGCGGCGTGCCGCGAGGCTGTCCGGATCCAGCGCCAGTGCGGCCAGATAGAGCTCGCGCGCGCTGACCTCGCTTCCCGACAGCCGGCCCTGGCGCAGCGCATCGTCCGCGGCCAGCAGCAGGCTGTTCATGCGGGTCACCGGCATACCGGCGCGCAGCCGGTCCTGGAAAAGATGAAGCGCGCCGCCCGCAAGCACCGTGACCAGCAGGCCGGCCAACACCCAGCGCAGGCCGCGCCCGGACGTCTCGCCCGTGCCCGTCCGGGCGCGCGCGGGAGTCCGGAGCACATCGTCGATCCGCCCGAGCGGCGGCTCGTCGAAAAGGGGCGGCACCTGGTGCAGCGGCGCGACGACCGGGGTCACCTGCGTCTCGCGCAGCGCGCCTGAGGCCTGCTCGATGCAGCGGATCGCGTTCGCCACCTCGGCACCGCTCTGGTAGCGCCCCTGCGGCTCCTTGGCCAGCAGCCCGTCCAGCACCGGCTGCAGCCGGGCAAGCTCGGCAGGCAGCCGCGGCAGCGGCGCGGTGATGTGCATGATGCCGACCGCGAGCGAATCCTCGGCGTGATAAGGCACCTTCCCCACCAGCATCTCGTACAGCAGGATGCCCAGGCTGTAGAGGTCGGCGCGCCCGTCGAGCGGCAGGCCGCGCGCCTGTTCCGGGCTCATGTAGTGCGGGGTGCCGATGATCGCCCCGGTGCGCGTCATGCGGGTCGCATCGCTGGCATGGGCGATGCCGAAGTCGGTCAGCACCGCGCTGCCGTCCTCGCGCAGGAGGATGTTGTCGGGCTTGATGTCACGGTGCACGATCCCGTGCGCCCCGGCGTAATCGAGCGCACCGGCGATCTGGCGCGCCACCTGGAGCGCGAAACCGACGGGCCGCGCCTCGCCGGCGCGCCCCATCACCGGCCCGCCCGGCAGGTACTCCATGGCGATGTAGTGCTGCTCTCCGCTCACCCCGACGTCGTGCACCTGCACCACGTTGGGATGCCGGAGCCGGGCGGCAATGCGCGCCTCGCGCAGGAAGCGTTCGCCGAACTGCTCGTCGCCCAGCAGCGCCTTCGACATCACCTTGAGTGCGACTTCGCGCTGCACCGACTCCTGCAGCGCCAGGTAGACGGTCGCCATGCCTCCGCGCCCGAGCGTCCGCACGATCCGGTATCCGGCGATGTCCAAGCCTGTCCCCTGCGGTCGGTGTGATGTGTCCCTGCACGAAGGCTGCGCATCCGTCGCGTCCCGGCGGGCGGTGGAACGCGCAGGCACTCCACGCGCAAGCATAGCAAGCCGGGAGGGCCAGGCTGCGGCGCCGCGGCGCGCGTTTTGCTCTTGGGTGGACACAGCCTGTAACATTTTTTGCACGCCGGACGAAAGCGCCGGCGCTTTGCCATCGCCGGAACCCCTCCTTGCTGACAGACCTCAACCAGATGCCACAGCCGCCGCGCGAGCTCGCCGCCGACGTCTGCATCTGCGGCGCGGGGCCGGCCGGCATCGTCCTGGCGCTGGAACTGGCGCGACGCCGCCCCGACTGGCGCATCGTCCTGCTCGAAGGCGGTGGGCGCAGCATGCCCAGCGAACGCGAGCGCGCGCTCTACGACGTGGGATTGGGCGCCAAGTCCTACGCGGTCGCGGCCTCGCGACGGCGCATGCTGGGCGGCACTTCCGGGCACTGGGGCGGCTGGTGCAAGCCGCTCGACCCGGAGGATTTCACCGCGCCGGCGGCGTGGTCGGTGCCGGACTGGCCCATCACGTTCGACGCGCTTCAGCCCTTTCTCGCGCCGGCCCACGTCTGGTGCGAGATCCCCAGTGACCGCTACGACCCGGACGAAGTGCGCGCACGCCAGCCGCAGCGCTTCCTGGAGCTGCCGGCCGACGGCCCGGTGGCCGAACGCCTGTTCCGCTTCAGCCCGCCAACCCGCTTCGGCACGCGCTACAGCGACGCGCTTGCCGCCCAGACCAACCTCGACTGCCTGCTGCACGCCAACCTGTTCTCCCTGGAGCGGCGCGGCGACCGCATCACCTCGGTCTTGGCCAGGGCGCTCGACGGAAGGCCGGTCAGGATATCCGCCGACCGCTTCGTCCTGGCGCAAGGAGGGCTGGAAACCACCCGCACCCTGCTGAACCTGCGCGGCGATGCCTCCGACGACGGCGAAGGCCTGCGCTCGCCGCACCTGGGCAGGCATTTCGCCGATCACTACGGCGTGCGTCCCGGCGCGGTGCTGGCACCCGCGGAGCTGGGCTACCGGCGGATTGCCGACGAGGCCACGGCGGTGATGCCGGTGCTGGCCCCCTCGCCCGGCGCGCTGGCCCGGCCGGGGCGCCAGAACGTGTGCCTGATGCTGGATCCCAACCCGTCCTCCGATGCGCTCCCCGCCAGCTATGCGACGCACGCGGCGCTGGGCTTTGCATCCCGCACGTTCTGGAACTACAACACCCAGATGATCGTGGAGCCGCGTCCACACCCGGACAGCCGCATCACGCTGACCGACGCACGCTGCGAGCTGGGCCTGCGCCGGGCGCACCTGGACTGGCACATCCATCCGGAAGACACCGCGGCGGCCCTGGCGTTCTTCGACGATCTTTCCGCCGTGCTGGCGCAGAGCGGCCAGGGCCGCACGCGCCTGACCTACGAGGCCACCGCCGCGCGTCTGGCGCAGGCCAACGGCGCCAACCACCACATGGGCACCCTGCGCTTCTCGCGCGACCCGAAGGATGGCGTCACCGATCCGGACGGACGCCTGCACGACATGGACAACCTCTACGTGGCGGGTTCGGCACTCTTTCCGCGCTACGGCTATTCCAATCCCACCCTGACCATCGTCGCGCTGGCGATTCGGCTCGCCAGCCGCTGGGCGGGCGAGACAGCGGAGGCAAGAACATGATCACCCGACGCGACCTGTGCGTGGCGGCCCTCGCCGCCAGCGCCACCGCCGGCGTCCTCATGACGCCCTGGAGCGCCATCCGCGACGCCTTTTCGCCCGCCGCCAACGACACGGGCCTCGGAGAAGCGTTCGACGCCCTGCTCGCCAGCCTCGACGGCACCCAGGGCGTTGGCCGCATCGTGGCGGAGGGCGGGGCGCCCGGGACGTCCGTCGATGCACTCATCGAGCGTCTTGGCGCGCGCCTGGAGGGCGCGCTGCGCGACCGCAGTGCGATCGAGGCGCGCCTGGGCGAACTGGTGCGCGCCGACTTTGCCGCCGCGCGCACTTGCCGTGTGGATGGCTGGATGCTGAGCCAGACCGAATGCGACCTGGCCGGCCTGCGCTGGCACCTGCTGGGTGAAGCGTCGGGGGCATTGGCGTCTGCGCCCCCGCAGGCGACGACAGTCGATTCAGCCCCTGAGGCAACGGCCGGGCCACCGGCCGCGGCCATCGTCGAGGTCACCAACTGGGGGCCTCAATCCACCGAACAGGGCTCCCCGTTCAACGTGCAGCCGGACGGCCACAGCGGTCTGTGGTTCGTCGCGCCTGGCACGCCCAACTGGGTCAAGGTACGCATCGACGGTCAGGAAAGCCCCACGACCGTCACGGAAAACGGCTTCACCTCGGGGCTCTTCGGCAGCCTGCAGGATCGTATCCTCAACACCCCGGGCAGCTATCGCGTCGAACTCCATGATCCGGTGAACGACACGCTGCAGCTGATCGGCGAGCTGGTGGTGCGGCCGCTGGCCGAGCGCGCGGTCAAGGAGGATGGATCGCGCTCCGCCATCTTCTGCCCGGTCACGGAGTGGGGCCCGACGGAAACGACCGCCGGCGTGGCGGAAAATCCGCAGCCCGACGGCTCCCAGGGCATGTGGTTCCTGCTGCCGTGCGCACCCAACAACGTGCAGCTGGTGTTCGGCGACGACCGCCTGCCGGCCACGCGCACCGATCGCGGCATCACCAGCCGGGTTCCGCTCGCGCTGCTGGAATCCCCGGGCACGGTCGGCATCAAGCTGCGCCACGCCCATTCCGGCGAAGAGCTGGCCGTCGGCCTGTTCGAAATCCGCCCCTGAGCAAACCCGTGTGTCCGCCGCGGCAGGCTGTGACCGCGCGAACCGCGGCCGGCAGCAGGGCGCGCTGCCGGCCACTTCTGGCAGAATCACCGATCCAACCGCGCGAAGCGCGGAGCGCCGACACCCCAGGAGAGCCTCCCGTGTCCCCCATCACTTCACTGTCTCCGGCCCTGCGCGGCCCGCTCATGACGCTGGCCGCGGCAGTCGCCTGCGTGGCCTTCGCCGGCGCCGCGCTGGCCGCCAATCCGGGGCAAATAGACGCCCGTTCGACGCTGGCCAAGCGCGTCCTGTTCAACGCCGGGCAGCCGGGCGAATCCTTCGACGGCTTCATTGTCTACTACCGCGATGATGCGCCTGCCGGGGAAGAGAAGTCCGCGGCGGCAGCCCGCACCCGCAAGGCGATCGACGCCGATCTGGCGCGCGTGGGCAAGGCCTTCGGCATCGCGGCGCGACACGAGCGCCAGCTCGCCACCGGCGGCCACCTCGTGCACCTGGTCGGCGCGCGCCTGGCCGGTGAGGACGCGAACGCATGGATGACGGCCCTGGCAGCCAATCCGGACATCATCGCGATCGAACCCAACGCCCGCGCCCATCCCTCGCTGGTGCCCAACGATCGGCACTATTCGCTGCAGTGGGCGCTGAACAATCCAGTCGGAGGCATCAACGCCCCGGCGGCATGGGACATGTCCACCGGGGCGGGCATCGTCATCGCGGTGGTGGACACCGGCGCCACCCCGCACCCGGACCTCGACGCCCAAACCGTCGCAGGCTACGACTTCATCTCCAGCGCGGAAGCCGCGCGCGATGGCAACGGTCGCGACGCCGACCCCAACGACGAGGGCGATTGGCACGAGCCGGGCGACTGCCCCACCAGCAGCGAGCCATCGAAAGACTCCTCCTGGCACGGTACCCACGTCGCCGGCATCGCGGCAGCCCAGGCCAACAACGGCATCGGTGTGGCCGGCGTGGCGTTCGGTGCCAAGGTGCAGCACGTCCGCGCGCTCGGGCGCTGCGGCGGAACCGTGGCCGACATCGCCGATTCGATCATCTGGGCCGCCGGAGGTACCGTGCCAGGCGTCCCAGCGAACGCAACGCCTGCGCGCGTCATCAACCTCAGCCTCGGCAGCGAAGGCATGTGCGGCCCAACCTACCAGAACGCCGTCAACCTGGCCCAGCAACGCAACGCCGTGGTGATCGCGGCAGCCGGCAACGAGGATGCGCACGCGGCCACCACGCGCCCTGCCAACTGCAGCGGTGTGCTCGTCGTAGGCGCAAGCAACCGCGCCGGCATCCGCGCGTCCTACTCCAACTACGGCGAACTCGTGGATCTCTCGGCACCCGGCGGAGACTGCACGGACTGCGAGAACGACTACCCCGATCTCATCCTCTCGACCCTCAACAGCGGCGAACAGGCACAGGACGAAGCGGGCTACTACTACATGGCCGGCACCTCGATGGCCGCGCCGCATGCTTCCGGCGTTGCCGCCCTGGTGCTGGCGCGCAAGGGTTCGCTCTCGCCCGCCGAGGTCCGCGCCCTGCTGCGCGACACCGCCAAGCCGTTCCCCGGCCACTGCACCGGCGGATGCGGCGTCGGCCTCCTCAACGCCGAAGCCGCGGTGCGCGCCGCCAGCAACCAGGCCATCACCCGGCTGCCGCTCAGCGTGACTCGCGCTGGCATCGGCTCGGGCAGGATCACCAGTTCGCCGAGCGGCATCGACTGCGGCGCGCGCTGCTCGGCCAGCTTCAGCAAGGGCACCAGCGTCACCCTGACCGCGGCGGCCTCCAGCGGATCGACCTTCACCGGCTGGTCGGGCGCGTGCTCGGGCACGGCGAGCACCTGCACGCTGGCCGCTGACCAGGCGCACGCTGCACTAGCCCACTTCAAGGTGCCGGTCACGGGCCTGAGCCGCGGCCAGTCGGTCACCGCGCTGTCCGCCCAAGGTGGCCAGGCGCGCATGTATTCGCTGCACGTGCCGTCCGGCTCGGACTCGCTCAAGATCCGGCTCAGCGGCGGCAGCGGCGACGCGGACCTTTACGTCCGCCACGGCGCCGAACCCACCGAAGGCCAGTACGACTGCCGCCCCTACCTCTACGGCAACGAAGAGCTGTGCGAGTTCCCCGCGCCGCTGGCGGGGATCTACTACATCATGGTGAAGGGCGCGCCGGACTACTCGGGCGCGCGCCTGAACGCGCATTACGTCCTCGGCCCGGCCGGCGGCCGCACCCTCAACCCCGGCGTGCCCATGACCGGCATCGCGGCACCGGAAGGTGGCGGACGCTACTTCAAGGTGGACGTGCCGCAGGACGCCACGGACCTGTGGATCACCACCCGCGCCAGCCGGGATCTCGACCTGTTCGTTCGCCGCGGCGGCGTGCCCACGGCCCGCTGGGACGAGCAGTTCGCCTCCGGCAACCCCTCCGGCAATGAAGAGATCTACATTCCCAACCCGCAGCGCGGCATGCACTACATCCTGCTGCACGCCTACGAGAGCTTCAGCGGCGCCACGCTGCTTGCCGGCTACACGGTGGCCGGCAAGCGCATCGTGCTGACGCACTCGGGCCTGGGTGCCGGCACGGTGACGATGCGGCGCGTGGCGACCGGCGCAACGGCCGCCAGCTGCGCCGGCTTCCCCTGCACCGTGGGCCTACCCGACGCGACCTTCGACCTGATCGCCACGCCCGCAACCGGCTCGAATTTCAGCGGCTGGAGCGCCGGCGAGTGCGACTCGGTGACCGCGCAGGGCCACTGCCGCATGCGCGTATCGCGCGAGCGCCCCGCGACCGTCCGTTTCACCGGCACGCCCGCCAAGCCCGTGGTCACCGTGAACACCGTGGGCGAAGGGCGCGGCGCGGTACTGGTGCGGTCCGTCGGCGGCGATGCGCCACTGGCGGTATGCGCCGCCTTCCCCTGCCGCATCAGCCCCACGGCGACGACCTACGAGCTGGTTCCGATCGCGGCGCCGGGATCATCCTTCGCGCGCTGGATTTCTCCGGCCTGCGCCTCGACGACGGCCGAAGGCTATTGCCGCCTGCAGCCGACCGGCGCCACGTCGGTCACGGCGAACTTCGTCAGGTAACGGACCCGGACGTGCCGGCCCCGCTTTGCGGCGGGACCGGCAGGACGGCCCTCAGAATTCCAGATCGAGCGCCGCGCAGAGGTAGTCGACGAAGGGCGCCAGCGCGGTGAAATCGCTTTCCAGAAGCGCCAGCAGGCCGGGCCCGGTCATGGTCGCATCGTCGAGCGGACGCCAGAGCGTCCAGCTGCGCAGCTTGAGATCCTCGATAAGCGGCGAGTCTGCCGGATAGCCGCGCGGCGGGCGCACCATGGACCCTTCGCGCTCCAGCACGAACGCACGGCGCACCCGCGGTGCGTAGGCCGCCGCCCGCCAGCCCGCAGGATTGTCGAAAATGAACTGGCGGATGCGCCGCTGCACGTCGGGTTCAGGCTGCCAGAGCCCGGCACCGACGAAACTCTCGCCCGGCTGGAGCTGGACGTAGAACGAGGGCGAGGGCATCTCGCGACGACGTTCGTGAAAGAAGCGCGCGCCCTGCCAGGTCTTGTAGGGCGACTTGTCGTGTCCGTAGCGCGCATCGCGGTGGATGCGGAACAGCGAACCGCCCTGCTTGCGCGGATCGGCGCGGTAGTGCGGGCTGATCTTCGCCAGCGCCGGCTGCAGGTCGCCGATCAGCGTCAGGAAAGGCTCGCGCAGGTGGGATTCGTACTCGGCACGATGCGCCTGGAACCAGGGTCTGGCGTTGTTGGCGGCAAGCTGCCGCAGGAAACGCAGGCTGTGGCTGCTGAAGTACGCACCCGCCGCGCCGGCCGCGTTCTTCCTGCCGGTGTGAAGGCTCATGCCGGCTCCGGAGGCGTCTCGCCCTTGCCGGACACCGCCAGTTCACGCCGGTAGAACGCCTCGATGTCCGCCACGCGCGCCGCGAGCCCGAAGCGCTCCATCGGATAGTCGCGCGGTGCCGGACGCTGCGCGAAAGTCTCGCGCAGCGCCTGTGCCAGCGCCGCCGGATCGTCGATCGGAAGCAGCGGTGTGCCGATCACCCCGGACAGATGTCTCGCGCCTTCGCTGGCGGTGGCCAGGATCGGCAAGCGCGCGCCCATGGCCTCCAGCAGAACCAGGCCAAAGGGCTCGCGCCGCGCCGCGCTCACGAACACGTCGAAGGCGGCCATCCAGTCCTGCGGGTCACTGACAAACCCCGGCATCACCACCTCGCGCGGCGCCGCCTTGCGCAACGCGTCGAAGGCCTCGCCCTGCCCGACGATCACCAGCCGCGCATCCACCGGAAGGTCGGCGCGCTTCCAGGCCTCCACCAGCACGTCGAGTCCCTTGCTGCGCTCCACCCGCCCGAGCGCACCGAACACGAAGGCATCGGGCGCGATGCGCGCGCCGGCGCGGACGCGCGCGCGCGCCTCGGGTGCCGCCTGCCTTGCCCGCGTCCAGTTGTCGATCTGGACGCTGCGCGCGCGCAGGGCCGGCGGAATGGCGGGCAGCTGCCAGGGCGCGATCGCAACCAGCGCGTCGAGATCGGCGTGCTGGCGCGCCTTGTAAGCCAGATGCAGGCTGGCCACGCGCAGGCACTCGCCGCGCAGGCCATGCAGCGCTCGGCAGCCGCCGCTCAGGTGCGCGTGCGCCACGTCCGGGTGCAGGCGCCGCACGATGCGCCGCGCCTGCCAGACCGGCGAAAGCAGGCCGACCACCTCCACCCGGACCGCGGGATCGAGGCGGTGCGCGATCGCATCCGGCCGATCCTCCGTGGCCACGCGTCGCAGCACCATGGTCACCTCGTGACCGGCCTGCGCCTGTGCGTTGGCCAGCTCCACGGCATAGCGTTCGCTCCCGGCGAAGCGGCGGGTGAGAATCAGATGGACGATACGCATGGCCGCATCAGTCGCCCGTCACACCTGCGCGCGGGCGCTGCCTGGTCAGGCGATCGACGCGCGGTAGATCGATTCGATCGCCGCATCCAGCGTGCGGTTGAACTCCGCCTCGCTCTGCTGCGCACTCAGCCCCTCGGTCAGCGCGCGGCTGAAGCTGGCGATGACGCCGGGGTTTTTCGCCAGCAGCTCGTTGGACTTCTCGCGCGAATAGCCGCCCGAGAGCGCAACGACCTTGAGCACGCTCGGGTGTTCGACCAGCGCCCTGAAGAACCCGTCCACGCTGGGCAGGGTGAGCTTGAGCATCACCGGCGTCGCCGGATCGATGGTGTCCAGACGCGCCAGCAGGCCCTTCTTCAACTCGACCTCGATGTCCGCCTTGTCGGCGGCATTGATGTCCACCTCGGGCTCGATGATCGGCACCAGGCCTGCGGCCAGCACCTGGCGCGCCACCTCGAACTGCTGGTCGAGCACCGCGGCGATGCCGGACGGGTTGTTGGCCTTGATGACCGAGCGCTCCTTGGTGCCGAACACGCCCTTGGCCTTGGCGCGCGCCAGCAGCGCGTCCAGACCGGGATTGGGCTTCATCAGCTGCACGCCATCGGCCTCGTCCATCAGGCCCTTGTCGATCTTGAGGAAAGGCACCACGCCCTTGTCTTTCCACAGGAACTCAACCGCGCTCTTGCCGCCGAAGTCGTCGTCCATGGTGCGCTCGAACAGGATCGCACCGACGATGCGCTCGCCATTGAACGCGGGACTGGTGACGATGCGCTCGCGCATCCGATGCACCAGCGTGAACATCTCGGCTTCGCCGCTGTAGGCGGATTCCTCGATGCCGTAGAGGCGAAGCGCCTTGGGCGTGCTGCCGCCGCTCTGGTCGAGCGCGGCGATGAAGCCCTGGCCGGATGCGATCTTGTCACGCTGCTGCTGGTTGATGGCCACGATCCGTGTCTCCTGTGGGTTGGTTGAGGCGCGAAGTGAACCGCCAATGATACCGGCTCGCGGTGAAATCCGCAGTCCGTCCCGGCGCGGCCTGCACGCCCCGCACCGGGCAACACGCGCCCCGCTGGCGCACCGCAGCGGGTACGCTGTGGCCTGCGCCAACCGAGGAATCCGCGTGCACTCTCCCTTCGTCATCGGCATCACCGGCGGCATCGGCTCGGGCAAATCGGCGGTGACCGCGCGGTTCGCCGCGCGCGGCGTGCCGGTGTTCGATGCCGATCTCGTGTCCCGGGAGCTGGTCGAACCGGAGCAGCCCGCGCTGGGCGAAATCGCCGGCGCGTTCGGCGCGCACCTGATCGGATCCGATGGCCGCCTCGACCGCGCCGCGCTGCGCGCCGTGGTGTTCGCCGACGCGGCGGCGCGCGAGCGCCTGAACGCGATCCTGCATCCGCGCGTGCAGGCCCGGCTCAAGGCCCTGGCGCACGCCCCCGGCCCGGCCTGCGCGCTCGTTGCCATTCCCCTGCTGGCCGAAGGCATCGACCGTTACGGTTGGCTCGACCGCATCCTGGTCGTCGACGTGCCGCGCGAAATCCAGATCGCGCGCGCCATGGCGCGCGACGGCATGGACCGCAGCGCGGCCGAGCGCATGCTGGCGGCGCAGGTCGACCGCGCCGCCCGGCTTGCGATAGCGCACGACGTGATCGCCAACGACGGTCCGATCGACGCCCTGGACGCCATCGTCGCGCGGCTCCACGCGCGCTATGCCGCGCTGGCCGGGCGCTGATGCGCGCCGCACCGGGCACGCGCCCGTTCAACGCGCATTGATGCAGCGCCGGGAACGAAGGGGTATCATGCGCCCCCACTTTTGATCCTTCCATCCGCATCAAGGGATAAACAAAAACAATGAGCACCCATCTCTTCACCTCCGAATCGGTGTCTGAAGGCCATCCGGACAAGATCGCCGACCAGATTTCCGACGCCGTGCTCGACGCCATCATCGCCAGGGATCCTGCGGCGCGCGTGGCCTGCGAGACGCTGGTGAAGACCGGCGTGGCCATCGTTGCCGGCGAGATCACCACGTCGGCCTGGGTCGACATCGAGGAAATCGCGCGCAAGGTGATTTCCGACATCGGCTACACCAGCTCGGAGGTCGGCTTCGACGGCCACACCTGCGCCGTGATGAACCTCATCGGCAAGCAGTCGACCCACATCGCCGCCGGCGTCGACGGCGCGGGCAAGAAAAAGAAGAAGCCCGAGGAGCAGGGCGCGGGCGACCAGGGCCTGATGTTCGGCTATGCCTGCCGCGAGGCCCCCGAGCACATGCCCGCGCCGATCTACTACAGCCACCGCCTGGTGGAACAGCAGGCCAAGGTGCGCAAGAAGAAGAATTCGCCGCTGCCCTGGCTGCGTCCGGATGCCAAGAGCCAGGTCACGCTGCGCTATGACGGCGACCGCATCGTCGGACTGGACGCGGTGGTGCTCTCCACCCAGCACGACCCGGCGATCAAGCACAAAGAAATCGTCGAGGGCGTGTACGAGCACATCCTCAGGCCGATACTGCCGAAGGAGTGGCTGGAGACGCTGCCCAAGAGCAAGATCCACATCAACCCCACCGGCATCTTCGCCATCGGCGGGCCGATGGGCGACTGCGGGCTGACCGGGCGCAAGATCATCGTCGACACCTACGGCGGCATGGCACGCCACGGCGGCGGCGCGTTCTCCGGCAAGGACCCGTCCAAGGTGGACCGCTCGGCCGCCTATGCCGCGCGCTACGTCGCCAAGAACATCGTCGACGCGGGGCTCGCCGACCGCTGCGAGATCCAGGTCAGCTATGCCATCGGCGTGGCCGAACCGACCTCGATCTCGGTCACCACCTTTGGCACCGGCAAGATCGAGGACGCGAAGATCGAGAAACTGATCCGCGCCCACTTCGACCTGCGTCCCTGGGGCATCATCAAGATGCTCGACCTCATCCACCCGGTCTACCAGTCCACCGCAGCCTACGGCCACTTCGGCCGCAAGCCGAAGGAAATCTCCTACGCCAACGCCGCCGGCCAGAGCACGACCGCGACGGCGTTCTCGTGGGAGCGCACCGACCGCGCCCAGGCCCTGCGCGAAGCGGCCGGGCTCGGCAGGAAGAAGTAATCGCAGCGGCGCGCGAGCCGCACGACGCAGCACAAAAAAGGGGAGCGGCATGCCGCTCCCTTTTTTTTTCCACGGCCCGGATCAGGCCTTTTTCTTTGCCGCGGCCTTGCGCGCCGCCGGCGCCTTGCTCACCACGGCAGCCGGCGCCGCCGCAGCGCTGGCCGCGCGGTGCGGCCGCGCATTGCCGTAGCTGCTGGAATAACGCTTGCCCTTGGCCGTCTTGCGATCGCCCTTGCCCATCGGTAGTGCTCCTTTTTCGCGGAATCGAGTGTCTCGCGCAGCGCGCGGCCGATTAGCCTACCATCGCCACACCGTCACGCAAGCACGCCTTCGTACGAGCCCTGCCCCGGGTCACCGGGACCCACGCATTCACGCCGTTCCGGCGGCCGCGGCGGGATGGGACAGCCGGTAATTGACCAGATGCGCGGCAGCGATCAGCAGCCCACCGGCCACCATCATCAGCGCGTGCCAGAGCGAGTGGTCGTGCAGCGAGGTGAAGGCATTCGCCCAGACCAGCGCCAGGCCAGCGGCAAGCAGCAGCCAGGCGGCGAAAGCGCGGTGGCGACGATAGCCCAGGCCCAGCGATGCAACGCCCAGCACCGTGGCGAACACCACGAACGCCTGGTCCACATCGACCCGCCCCCACACGCTCAGCCCCAGCGTGGGCAGCACCGCCAGCGCCAGCGGCAGGAGCGCGCAGTGCACCGCGCACAGCAGCGATGCCCACATGCCGACGCGATCACCGGCGCGCTGGAACTGATCGATCTGATCGCGGGGGCGGGAAACGGCCATGACTTCCGGAACACGTGTCGACATTGGGAAACACTATAACATGACTCCCGTAATGTTACTTGATAACATTTCCTCTGCCGCACCGCCTGGAGTCCCCATGTCTAAATTGCCCTTCCGCCGCGCGCCGCTGGCCGCCGCGATCACCCTCCTCATTGCCCTGCCGTCGGCCACACACGCGGCCGATGGAGCATCCCGATCGGCCAGGGAGCTGGACCAGATCACCGTCACCGCCACGCCGATGCGCGCCTCGGCCGAAGACATCGCCGCCCCCGTCGAGGTACTGGCGGGCGAGACGCTGGATCGCAGCAAGGGCGCGACACTCGGACAGACGCTGTCCGGAATCACCGGCGTGCAGGGTGGTGATTTCGGCGTCGGCGTCAGCCGGCCGATCATCCGCGGTCAGGAAGGCCCGCGCGTGCAGATCCTCTCCGGCGGACTGGCGACGCTGGACGTATCCGCCGTCAGCGCCGACCACGCGGTCAGCGTCGAGCCGTTCCTGGCCGACCAGATCGAAGTGCTGAAAGGCCCCGCCACGCTGCTGTTCGGCAGCGGCGCGATCGGCGGCGCGGTCAACGTCGTCGACGGCCGCATTGCCAGCGATCTGCCCGACCGCGCGATCAACGGCCGCGCCGAAGTGCGCGGCAACAGCGTCAACGACGAGCGCACCGGCATGTTCCGGCTCGATGGCGTGAGCGGCCACTGGGTGCTGCACGTCGACGGACTGGTGCGCAATGCGGACGATGTCGAGATCCCCGGCGTGGCGCGGCTCGAAAGCCATGAGCATGAACACGACCATGGCCACGGTCATGACGACCACGGTCATCATCACGACGAGGACGAAGCACAGATTCCCGGCATCCTGCCCAACAGTGCGATCAAGACCCGCGCCGCCGGATTCGGTGCGACCCGCCTCGGCGAACGCGGCTATTTCGGCATGGCCGGTTCCAGCTACCGCACCAACTACGGCATTCCCGACGGTGCCCACGTGCACGGCGATCACGACCATGACCACGGCCACGGTGACCACGACGACCACGGCCACGACGAGGATGACCACGGGCACGAGGAAGGCAGCGTGCGCATCGACCTGGTGCAGAACCGCTGGGACGTGCGCGGCGGCCTCTACGACCCGCTCGACTTCCTGCAGCGCGTGGACCTGCGCATGGCCTGGAACGACTACACCCACACTGAATTCGAGGGCGACCGAATCGGCACCCTCTTCGACAACCGCGGCCTCGACGGCCGCATCGAGGCGGTACAGAACGAGATCGCCGGCTGGCGCGGTGCCTTCGGCCTGCAGTTCGGCCGCTCGGATTTCCGCGCCAAAGGCGAGGAGGCCTTCGTGCCGGCCACGCGCACCGGCACGCTGGGCGCATTCGCGCTGCAGGAAAAGGATTTCGATCCGGTCAAGATCGAACTCGGCGCACGCTACGACACCGTGAAGCTCGATCCGGTCGGCGCACGTGAGCGCAGCTTCGGTTTGGCCAACCTCTGCGCAAACGCGATCTGGCAGGTCAGCGACCGCATCGACCTGCGCCTGGGTCTGGACCGCTCGGAACGCGCGCCGATCAACGAGGAGCTTTATGCCGCAGGCCTGCACATGGCCACGCGCTCGATCGAAATCGGCGACGCCAACCTCGACACCGAGCGCGCCAACCGCGCCGAATTCGGCCTGCACGCACATACCGCACGGATGACCTTCAAGGCGGCGATCTACCAGACCCGCTTCACCGACTTCATCTATCAGGCCGATACCGGCGTGGTGGAACACGGCACGCCGGTGCGGCTGTGGACCCAGCAGGACGCCGTGTTCCGCGGCGCCGAGGCGGAAGCGGTGTTCCATCTGATCGATGCCGCTTCCGGCCAGCTCGACCTGCGCCTGTTCGGCGATACCGTGCGCGCCCGGCTCGATGGACACGGCAGCCGAACGGCCGCTCTCGCGGTGCCGCATGGCGACCATTTCCATCGCTACACCGTGGAACTGTCCAACGAGGGCAACGTGCCGCGCATCGCGCCCACGCGCGCGGGCGTGGGGCTTTCCTGGACATCGGGCGGCCTGAGCGCCTCTGCCGGCGCGGTGCGCTACGACGCCCAGAATCGCGTGGCCGACAACGAGGAGCCCAGCCCCGGCTACACCCTGGTCAACGCCCACCTGGCCTACCGCTGGGACCTGCCCGACGCCAGCTGGGAAGTGTTTCTCGACGGCAGCAACCTCGGCGACAGCGAAGCGCGCCCGCACACCTCGCTGCTGCGCGACTACGCCCCGCTGCCGGGCCGCGCGGTGGCCTTCGGGATACGCGTGTACTTCTGAGGCCTCAACCCGACGTGCCGCAGCGCGCCTCGGCCTCAGCGGGGCGCGCGACGGCTCATTCCTCGTCCAGCTCGTCGTCCAGCGGCAGCGATTCGGGTTCCACCGGGTCGCGGCCGCCATCCTCGTCGGCCACGCCGCGGCTGCCGCGCTGCGCCTCGCGCACCACCTGCTGCTCGCTGGCCTCCTCGCCCAGGTGGAATACCGCGAACCCGGGCAGCACGACCTGATTGCGCGCCATGCCGATGACCCGGCCGCGTACCGGCGAGACCAGCTCGCGCTCGATATCGTTGATCGGATCGATCACCACGCCCAGCACCTGCCCGGGCTCCACCGCATCGCCAAGCGCAACGTGGCCGAGCAGCAGGCCACCGGCATCCGAGCGCACCCAGGAGGATTCGTAGAAGATCGGCTGGGGCTCATCCCAGGTCGGCTGGTTGCGTGCCATGCCGAGCTTGTGCATCAGGGTTTCGATGGCCTGTTCGCCGTGCACGATCTCCTCGGGTTCCAGCTCGCCCGGGCCGCCCACCTCGAAGGTCACCGCCGGAATGCCGGCCTGGATCGCCGCGCTGCGCAGCATGCCGCGCGACCCGGCGCTGTGCAGCACCGTGGTGGCGCCGAAGCCGCGGGTGAATTCGCGCACCTCCGGCCGGCTCAGGTCGGCGCGGACCTGTGGCAGGTTGCGCCGGTCGAAAGACCCGGTATGCAGATCAACCAGCGCGTCGCAGCGCTGAACCACCTCGGTGAAGAAGCTGTAGGCGATGCGCGAGGCGATGCTGCCGTGGCGGGTGCCGGGGAAGAAACGGTTGAGGTCGCGCCGGTCCGGCAGGTAGCGCGAGTTGCGCGAGAAGCCGAACAGGTTGACCACCGGCACCGCGACCAGGGTGCCGCCCAGGTCGGCCGGCTCGACCCGGTTGACGATGCGCCGCACGATCTCGACGCTGTTCAGCTCATCGCCGTGGATGCCTGCGGTCAGGCACAGCACCGGCCCGGGCCGCACGCCGTGCGCCACCACCACCGGGCTGATCACCCCGCTGCCGGAGAAGCTCATCCCGGCGTTCCACTCCAGCCGCGCGCGCTTGCCCGGCAGCACCTGGGTGTCGAGGATCGCGAACGGCCCCACCAGCACCGGGCCGACGAATTCCGAAGAGGCCGGATCGCCGGCGGGAATCAGGGCAGGCGGCCCGACGAAGCCATCCCCGGACTGCGGCTGTACCGATGATTCTGACGGCCCTGGCACCTGCGCCGCAGCGGCCAGCGCCGTCACGGCCAGGCACAGCGCAAGACGCCATCTCCCGCGCACGCTTCCCGCCATGCTCACTCGGGCTCCGCACAGCGGGCGCAGCGCCCGTGCACTTCCAGGGTCTGCGCCAGCGGACGGAATCCCAGCGCGTATGCCTGCTCGGTCAGCAGACGGGTGGCGCGCTCGTCCTCCATCTCGACGGCCCGCCCGCAGTCCTCGCAGATCAGGAACGGCACCGAGTGCGGAAGGCGCGGCTGGTGGCAGCCGATGTAGGCGTTGATCGACTCCAGCTTGTGGATGAAGCCGTTCTCGAGCAGGAAATCCAGCGCGCGGTATACCGTGGGCGGCGCCGCCGGGCCGCGATCGTCGCGCAGCTGATCCATCAGGTCATAGGCCTTCACCGGCAGCTCGGCCTCCGCCACCAGCCGCAATACCCGCTCGCGCAGCGGCGTGAGCCGCAGGCCGCGCTCGTCGCACACCGCCATCACCTCGCGCACGAACGCCTCGCGATCGTGCACGTGATCGTCAGGATGAGCGCAGTGCTGGTGGGGGATCGGAGCCATCGGCCGGGATCATAGCATCGCCGTCCGGCGCGCCTTTCGCGGCCTGCGCCCGGCCTCATCGGCGAGTCAGACAGTCAGCCGGGCAGCATTCCGGAGGCCACGATGTCGCGCGCGCGGTCGAGCCGCGCCAGCGCCCCTTCGCGCCCGCACAGGAGGATCGTCCAGTCGATCGAGGGCGATACCTGCGAGCCGGTCATGGCCACCCGCAGCGGCTGGGCCACCTTGCCCAACCCGAGTCCCTGCGCCTCGGCGCAGGCGCGCAGCGCCGCGTCGATGGCCTCGGGCGTCCACGCCTCCAGCGCGGCAAGGCGCGCGCGCGCGTCGCGCAACACCTCGCCGGCCGGTAGCAGATGCCTGGACACCGCGGCCTGGTCCCACTGCTCCACGCCCAGATACCAGACCCGCGCACGCTCGGCCATCTCCTTGAGGGTCTTGACCCGCTCGCGCAGCGCCACCACCACATCGGCAGGATCCGGACCGCGCTCCGGATCGATGCCCTCGTTGTGCAGGTGCCACATCAGGTACGGCACGATCTCCAGCGGATCGTCGCTCTTGAGGTAGTGCTGGTTGAGCCAGGCGAGCTTGTCGAAGTCGAAGCGCGAAGGCGCCTTGTTGACGTCCTCGACCTGAAACAGCTCGATCATCTGCGCGATCGAGAAGATCTCCTGGTCGCCGTGCGACCAGCCCAGGCGCGCGATGTAGTTGAGCAGGGCGTGCGGCAGGTAGCCGTCGTCGCGGTACTGCATCACGCCGACCGCGCCATGGCGCTTGGAGAGCTTGGCACCGTCCGGGCCGTGGATCATCGGCAAGTGCGCGAACGCCGGCGGCGTGGCGCCCAGGGCGCGGTAGATATTGATCTGGCGCGGCGTGTTGTTGATGTGGTCCTCGCCGCGGATCACCTCGGTGATGCCCATGTCGATGTCGTCCACCACCACCGCGAAGTTGTAGGTGGGATGGTCATCCGAGCGCCAGATGATGAGGTCGTCCAGCTCTTCGTTGGCGATCTCGATGCGGCCGCGCACCCGGTCGTCGAACACCACGCTGCCCTCCTGCGGATTGCGGAAACGGATCACGCGGTTGGGATCGTCGCGGAGCGGCTCGTTGCGATCACGGTAATGGCCGTCGTAGCGCGGCTTGCGCCCTTCGGCCATGGCCTTCTCGCGCATGGCCTCGATTTCCTCGCGCGATTCGTAGGCGTAGTAGGCCTTGCCGGCCTTCACCAGGTCTTCGGCCACCTGCCGATAGCGGTCCATGCGCAGGGTCTGATAGAACGGGCCTTCATCGTGGTCCAGTCCGAGCCAGCGCATGCCTTCCAGGATGCCGTCGACCGCAGCCTGCGTGGAACGCTCGCGATCGGTATCCTCGATGCGCAGGATGAACTGGCCGCCGCGGCGGCGCGCTTCCAGCCAGCAGTAGAGTGCGGTACGCGCGCCACCGATGTGCAGGAATCCGGTGGGGCTGGGGGCAAAGCGGGTGCGGCAGGTCATGGCGGAACCGGAATCGGGAAAGCCCTCGATTCTACCGGAAGCCTCCCGCCTGCCCGCAGCCGCACGTCTCCGCCTACGCCGGGAACGCGCGCTCGATCAGCGCGTCGAACGGCGCATTCGCCGGCAGGGTGCCGAAGCACTGGCCGCGCTGGCCGTCCAGACGGGTGGCGACGAACAGCCCCGCGACGTCCTGCCGGCCGGAACGGAGCAACGCCGCCGCCTCCAGCGCCAGCGCGGTTCGCTCGGTCAGCAGGCGGGCGCGCGATTCCAGAGCGCCGTCGTCGTCCAGAGTGCGTTCGATCCAGCGCGCCTCCTCGTCCAAGCGGCGACTTTCTCCGGCCACGCCGGCCAGTTCGGCCAGCAGCGCCTCGCGCGTCGCCGGTTCGCGCCGCAGCGCGCGCAGCAGGTCCAGGCACTGGATGTTGCCGCTGCCTTCCCAGATCGAGTTCACCGGTGCCTGCCGATAGAGGCGCGGCAGGATCGATTCCTCGATGTAGCCGCTGCCGCCGAGGCACTCCTGCGCCTCGTTCACCATCGGCGGACAGCGCTTGCAGACGTGGTACTTGCCGATGGCGGTGGCAACGCGCGCGAACGCGGCCTCGGCCGGATCGCGCGGCGAGGCGTCGATCGCGCGCGCCACCCGCATGGTCAGCGCCATCGCCGCCTCGGACTCGAGCACCAGATCGGCGAGCACGTTCTTCATCAGCGCCTGCTCCACCAGCCGCCTGCCGAAGGCGCGCCGGCCGCGCGCGTGGTGGATGGCCCGCACCAGCGCCTGGCGCATAATGCCGGCCGAACCGATCATGCAGTCCTGGCGAGTGAGCGCAACCATCTCCAGGATGGCAGCCACGCCGCGCCCTTCCTCGCCGACCAGCCAGGCCAGCGCACCGGTGAATTCGACTTCGGAGCTGGCGTTCGACCAGTCCCCGAGCTTGTCCTTGAGACGCTGGATGCGGATGGCGTTGCGGGCGCCGTCGGGCAGGAAGCGCGGCATCAGGAAGCAGGACAGGCCGCCGGCGGCCTGCGCCAGCACCAGGAAGGCGTCGCTCATCGGGGCGGAGAAGAAGAACTTGTGCCCGACCAGCTCGTAGGCTTCGCCCGGCCCGGGCGATCCGACCGGCGCGGCGCGGGTGGTGTTGCTGCGCACGTCCGAGCCGCCCTGCTTCTCGGTCATGCCCATGCCGATGGTGTTGCCGGGCTTGGCGTCGGCCGGCACCGCGCGACCGTCATAGCGCGGCGCCAGGATACGCGGCAGCCACTCGCGCGCCAGCGCGGGCTGCTGGCGCAGCGTCGGCACGCAGGCGTGGGTCATGGTGAGCGGGCAGTTGTTGCCCTGTTCGGGCTGCATGTGCAGATAGGCGAGCGCGGCGCGCGCCACGTGTGCGCCGGGGCGGCCTTCGTGACGCCAGGAAAAGTTCGGCACGCCGTGTTCGACGCCCAGCTGCATCAGGCGGTGATAGGACGGATGGAACGCCACTTCGTCGATGCGGTTGCCGAAGGCGTCGCAGGGCCGAAATGCGGGGCGATGCTGGTTCGCGAGAGCCCCCAGGGCCATCGCCTCGCCGCCGGCCACTGGGCCGAACGCCGCCAGCGCGTCGCGCGCCCATCCCCCTCCCTCGCGCTCCAACGCCTCCTGCAGGGCAATGTCGGTCGCGAAGGCGTCGTAATCCCCCAGCGGCGGTGCCTGGTTCTCGACCACGTGGGTGATGAACCGGTCAGCAAGGGACATGGCACCTCCATACGGGGTCGGGAAAGCGGAATGAGGCCACTCTAGCGCCAAGCCGCGACGCGGACACCGATGCGGCAACGGGGCATTTTCCTATGCCCGCGGACGATTCCGCCCGATGCCTGCGCGACGGCGCGAACGCGAGACTGGCGCCACACTTTCCACGGAGCGCAGCCATGATCCGCACCCGCACGGGTTTCACCCTGATCGAACTGCTGATGACGCTGGCCGTCATGGCACTTCTCGCCGGCATCGGCGCGCCCGCGATGGGCCGCCTGCTCACGCGCACGAACGTCACGTCTGCGCACAACCTGGTGATGACCGGGTTCGCGGCGGCGCGACTGCACGCAGTCACCCACGGCCGGCCCGTCACGGTCTGCCCCGGCGATGCGGATGCGGGCTGCCGCGCCGGCGGGCACTGGGAGGGCGGCTGGATCCTGTTCGTGGATCGCAACGGCGACGACCTCTTCGATGCGCAGGACACCCTGCTGCGCGTCGAGTCGCCGGTGTCGCCGCGCCTGGCCATCCAGAGCGGCAGCACCCGGCCGCGCGCGGTGTTTCGGCCCAACGGGATGTCCGGCGGGACCAATCTCACCCTGCGCATCTGCGCCGACGGCGCGGTGCAATCGGCGGTGATCCTGAGCAATACCGGCCGCGCGCGCTCCGCCACCGCATCCGAACGCGCGGCGATGGGTGCCTGCAGCTGATCGCTATTCGCCTCACTCATCATCCAGACCCGCCGCGGCGGGTCTGAATGATGTCGCGTCGCCTTACTTACTGGCAGATGTGGTTGCCGCCCGGGCCGGGACCGCCGGTTTCACCGTCCTCGAAGCCACTGGCGAAGATCTCGGGCTGGAGCGCACTGCCGTCGCTGATGCTGACCTCGTCGAGCCGGAAGCCGAAATAACCGGACGCCGGATCGGTCGACATGCGCCAGCGGACCTGCACGGTCTGCCCTGCATAGGCGGACAGGTCCACGCTGAAAGGCTTGAACACGGCGGTGGCGGTGTCGTTGTTCGGGTCGGCATTGCTTGCCGCCGTGCTGACGCCGGTGAAGGCGCCGTGCGAAGCCGCGAATCCGCAGGAGTTGACCGGCGGGTTCTGGGTCTGGGCGAAGCTGTTGGGATACCCGCCGGACGGCGGCAGGTCCAGCCAGTTGGCGCCGCCATCGGTGGAGATTTCCATCACCACGCCGTCCCACTGGTACTCCATGTTGTACTGCGCCTTGAAGTTCAGCGTCGTGCCCGGCGCCAGCGTCAGCGCCGGCGTGGTGATGCTGGCGCAGGTCATGTCGGGATAAGGCTGGTTGTCGGCGGTGTTCTGGTAGCTGAAGTTGCCGTTGCTGGCGTCCACGTCGGTGATTTGCCACGGCGCCTGCATGGACATGTAGCTGTGCGTGTCCACGTCATCCAGGAAGTGGCTCGGATCAGGGCCTTCCACACCGCTTGGCGTGATGTTGATCACGCGCGAGGTGAGCGATCCGTTGCCGAAGCTGTCCTGCGCCGAGACGCGATAGAAGTAGGGCACGCCGTTTGCGACGCCGGTATCGGTGAAGGCATTCGTGGTCAGTCCGCTCGCCACCGTCTGTGGCGCACCGAAGTAGGGATCGGTATCGCGCTCGACGGTGTAGGTGATGCCGGTCGAAGACGGGCAGTTTGCGCTGGCCGCATCCCATCCCAGCGCCACGCTGCAGTTGCTCGCCGCGCCGTCGCCGAACAGCGACTGCGCGTCCATCGAAGGCATCAGCGAACAGGTGTCGTTGGACACCGCATCGACGCAGTCCGAGCGCTCGCCCTCGACGTCGTTCTGCACTCCGCGCACAACGTAGGCATAGCCAAAGCCGCCGATGCTGGTGTCATCGAGCAGCGGCGCGGCGGCCCCGTGCGCCACCATCCGGAAGCTGCCGGGCGTCGCCGTCGCACAGCTGCCCGGCACGCGATAGAGCTGGAAACCCTGCGCACCGGCGGCGCCGGAAAAATCGACCTCAATGCCGTTGGCGTCGTTGCTGGTCACCGCCAGCGCCGTGGGAGCCGGATAGGCCGCCGGATCGGGCAGCGCGAACGCGCCCGACACCGCCAGCGCGTAGCCCTGCCGGTCCGAGCCTTCCGAACCGTTGCCAGGCACCGCCGGCGCCTTCACGCGGAAGGTGTAGGCGCCGGCCAGCGGCGCGGTCAGGCGCACCTGTTCCACCGTGTTCAGCACGTCCGCGCTGCCGCCGGTCTGCGAGACGTCGCTGGCGATGACATTGCCGAGGTAAAGCGCACCGCCCGGCGCCAGAACCTCAAGATCGAGGTTGTTGACCAGCGCCACACCCGCGCCGGGCGCGGCCTCGGCATCGAACCAGGTCAGCGTGGCGCGCAGTTCACTGCCGGCGGCCACGTTGTCGATGGTGTATTCGTGCGCTTCGCCGGTGACCAGACCCGCGCCGTTGGTGCGCTCGAAAAGGCGCAGGCGGCGGCTGTCGTCGCCACCGGCCTGGGTGGTCTTGAACCACAGGTTGCCGTCGAGCCAGGCGCGGCCCCAGCCAGTGCCGGGATTGGGCCACCCGGTGAATCCCGTGCCGCCACTCGCGCTGGTGTTGGTGCCGTTGAGCAGCACCGCCTTCATCGCCATGCCGCTGGGATCGTAGGCGTCATCAGCCGTGCGCTCGCCGCGCGGATAGAAGCCGTCGGCGAAAAACTGCCGCATCAGCACCGCGTTGCCGGTCAGCGTGGGCGCGGACATCGAAGTACCGGACATGCTGGTCGTCCGCGGCACCTGGACGGTCAGGTTGAAGCTGGTCTCCCTGGCCGCCGAGACGATGCTGCTGCCGGGCGCGGCGATGTCGGGCTTCATGCGGCCATCGCGCGCCGGGCCGCGGTTGGAATAGCTCGCCTTGACCAGGCTGCCGCCGTGCCCCAGCGCCGCGACGGACAAACTGTTCTTGGCGTTGGAGGGCGAGCCGGTGGCCATCGCGCCGGCCACGTCGTTGCCGGCCGAGACCACCACCAGCAGATCCTCGTTGCGGCGCACGGTGCGATCCAGCTCCGAATCATTGCCCTGATAGCGTCCGCCGGTCTTGGAACCCCAGCTGTTGTTGTGGACGCGCGCGCCGCCGCGATAGGCCTGCTCCAGGGTGCCGCCGAAGTCGCTGATGTAGATCGAGGTGGCGGCGGTGCCGCCGGCGTCCTGGAACAGCAGCTGCGCGCCCGGCGCCATGCCGTCGGCCAGCTCATGATTGGGCTGCAATGGCGTGGCGGGCAGGTAGGTGTTCGCCCCGAAAGTGCCGGCCGCGTCACCCAGCACGGTGCCGGTGACGTGGGTGCCGTGGCCGGAAACGAAGTCGTAATCCACCGGCCCGTCGGGCTGCAGCCAGTAGCCGATGATCTTGTTGTCCGGGTAGAGCGTGCCGACGTTGGGCAGCAGCGGCGGCGGATTGTCCGACTGCGTGATCGCCGTGACCGGTCCCAGGCCCTTGTCGAGCTGGGTGAACCAGGCGGCATTGGGCGAAGTGCCGCTGTCGGCCACCGCGACGATCTGCCCGGTGCCGATGATGCCGTGGTCCCACAGGGGCGTCGCGCCGCAGACCGTGCCGCTGCCGCTGCAGTTGCCCGTGCTGTTGCCCTGGATCGCGCCCGGGCTGGCCGAGTTCATCGTTATGGTCGGCAGCCATGGCGCCAGATGGGACACGCCGTCGATGCCGCTGGCCGCCAGGATCAGCGCGTCCAGCGCCTCGGCATCCACCGCCGCACGCACATAGGGCAGCGCCTCGGCGCGACGGCTGCGCTGGGTGATGCGCACGCCCGGAACCTTCTTCTCCAGCTCGGTCGCGACGGCGGCGGACGACACGCCGCTGAAGGCGTTGATCTCGATCTCGTAGCTGCCATCCTGCTGGAGCACACCCGAGTCGCGGCGCTGCGCCGACCAGAGCAGGGGCGACAGCTTGAGCGCGGGCTGCCACAGCCCGGCCCAGCGCACCGAAGGATGCGCGCGCAGCGCCTTGAGCCCGGTCGAGCCGAGGCGGACCTGATAGGCGTTGTTTGGCACATGCGCGAGGAACTCCACGCCCTGCGCGGCCAGCGCGTGGCGCGCCTTGGCCAGATCCGCGCCGTCGGCAAACTGCACCAGGGCATAGGACGACGTGGCCACGTCCGCCGCTGCACCGACGCTTGCGGCGTCGATCATCTGGCTCGCCGGGTCGAAGGCACCCGCCCCGAGGATCAGCAGCTCCGGATTGGCGCGCGCCGCCATGATCGCTTCGGGCGCGGGCTCAGCCGCAGCAACGGAATGCACCGCGGCTCCCGCCGGGGTCGCGGCGGAAAGGGCGAGCGCCAGCGCGGTCGCAAGGGTTGAACGGCGAAGCGTAGGGAGCATGCGGGCAGTTCCTGTGGGGGCCATGGGCCGGGGGCGCACAGCATGTCAGCGGAACGCGCCGCTGACAAACACCGGTACGCACCCGTGATTTGCGTCACAACGACACCGCACAGCAGCGCCTTCGCCCACCCTCGGGATCGCGCCCGTCAGCCCCTACAATGTCCGGCCGATCCATCCTGTCCGCGACGCCGCATGACCGACCTCTTCCGCCCCGACTTCCACGGTTTCGAGCAGAAGCCGCTGCACGAGTACGCCGAGCGTGCCTACCTCGACTACTCCATGTACGTGGTGCTCGACCGCGCCCTGCCCTTCATCGGCGACGGCCTCAAGCCGGTGCAGCGGCGCATCGTGTATGCGATGAGCGAGCTGGGACTGTCGGCCAGCGCCAAACCGAAGAAATCCGCGCGCACCGTGGGCGACGTGATCGGCAAGTTCCATCCGCACGGCGACTTGGCCTGCTACGAGGCCATGGTGCTGATGGCCCAGCCGTTCTCCTGGCGCTATCCGCTGATCGATGGCCAGGGCAACTTCGGCTCGGCCGACGATCCCAAGTCGTTCGCCGCAATGCGTTATACCGAGAGCAAGCTCAGTCCGCTGTCCGAGGTGCTGCTGGGCGAACTGGGCCAGGGCACGGTGAACTGGGTGCCGAATTTCGACGGCACCCTGGAGGAGCCCTCCTGGCTGCCCGCGCGCCTGCCGCACGTGCTGCTCAACGGTACCACCGGCATCGCGGTGGGCATGGCCACCGACATCCCGCCGCACAACCTCAACGAAGTCGCCAGCGCCTGCGTGCGCCTGCTGGACGACCCGCAGGCCAGCGTCGCCGACCTGATGGAGCACCTGCGCGGGCCGGACTTCCCCACCGAGGCCGAGATCATCACCCCGGCGGCCGACCTGCTGAAGCTCTACGAAAGCGGCACCGGCAGCGTGCGCGCACGCGCCGTGTACCAGCGCGAGAACGGCAACATCGTCATCACCGCGCTGCCCTATCAGGTCAGCCCCGGCAAGATCCTCGAACAGATCGCCGCGCAGATGCGCGCCAAGAAGCTGCCCTGGCTGGAGGACCTGCGCGACGAATCCGACCACGCCAACCCGATCCGCCTGGTGCTGGTGCCGCGCTCCAACCGCATCGACGTCGAACAGCTCATGGGCCACCTGTTCGCCACCACCGATCTGGAGCGCAGCTTCCGCGCCAACTTCAACGTGATCGGCCTCAACGGCAAGCCGCAGGTGATGAACCTGCGGCAGATGCTGTCGGAATGGCTGCGTTTCCGCACCGACACGGTGCGCAAGCGCCTCACGCACCGGCTGGAAAAGGTCGAGCGCCGCCTGCACCTGCTGGACGGCCTGCTGGTCGCCTTCCTGAACCTCGACGAGGTGATCCGGATCATCCGCACCGAAGACGACGCGCGCGCCGCGCTGATCGCGCGCTTCGCGCTGTCCGGGGAGCAGGCCGACTACATCCTGGAAACCCGCCTCAAGCAGCTCGCGCGGCTGGAGGAAATGAAGATCCGCGGCGAACAGGACGCGCTGGCAAAGGAACGCGAAACCCTGATCGCCACGCTCGGCTCTGCCGCCCGACTCAAGAAGCTGGTCAAGGACGAACTCCAGGCCGATGCGAAGAAGTTCGGCGACGCGCGGCGCTCGCCGCTGGCCGAGCGCGCCGCCGCGCAGGCGCTCGACGAAACCGACCTGGTGGCGAGCGAGCCGGTGACCGTCGTGCTTTCCGCCAAGGGCTGGGTGCGCGCCGCCAAGGGCCACGACATCGACCCGGCCTCGCTTGCCTACCGCGAGGGCGACGCGCTGCTCGACGCCGCGCGCGCGCGCTCCAACCAGCAGATTGCCTTCCTCGATTCAACCGGACGCGCCTACTCGACGCCTGCCCACACCCTGCCCTCTGCACGCGGCAACGGCGAACCGCTGACCGGGCGCTTCTCGCCCCCGGCCGGCGCGGCGTTCCGCGCGCTGCTCGCCGGCGAGGACAGCCAGCGGTTCCTGCTGGCCACCAGCCACGGCTACGGCTTCGTCACCGCCTTCGACAACCTCCTCGGTCGCCAGAAGGCCGGCAAGCAGCTCATCAATCCGGGCGCAGACGCGCAGCTCCTGCCCCCCGTGGCCGTGGCCGATCCCGCCGACGATCTCGTCGCAGCCATCACCAGCGCGGGCTACCTCCTGGTATTTCCCATCGCCGAGCTTCCGGAACTGGACAAGGGCAAGGGCAACAAGCTCATCCAGATTCCTCCGGCACGCCTCAAATCCGGGCAGGAAAGCCTCGCCGTGCTGGCCTGCGTGCGCAGCGGCGGCGAGCTGACCCTGCATTGCGGCCAGCGCAAGCTCGTCCTCACCTGGCGCGACCTGCAGGCCTACGGCGGCACGCGGGCGCAGCGCGGTCACCAGTTGCCGCGCGGCTTCCAGAAGGTTGACCGGGCGCTGACCGAGGAGCACCGCTGAGGTCGTGCAGCGGTGCCGATGCTTTTGTGACCCGAAACACGGATCGGATGGAGGAACGTGCCAAACGACTGGATAAGCGGCGCGAGCTCTGAGAAGATGCACCTCGCGTCACAAGATGACGCATCGCGTCGCACTGCGACACCGACAGTCCATCAAAGGTTGCGAGAACGTCCGTGAAACTGCTGACCCGCCTGCTCGTGTTCTGCCGCTATACCGTGCTCAATCGCCAGCTGCGGGAAATCAAGCGCAGCGTGCTCGACCTGCCGGTCACGGCACAGCGCGCGGTCGGCCACCTGGTGATGAGCGAGATCGAGGCCGCCGCCAAGACGCCGGTTCCGCACCTTTACGGCAGCAGCAGCACCGACGTGCACCAGCCCTGGGGCGACGGCGCCACTCTGGCCTTCACCCGCGCCCGTGCCCGCGTTCCCCAGCTGCGCCTGCGCGGCCTCGCGCTGTGGCTGGCGATCGTCTATCAGGAGACCCACCAATCGCCCCATGCCAGCATGCAGTCGCTGCACCGCGAGGTGCTGGGGCTCATGGGCCTGCTGAAGGGCACCTACGGCAGGCAAACCGCCGACACGGCCAGCGCGATAGCCTGAGCGAGGCACCCGGCCGCGCTCCCTGAAGCGACGCGCAGCACGCACCCCTCCGCACCCAGGACACCGCATGCGTCGCGGCGGCCCTGCCATGCCCTTCCTGTGCGACCGGCGGCGGCCATAGTGTGATTATTCTAGGCATGCCGCCTAGCCTCACGCCCTCAACGTCCCGTCCGCCTCCATAGGAATGCTCCCATGGCCAAGTTCAAGTCCGCCAAACCCGGCGCATCCTCACCCGCCAAGCCGGCCCCGGCCCCGGCCCGCAAAACCGCATCGACGCGGACCGCGGCAGCGACACGCAAGAAGTCCGCCGCAGCGCCCGCCGATGACCACGCGGCGCGCGGAATCATGGATTCCGCCCAGCAGATCTGGCAGACCAGCGTGAAAGCGCTCGGCCGTGCACAGCAGGAAAGCACGCGCTTGTTCGAGGCGCTGGTGAAGGAAGGTGTGCACGTGGAAAAGAAGACCCGCTCGCTGGCCAGCGGCAAGGTCAACGCAGTGCGCGGCTCGGTCGAGAACCGTGTCGAACAGGTCAAGGATCGCGCCGCCGACACCTGGGACCGCCTTGAAAAGGTGTTCGAGGAGCGCGTGCAGCGCGCCCTTGTCCGCCTCGGCGTACCGGGCCGGGAGGAGCTGCAGGCCCTGATCCAGCGCGTCGACCAGCTCAACGCGCGCCTGCGCGACCTCGCCGAGACGCCAGCGGCCAGGAAGCAGGCGCCTGCCGCGTCCGAGTCGCATTCCGTCCCGCCTGCCACCCGCACCGCCAAGCCCGAAGCAGCCAAGGCCGCAACCAAGCCCGCGACTGCGAAAAAGAAGCCGGTTGCCAAGGCGCCGACCGCCGCGAAGCCTGCCAGCGGCACGGCCCGCGCCAAGCCCGCCGCGAAGAAAGCCAAGGTGACGAAGGTGGCGCAACCCGCGGCATTGGAGCCTGCGCCCAGCCAGGAGTGAAGCCGTCCGCGCGGCGCAGCCGTCCGGCTCGGCGCCGCGCGTGCCCTGCCCGCCGATCTAGGCGGCAGCATCGGCCTGCCCGCGCGGAACTCGGGCTATGATGCGCGCCTGATTCCCGCCGGCGATCACCCATGGGACTTACTTCCCTGCTTCAGTATCCGTGGCCCATCGCCCTGGCCACGCTCATCATCGTATTCCTCCTTGCAGCCCGCATCCTGGGGGCCTTCCGCACCGAACGCGTCGAAGCCCGCGCCGGCATCGCGCTGCTGTGCGCGATGCGCTGGAACGAATACAGCCGGCTCATTTCCGAAGTCCTGAAGGATCGCGGCATGCAGCCGGCCGGCGCGGACCGCACGCCGGGCCAGGACGGCTTCGATCTTCTCTTCGCGCGCGGCACGGCGTGTTACCTGGTGCAATGCCGGAACGGCGCGAACCAGACCGTCACCTCGGCAGCGGTGAGCCAGCTGCACTCGCTGGTACAGGTGCAGGAAGCCGACGGCGCCATCATCGTGTCGTGCGCCGGCGCCTCGCCTGACGCCTCGAAGCTGGCGCACGAGCGCCGCATCGAGATCCTCGCGGGCCCCGAACTGTGGGCGCACGTCAAGCCCTGGGTGGCGCACGACCAGCGCGTCGACGCGGAAAGCGTGGCGCAGACCGCCAAGCGCCAGCGCCTGCTGAGCGCGGCGCTGGTGGCGTTGCTGGCCGCGATCGCGGCGTTCACCGTCATCCGACTGTACGCCCCGGAACCAAGCGCACCACCTCCCATCGCAGCGCCCGCCGCGGCCCCCGCCCGCGCGCCTGCGGCAGCGCCCACACCCGGCACGCCAACGCTGCCCGATGCCAATCTCACCGAACAGCAGCTCGCCTCGCGTCGCGCGTCTGCGGTCATGGAAGTACGCGACCTGACCTCGATGGCGAGCGCCAGCTGGTCGACCCGCTCCACGCTCCAGATCAGCCTGCGCGAACCCCTCGAAGACGCGGAACTTGCCGTCGTGGTGGAGGACGTCTGCCGCTCGCTGCTGCAGCACGAGGAGCTGCGCTATACCCGGCTGCAGATCGATGTCCCCGGAAACGGCTCCGAGCAGCCCGCGCAGGTACGCTGGCGCCAGTGCCGCTGAAGCCAGGTACCCGCACGACAGCGGCGGGATCAGGCGATCAGATCGCCGCGCCGAGACGGCGCCCGAGATTGACCAGCATGGCCGCGGTCGCACCCCAGATGCGGTGCGGCCCCACCTGATACTCCCAGTAGCTGCGCGCGCGTCCGCGATAGGAGTCGCTCAGGCTGACCAGGCGATCGCCCGCCAGAAGCGGGGCCAGCGGCACCTCGAAGGCATCGACGACTTCGTCGGGATTGGGGATCACGCGGTAATCCGCGGGCAGCCTCGCCACCAGCGGCAGCACGCGGAATCCGGTGATGGTCGCATAGGGGTCCAGATAGCCCAGCGGCTCGACCTGCGCAGGCGCGATGGCGACTTCCTCCCACGCCTCGCGCAGTGCCGCATCGAGCGCGGAGCGGTCCTCCGGATCGATCCGCCCGCCCGGGAAGCTCACCTGGCCGGCATGGTGCTGGAGCGAATCGGTGCGGCGCGTCAGGAGCACGTGCGCCCCGGCCGGGCGCTCGATCAGTCCCACCAGAACGGCGGCATTGACCAGGCGCTGCGGATCGATCACGTCGGCGATTTCGTCCAGGTTCCAGCCCGCCCCGCTCGGCTCGCCCGACAGCGGCAGCAGTGCCTGGCGCAAGCGTTCGGGATCGGCAAGCGGATTGATCGGGGGCGGAGCAGCGGGCAGCATCACGCCACCGCGCGCGGCGACCGGCGCCAGACCGCGCCAGCACGGCGCAGGAAGCGCCCCCCGGAAACGCACACGGCCGGAACGCGGTACCCGCGTCCGGCCGTGTGGAACACTCGCGGCGCGCTTTCGGGCGGACTCACCCGAGAGAGCGCGCCGAGGTTCACTTCACTTCGACCAGCTTCACGTCGAACACGACGGCCTGGTTGGGGCCGATCGGGCGCACCGTGTCGCCATAGGCCTGCTCGGGCGGCATGAAGACTTCCCAGCGCGACCCCTGGGTCATCATCGGCAGCACCTGGCGCAGGCCCGGCAGCGGGGCTTCACCGACCTTGATCGACACCGGCTCGTTGCCCTGGTAGGTGCTGGCGAACTCCTGCCCGGTGGCAAGCGATCCGCGGAAGTGGATCTTCACCTCCGAGGCGGCCGTGGGCTTGGCGCCGGTGCCGGTCTCGATCACGCGGTACTGGATGCCCGAGGACAGCGTCTGCACGCCGGTCTTGCCACGGTTCTGCGCCAGGAAGGCGTCGCTCTTGCGCTTGTTTTCGCCGGCGACCTTGTCGAATTCGGCCTTGGCATCATCCAGCAGCTTTTTCTGCATGGCTTCGAGCGCCGCGCCCATCTGCTCGGTCGGAACGGCCGGATCGCGCTTGGCGTAGCCGTCCTGGATGGCGCGAATCACGGTCGCCAGGTCGACATCGAGCTTGCGCTCGGTGAAGTCGTGGCCGATCTGGTAGCCGACCGCGTAGCTCAGCTTGCCCTTGTCGGACGTGGTGTCCTGCGCCAACGCGGCGCTCATCGTCGTGGCCGCCAACAGCGCGACCGTCCAGCGCAACTTCATGCCTGTCTCCTGGTGGATCGGCCACGCCCGTGGCCGAGAAAGAACGCGCAAGGATAGCGACGCGTTCCGCGAATCGCCAGTACCCGGTTTGCCTGCCCGGCACGGCGTGGAGAGACCGTACAGCCGGCGGAAAGTTTCACCCGCGGGCGCGCGACGATCAGCCGCAGGCGGAGCGGCTACAATCAGCGGTCGGCATTCCACCTTTGCGGGTATCCCAATGGCCTTCGCCAACCTCCTGATCGAAAACCTCGGCGCGGTGCGCCGCATCACCGTCAACCGCCCCGACAAACTGAACGCGCTCAACGCGGCCACGCTCGACGAACTCACCCGCGCCTTCGAAGAGGCGGGCGCCGACGATTCCGTGCGCGCGCTGATCCTGCGCGGCGCGGGCGAAAAGGCCTTCGTGGCCGGCGCCGACATTTCCGAACTGGCCACCGTCACGCCGGTCCAGGCGCGCGACTTCGCGCGGCGCGGCCAACGCACCATGCGCACCGTCGAGACCCTCGGCAAGCCGGTGATCGCGCAGATCAACGGGTATGCGCTGGGCGGCGGCATGGAGCTGGCGCTGGCCTGCCACCTGCGCATCGCCAGCGAGAAGGCGCGCCTCGGCCAGCCCGAGGTGAACCTGGGCGTGCTGCCGGGCTTCGGCGGCACCCAGCGCCTGCTGCGCGTCACCGGCCGCGGCGCGACGCTTGAGCTGTGCCTGACCGGCGCCCAGATCGGCGCGGCGCGCGCCTACGAGCTCAATCTGGTCAACCGCGTGGTGGCCCCCGAGGCGCTGGAGGCCGAAACCCTGGCACTGGCCGAACAGCTCGCCGCATCCGCCCCCGAGGCCCTGCGCGGCGTGCTCGACGCGGTGATCCTGGGCGGCGAGGCCGATCTCGCGACCGGCCTGGATTACGAAGCGCAGGCCTTTGCCACCTCGGCCTCCACCGAGGACATGCGCGAAGGCACCCGCGCCTTCCTGGAGCGCCGCAAGCCCGCCTTCACCGGGCGCTGAAGCCTGTACACCGCCGTGGCAGCCTCCCAGCCCTGCATCCGCTGCGGCGAGTGCGCGGCGGCCTGCCCGGCCGGCGTGCATCCGCAGCGCATCCTCGCCGCACTGCGCCGCGAGGCGCCCTCCGAGGCCCGGGCGCTGGGACTGGACGACTGCACCGGCTGCGCCGCCTGCGACGCGCTTTGCCCGAGCGGCATTCCGCTGGCCGCCCTGTTCTGCGCGGCGCGTGACGAACTGCGGCTCGCGCACCAGCGCCGCGAGTTTTCCGACGCCTCGCGCACGCGTTTCGCGCTGCGCGAGGCGCGTCTGGCGCGCGAGCGTGAGGAGCAGGCCGCCGAACGCGAACGCCAGCGCACCACGAACGCCTCGGCGCAAGCCGTCGCAGCGGCGCTGGCCCGCGCCCGGCGCCCCGCGGCGCCGCGGGGCGAGGCGTGAACGCCGTCGCACTGCCCGCCTGGCGACGCACCCCAGCGCGCCGCGCCGCCTGCGTGCTGGTGGCCATGCTGCCGCCGCTGGCGCTGCAGGCCGCGCGAATCGACCCGTCCCTGCCGGCGCGCTGCGTCCTGCCGTGCGCGGTCGCGCTGGCGCTGGCCGCCGCCCTGCGCCTCATCCCGATTGGCGGTACGAGCCGCAGCAGCCTGTCCTTCGACCTGATCCACGCGCTGGGCGCGTCCCTGCTCGTCGCCGCGCTCTGGCCGGCGGCGGCACCACCCTGGATGGCCGCGCTGGCACTGGCCGCGAGCCTCGTCGCCTCGCGGCTGTTCGGCGCTGCCGCGGCCAACCCATTCCCTCCTGCCGCCCTCGCGCTCACCGCCGGCGTGGCGCTGGCCCAGGCCTGCGGCAGCGCGCTGGCGCCCGGGCGCATGCTGGTGCCGGAGGCCCTGCTGGTATCGGGCGCCTGGCTCGCCGCGGCGTTCGCGCTGGCGCGACTCGGCCTGCTGCGCGTGCCGCCCATGCTCGTCTTCGCCCTGCCGGTCGCCTTCGCCTGCGTCGTCGGCGCGCTGCCGGCAAGCGGCCTGGTCAGCGGCGCGCTGGCGGCAGGATTCCTGCTGGGCGAGCCGCGCCACCTGCCGAGCACCGCACGGGGACGCATCGCGGTGGCGGCGCTGGCAGGCCTCGGCACGGCCATGGCCTGGCTGCTGGGCGCGCCGCCCGTCGCGCTGGGTGCCGCCGTCGTGCTGGCCTGTGCGCTGACGCCGTGGATCGAACGCCTGACCCTGCCGCCGCGCGCGGCCCGCGAGTCCACGCCATGAAACCCGCCGACCGCACCGAACTGTTCCGCCGCCTGGCCGAGCTCAATCCCCATCCCGAGACCGAGCTGGAATACGGCAGTCCCTTCGAATTGCTGGTCGCGGTGATCCTCTCGGCGCAGGCCACCGACGTGGGCGTCAACAAGGCCACCCGCCGGCTGTTTCCCGTGGCCAATACCCCGCAGACCCTGCTCGCCCTGGGCGAAGAGGGCCTCAAGCGCCACATCGCCACCATCGGCCTGTACAACGCCAAGGCGAAGAACCTCATCGCCACCTGCGGCCTGCTGATCGAGCGCCACGGCGGCGAAGTGCCACGCGATCGCGCTGCGCTGGAAGCGCTGCCGGGCGTCGGTCGCAAGACCGCCAACGTGGTGCTGAACGTGGCCTTCGGCGAACCGACCATCGCGGTGGACACCCACATCTTCCGCGTCTCAAACCGCACCGGGCTGGCGCGCGGAAAGACCGTGGAAGAAGTGGAGCGCAAGCTCCTGCGCAACGTGCCGGCGGCCTATCGCAAGGACGCGCACCACTGGCTCATCCTGCACGGACGCTACGTCTGCAAGGCGCGCAAGCCCCAGTGCCCGGAGTGCGTGATCGCCGACCTGTGCGTCTGGCCGGACAAGACCCGCGCGGGCTAGCCGCCACCAGGCGACTACAGCAGGGCGAGGATGTCCTTCTCCAGTTTTTCCGGCGCATCCATCGGCGCGTAGCGATGCCGCACCTGGCCGTCGCGATCGACCAGGAACTTGGTGAAGTTCCATTTGATCGCCTCGCTGCCCAGGAGGCCGGGCTTCTGGGCCTTGAGCCAGCGGTACAGCGGATGCGCGTTGGCACCGTTGACCTCGACCCGGGCAAACATCGGGAAACGCACGCCGTAGGTCAGGGTGCAGAAACGCTTGATCTCCTCGGCGTCGCCCGGCTCCTGCTGACCGAACTGGTTGCAGGGGAAGCCCAGCACCGCGAAGCCACGGCCGGAATGCGCCTCGTACAGCGCCTCGAGCCCCTGGTACTGCGGGGTGAAGCCGCACTTGGAGGCCACGTTGACGATCAGCAGCACCTGGCCACGCCACAGCTCCAGCGGGCGCGCGACGCCGTTGATGTCTTCCGCGGTGAAATCATAGATCGACGCCATCGAGAGACCCCTGTGCCAGCGAAGATGGGAAAAGCTTACCCGGAGGCGGTCGCCCGCGCCGCCACGCGCCGCCGAAAAACCGACGAACGGCGGCGGCCGTTCAGCCTGGATGCTGGCGCTGGCGCACCGCCTCGAACAGCGCGATACCGGTGGCGACCGAGACGTTGAGGCTTTCCATTTCTCCGGGCATCGGAATGCGCGCAAGGAAGTCGCAGCGCTCGCGGGTGAGGCGACGCATGCCCTCGCCTTCGCCACCCAGCACGATGCCCACCGCGCCGCGAAGATCCATCGAATACAGGCTCGACTCCGATTCCCCGGCCAGACCCACCAGCCAGACACCGGCCTGCTTGAGCGTCTCCAGCGTACGCGCCAGGTTGGTGACCCGCACCACCGCGATGCGGTCGGCGGCGCCGGCGGACGTCTTGTGCACCGTGGCATTGACCGGCGCGCTGCGATCCTTGGGAAGCACCACCGCGGTGACTCCGGCGGCTGCGGCGCTGCGCAGGCAGGCGCCGAGGTTGTGCGGGTCCTGCACGCCGTCGAGGATCAGCAGCAGGGCGCGCGGAACGGTGTCCAGCAGCGCCGCGAGATCGTCCTCACCGAGGCTGCGGGCGGCCCTGCAACGCACCACGATGCCCTGGTGGCGCACGCCGCCGGACATGCGGTCGAGCACCTCGCTGCCGACGCTGCGCACCGCGATGCCCTCGCCGCGCGCGCGGTCGGCCAGCTCGGCCAGCCGCGGGTTGCGCGCGCGCGCTTCGACCATCACCTCCAGCACGCCAACCGCGTCGTGTTCGAGCACGGCGGCAGCGGCGTTGATGCCGGCGATCCAGCGGTCGGTATCAGCCATGGCGAATCATTCTCTCGGGAATCAGCGGGCCGCGCTGCGGGCACGGCGGGTTCCGCGCACGGGCACAGGGTTGGACGCGTCCAGCGCCAGACGCAGGTCGATGCGACGGTCCTCGATGCTGGCGCGCAGCACCAGCACGCGCACGGCGTCGCCCTGGCGCCAGGCCTGCCCGCTGCGCTCGCCGGCGAGGATCTTGCGCACCGGGTCGAAGTGGTACCAGTCGTTGGGCAACTGGGTCACGTGCACCAGCCCGGTAACCCGGGATTCGCTCATTTCCACGAACAGGCCGAACGAGGTCACGCCCGAGACGATGCCGTCGAATTCGCCGCCCACGTGCTGCTCCATCCACGCCGCGCGGTAGCGCTCGTCGACCTCGCGTTCGGCTTCCTCGGCGCGGCGGCTGCGTTCGGAGCAGTGCAGGCACAGGCTGGCCATGTCGTGCGGCGCATAGCGGAAATCGGTGGCGCGCCCCCCGCTCAGCGCGTGCTTGAGCGCACGGTGCACGAGGAGGTCGGCGTAGCGGCGGATCGGCGAAGTGAAGTGCGCGTAGGCCTCCAGCGCGAGGCCGAAATGGCCGATGTTCTGGGTGGCATAGCTCGCAAGGCTCTGCGAGCGCAGCAGCACCGATTCGATCAGGGCTCCGTCGGCGCGCTTGCGCGCCTTCTTCAGCAGCGCGGTGAAGTCGCGCGGCTGCACCGTGGCCCAGGGCGGCATGGAGAGCTTGAATTCGGCAAGGAACTCCTGCAGATCCGCATACTTCTGCTCGGGCGGCCGATCGTGCACGCGAAACGGCGCGGGAACCTTCTTCTTCAGCAGGAAACGCGCCGCCTCGACGTTGGCCGCGATCATGCATTCCTCGATCAGCTTGTGGGCATCGTTGCGTTCCTGCATGCCGCCCTGCACCACTTCGCCGCCCGGTCCCAGCAGGAAGTGCACCTCGCCGGTCTCGAACTCGATCGCGCCGCGCGCCGCGCGGGCGCGGGCAAGCAGGCGGTAGAGCTGATGCAGATGCCGCAGCTGCGGCATGCGCGCGCCGACCTGCGCGATGGCCTCCGGATCGTCCTCGCCGACCGCGCTCCAGACCTGGGAATAGGTCAGGCGGGCGTGCGAACGCATCACCGCCTCGTAGAACTTCGAACGCACCACCTCGCCGGCACGATCGACCTGCATGTCGCAGACGAAGCACAGGCGGTCCTCGTCGGGGCGCAACGAGCAGATGCCGTTGGACAGCGTCTGCGGCAGCATCGGGATCACGTAGCCGGGAAAGTACACCGAGGTGGCGCGGGTGCGTGCCTCTTCGTCGAGCGGCGACTCGGGGCCGACGTAGTGTGAAACGTCCGCGATCGCCACCACCAGGCGGAAACCGTCTCGGTTGGGTTCGCACCAGACCGCATCGTCGAAATCGCGCGCGTCCTCGCCGTCGATGGTCACCAGCGGCAGCGCGCGCAGATCGACGCGCGCTGCGGCCGCATCGGCCGGTACCTCCTGCGGCACCGCAGCGGCCTGCTCCAGCACCGCATCGGGGAAGACGTGCGGCAGTCCGTGGCCGTGGATCGCCACCTCGACCACCAGCGAAGGGGTGAGGGCATCGCCCAGCACCGTCAGCACGCGCCCGATCGGCGGACGCCCGTGCGCCGGCGCTTCCACCACTTCGCATACCACCAGCTGCCCGGGCCGCGCGCCCTTGCGCGCCTCGGGCGGAATCAGCACGTCCTGCAGCAGGCGGCGGTCGTCCGGGGTGACGTGGCCGATGCCGGCGCGCTCGTCGTAGCGGCCGACCAGCCGCGTCACGCGGCGCTCGAGCACCTCGACGATGCTGCCCTCGCGCCGCCCGCGCGCGTCGACGTTCACCACGTTGACCAGCACGCGGTCGCCGTGGAACACCTTGCGCATCTCGCGCGGCGGCAGGAACAGATCCTCGCCGCCGGCATCCGGGCGCAGGAAGCCGAAGCCCTCTGGATTGGCGGTGACGGTGCCGGCGATCAGCGCCGTCTTCTGCGCCGGCACGTAGCCGCCGCGCCGGTTCACGTGCAGCTGGCCGTCGCGCAGCATGGCGGCGAGGCGGCGGCTGAGTGCCTCGAAGCGGTCGGGGGCCGTCAGCCCGAGCTGTTCGGCCAGCCGCTCGATCGACTGCGGCCCGTCGGCCTGGTCCACCAGCGCCAGGATTGCTTCGCGGCTGGCGATGGGGCGCTCGTAGCGCAGCGCTTCGCGCTCGGCGTAGCGATCGGGCATGGGCGTTGCCCTGGCGGGCTTTGCCGCGCGGCGGCCGGCAGACGCGGCCGGCGGCGGCGCATCGGATTTGCGGCGCGGCGCGCGCGCCTCCTCGGTGCGAACCTTCTTCAATGCTGCCGGCGAAGCCTCCGCGCCGGTGCCCTTGCGCGGGCGCTTCGAACCGGGCGTGCGCTTTTCAGCGGTCTCGGCCTGAACCAGCGACTCCGGCATCCAGCCGGGCCGCCCGGGCCCCTCGTTGCCGGACTTCCCGCGCCGGCCGCTCGTATTCTTCGTCATCCGCACATGCTACTACGCGCGGCGCACGCAGCAGGCCGCGCGTGCCAGTGCAGTCAATCGGAAACCGCGGCGGCTCCGGTGGCGGCAGCCTGACCGGCAGCGGCCGGCGCCTCGCCTGGGGCGGCGGGCCGGACCGGCACCACGCGCACGCCGCGGCTTTTCATCCAGGCGTCGAACTCGGCCGCGGTGAACTTCTTGCCCTTGTCCATGTTGAACCGATACGGCGTGTTGTCGAACTCGGTCTTGGGCACGTAGTTGGCGAACTCGTCCTTGGGCTGCGCGGCACAGGCCTCAAGGCGAAGGCGCATCAGCACCACGTCCAGCGCCAGGGACTCGTCGCGGCTCTCGGCCAGCAGCGTGCGCGGCGCGGCAAGCGCCGCAGGGCGGCCGAGCATGCCCGAATACAGGGGCGGCACCGGCGTGGTGCGCACCGGCAGCGGCTGCCCGACCTCGCTGTTGCAGCTCACCGCCAGCGCATCGCCGGACAGCACCACAGCGGCCAGCAGCACCGCACCCGTCGTCATCGTCCTGAACATTGCCACGTCCCTGAAAAGTGCCCGCGCAAGTCTAGGCGCTGCGCGCGCGCGCGACAATGATCCGGGGCCGATCCGTGAAGCGCGTCACCTCAGCGGCGCGTGCGGCGGAACGGCCAGCGTCCACGCCAGTACTGGAGCAACAGGAAGCCGAAGGCCATGCCGCCCAGATGGGCGAAGTGCGCCACGCCGGGCGCGGTGCCGGTCACGCCGAGGAACAGTTCGAGCAGGCCGTAGCAGATCACGAAGGTGCGCGCACGCATCGGGATCGGCGGAAACAGCAGCATCAGCCGGTGATTGGGAAACAGCAGGCCGTAGGCGAGCAGCAGCCCGAACACGCCGCCCGAGGCGCCGACCGTCGGATAGGGAATGCCGCCGCCATTGGCCGCGAGCGTCGCCAGCAGCAGCTGCACCAGGCCGGCGCCCAGCACGCAGACGAGGTAGTAGTGCAGGAAGCGGCGGCTGCCCCAGGTCGCCTCCAGCGGGCCGCCGAACATCCACAGCGCGAACATGTTGAAGAACAGGTGGGTCATGCCACCGTGCAGGAATCCGTAGCTCAGCAGCTGCCAGGGCAGGAACCCGACCAGCCCCGTGGAACCGTCCGGCAGGCGCACCGGATAGTCGCCCATCGGCCAGAGCATCAGGTCCAGGAAGCGCGCCTCGCCCAGCCCCATGATGGCCAGGAACAGCAGCACGTTGGCGATCAGCAGCGCGCGCGTGATCGGTGGCACGTTGTCGAGCATGGCGAGGGAACCGGCTGGCGGAAGAAAGGGCATTCTACGCGGGCGCGGCGCGTCAGCCCCACAGCACCTGATCCAGCCAGGCGTCCGCATCGCCTGTCGACCGCACCCGACCGCCGGTGACGGCCACGCCCTCGCCGCGCAGGCGCGCGACCTGCTCGTCGAACGCCGCCGATCCGGGCGGAAAGGCGATGCGCCCGTCGGAACGCACGATGCGGTGCCAGGGCAGCGCCGCGTCGGCCTCGGACAGGATCCGCGCCACCAGCCGGGCGCAGCGCGGAAAACCGGCGCGGCGCGCGATCTGGCCATAGCTTGCGGTACGGCCTGCAGGCACCGCGCGGATCGCGGCCAGGATACTCAGGCGGCGCAGTTCAGCCTCGGTCTGGGACATGCATCGGCCTCGTGGCGGGAAAACGTGCGGCGGTGGCTAGAATACCCGCTGCCCTTTCCTGTCAGATTCCCATGCAGACCTTCGAGCAGATCCGCGCCCACATCCTCGCCCACTACACGGTCCGGACCAGCGATGCCTACCTCCTGGGCGTCGAGCTGTCGCTGGATCAGGGCGCACGCCGGCAGACCATCTACCTGACCGAGATGCAGGACGATGACGGCCGCCTCTTCCTTCGCGTCAGCACCGCGATCGCGCCCATCACCGGCGTCGACGCGCGGCGCGCCCTGCACTTCAACTGGGCGCAGCGGGTGGGCTATCTCGCCCTCTCCGAACTGGACGGCGTGCCCTACCTGAACCTGTGCGAGAACCGCCCCTACGCCTCGCTCACCGCCGCCGAGGTGGACCGCATCGTGCTGGAGATCGGCGGCCTGGGCGACCGCATGGAGCGCAGCTTCTCAGCCGGCGGCGACCTGTTCTGAGCCGCGCCATCACGGCGGGCCGGCGGTCTCGCCGCCCTCGGCCCGCTCCAGCACGGCACGGATGAGCGGCACCGTGACGCGGCGCTGTTCGGCCAGGCTGGCCCGATCCAGCCGATCGAGCAGGGCCACCAGCGAAACCATGTCGCGCCCCACCCGACGCAGCAGATAGCCCGCCGCCGCCTCGTCGAGCGTCCAGCCGCGATCCCGCGCCCTGCGCTGAAGGATCGCCGCGCGCAGCGCATCGTCGCTGCGCGGCAGGATCAGCTGGACGCACTGGCCCAGGCGCGAGCGCAGGTCCGGCAGGTCCACCGCCAGTCCGGCCGGAGACTGGGCGGCCACGTAAAGCAGCATGCACCCGGCGGCGTGGCAGCGGTTGTGGAAATCGAACAGCGCAACCTCATCGACGCGCGCGCCCAGCACCGCCTCCAGCCCGTCGAGCACCACCAGGCCGAGCCGGTCCAGCCCGGCCAGTCCGTCTTCCACCCGTCCCCGAAGGCGCGCCAGCGGCACGTATTGCACCGCAATGCCCGCAGCCGCGGCGGCCTGCGCGGTGGCGATGGCAAGGTGGGTCTTGCCGCTGCCCTCGGGCCCGGACAGCAGCACGAACCCCGGCTCGCCCACGGCCATCGCGCGCAGCCGACCGACCGCCTCGGGCGCGCCGACGAAGGTCTCGAAGCGGAAGTCGGGCGCCGGGCGCAGCGCCAGCGGCAGCTGCGGCGTCAAGGTCATGCGCCTGATCCATCCGGATCGGTCTCCGGAGGACGTCCTCGCCGCCTGCGCCCACGCGGATTTGTCTTGCGCCGCAGCCCCGGCGGCCCCCCGGCGGGAGGCGGCAGACCGTCCGCCGGTGGGTGGTCGCCGGCGTACAGCCGGCTCGCGGTGTATTCCTCGTACAGGTAGCGCAGGATCACCATCACCACCGCGGCCACCGGCAGCGCCGCCAGCACGCCGACGAAGCCGAAGAGCTGGCCGCCGGCCATCACCGCGAAGATCACCGCGACCGGATGCATGCCGATCCGGTCTCCGACCAGGAACGGCGTCAGCACCACGCTCTCCAGCGTCTGTCCGACGCCGAACACCAGCCCCACCAGCAGCACGTGGGTAAGGTCGCCGTGCTGCACCAGGGCCGCGATCAGGGCGGCGCCCACGCCCACGATGGCACCGAGGTAGGGGATGAAGCTCACCAGCCCGGCCATCATCCCGATCAGCAGCGCCAGGTCGATGCCCACCATCCACAGCCCGATCGAATAGATCGCGCCCAGCGCCACCATCACGCTGAGCTGGCCGCGCAGGAAGCCGCCGAGCACGCTGTCGGCCTCGCGCGCGAGGCGCGAGATGACCGGCTCGACCTTGCGCGGGATCAGCAGGCGGATCTTCTCCACCATCACGTCCCAGTCGCGCAGCAGATAGAAGGCCACCACCGGGATCAGTGCCAGGTTGACCAGCCAGCCGATGATCACCAGGCCCGAGCGCGAGATGCCGCCCAGCACCGCAGCGGCGAAGCCGCCGGCCTGCTTCCAGTGGTCGCGCAGCATGCCGTAGAGGTATTCGAGATCGATCCCTTCGATCTCCACGCCGGTGCGCTGGGTGATCCAGGGCAGCACGGTGCCAGTGAACCAGTCGCGATAGCGCGGAAACTGGTCGATGAGGGTGGAGACCTGCCGCTCCAGAAGGGGAATCAGCAGCAGAACCACACCCACCAGAGTAAGGGTCATCAGCAGGAACACGATGACGACCGCGCCGGTGCGCGACAGCCGCAGCCGCTCCAGGCGGTCCACCATCGGATCGCCGAGATAGGCCAGCAGCGCGGCGACCACGAACGGCGTCAGCACCGGGCCCAGCAGCCACAGCAGCAGGCCGATTCCCAGCACCAGCGCGGCCATCTGCCACTTGTGCGTATCGCTCATCGTCTTCTCCAGCGCTTCATCGGCATTCCTGAAGGTCAGGGACGCTGCGCGGACGCCCGAGTGACCGCGCCGCGTCGCGGCGAAGCGCCATCAGCGGCGCAGGGTGAACTCGCTGGGCGCGTCCAGGTCACCGACCGAGACCGATTCCAGCGCGCCGCCCGCCAGCAGCTGCGCGAGGCTTGCGACGCCCGCACCCAGCTCCACGTCCAGTTCCACGCGACCGGCCGCCAGGGCGACCGGAGACACCGCACGCACGATCGCCTGACGGCGCAGCGTCGCGAGCACGCGCGCATAGTCGGCGGCGCTTTCCAGGCCCTGCACCACGACGCGATAGGTTCCGGCCGGGCCGGAAAGCGTCACCTGCGCCTGCCGTCGCGCCAGCGCATCGACCGCGCCGTCCGCACCCGCAGCCAGCGCCGCGGCGGCCTGCGGATCACGGGTCTGCCAGCGCCCGATCTCGGTTTCCCCATCGCGCACGCGCCAGTCCGCCACCCAGCCGCCCTCGCCGCGCCGCAGCCAGCCGATCAGCGCCGGCCCGCCATAGCGTCGCGTGACCGCATCCACCGCGTAGGTCTCTTCGCCGGCCAGGTCCAGGGCGCGGAGGATGGCCTGATCCTGGGCATCCCACGCGGGCAGCCGCAGGCGAAGGCCGCGCTCACCGGCACGGGTGGTCAGCGGCAGCATGGCTGCCGCCGCATCCTGCGACACGATGCGCGCCCCGGACCCATCGTCGATCGCCAGCCAGACGATCGGCTGGGCGCGCTGCGCCGGCGCCACCACGGCGCCGCCGCCGGCCGCCAGCAGTCGCTGCACGCCGGCGGCGTCGAAACGCGCGATCAGGTGCAGGCGCTGCGTCGGCACTCCGCCCAGCTCCACCACATCCTGACGATAGCGATACTGCTGCAGGAGGCTCGACGCCTCCACGCCGTGCGCGGCATCGGCCGGGGCCCCGGCCTTGGCCAGCACCTGGGCGAGGGCCTGCGGCAGCGCCGCCGCGCGATCGGCTTCCGACTGGCTCGCCACCGCGACTTCGCCCTCGTACGGACCCGGTGCCTGCGCCTGCGCTGCCGGACAGGACGCGATCGCCAGCAGCACGAGCAGCAGCAGGCGGAAGAAAGACGGAGCGCGCGACATGGGCAAACCCTCGAAGACAGGCGCGCATGGTGCCGCAAGGCGGGCGGCAGCGTCCACGCATCGACCACCGCGCCGCAGGCGAACGGCTACAATTGCGCACCCCGCAGCCAGGACTCTGCCGTGACCGCCGCCAAGCCGCCGCTCACCTACCGCGACGCGGGCGTCGACATCGACGCCGGCAACGCTCTCGTCGACCGCATCAAGCCCTTGGTGCGGCGCAGCTTCCGCCCCGAGGTCATGGGCGGACTGGGCGGCTTCGGCGCGCTGTTCGACCTGTCGAACAGGTACCGCGAGCCGGTGCTGGTGTCGGGGACCGACGGCGTCGGAACCAAGCTCCGGCTGGCGCAGGACTGGAATCGCCACGACAGCATCGGCATCGACCTGGTCGGCATGTGCGTCAACGACGTGCTGGTGCAGGGCGCCGAGCCGCTGTTCTTCCTCGACTACTTCGCCACCGGGAAACTCGAGGTGGACACCGCCGCACGCGTGGTCGGCGGCATCGTGGAAGGCTGCGTGCGCGCCGGCTGCGCGCTGATCGGCGGCGAAACCGCGGAAATGCCCGACATGTACCCGCCGGGCGAATACGACCTGGCCGGCTTCTGCGTCGGCGGAGTGGAAAAGTCGACGCTGCTCGACGGCCGCGCGGTGCGCGCCGGCGACGTGCTGCTCGGCGTGGCCTCGAGCGGCCCGCACTCCAACGGCTATTCGCTGATCCGCCGCGTGCTGGCGCGCAGCGGCGCCGCGCCGGACCTGAAGCTCGGCGACGTCACGCTGGGCGACGCGCTGATGGCGCCCACACAAATCTACGTCAAGCCGATCCTCGCCCTGCTCGCCGCGCACGCTCCGCACGCCCTGGCGCACATCACCGGCGGCGGGCTGAGCGAGAACGTCGTCCGGGTGGTGCCCGAGGGGCTGGGCGTGGCGATCGACGCCGGCGCGCTGGCACTGCCGCCGGTGTTCGACTGGATCCAGCGCGAAGGCGGCATCGCGGACGCGGAAATGTGGCGCACCTTCAACTGCGGCATCGGCTTCGTGATCATCGCCGCTGCCGGCGAGGCGGCTGCGATGCAGGCGATGCTGGAACAGGCCGGGCTGGATACGCGGCCGATCGGGGAAGTGGTCGCGGCGCACGGCGACGAACGCGTGCGGATCGGCTGATGCTGCGGATCGCGGTGCTGGCCTCGGGCCGGGGCAGCAACCTGGCTGCGCTGCTGGCCACGAGCCGCGCGCCGCGCGCCGGCTATCGCATCGTCGGGGTGTTTTCCGATCAGGCCGACGCCGGCGCGCTCGCGCTGGCGCGCGAGGCCGGCATCGAGGCGGCTCCGGTACCGCGCGAAGCCGGCGAACCGCGCGCCTCGCACGACGCCCGCCTGTTCGCGCGCGTCGCGCAGGTTCAGCCGCACCTCATCGTCTGTGCGGGATACATGCGCATCGTCTCCGCCGATGCGCTGTCCCGCCTGACCATCCCGATGATCAACATCCATCCCTCGCTGCTGCCGCTCTATCCGGGCCTGGACACCCATGCGCGCGCGCTGGCCGCGGGTGACGCGCGCCACGGCTGCAGCGTGCACGTGGTCACCGCCGATCTCGATGCCGGTCCGCTGCTGGCCCAGGCCAGCATCGCGGTCGAACCGCACGACACCCCGGAGCGCCTGGCCGCACGCGTGCTGGAGCGCGAGCACCTTCTGCTGCCGGCCACCGTCCGCGCCATCGCCAGCGGCCGTCTCGACCTCGCGGGCACGTCGCCACGCTTCGACGGCGCCGCGCTGGCCGCTCCGCTGCGCCTGGATCCGGCCGATCCCCGGGAGCTTCGCGCATGAAGCGGCTCTGTTACGCCTCCCTGCTCGCGCTGCTCGCGCTCGCCGCCCCGTGTCTCGCGGCGGAGGCGCTGTCGCCATACGTCGCCGAGTACGAGCTGCTGCGCGGCGGCGCGGTCGAAGGCCACGCCACCGTATCGCTGACATCGGAGGGCGACGGCGTCTGGCGGCTGGAGGAGCACACGCGCGGCACCCAGGGGCTGGCGGCGCTGGCCGGACTGCGCATCGAGGAAACCTCCCGCTTCAGGAAAACCGCGTCGGGCCTGCAGTGCCTCCGCCACGACTACCGCCAGAGCGGCCTGCGCAAGCGCGAGCGTCGGATCGAATGCAGTGATATGGGCATCGTCAGCCGCGACCATCGCGGCGAGCACCGCTTCGACGCGGAACCGGGCGCCATCGACCGGCAGGCCGTCAGCCTGGCGCTGGCGATCGACCTGGCGGCCGGCCGCCGCGGGGCGCTGGAATACCGCGTCGTGGATCGCGAACAGCTCGAGACACAGGCCTACCGCGTGGCGGGCGAAGACACCGTCGAGGTACCGGCCGGGCGCCTGCGCGCGGTGAAGGTCGAGCGCATCCGCACCGACACGCGTCGCTCCACCACGACCTGGTTCGGTATCGAACAGGGCTGGGTGCCGGTGCGCATCGTGCAGGGCGAGACCACCGGCGTGGCCTTCGAGCTTCGCCTGGTATCGCTGCGGCGCTGAGCGCGCCACGCCGCCGGATTTCACCCCCGGTTCATCGACCGCCCCCGACACCCGCGACCTGCGGCGCTATGCTCGGAGCACCGGCCTGCGGCCGCGGGTGCACGACGCCCGGGGCCGCCGGGCCGGGCATCCACTCAATACGCGAGGTGTTCCATGTCCGTGGCAAAAGTCATCGAAATCAGCGCATCGTCCTCCAAGAGCATCGAAGACGCCGTCAGGATCGGCCTTTCCAAGACGGCCGAAACGGTGAAGAACATCCAGGGCGCCTGGATCAACGAGACCAAGGCCGTCACCTCTCCCGATGGCACCGTCACCGAGTGGCGGGTCAACATGCGGATCAGCTTCATCGTCGAGTGACCCGGGCTCGCGGGTCGGGAACCGTCCGGCGCGTGGCGTGGTTGTCCGCCCGCATCCGTTGACGTGGGCCAAGCTCCGCACCTGAGCCGAGCAGCCCGGTTCGCGCGCGCCTTCAGACTGGCCGCCGCCCGCCCCCCGCGTGACGGGACGGGGCGGCGGCCTTCTGTCTTTCGCGCCGTCACGCCATTCAGGGCGCGGGTCGCCCCTCTTCCGGCCGCCGCGCCGTTCCTGCTTCGACAGGGCCTCGCCATCGCCACGTCCTGCCCGGCTCAACGGGACGGCGCGATGCCGCCGCTCGCCGCCTCGCGGTGCGCCCAGCGGTACAGCGCCGGCAGCACCAGCAGGGTGAGCAAGGTCGAGGAAACGACCCCGCCGATCACCACGGTTGCCAGAGGGCGCTGCACTTCCGAGCCGGCGCCGAGGTTGAGCGCCATTGGCACGAATCCGAGCGAGGCCACCAGCGCGGTCATCAGTACCGCCCGCAGCCGTCCCAGCGCGCCATCGACGATCGCCGCGTCCAGCGTCGCGCCCCGCTCGCGCAGCCTGCGGATGAAACTGATCATCACCAGCCCGTTGAGCACCGCGATACCCGACAGCGCGATGAAGCCCACCCCCGCGGAGATCGACAGCGGGATGCCGCGCAGCCACAGCGCGATCACGCCGCCGGTCAGCGCCAGCGGCACGCCGGTGAAGACGATGCCGGCGTCCTTCGCCGAGCCGAAGGCCATGTACAGCAGGCCCAGGATCAGCAGCAGGGTCGCGGGCACGACGATGGCGAGCCGGCGGCTGGCCGAGAGCAGCTGCTCGAAGCTGCCGCCGTAGTCGACCCAGTAGCCCTCGGGCATGACCACCTCGCGCGTGACGGCATCCTGTACCTGGGCCACGAAGCCGCCCAGGTCGCGCCCTCGCACATTGGTGCTGACGGTGATGCGGCGCTTGCCGTTCTCGCGGTTGACCTGGCTGGGACCGAGCCGCAGCGCAACCGTCGCCACCTCCCGCAGCGGCACGCTGCGCGGCGTGCCGCTGCTCCACGCAGCGGCGGCGCTTGATTCGTCGGGATCGTCATCCGCGCCCAGGGCAATGGGCAGTTCGGCCAGCGCGCGCGGATCCTGGCGCAGGGCCTCCGGCAGTCGAACCACGACATCGAAGCGGCGATCGCCTTCGAACAACTGGCCTGCGGTGGCTCCGCCGACCGCGATCGCCACGGTGTCCTGCAGCACGCCGGTATTGAGCCCGTAGTTGGCCAGCGCCAGGCGGTCGGGTTCGACGGTCAGCATCGGCAGTCCGCCCACCTGCTCGGCCTGCACGTCGGCCGCCCCCGGCACCGTCGCCAAGATGGCCTGAATCTGCGCGGCGAGGCGTGCCAGCACCTCGAGGTCATCGCCATAGACCTTCACCGCCAGATCGGCGCGCACCCCGGAGATCAGCTCGTTGGTGCGCATCTGGATCGGCTGGGTGAGCTCGTAGTTGTTGCCGGGAATGGCCGAAATCAGCCGCTCGATCTCCTGGAGCAGCACCGGCTTCGGCTTGCCGGGATCGGGCCATTCGCGGCGCGCCTTCAGCATCACGAAGGTGTCGGCGATCGAGGGCGGCATCGGGTCCGAAGCCACGTCCGCAGTGCCGATCTTGGCGAAAACCTCCGCGACCTCGGGCAGCTTCGCCAGCGCCCCCTCCAGCGTCGCCTGCATCGCCACCGACTGGCTCAGGCTGGTGCCGGGAATGCGCAGCGCCTGCACCACCACGTCGCCCTCGTCCAGGCTGGGCACGAACTCGCTGCCCAGGCGCGGCGCGAGCAGCGCGCACAGCGCAACCAGCAGCATCGCGCCGGCGACAACCGGAACGCGCAGGCGCAGCGCGCCGCACAGCAGCGGCGCATACAGGCGGCGACACGCGGCGATGAAGCGGTTTTCGCCTTCGCTCACGCGGCCACCGAGGAACTGCGCCACCGCCGCGGGCACGAAGGTCAGCGACAGCAGCATGGCGCCCGTCAGGGCCAGCACCACGGTGATCGCCATCGGGTGGAACATCTTGCCCTCGACGCCGGTCAGCGCGAACACCGGCAGGTACACCGCGGTGATGATGCCGACGCCGAACAGGCTCGGGCGGATGACCTCGGCGGTGGCGCGCGCGGTGGCCTGGAAGCGCTCCTGCCGGGTCATCACGCGGCCCAGCTCGCCCTGCACCTCACCGAAGCGGCGCAGGCAGTTCTCGATGATGATGACCGCGCCGTCCACGATCAGGCCGAAGTCGAGCGCCCCCAGACTCATCAGGTTGCCGGACACGCCGCCGCGCACCATGCCGGTGAGCGTGAGCAGCATCGCCAGCGGGATCACCGCGGCGGTTATCAGTGCCGCGCGAACGTTGCCCAGCAGCAGGAACAGCACTACGACCACCAGCAGGGCGCCTTCGAACAGGTTTTTCGCCACGGTGCGGATGGTGCGGTCGACCAGGGCGGTGCGGTCGTAGAGCGGAGTTGCCGCCACACCCTCGGGCAGGCTGGCGCTGGCCTCGGCCAGCTTCGCGGCGGCCGCCTGCGAGACGTCGCGACTGTTCGCGCCGACCCGCATGATCACCGTGCCGATCACCGCCTCGTGACCGTTGCGGGTGGCCGCGCCGCTGCGCAGCTCGAGCCCCTCGCCCACCGCAGCCACGTCGCGCACGCGGATCGGCACGCCGCCGCGGCGATCGAGCACCACCAGGCCCAGCTCGGACGCATCGCCAACCTGGCCCGGCACGCGCACCAGGAGCTGCTCCCCGTTGCGCTCGATGTAGCCGGCGCCGACGTTGCGGTTGTTGGCCTCCAGCGCCTCGACCACGTCGCGAAGGGTGAAGCCGAGCGCGCGCAGCCTCGCCGGATCGGGAGTGACGTGGATCTGCCGCGCATGGCCTCCGATGGTGTTGACCTCGGTGACGCCGGGCACGTTGCGCAGCTGCGGGCGGATCACCCAGTCCTGCAGGGTGCGCAGGTCGGTAGGCGTGTACGCGCTGCCATCGGGCTTGCGCGCATCCGCTTCGGCATCGACCGTGTACATGAAGATCTCGCCCATGCCGGTGGCGATGGGGCCCATCTGCGGCTCCAGGTCCTCGGGCAGCTGCGCACGCGCCTGCTGCAGGCGCTCGGCGACCTGCTGGCGGGCGAAGTACAGGTCGGTGCCATCCTCGAACACCGCCGTGACCTGCGACAGCCCGTAGCGCGAAAGCGAGCGCGTGTGGTCAAGCCCGGGCAGACCCGCGAGCGCGGTCTCGATCGGGAAGGTCACGCGCTGCTCGGACTCCAGCGGCGAGTAGCCCGGCGTCGCAGTGTTGATCTGGACCTGGACGTTGGTGATGTCGGGCGTGGCATCGATCGGCAGACGGGTGAAACTCCAGGCACCCAGCGCGGCCATGGCCAGAGTCAGCGCCAGCATCAGCCCGCGCTGGCGGATCGAGAACGCGATGAAGGATTCGAGCATGGCCGCGCCTCAGTGCTCGTGGGCGACGGCGGCCTTGCCGATATCGGCCTTGACCAGGAAGCTTTGCGCAACGACCACCGCCTCGCCGGCCCGCAGGCCGGCAGTGACCTCGACGTTCTCCGCATCGCGGCGCCCAAGCGCGACCACCCGCTCTTCGTAGCGGTCGCCTTCGCGCACGTAGACCACGTCGCGGCCGCCTTCATCGGTTTGCAGCGCCGTCACCGGCACGGCGAGCGGCGCCTCGGCCTGGTCGACCACCACGCGTGCGCGGACCGCCGCGCCCGGGCGCCAGAAGCCGTCGGCGTTGTCGATGACCGCGCGCGCCACCGTGCTCTGGCTGGCGGTCGCGGTGCCGGGCAGGATGCGTTCGAGCACGGTCGTCGCGGTGGCGCCGTCGCTCATGCGCGTGACCGTGACCGGGATGCCGGCGGTGATGTGGCCGGCGTCGGTGCCGAAGATATGCAGGTCGACCCACAGCGTCGACAGGTCGGCGACCTCGAACAGCGGCGTGCCCTCGGATGCCACCGCGCCGACCGAGGCGAAGCGCTGCAGCACCACGCCGGAGATCGGCGAGGCCACGGTGTACCCGCTCAGGCTGAGGTTGCTCTCGACGATGGCCAGCGGCTGGCCGGCGCGCACGCGGTCGCCGACGCCGGCGCGCAGCGCCCGGATCGGGCCGGGAAAGCGCGCAGTGACCCGGGCAACGCGCCCCTCGGCCGGCACCAGCAGGCCCTGCACCTCGTGCTCGTCGGCGATGCGGCCGGGGCCGGCGGCAGCGGTGCGGATGCCCGAAGCCTCGGCGATATCGGCAGGAATGGTCGTGGCGGCGGCGTGCCCGTCGATGTGGGCGGCGTCCGTGGCCGAATGGACGTCATCATGCCCGTGCTCATCGGCGGGGCTGCCGCAGGCGACGAGCGCGGCGGCGAGGAAGGCCAGCAGTGCGGCCAGAGTGATGCGGATCATGGCGAAGTTCCTTGCGTGGGTGCAGCCGCATCGGGCAGCAGCGGTGCGCCGCTCAGGCGCTGGAGTTCGATCAGGGCGCGCTGCGCTTCCAGTGCGGCGCCGAGTTGGCGGCGGCGCGCCTCGGTGGTTTCGGCCTGCAGCTGCGCCCATTCCAGATAGCTGGTCGCACCGGCGCGGTACGCGCGCTCGGCGGCCCGTTCGGCACGGGTCAGGCGCGGCAGGATGTCCTCGCGCGTGCGCTCGACTTCCAGTCGCGCCACGCGGTAGCGGCCGTGGGCCTCGGCCAGCGTGGCGTACAGCGCCACGTCGCGGGCTTCGCGCTCCAGTTCAAGTGAGGCGAGTTGCGCCTCGGCGACGCGGATTTCCGGCTGCGCGCGCGCCCGGCTGCCCAGCGGCAGCGACACGCCGCCAACCAACGCCGCATCGCGCCCCTCCTGCAGCCACCGCACTCCGAAGCGCCAGTCGAGATCGGGCGCGGCGCTGCTTCGCGCGAGCTGCAGACGGGCTTCGCGGATGCGCCGCTCGTCGACGATCTGCATCAGCTCCGGCACCTCGTCCAGCAGCAGCGCCAGCGCGTCCATGCCGGCAATCGCGGGGAGCGCCAGCAGGTCGGCGTCGATCAGCGCGAAGGCAGGCTCGCGCTGGCCCCACAGTGCGGCCAGCGCGCGGCGCGCGGCGTCATCCTGCTGCATCGCGCGTTCCAGCGTCATTTCGGCGCGCGCCAGCGCGGCCTGCGCGGAAAGCAGCACCGATTCGGGTGACGCGCCGGCCTGCAGTCGCCTGCCGGCGGCGGCCACGGCGCGCCCGCGCTGCGCGATATCCTCACGCGCGATGGCGGCCTCGGCGCGCGCCGCCTGCGCGGCAAGCCAGCGGCGAGCGACCTCGGCCAGCAGATCCAGCCGCTGCGCCTCGCGCTGTACCGCCAGCGCATCGATGCGCCCCTGGGCCAGGATGCGGCGCGCGTCGAGCTTGCCGCCGCGCTCGAAGACGCCGGCCAGTCCCAGCGTCACGCTGGCCCGCTCGACGCCGCGCGCATCACCCACGCCCAGCGCGTCCTCGACCTCCAGTTCGACGCGCTGCGGCGGACGCAGTGCCGCAGCGTCGAGCTCGGCAAGCAGAACGTCCTGACGCGCACCGAACAGCCGCAGCTCGGGATGGGCGCGTGCGACGCGCGCCAACGCGGCGTCGAGCGTGAGCGCCGCGGGGGCGGGCTGCGGCGAGGCGGATGGCGGCTCGACCGGGGCCTGCGCCCGCGCGGTCGCGCACAACACGTAGAGCAGAGCGGCCAGCGCCGCCTGACGAAAGCACATGGGAAGACCTCCGGATCGTGGACGAGGAGCCGGCCTGGCCGGCGGCAACCTCACCCCGTGATCGGAGGCCTGAACGTCTTCCCGCGCGGCGCCGGAGCGGAGGCGCCCGGCGGCACTCCCGCACCCCCTGCGGGCGCATGGGCGCGCCACGCCGGCGCATCGCCGACGGGCATCACTGTCGCCATCGTGCAGCATTCACCGCAGGTCTGGCCCGGGCAGCAGTCGTCTTCAACCTGGTGTGCGCCGGCATCGGCAACGCCGGCGACATCCTCGACCGCCGGCGCTGCGCTGTCCTGCCCCAGCCGGGCGTCGCCAATCTCGCATGCAACCACGAGAACCGGCTTCACCAGCAGCCCCAGCGCAAGCACGAGCAGCGCCATCAGGCGCAGGCTGCTTGAGACGAGGGAGTGAAGGCGGGAACGCATCGGTGCAAGGTAGTGCACGGCGCGCCTGTTATACAATTTCGCCGCCGTGACCGCCCCTTTCGCCTTTACGGGCGCCCTGGTGGACGAGCGAAGCAGTGCGCCGCGGCGGACCGGATGAAACCGCGCCGGTTCCTCCGGACTGCGGCGCGCATCGGTCGGCCGTGCGCACTGCGCGCGCTTCTTTTTCGCTGTTCCGGAATCAGCCCGGCAGGCGCCGGATCCGCGCACCCAGGCCGCCGAGCTTTTCCTCGATGTTCTCGTAGCCGCGGTCGATGTGGTAGATGCGATCGACCACGGTCTCGCCGCTCGCCACCAGGCCGGCCAGCACCAGCGAAGCCGAGGCGCGCAGGTCGGTGGCCATGATCGGCGCGCCGGTGAGGCGCTCGACCCCGCGGATGATCGCGGTGCGTCCATCCACGCGGATGTCGGCGCCCAGGCGCTGCAGTTCCTGCACGTGCATGAAGCGGTTCTCGAAGACCGTCTCGGTCACCATGCCCACGCCCTCGGCCACGCAGTTGAGCGCGGTGAACTGGGCCTGCATGTCGGTGGGGAACGCCGGATACGGCGCGGTGCTCACGTCCACCGCCCGCGGGCGGCCACCGCGCATGTCCAGCTCGATCGCATCGTCGCCGGTGGAAATGTGCGCGCCGGCCTCTTCCAACTTCACCAGCACCGCATCCAGCAGGTCGGCGCGGGTGCGCCGCGCCACCACGCGCCCGCCGGTCATCGCGGCGGCGACCAGGAAGGTGCCGGTCTCGATGCGGTCGGGCAGCACGTCGTAGTAGCAGCCGTCCAGCCGCTCCGCGCCCTCGATCACCAGGCGCGAGGTACCGATGCCGTCGATCTTCGCGCCCATGGCGACCAGGCAGCGCGCAAGATCCTCGACCTCGGGCTCCTGCGCGGCGTTCTCGATCACCGTGGTACCGCGTGCGAGCGTGGCGGCCATCAGCAGGTTCTCGGTGCCGGTGACGGTCACCAGATCCATCACGATGCGCGCGCCGCGCAGGCGATCGGCGCGGGCGCGGATGTAGCCGTTCTCCACGCTGACCTGCGCGCCCATCGCCTGCAGGCCCTTGATGTGCAGGTCCACCGGGCGCGACCCGATCGCGCAGCCGCCCGGCAGCGAAACCTCGGCCTGTCCGAAGCGCGCCACCATCGGCCCCAGCACCAGGATCGAGGCGCGCATCTGCTTGACCAGATCGTAGGGCGCGACGAAGCGATGGGTGGGACGCGAGTCGAGCTGGATGCGCATGCGGTCGTCGATGGCAAGATCCACGCCCATCTGCCCGAGCAGTTCCATGGTGGTGGTGACATCGTGCAGGTGCGGCACGTTGCCGATCTCCACCGGACCATCGGCGAGCAGGCCCGCGGTGAGGATGGGCAGCACGGCGTTCTTTGCACCGGAAATCTGCACCTCGCCTTCGAGCGGGATGCCTCCGGAAATCTGGATCTTGGCCATGGGTCGGGTCGGTTGTCCTGCCGGCGTGGCGCGCTCAGGCGCGCGCTTCGTCCGGCGTCAGGGTTTTGAGGGCCAGCGCGTGGATTTCCCCGCCCATGCGGTCGCCCAGGGTCGCGTAGACCAGGCGATGGCGCGCCAGCGGCAGTTTGCCGGCGAAGGCGTCGCTGATGACCGTGGCCTCGAAGTGCACCCCGTCATCCCCCGTGACATCGACCACGGCGCCGGGCAGGCCGGCCTCGATCAACTGGCGGATGAGCAGAGGGGTCATGGAAAAGATCCGGCACCGAAAACATGAACGAAATCACCCGCATCGCCCGGCTTCGGGCGGCCGCCCGGAGGGGGCGCTGGGGTAGAATGGCCGGGCATCATAAATCATAACGCCCGCCGCGCCCGAATCCGGGTTCACCGCGACGACCGACCAGGTGACCTGCCCGCCCATGAATGCCACCCTCCGCCCTCTGGCCCCGCCTCCCGGCGGCGCCGAGCTCGACCCGTCAAGGCTGATCGCGGCCGCCCAGTCGGTGTTCGACAACGAGGCGCGCGCCCTGCTGAGCCTGCGCACCCGGATCGACGCCAGCTTCGTAGCGGCCTGTCGCGCGATCCTCGCCGCCCGCGGGCGCGTGATCACCACCGGCATGGGGAAATCCGGCCACATCGCCAGCAAGATCGCCGCCACCCTGGCCTCCACCGGCACGCCGGCCTTCTTCGTCCATCCGGGCGAGGCCAGCCACGGCGATCTGGGCATGATCACCGAACACGACGTGGTGCTGGCGCTGTCCTATTCGGGCGAAAGCGACGAGGTGCTCACCATCGTTCCGGCACTGCGCCGTCAGGGCAACGTGCTGATCGCCATGACCGGCCGGCCCGAATCCACCCTGGGCCGCCTGTCGGACATCCATCTCGACGTCGCCGTCGGAGAAGAGGCGTGCCCGCTCGGCCTTGCCCCGACCACCAGCACCACCGCCTCGCTCGCCATGGGCGACGCGATCGCCGTCGCCCTGCTGGATGCACGCGGCTTCACCAGCCAGGACTTCGCCCGCTCACACCCTGCAGGCAGCCTCGGACGCCGCCTGCTGCTGCGCATCGGCGACGTGATGCACGCCGGCGATGGGATCCCGCGCGTGCCGGGCGATGCCACGATCAGCCAGGCCGTGGTGGAGATGAGCCAGAAGCGCCTCGGCATGACCGCCGTGGTCGATGCCGAAAACCGCCTGCTCGGCGTCTTCACCGACGGCGACCTGCGCCGCGCGATGGACGATCCCGACGCCGACCTGCGCACCACGCCGGTCGCGGCGGTGATGAGCCGCGAGCCCAAGACGCTCGCCGCCGAACGCCTTGCGGTAGAGGCGGCGCGCATGATGGAAGACCACAAGATTTCCGCCGTGGTCGTGGTGGACGGACAGCAGCGCGTCACCGGCGCGCTCAACATCCACGACCTGCTGCGCGCGCGAGTGGTATGAACACGCGCTACCTGGCCGAGGTTCCCGCCACGGTGCGCGAGCGCGCCGCCCGCATCCGCCTCGTGGCACTCGACGTCGACGGCACGCTTACCGACGGCCGCCTGTGCTTCACCTCCAGGGGTGAGGAGATCAAGGCCTTCCACGCCCTCGATGGGCAAGGCCTCAAGCTCCTGCGCGAATGCGGCATCGAGGTAGCGCTGATCACCGCGCGCAGCAGCGAAGTCGTCGCACGCCGCGCCGCGGAACTGGACATCGTGCACCTGCATCAGGGCTGCCACGACAAACGCGCCGCGCTGCGCGCGCTGTGCCAGATCCTCGCGCTGGAGCCGGCACAGGCCGCCTTCATGGGCGACGACCTGCCCGACCTGCCCGCGCTCCAATGGGCCGGCCTTGCCGTCGGCCCGGTCAACGCGCACCCGTGGCTGCACCCGCACCTGCACTGGATCACCGCAGCCGCCGGCGGCCGCGGTGCGGTTCGCGCACTGTGCGACCTGATCCTCGATGCACAGCAGCAGACCGAACGGATCCTGCAGCGGTTCGCCAACCCATGAGGCCGCCACGCTGGGTTCCCGGCACCCTGCTGCTCGCCGCGGCGGCCTCCAGCAGCCTGGCCCTGTGGTGGCTGTACCGGCAGGACGAGCCCGAACCGCTCACCGGCCCGCCGCGCTCCGACTATTTCCTGCGCGATTTCGACCTGGTGGCGCTGGACGACGAGGGCAGGGAATCCTTCCACGTCCGCGGCCCGCGCCTGAGCCGCCACCCCTATCTTGGCAGCATCGAAATCGAGCAGCCGCGCTTTACCCTGCCCGACCGCCACGACGGCACCTGGCAGGCGCGCGCCGAGCGCGCCTGGGTCGATGCGAACGGCTCCGAACTTCGTCTGATCGGCGATGTCGCACTGGACGGGCCGCCGGAAGGCGAGAACGGCGAACTGGCGTTCCGCAGCGAGCGGCTCACCCTGCTGCCGCGCGAGCGCCAGGTGCAGAGCGACGCGGTGGTCACGCTCGCTTCGCCTCACTCTATACTGCGCGGACGCGGCCTGCGGGCCGATCTGGACACCCGCCGCTTCCAACTGCTCGACGAGGTCACCGGCCACTATGCTCCTCCCGCTTCGACTTCGCGCCGTTGAACGCCTGACGCTGGCGGCCCTGTACCTGGCCCTGTTCGCGCCGCCGGCGCTGTCGCGCTCCGACGACCGCGACAAGCCGCTCGACGTGCAGGCCGGCGGGCTGGACGGCGTGATGACCCAGGACGGCGAGACCCACTTCACCGACCTCACCATCACCCAGGGTTCGCTGCGCATCGACGCCGAGCACGCCACGGTCACCCGCCGGCAGGGCGAGGTGACCCGCGTTCTTCTGAAGGGCCGCCCCGCCGCGCTGCAGCAGGAGAACGACGAGGGCCAGCTCATGCGCGCCCGCGCGCAGCAGATCGTCTACGACACCGACACCGAAATCGTCGTGCTCAGCGGCGCGGTGCAGGTTGAACAGGGCCGCGACACGTTCCGCGGCGAGCAGGTGCGCTACGACACCCGCAGCGGACACATCCAGGGCGACGGCGGCCAGGGCGGCCGCATCCACCTGACCATCCAGCCCAAACCGCGCGCAGCGGGCGGCTGATGCTGGTCGCGCGCCACCTCAGGAAGCGCTACCGGCAGCGCGAGGTCGTCAAGGATTTCAGCCTGCACCTGGATGCCGGCGAAGTCGTGGGGCTGCTCGGCCCCAACGGCGCGGGAAAGACCACCTGCTTCTACATGATCGTCGGGCTGATCGCCTGCGACGGCGGCAGCATCCTGCTCGACGGCGAGGACGCCACCGCGCTGCCGATGCACCAGCGCGCCCGCCTCGGCGTCGGCTACCTTCCGCAGGAGCCCTCCATCTTCCGCCGCCTCACCGCCGCCCAGAACATCATGGCGGTGCTGGAGCTGCGCGAGGATCTCGACGCCCAGGGCCGCGAGAACGAGCTACTGGCGCTGATGGAGGAACTCCAGATCGCGCACGTCGCAGACCAGCGCGGAGCCAGCCTCTCGGGCGGTGAACGGCGCCGCGTGGAGATCGCCCGTGCGCTGGCCGCGCGCCCTCGCCTGATGCTCCTGGACGAGCCCTTCGCCGGCGTCGATCCGATCTCGGTCGGCGACATCCAGAAGATCGTCGCCCACCTCAAGGCCCGCGGCATCGGCATCCTCATCACCGACCACAACGTGCGTGAAACCCTTGGCATCTGCGACCGCGCCTACATCCTGAGCGAAGGCGGCGTGCTGGCGCAGGGGCGGCCGGAAGAACTGCTCGCCAACCCGGACGTGCGTCGGGTATATCTAGGCGACAGTTTCCGCATGTAACCCCGCAGGATCGCCGGTGAAGCCCGCACTCCAGCTCAAGATCGGGCAAAACCTGACCCTGACGCCCCAGCTGCGCCAGGCGATCCGGCTGCTGCAGCTTTCCAGCGCGGAGCTGGAGGTGGAGATCTCCGCGGCACTGGAGTCCAATCCGCTGCTGGAAAAGCCCGAGGACGTCGCACCCGAGGCCGAGCACGCGCAGCAGGAGGTCGGACAGTCCGACGTCGGCGACGCGTCCGAAACGCCCGACGACCTGCTCGACATTCCCGACTGGGCGCAGGAATACCAGAGCGACGGCTACGCCTCCGGCAGCGGCGAGGACGACGAGCGCGAACTGGCCTTCGCCAACGCCAGTCAGGATCTCCAGGGCCATCTCCTCTGGCAGCTGAACCTGACGCCCATGTCACCGCGCGACCACGCCATCGCGGTGGTCCTGATCGAGTCCATCGGCGAGGACGGCTATCTGGCCGAGCCGCTGGACGCGCTGCGCGACGGGCTGCGCCCCGACCTTTCGGTCGGATTCGACGAAATCGAGGCGGTGCTGCGCCGCATCCAGCGTTTCGATCCCCTGGGCGTGGGCGCACGCACGCTGTCCGAATGCCTCCTGGTGCAGCTCTCCCCGGGCGATGCGACGCCTGCCGTGGACCTGGCCCGGCACATCGCGAGTGAACACCTCGAGGCCCTGGCGCGACTCGGCTCCGAGCGACTGGCCGCCCGGCTCGGAGCCGCGCCGGACATCATGCACGAGGCGGTGCAGCTGCTGCGCTCGCTGGATCCGCGCCCCGGATCGGGATTTTCCCATGGCGCGCCCGAATACATCGTCCCGGACGCCTACGCGATCCGCCGCAGCGACGGCTGGCAGGTCCGCCCGGGGCCGGGCTGCCAGCCGCAGCTGGGCATCAACCAGCACTACGAGTCGCTGATCGGCGTGGCCAGCCGCGCCGATTCGACCTATCTGCGCGGCCAGCTGCAGGAGGCCCGCTGGCTGATCAAGAGCCTGGAAACGCGCGCCGACTCCGTGCTGCGCGTGGCCCAGTCCATCGTGCGTCACCAGAGCGCCTTCCTTGAATTCGGTCCCGAGGCAATGCGCCCGCTGGTGCTGCGCGAAGTGGCCGACGAACTGGGCCTGCATGAATCCACGGTTTCGCGCGTCACCACCCGCAAGTACCTGCACACCCCGCGAGGCACCTTTGAGTTCAAGCACTTCTTCTCCTCCAGCCTGGCCACCGCCGACGGCGGCGCAGCCTCCGGCACCGCCATCCAGGCCATGATCCGCCGCCTCATCGAAGCCGAGAACCCGCGCAAGCCGCTGTCCGACGCCAAGCTGGTGGAAGCCCTGGCGGCCGAAGGCGTCACGGTGGCCCGCCGCACGGTGGCAAAGTATCGCGAGGCGCTGGCAATTCCCTCCTCCAACGAGCGCCAGCGCCTGCAGTGACAGCGAATCATCCTCGCCCCCTTGTTTTCCCCCCGGCCTTGCTACCATCTTGGTCATGAAAGCTGCGCACGCGGCACGCGTCGCGCATCATGCCGGCAACGACCCGCCGGGAACCCGCCGAAAGGCAGCAACAGGAGGTTTGTCATGCGTATCGAAATCGTCGGACACCAGATCGAAGTCACCCCCGCCCTGCGCGACACCATCCTCGCCAAGCTGGACAAGCTGGACCGGCATTCCGACGACCTGATCGACGGACGCGTCACCCTCTCGGTCGAGCGTCTCCTGAAGAAGATCGACGCAACCCTCAACCTGTCGGGCCACACGATCCACGCCGAGGCGGCCGACGAAGACATGTACAACGCCATCGACCAGCTGCTCGACAAGCTCGTCCGCCAGGTGACCAAGTACAAGGAAAAGCAGACCAAGTACCGCTCCGACCAGAGCATCCGCACGGCGGAAACCGGCTGAGTCGGGGCCAGTCATCGAACCCTTGCCCGCGCGCTTGCCGGGCGAATCGGGCCGGAGGCGCATGGGTACCGCCTCCGGCCCTGTCACATCGGGGAACCCGTCATGCATCTCGTCGACCTCCTGTCGCCTGCGCGCATCCGCGCCAACGCCCGCGCCAGCAGCAAGAAACGCCTGCTGGAGCTGATCGCGTCCACCCTCGATGACGGCAGCGAGGACGTCGAGCTGGAGCGACGCATCTACGACGGCCTGTGCGCGCGCGAACGCCTGGGCTCGACCGGTCTGGGACACGGCGTAGCGATCCCGCACGGCCGCATCACCAGCCTCGCCGCCCCCGTGGGCACCTTCCTTCGCCTGGACCAACCGCTGGATTTCGACGCCAGCGACGGCCAGCCGGTCGATCTCGTCTTCGCGCTGGCGGTGCCCGAGCATTTCAGCCAACAGCACCTGCTGCTGCTCTCGCAGCTGGCCGAAATGTTCAGCGACAGGGATTTCTGCGCGCGCCTGCGGGCCTGCCAGACCGATGCAGCGTTGTACGCCGCGCTGTCGGAGTGGCAGCTCGCACACCTCGTCGCCTGACAGGCACCCACCCTGCCGCCATACTCACGACACACCCCGCTGGCCGCCATCCCATGCCGATTCCGATGCGCATCACCGCCCGCGAACTGTTCGACCAGCTCGAACAGCGCCTGGGCCTGCGCTGGATCGCGGGCCGGCAAGGCGAAGGACGCGTGCTCGAATCGGTCGACCACCTGGCGCGCCGTCCGGCCCTGGCCGGCTACCTCAACACCATCCACGCCAACAAGGTCCAGATCATCGGCAGCGAGGAACTGGACTACCTCGACGCCCTGGATCCCCCGCAGCGCAGCCGGTTCCTGATGCACATCGTCAGCGATACGCCGCTGGCCCTGGTCGTCACCAAGGACCGCGAGGCGCCCGACGACCTGCGCGAAGCGGCCAATCGCACCGACACGCCGCTGTGGGTCTCCAGCCACCGCGGCCACGAGCTGCTGACCTACTTCCAGTACCACCTCGCGCGTGCGCTGGCGCCACGCCTGACCCTGCACGGCGTGTTCATGGAGGTGCATTCGATCGGAGTGCTGATCACCGGCGAATCGGGACTGGGCAAGAGCGAGCTGGCGCTGGAACTGATCTCGCGCGGGCATCGGCTGGTGGCCGACGACGCCCCCGAGTTCACCCGCATCGCGCCCGACATGCTCGACGGCAGCTGCCCGGACATGCTGCAGGACCTTCTCGAAGTGCGCGGCATCGGCGTCCTCAACATCCGCCAGATGTACGGAGACACCGCGGTCAAGCGCAACAAGTACCTGCGCCTGATCGTGCACCTGGAGCGACCGGAACCGGGGCGCGACGGGGACGACGGCCTCGACCGGCTGCACGGCATCCTTGGCACACGGCGCCTGCTCGACGTGGACATCCCACGCATTACCCTGCCCGTCGCCGCCGGCCGCAACCTGGCGGTGCTGGCCGAGGCCGCGGTGCGTGCGCACCTGCTCAAGAGCAAGGGCTTCGACGCCGCCCAGGCCTTCATCGACCGCCAGGCCCACCAGATGCGCCATCTCACGCCATGAATCCCATCGACGATACACGCCCGCCCCTGCTCGTCATCAGCGGTCTTTCCGGCTCCGGCAAGAGCGTTGTCCTGCGCACCCTGGAGGATCTCGACTATTGCTGCGTCGACAACCTGCCGGCCGAACTCCTGCCCGAGTTCGTGGCCGGCGTCACCGGCGGCGGCGGCCCGCCTCACCGGCTCGCGGTAGGCATCGACGTGCGCAACCGTCCCGAGGGACTGACCCGCCTGCCGCACTCGCTGGCGAAGGTGGGCGCGATGGGCTGCCAGCACCAGCTCATTTTCCTCGACACCCTCGACGAAGTGCTGCTGCGCCGCTACAGCGAAACCCGCCGTCGCCATCCGCTCAGCGGAGACGGCCTGCCGCTGGCCGACGCCATCGCGCTGGAACGCACGCGCCTTCGCCCGCTGGCCGCCATCGCCGACCGCGTGCTCGACACCAGCACCATGAACGTGCACCAGCTGCGCCGATGGGTCGTTACCGAACTGGCCGCCGACGCCCAGCCCGGGCTTTCCCTGCTGGTGCAGTCCTTCGCCTACCGCCACGGCGTGCCGGGCGATGCCGACTTCGTGTTCGACGTGCGCTGCCTGCCCAATCCGCACTGGGATCCCGGCCTGCGCCCGCTCTCCGGGCGCGATGCGCCGGTGCGCGAATGGCTGATGCAGCAGCCGACGGTGGTCGAATATCTCGACCAGGTGGCCGGCTTCCTGGATACCTGGCTGCCGCGCTTCGAGAGCGACACGCGCAGCTACGTCACCCTGGCGTTCGGCTGCACCGGCGGCCGCCACCGCTCGGTGCACTGCACCGAATGGCTCGCGTCACACTGGCGCGAGCAGGGCCGCAGCCGGGTGGTGACGTTTCATCGGGAGCTGGAGTAGGACACCGAAACGCCCCGTCGAAACGATCCGTCAAAACGCCCCGACAAAACGATCCGTCGGAACGATCCGTCGGAACGTAGGTCGGCCCTACGTGGCCGACGTTGCGGGGCATCCAACGCCCCGTCGGGGGCGTAGCCCCGACCTACGACAGCAACGCTCGCCGGAACGCCCCGTCAAAACGCCCCGTCGAAACGCCCCGCCGAAACGATCCGTCGGAACGTAGGTCGGCCCTACGTGGCCGACGTTGCGGGCCATCAAACGCCCCGTCGGGGGCGTAGCCCCGACCTACGACAGCAACGCTCGCCGGAACGATCCGTCAAAACGCCCCGTCAAAACGCCCCGTCAAAACGCCCCGTCGAAACGATCCGTCGAAACGCCCCGCCGGAACGTAGGTCGGCCCTACGTGGCCGACGTTGCGGGGCATCCAACGCCCCGTCGGGGGCGTAGCCCCGACCTGCCGCAGCAACATCAAAGCCAGGCCGCGCGATGCCCCCTCAATCATCCCGCACCACGATGTTCGGGAACGAAATCGACTTGCTGCGCGCCCGCTGCGACAGCCTTCCCGCCGCCTTGCGCGCAATGTCGCGATAGTTCACCGCCGCCGCCGAATCCGGATGCGAGGCGACGGTCGGCGCGCCGCCGTCGGCCTGTTCGCGAATCCGGATGTCGAGCGGCAGCGAGCCCAGCAGCGGCACGCCGTACTGGTCGGCCATACGCCCGCCGCCGCCGCTGCCGAAGATGTGTTCGGCGTGGCCGCAGTTCGAGCAGACGTGGATCGCCATGTTCTCCACGATGCCCAGCACCGGCACCTCGACCTTCTCGAACATCTTGAGCGCCTTGCGCGCATCGAGCAGGGCGATGTCCTGCGGCGTGGTGACGATCAGCGCGCCGGAAACGGGCACGCGCTGGCACAGCGTCAGGTGGATGTCGCCGGTGCCGGGCGGCAGGTCGATCACGAGGTAGTCCAGATCCTGCCAGAGAGTGTCGTTGAGCAGCTGCTGCAGGGCCTGGGTCACCATCGGACCGCGCCAGATCATCGGCGTGTCCTCGTCGATCAGAAAGCCGATCGACATGGCCTCGAGCCCGTGCGCGCGCATCGGCACGATGCGCTTGTTCTCCACCGTTTCCGGGCGCCCGGTGAGGCCCAGCATGCGCGGGATGCTGGGGCCGTAGATGTCGGCGTCGAGCACGCCGACCTTCGCGCCCTCGGCCGCCAGCGCCAGCGCAAGATTCACCGCCGTGGTGGACTTGCCCACACCGCCCTTGCCCGAGGCCACCGCGATGACGTTCTTCACGCCCGGCAGCGGATTGAGGCCCTTGCGCACTTCGTGCGCCAGCACGCGCGAGGACACCGAGGCCGACGCGCTGGAAATCGCCGGGTCGGCGCGCAGCACGCCTTCGATCATGCCGGCGAGCGTGGCATGCCAGCTGGCCGCCGGATAGCCCAGCACCACGTCCACCGCCACCCGGTCGCCGTCGATCCCGATGCCGCGCAGCTGCCCGCCGGACACCAGATCCATACCGGTATTGGGATCGGTGACGCGCGAAAGCAGCGCGCGGACGTGGTCTTCGGTAACGGACATGGCGACGTTCCAAATGGGAATGATTGCCAAGTGTAGTGCCGCACAGACCGTGCCGACAGCACCGCATGCGCCTGGCCGCGCGATCTTCCGGCGTGCTCGCGGCCGGGATCGGCGGGCCGTGGGATAATCCCCGGCTTTCCACCGCGATGTCCGCCATGTCCGCTTCCGCCCCGCTCTTCGTCACCTGCGCCCTGCCCTACGCCAACGGCCCACTGCACCTGGGCCACCTGGTGGGCTACATCCAGGGCGACATCTGGGTTCGCGCGCAGCGGCTGATGGGCCAGCCGGCGCACTTCGTCTGCGCCGACGACGCGCACGGCACGCCGATCATGCTGGCGGCGGAGAAGGCCGGCAAGGCGCCGGAAGACTTCATCCGCGAGATCCAGGTCGGCCACGAGCGCGATTTCGCCCGGTTCCACGTCGCCTTCGACCACTACCACTCCACCCACTCGCCGGAAAACCGCGAGATGTCGGAGCTGATCTACACCCGCCTGCGCGATGCCACCCACTGGCCCGAACCGGTGATCGCGCGGCGCTCGATCGCCCAGCTCTACGATCCGGTGAAGGGCATGTTCCTGCCCGACCGCTACGTCAAGGGCGAGTGCCCCAACTGCGGCGCGCCCGACCAGTACGGCGACAACTGCGAGGTCTGCGGCAAGGCCTATTCGGCCACCGATCTCAAGAATCCGGTGTCGGCGATGTCCGGCGCCACGCCCGAGCTGCGCCAGTCGGAGCACTATTTCTTCGAACTCGGCAAGTTCGAGGCCTTCCTGCGCCAGTGGCTGGCCGGCGACGTGGCTTCCGGCGCGGTCAAGGCCAAGCTCGACGAGTGGCTGGAAGGCGGCCTGCGCGACTGGGACATTTCGCGCGATGCACCCTATTTCGGCTTTCCGATTCCCGATGCGCCAGGCAAGTTCTTCTACGTGTGGCTCGACGCGCCGATAGGCTACCTCGGCAGCCTGCGCGCCTACAGCCGCACGGAAAAGGGCCACGCCGCGGGGCTGGACGACGCGCGCTTCGCCGCCATGCTCGCGGCAGGCAGCGGCACCCGCATGCACCATTTCGTGGGCAAGGACATCATCAACTTCCACGGCCTGTTCTGGCCGGCCATGCTCAAGGGTGCCGGCCTGATCACGCCCACGCGTCTGCACGTCAACGGCTACCTCACCGTGAACGGGGCCAAGATGAGCAAGTCGCGCGGCACCTTCATCATGGCGCGCACCTACCTCGACGCCGGCCTCAACCCCGAGTACCTGCGCTACTACTTCGCCGCCAAGACCTCGGGCGGGATCGACGATCTCGATCTCAACCTGGCCGACTTCGCGCAGCGGGTGAACTCGGACCTGGTCGGCAAGTTCGTCAACATCGCCAGCCGCTGTGCCGGCTTCATCGGCAAGCGTTTCGATGGCCGGCTCGCCGCCAGCCTTGCGCCCGAGCTGCGCGCGCGCTACGACGCCGCCTGGCAGCGCCTCGCGGATGCCTGCCTCGGCGCGAACGGTGCCTACGCGCGCGACAACCTCAACGCGGTGCTGACGCGGGTCATGGCCGAAGCCGATGCGGCCAACGAGTGGATCGCGGAAATGGCCCCGTGGGCGATCGCGAAAGATCCGTCGCGCGATGCCGAGCTGCACGCGGTCGCGAGCCTTGCGATCAACCTGTTCCGCCTCATCGCCGGCATCCTCAAGCCGGTGCTGCCCGCCACTGCGCAGGGCGCGGAAGCCTTCCTCCAGGCACCGGTCACGCATTTCGACGACCTTGCCGAACCGCTGCTCGATCACGCCATCGCGCCGTATTCCGCGCTCCTCACCCGCATCGACCCCATCCACATCGAGGCGATGGTGGACGCCAGCCGGGAATCCCTCCAGCCCGCGCCGGCCGCAGCCACGACACCCAAGGCAACGCTCGACTCCACGACGGCGGCAACGATTTCCATCGACGACTTCGCCAAGCTCGACCTGCGCATCGGCACCGTCACGGCCTGCGAATTCGTGGAAGGCTCCGACAAGCTGCTGCGCTTCACCCTCGACGCCGGCGAACTGGGCATCCGGCAAATCTTTTCCGGCATCCGCGCCGCCTACGGCGAACCGGAAAATCTGGTCGGCCGCCGCGTCGTGTTCATCGCCAACCTCGCGCCGCGCAAGATGCGCTTCGGCGTGAGCGAAGGAATGATCCTCTCGGCCGGAACCGACGGCGCGGATCTCTTCCTGCTCGACGCGGACGCCGGAGCCCGCGCCGGCATGGCGGTCAAGTGATGCCGCCGTGCCCGCCGCGCCCGCGATCGCCGCGTTCTGCTTCGCTCTTGCCGTCCTGATCGGCGAACGCGGGCTCGCGCGCTCGCGGCGATTCCACGATGCGGCGCGCGGAACGCATGGGCTGGTGCGGCTGCAAATCGGCGCGCTGCTCATCGCCGCGATGAGCGCCGCCGCGGCATCGCTCGCGTTTCCCGCGATGGCGCCGGCCCTCAGTGCCCTGTCCGGGCTTGCGGCCGGCGGCGGCGCGCTGTGGCTGCTGGCGCGCCGCCAGGGAATGGCGCGGACGCCGCTTGCGCGGATCCTCGCGATCTTCGCCCTGCTTCACGCCGGCGTTGCGCTGCTGGCGGGCGCGGCGGCGGGCTGGCTGGCCACCGCATTCGGCGTCATCCTCGCCTTCGCGCTCGGCCTGCCGGCGTTCATCGACCTGGCGCGGCGCATGGACGATCGCGCCGTGCCGGCCTTCATGCGGCCGCTGCCGGCGCGCGTGTTGGCCGCCGGCATCATCGCGCTGGCGGCAGGAAGCCTCGCGTCATGGTGACGGCGCTGCTGTTCGCCGCAGCCATCGCCACGCTGGCGTTCGCCTGGCGCGGCTGGCTGGTATCGCCGGTTCCTGCGGAACCCGACGCCGCGCAATCCCTGGTCGAACGCATCGACGCGCTCCTGCCGCAAACCCAGTGCGGCCAGTGCGGCCACGGCGGCTGCCGCCCCTATGCGCAGGCCATCGCCGCGGGCGAGGCGGACATCAACCGCTGCCCGCCCGGTGGAGCGCGCGGCATCGCGGCGCTGGCCGAACTGCTGGACCGTCCGATCCTGCCGCTGGACCCCGACTGCGGCGAGGAAAAACCGCCGCAGGTCGCCTTCATCATCGAAGCCGAGTGCATCGGCTGCACCAAGTGCATCCAGGCTTGCCCGGTGGACGCCATCCTCGGCGCATCCCGGCTCATGCACACCGTTCTCGCCGACCAGTGCACCGGCTGCGACCTGTGCGTGCCGGCCTGCCCGGTGGACTGCATCGTCATGCGGGACCTGCCACCCGACCACCCGCGACCGGCGTAGCGATCAAACTCTCAGGCCGCATCGGGCAACGCGTGCAGTTGCAGCGCTTGCTCCGGGTCCACGCGCTCGACCTGCACGCCGTGTTCGCGCAACAGGCTCACCAGGCTATCGTCCCCGATCAGGTGCATGGCACCGACGACCACCAGCACGGTCCGGCGCTGTTCCAGCAGTCGCATCAGCTGCGGCAGCCAGGCGCGGTTGCGATCGCGGTTGAGGCGCAGGTAAAGCTGCGGCGTCTTCTCTGCCATGTCCTCGTTGATCAGCGCCAGCAGCCCCTCGGCATCGCCGGCGCGCCACAGATCGTGCATGGCGAACACGCGACGGCGCATCTCGGCCGGCGGCGCGAACGCCTCGGCCAGCATTGCCTCCTGCTCGGACAGCGGCGCGCCATCGAGCGCCCGCATCTGCTGCAGCGCGGTTTCCAGCCCGCCCACGGGCCTGCCGTCGGCGACGGCGCGCTGCATCAAATGCTGGTCGAGTCCGCGCTTGGGGTCCAGCCCGAACGAGGTCATCATCCCGACCACGAGGTTCATGCCGACGTACCAGGGCTTGAACGCATCCGAGGACGCCATCGCCGCTTCGCTGCCGCCCATGAACGCCTTGAGCTTTTCCGCGTTCTCGGCGGAAATCACCTCGCGCAGGGTGCGCCCGTCATCGAACTTCGCCAACGTCTGGATCTTCGCCAGGAGGTCCGGCGAGGCCATTTCCGCCGGATCGATCTCGAACACCAGCCGGTCGGCCTCGGCATAGGCCACCTCCACGCGCGGATGCAGCGGATAGTCCTCCGCACGCAGCAGGTGGAACGAGCCCAGGAGATACACCGTTCCGGCACCGTTCTGCGCCGTCCACAGCAGCGGCTCGGGCGGCGCGGCAGCGGCAATCGCGGTCGCAAACAACAGGAAAGCGGCGAGCAGCCGGCGGATCATGCGGTTTCTCCATAGGCGGGCACCACGGCATCGGCATCGAACAGCTTGTGCGGATTCATGATGCCGGCGGGATCGAAGGCGCGGCGGATGCCCCGCATCAGCGCCACCTCGGCCGCGCTGCGGGTGGACGACAGGTAGGGCTTTTTCACCAGACCGATGCCGTGCTCGGCCGAGATGCTGCCGCCGTGGTTCTGAAGCGCCTGCGCCAGCAGCGCGGTGACGCGCCCGCACTCGTGCACGAAGTCGGCATTTTCCATCGCCTCGGGCTTGAGCACGTTGATATGCAGGTTGCCGTCGCCGATGTGCCCGAACCACACCACCTCGAAATGCGGATATTCCCGCCCGAGCAGCACCTGGGTCTCGGCCAGGAACCGCGGCATCGCGCCGATCCGCACCGACACGTCGTTCTTGTACGGCAGGTGGCGCGCCAGCGCCTCGGTGATGCCCTCGCGCAGGTGCCAGAGCGCGGCGGCCTGCGCCTGGCTCTGCGCGATCACCCCGTCCACCACCAGTTCGGCCTCCAGCAGCGTGCCGAACGCCTCCAGCGCGGCATCGGGCGAATCGCCGTCGAACTCGGTCACGACGTAGTAGGGGTAGTCCTCGGCGAACGGGCGCTGCGCGCCGTGCGCCGCGACGTGGTGCAGGGCACGGTCGGTGAAGAACTCGAAGGCCGAGAGCGTCAGCCGCGCGCGCAGGCGCTCGAACACCTGCATCAGCGCCTCGAACGAGGGCAGCGCCAGCAGCATCACCTGGGAGGCGGGCGGCGGGTCGGTCAGGCGCAGCTGCGCTTCCACCACGATGCCCAGCGTGCCCTCCGCCCCGATCACCAGCTGGCGCAGGTCGTAGCCGCTGGAGTTCTTCACCAGCCCGCGGTTGAGTTCCAATACCTCGCCGGTGCCGGTGACGAGCGTCAGCCCGGCAATCCAGTCGCGCGTGTTGCCATAGCGCACCACGCGGATACCGCCGGCGTTGGTGGCGATGTTTCCGCCGATCGAGCACGAGCCGCGCGAGGCGAAGTCCACCGGATAGATCAGCCCGTGCCCGAGCGCGGCCTGATGCACCGCCTCCAGCGCCATGCCCGCCTGCACCGTCAGGAGGCGGTCGGCCGAATCGAAGCCGAGCACGCGATTCATCCGCTCCAGGCTCACCACCAGCTCGCCGTTGGCCGCCACCGCGCCGCCCGACAGACCCGTGCGCCCGCCCGAAGGCACCAGCGCCACGCGCTGCGCGTTGGCCCAGCGCACGATGCCCTGCACCTCCTCGATCGAAGACGGCAGCGCGATCGCCAGCGGTGCGGGTGTCCAGCGCCGGGTCCAGTCGCGGCCGTAGAACGCGAGATCGGCGGACTCGGTCTTCAGCGCCAGCGCGGGCAGGAGCCGGGATAATTCGGCCAGGCGAGGGTCGGACATGGGCGTATCGACAGGATGTGGAAGGAAGGGACGATGCGGCACCGCACCACCCGACGGACAGCGTGCCAGCGGCGCGGGCCGGCGTCCATCGCGGCATCGAGTCGGCATGCCTGCGAAGACGCGCGGCTTTTGTGGGAACGGCCCTGGCCGCGCCACGGCGTTCGGGCAACACCGCGACGCCCACCGCATCCACACCTCCCATCGCGGGCAAGCCCGCTCCTACCAGAAGCACCGCAGCGAACATTCAATCCCGCAGCGCCGAAGCGGGCAACGGGTCGAGCAGCGCCCCGCGCCACATCGCGCCCGCCCATCATGCTGCACCGCCGCAATCGACGGAAAATCTGGCATAGTGGATTCATCCCGCCCACCCGCTGGTTTCTCACGCCATGCACACCACCTCGTTCCCGAAACAGGACATCCGCATCCTGCTGCTGGAAGGCGTCAGCCCCAGCACCGTCGACACCTTCCGCGCGACGGGCTACTCGCGCATCGACTATCACGAGAAATCCCTGCCCGAAGACGAACTGAAGGCACGCATCGCCGAGGCGCACTTCATCGGCATCCGCTCGCGCACCCAGCTCACCGCCGAGGTGCTTTCGCACGCGCGCCGGCTGATCGGCATCGGCTGCTTCTGCATCGGCACCAACCAGGTGGATCTCGACGCCGCCAAGGCGCAGGGCATCCCGGTCTTCAACGCACCCTACTCCAACACCCGCAGCGTGGCCGAACTGGTGATCGCACAGACCATCATGCTGATGCGGCGCATCCCGGAAAAGAACGCCGCCTGCCATCGCGGCGGCTGGCTGAAATCGGCCGAGGGCAGCTTCGAGGTGCGCGGCAAGACGCTGGGCATCGTGGGCTACGGCCACATCGGCACCCAGGTCGGCGTGCTGGCCGAAGCGCTCGGCCTGCGCGTGATCTTCCACGACATCGAAACCAAGATGACGCTCGGCAACGCGCAGCCGGCGACCGGCCTCGACGACCTCCTCGCGCGCTCGGACATCGTGACCCTGCACGTGCCCGACACCGCCGCCACGCGCGGCATGATCGGTACCGCGCAGATCGCGAAGATGCGCCGCGGCGCGCAGCTCATCAACGCCGCGCGCGGCACCGTGGTGGACATCGACGCGCTCGCCGCGGCGCTGCGCGAAGGCCACCTCGCCGGTGCCGCCGTCGACGTGTTTCCGGTTGAACCCAAGGGCAACGACGAGGAGTTCGTCTCGCCGCTGCGTGGTCTGGACAACGTGATCCTGACCCCGCACGTGGGCGGCAGCACGCAGGAGGCGCAGAGCAACATCGGCATCGAAGTGGCCGCCAAACTGGTGCGCTACAGCGACAACGGCTCGACGCTCTCGGCGGTCAACTTCCCGGAAGTCTCGCTGCCCGAGCACCCCGGCAGCCGCCGCATCCTGCACATCCACCGCAACGTGCCGGGCATGCTCTCGCAGATCAACGAGGTGTTCTCGCGCGAAACGATCAACATCAACGGCCAGTACCTGCAGACCGATCCCACCATCGGCTACGTCGTCATCGACGTGGGCACCTCCGAAGCCCAGGCCCTGGCCCTGCGCGACGCACTCGCCGCCATCCCCGGAACGCTGCGCACGCGCGTGCTGTACTGAGATTCAGCCCTTCTCCCGGCTTGCGAGAGGGGAAGGGACGAAGCCCGACCTGCGAATCACCGCCCCCATCCGTAGGTCGGGGCTACGTCCCCGACGCAGTGTTCGATGCCCGGCAGCGTCGGCCGCGCAGGGCCGACCTGCGAATCTGTCGCAGGGTGGAACCGCCGAAGGCGATTCCACCATCACGCCATTCCACGACACCGCACCCTCGGCGGAATCCGCTATCCAGCGCAACGCAGACAGGGCCGGATCAGGTCAGCAGCCGATAGCAGGGCTTGTAGTCGCCCGACATCTTCATCCGGTTCTGCGCCACGAAGCTCTGCAGCAGGGCATCGAGCGCGCGCATGATTTCCGGCTCGCCGTCGATGATGAAGGGGCCGTGCTGCTCGATTGCCTGCATCCCCTCCTCCTTCACGTTGCCGGCCACGATGCCCGAGAACGCACGCCGCAGATCGGCCGCGAGCACATGCGCCGGCCGGTCGCGGTAGAGATGCAGCTTGCGCATGTTCTCGTGGGTCGGGCCGAACGGATGCTGGTATTCCGGCTCGATCTTGAGCGACCAGTTGAAGAAGAACGCATCCTTGCTGTCGAGCCGATGCGACTTCACCTTCTCGAAGCCGCGCTGCATGTGGGTCGCCACCTCGCGCGGATCGTCCACCACGATGTGGTAGCGCTCGGCCACGCTCTCTCCCAGCGTCAGGCGCAGGAAACGGTCGATCTGGTCGAAATAGGCCGCCGACTCGCGCGGGCCGGTGAACACCAGCGGGAAGGGCACGTCGGCGTTCTGCGGATGCAGCAGGATGCCCAGGAGGTACAGGATTTCCTCGGCCGTGCCGACGCCGCCGGGGAACACGATGATGCCGTGCCCGAGGCGCACGAAGGCTTCGAGGCGCTTCTCGATGTCCGGCATGATCACCAGTTCGTTGACGATCGGATTGGGCGACTCGGCCGCGATGATCCCCGGCTCGGTGATGCCGATGTAGCGGTTTGCACGGCGGCGCTGCTTGGCATGCGCGATGGTCGCGCCCTTCATCGGCCCCTTCATCGCGCCCGGCCCGCAGCCGGTGCAGATGTCCAGCGCGCGCAGGCCCAGCTGGTAGCCGACATCCTTGGTGTAGATGTACTCGGCGCGACCGATCGAATGGCCGCCCCAGCACACCACCAGGTTCGGATCCACGTGCGAGCGCAGCACGCGCGCGTTGCGCAGGATCTCGAACACCGCGTTGGTGATGTCCTCCGGGTTGCTCAGATCGAACGCGCCGTTGTTCTGGATCTCCGAAGAGACGTAGGCGATGTCGCGCACCACCGCGAACAGCAGCTCGGCCACGCCCACGATGATCCTGCCATCGACGAACGCCTCGGCCGGCGCGTTGGACAGCTCCAGCTTCACCCCGCGATCCTGCTGCTGCACCTGCACGTCGAAATCCGGATAGCGGATCAGCGCCGCACGCGGATCATCCGTCGCGCTGCCGGACGTCAGCACCGCCAAGGTGCAGCGGCGCAGAAGATCGTGCAGCCCGCCCCTGGAGGCATCGCGCAGGCGACTCACCTCCTGGCGGGAAAGGATATCCAGCCCGGCGCGCGGGAACACGCGGGCATTGACGGTTGCGGGGGTGCTGCTCATCGGGGGCATTCGTCTCGTTCAGCCAAATCGGCCGGCAAGGATGCCACAAGCATTCGTCGGGGACGTAGCCCCGACCTACGCCCCCTCGTAGGTCGGCCCTACGCGGCCGACGCCACACCCCACACCCCTCGTAGGTCGGCCCTACGCGGCCGACGCTGCGCCACACATCCCACGTCACCGAACGGCCATCGGGTCGGGCCAACCGATCATCGGGCAAGACTGGCCTCACGTCCAAGTGCCACACTAGCCTGTACCAGTGAAAACAGGAGCCTGAGATGCATTCCCGCCCCGGACACCCCCAACGAACGCTCGGCTTCACCCTCGTGGAGCTGATCGTGACGATCGCCATCGTTGCGATCCTCGCGGCCATCGCTCTCCCCAGCTTCCGGGAGTTCACCCTGCGCATGACCGCCACCACCAACACCAACGAGCTGGTGGGCGCGCTCAACATCGCCCGCGCCGAAGCGGTGCGCCGCGGCCGCAGCGTTGCCGTCGTGGCCAACGGCGGTGACTGGAACGATGGCTGGCAGGTCGTGGTCGCCAAGGTGACCGGCGGCGTCCTCGAAGACCCACCCACCTCGCCGGGCGCCACGGCGGCGGCGTGCGCGGCCTCGATCGAGAATGGCGTTTCCATGTGCGTCCAGCATCGCGGTGCCATGGAAGGCGGATTCACCCTGCTGGCACTTGCCACTGGTGCAGGCGGAGACGACGGCATCGTGATCTTTTCCCCCATGGGCGCCCTGCGCGGCGCGACCGAATTCGATTTCAGCCTTTGCCGCCCCACAGGTATGGAAGATCCGACCCAGTCGCGCCGCATTCACGTGGCCCCGAGCGGAATCATCGACGCCCGTCGCGACACCACCGGCGCCCCGGCGGGCGGATGCAATTAAGGAGAGTGGCCCCATGCGAATTTTTCCCCGCCAGCGCGGCTTCACCCTTCTCGAAGTACTGATCTCCATCCTCGTGTTCAGTATCGGACTGCTGGGCGTGGCCGGCCTTTTGGTAATGTCGGTGCGCACCAACCACAGCGCCTTCCTTCGCACCCAGGCATCCTTTCTGGCCGAGTCCATGGCCGAACGCATGCGCACCAACCTGGGCTATGTGGACCAATACAACGGAACCTACGACTCAAGCACAGTCGGCGCTGCAAGCTGCTCCAGCGCGTCCTGCACCCCCACCCAGCTGGCCGCGCATGACCGCGCGGTATGGAGCCAGCAGCTCGTCGAACACCTTCCGGCACCCACCGCCGAGATCGACTGCGACGACCGCCCGCCCGATCCGGGTGCCGCGGGCACTCAGCCCTATGCCGGGCTTTGCAGAATGACGATCACCTGGACCGAGGCTGACCTGTCCCAATCCGGCGGCACGCCTGCCACCCAGACCTTTGCATGGGTATTCCAGCCATGAGCATTGCATCCGTCCGCCGCACGCTGCGCCCGCTCCAGGCCGGCTTCACCCTGCTGGAAGTGCTCGTCGCGATGGCGCTCGGCCTGCTGCTGATGGCCGGCATCATCAGCCTGCTCAGCGGCATCAGTGGCACCAACAAAGTGCAGAACGGCCTGGCACGCCTCCAGGAAAACGGCCGCTTCGCCCTGATGCGCATGGAAGCCGACTTGCGCCTGGCCGGTGGCCAGTATTGCAGCGCAACCACCGGTGCCAGCGTGGCAGGCGCCGTGATTCCCGTGCTGCCGCCGCGCGCACCCATTGTCTATGCCAAGGATCTGCAACTCCCGGACAGCAGCCTCAACAGCATCGATGCTGCAGGTCTTCCCACCACGGCATCCGCACCCGCGGCCTACATCCTCAGTCCACGCTGGTTCATCCAGGGCTACTCCTGCACCACCTCGGCCTGCTCCCCTGCGCTCACCCAGGCCGACACAGGCATCCCCGACATGGGCCTCGCCGTGGGAAGTCGTGTGCCCGGATCGGACGTGCTGACCGTGCGCTACCAGCGTGGTACCGGCTGGACGATCCCGGCAGACAGCTGCTCCGTGGCCGCGGCCGCTTCGATGGCGGGCGGTGCCGTTATCACCGTGGCACCGCAACTGGGCGACGACCCGTTCGACCTTCAAGTATCAGGATCGCGCCCCGGGCTGGCACTGGTTTCCGACTGCATCAGCCCTGCCATCCTGCCGATCAGCGCGGTGAACGTGGGCAGCAAGCAGCTCACCGTCGCCAGCGACATCCTTCCCGGTGCCACCGGTGCCCTGTGCAACGGCAGCCGGGTGCGCGATGCGCGCCTGTTCGACTTCACCAGCGACTTCGTCACCGTCAGCTATTACCTCGTCTTCCGCGGCGATGACAGCCCCGACGCCCGCCCCAACAGCGCGGCATCCCAACGCCTGATTCCCGTGCTGATTCGACGAGAAAACGGCGATCCGCAGGAGCTGGTCCGTGGCGTCGACCTTCTGGCATTCCGGTTCGGCGTCAGGAATGGCGACGGAACCACGCGGATGATGACCGCAGCGGAAATCGAAGGTGCGGGTGCGAGCATGACCTGTGGCCCACAGCCTCCGGGGATGGGCATGGAGCCCGGCTGCCTGTGGCGCTCGGTTCGCACCATCGAGCCGCATCTGCTCGTCAATTCGGTGGACGAGGTGGGTGCGATCGACGGCATTGGCCGCAGCTACCGCTTCAACGGAGCGCCTCCCGTCAGCTCTCCAGCAGCCTCAGACACGCTTCCCTCCGGCCTTCAGGTCGGCAACATGAACCGCCGCGAATTCATCGGCCACTTCTCCGTCCGCAACGGCAACCTGTAGGTCGCATATGGCTACCCGAAACTTCTCCGCAATGGGATCCAATCCCGCCCGCCAGCGCGGCGCAGTACTGTTCGTCGCGCTCATCATGCTCGTGCTGATCACCCTTCTCGCCCTCACCGCAAGCAGCTCCTCCATCCTGCAGGAGAAAATGGTTGGCGGCATGCGCAACCAGCAGCTCAGCGCCATGGGGGCCGACAGCGGGCTACGCGGCGCTGAATCCTGGCTCTGGAACCTCAACTTCAGCGCCGTTGCCGGACAGCCGCTACCGCCTTGCCTGGGCAGCAGCACGGGCACCTGCGTCCACCGCCCGCAGAACAACGGCACGCTCAAGCTGGGCGTACAGAACTTCCGCTCTTCCCATGCCTGGGTCAATCCTCCGGGGGGAACACCCGGCTATGTCCACACGCTCACCGGCCTTGCCGGAGACCTCAAAACCGCCTCTCTGGCCCGGCAGCCGGCCGTCATGATCGAAGACATGGGCCCGAACGTACCGCCGGGTGCGGGCCGGCAGACGGGTGCCATCGACAGCGAATTGCGCACATCGGCCGGGAAAAGCAATTTCTATCGCATTACCGCACGCAGCCAGGGCGGTAGCCCGGCAGCCACCCGCGTGCTTGAAAGCGTTTTTTCCACATCCGATCTCACGAACACCGGAACCCAGGACTAACTCGACGCGGGCAGCCTGCGGGCTGGACCTCTTCCTGTCGCATTCAAGGAGCTCACCATGAACAGGATGCACCTCATCACGGCGCTGGGCACCGCCGTCCTCACCTTCGGCAGCGCCCTTTCCGGCATCGCGCAGGCCCAGGCCGTGCCGGCGCCCGGCACCGTGGATCTGCTGACCACACCGCCTCAGCTGACCACGACGGTGGCACCGAACATCGTGGTGACGTTCGATGACTCCGGCTCGATGATGGCCACGTCAATGCCAGACAGCATCGAAAACCAATTCGCCCAGAATTACTACTATTCAGTACGCACCAATCTCATCTACTTCGATCCGACGAAAGAGTATCCCCCTCCGCTGAGGGCGGACGGGACATCGTTCCCCGATGCCCGCTATACGGCGGCATGGCGCGACGGTCTTTGCGCGAATGCGCCCGGGAGCTACTGCTACAGCTCCGCCAATACGAAGAATCTGAGCACCCAGTTCTACACCCATTTCGGCAAGAGGACCAACAGCGGCGACAGCGCCAATGCCAATGCAGGCACCGAGATTTCGACGACCGTGCGCGGAGGCAGCAGTGGGAAATACAACGGGGGCTTCTACTTCAACTGCCCGACAGTCGGCAGCAACACGGGCTGCACCCGCGTCTACGTCAACGACGCAGACGCCGCCACGAAGCAGAAATTCGCCAACTGGTACTCCTATTACCGCACGCGCAACCTCCTGTCGCGCACGGCGCTTACTCGTGCGTTTGGCAGCATCACCGGCGACGTGCGGGCGGCCTGGCAGACGATCAATTCGGACTACAGCTCGCCATACAGCATCGCCAGCCCCGCGTTGGCCGGCCGTGCAATCGACAAGCTGACCGGAACCTGGCGCAGCGACTTCTACAACTGGCTGTACAACCGGAACACGACCGGCAGCACGCCGAATCGCCGGGCAATGATCCAGGCCGGGAAATTCTTCGAGCGCTCGCTGACCTCCGACACGATGAACCCCTATTGGGAGCCGGATGCCGTAACAGGCGTGGGGGGGCGCAGCCTTTCCTGTCGCAAGAACTTCCACATGATGGTGACGGATGGCTACTGGAACGACACCGGTAATGCCAGCCTGATGCCTGTCACGCCGGCCGACTACTTCAATGGTCAAACAGCCGGCTCATTGCCCGACGGCACGGCATTTTCGATCAGCGACGACGAGAGCAGAGTCATCTGGAACGTGCGGGGGGCGGTCGAGGATCTCTCGATGGCCAATATCGCATACCATTACTGGGCGAAAGACCTACAGCCCGGCTTGGCCAACAACGTCACGCCGTACATTCCGGACAAGTCCACTGGCATAACCGGTTCCATACCGTTCGACCCCAATGCTGCTCCTCCGGCCAACGACCCGCTGAACAACAAAGAGATCTATTTCAACCCGGCCAATGACCCGGCGAGCTGGCAGCACCTCTCCCAATTCATGATCACGCTGGGAGTGGCGGGTACGCTCAGCTTCCCCGCCGATCTCATCAGGCTTCGCATGGGCCAGACGACCTCGGCTGGATCGGTGGGTTGGCCGCGGCCGACAAACAACAGCCCGTCCGGCGTGGACGACACCTGGCACGCAGCGGTCAATTCGCGCGGAGCCTACTTCAGTGCCAACAACCCCGCCGAACTGGTGCAGCACCTGACAGACGTTCTGGCAACGATTCTTGCCCAAACCACCTCGTCCACCCCGGCGGCAGTCTCCATCCCGATCATGACCGGCGGCAACTCCGGCTATCAGGGTGGATATGACAGCTCCAGCTGGGCGGGCAACCTGCGCCGGCGCGACCTGTCGGCAAACGGCGACTTCGGGGATGCCCAATGGGATGCGGGCTGCATCCTTACGGGTGGTCAGTGCGCCGACCCCATTCCCAGCGGACCTCTCCCGACAGCGCGCGACCCCAACAGCCGCATCATCTTCACCTCAGATGGTGCCGGCGACGGTAGGCCGTTCAGGTGGGCGAGCCTGCTCCCTGCACAGCAATCAGCGCTCAACGCCAATGGCAGCGAGCGCGTGAACCATATTCGCGGCAACCGCAGCTACGAGATTGCACCCGCAACCCCCCTGCTTCGCTCGCGCTCATCGGTACTGGGTGCCATCGTCAACGGAGAGCCCGCCTATGTGTCCTCTCCGCGCAGCGGCTACTACGACATTTTCCCCCCCGGCTCACCCGAGGAAGTGGCCGCATCCGCCGATGAAGACGACAGCTATGCCGGATACCAGAACGCGCAGCGCTCGCGCGCACCGATGGTATACGCTGGCAGCAACGACGGAATGCTGCACGCCATCGATGCGGACTCGGGCGCGGAACGCTGGGCGTACATCCCCAATCTCCTGATTGCCAACGGTCGACTCAAAGGCACGACGGAGAGGACCGCCGGCCTAGTTCCCGGCGTTGACTCGCCGGCTCGCGAAGCGGACGTGTTCATTGGCGACAAGTCGGGCAACAACAAGAAGTGGCGCACCATCCTGCTCGGCTCGCTGCGCCTGGGCGGACGCGGCGTCTATGCGCTCGACGTGACCAATCCGAATCCAGGCAGCGATTCCGCCGTGAGTGGGCCGAACAAGGTCGCGCTGTGGGAGTTCACCAGCGGCTCGACTCCGAGCGCAGCCGGCGATCCGCCTTGCAGCGAAGGGGCCACGAGCTGCGCTTCGCTCGGCTACTCCTACGATTCAGCCAATGTCATGCGGCTTCGCTACCAGAACAAGTGGGTGGCGGTGGTATCCAGCGGCTACTTCCCGCAAGACAAGGACGTGGCCGCCAATCCCGCCGACGCCAGCGAAGCGGCGGCGGCGCGGACCTCGCTGCTGGTCATTGATCTTGAAAACGGCAGGCTCATCCGCGAGATCCGCACCAGCTCGGCGCCACAGTCGCAGGTTTCCGCGGCCGGATTCACGACCTTTGGCCTGTCCACGCCGATGGTCTTCGATGAAAGCTCCGACCAGCTGGACGACGTGGTCTATGCTGGTGATCTGGCCGGCAACCTCTGGCGCTTCGATCTTTCCGACGCCAACAAGGACAACTGGACGGTGGATCTGATGTTCACCACGTACGGCAGCGGCGGTGCAGCGGCAGCCGGTGACCAGCCCATCGCCTACAACCCCACGGCCTTGCGCGACCCGGGCACCCGCCGCCCGATCATCGTGGTAGGTACGGGCAAGTATCTGGGCAAGATCGATCGCACGAGCAGCATTTCCGAGCAGGCCTGGTACGGCGTGCGTGACTACGGCAGCGCCTCGGCCGACTATCCGATCCGGGTGAACCAGCTGGTTGGCCAGACCATCACCCAGTCGTCGGATGAGCGCACCATTTCGACGGTGAGCTACGACAATCCCACCGGCAGCGTTCCGGCGACGGTACCCAACATCATCATGCAGGACTCGTCCGTCGTAAGAGCGCATGGCTGGCGTATCCGTCTGAACGTTTCATCGGAGCCGGGTGAGAGAGCGGATCGACGGGCTTTCCCGTTGGTCAGCGCCAACGTCGCGCTCCTCTACGGGCTGATCCCCAAGAACGACGACCCCTGCGATCCGGGCGCGCGCTATTCCGTCATGGCGATCGACGCTACCAACGGTGGTCCGCTCCCGCCCAGCGGTCAGGTGGGCGGCGTGGGGCAATCGGGCACGCCGCCTGCCGATCCGACCATTCGACGCGGCGGACAGCGCATCATCGGTGATCCCGGCGCCGGCAATCCGCCGCCGGACGTGCCTCCGACTCTCATCATCCCCGGGCTCTCGGAGGACGTGATGAATTCACTTCCGACCGACATCGTCGCACCCTGGCACCGCGGCGCCTGGCGCATCCTGCTGGAATGGTAATCTGACGGCATCCACCCTTCGGGCACCTCGCGTGCCCGAAGGCGCACCAGACAGAGGGAACCCACCATGCGTCACCCCATCCAACGCGGCTTCACCCTGATCGAAGTGATGGTCGTGGTTGCGATCGTCGCGATCCTCGCCGCCATCGCCTACCCGAGCTACTCCGACTACGCCTTCCGCGCCCGCCGCGTCGACGGCAAGGAAATGATGATGCGCGTGGCCGCCGCGCAGGAGCGCTATTACACCAACCTCAACAGCTACGCGACCGTCACGCAACTGGGTCTGGGTGATCCACTGGTGTCAGAAAAGGGTTACTACACCATCGGCATCGCACTGGCCAACAGCAACCAGACCTACACCCTCACCGCCACGCCCGCTTCTTCGCAGGTCGGCGACAAGTGCGGCAATCTCACCCTCACCAACGCAGGCCAAAAGAGCCCCGACGCAAGCAACGCCACCGCGAACAGCAACGGCAAATGCTGGTAGCCCACCCGGCTTCAAACACTCACCTCCCCGATCGGGCCGCCCTGCGCGGCCCGTTTTTTTTGCCTTGCGCATCGCCCCATCCCCCGCAGGTCGGCCCTACGTGGCCGACGCCGCCTGACATCGGCGTGCCCTGCTCCCGTAGGTCGGCCCTACGTGGCCGACGCCGCCTGACATCGGCGTGCCCTGCTCCGTAGGTCGGCCCTACGTGGCCGACGCCGTTCCTCGCACGATCGCGCTCGCCGGATCACGCATCCGCCCGACGCAACCACATACCACCGCACAGCGCCGCGCCATGC
>CAKSZJ010000009.1 GCA_934525595.1 uncultured Chiayiivirga sp. | reverse complement strand
GGAGCGGGAAACGAGACTCGAACTCGCGACCCCGACCTTGGCAAGGTCGTGCTCTACCAACTGAGCTATTCCCGCGTGGTCGGAGCATTCTAGACGAGTTCGCGTCGATGTCAACATGCGGCAGTGCCGCAATGCGTAAAAGCGTGCGCTCGGCGAGGCGACAATGCGCTGCCAGCCCTGCCTCACGGACTGCCTTCGAAGCCATCGGAAAAGATGTCGCTGCCGGACACCTGGATCGTCACGGCGGCGGGCACCGTCTGCAGCGCCAGGGGGAGGTCCGCCGTGCTGATCGAGCCGTTCTCGTCCACGTCCAGATACAGCGACACCCACAGATCGTAGCTGCCCGGCGGCGTACCGGGCGGCACGTGGAAAGGGCGGGCCACGGCGTGGGTTCCCGGGGCAAGCGAAAGCCGCGCGTCGTTTGCGCCGTCGTCGATATAACCCACGCCGCTGCGGTAGAGGCTTGCGCCCATCAGGAGGTGCGCGTGCGCGGCGCCGGCCGCGTTGCTGGCCTGGGCCTGTATCTGGAACGCGGCATCCGTCGGCAGCGCGGCAGGCTGGGCCTGGACCGATGCCAGGGAGACGGGCGAGGTCATCACCGCGGTGCGCAGGCCGCTGCCGGCACCGCTGGCGTTGTAGTAGTGATCGACGATCCACGGCCAGGGCTTGCCGCTGGGCGCATCGCCCCAGCGCTTGGTGCCCCACTGCGACATGCCGCGCCCGTGGCCGAAGCAGCCGCGGCCGGCCGCAACCGCGTCGACCAGACAGGGCCAGCCGGTAGCCGGCGAACCAACGAAGCCGTTGCCGCACGACAGGTCCGCGTTGCTGCAATTCAGGCCGTCGTCGGGGTCGTCCCAGCTGTTGTTTTCGGCAGAATATTCGCTGGATACCGGGCCGCTGCCGCTGCGCATCAGCATCATGCCCGGCGTTCGCGCTACCGCGTCGTCGGTGCTGGTGACGGTGTTGGGCGCATTGACCTGGCAGCAGGCGTTTGAGCAGATGTCGAAGGCTGGACGGATCGGGTTGGCGACGCGCCAGGCGCCATAGCTGCGGTAGGCGATGCCGCCGGCGCGCAGGCTGGCCTGGTTCCAGCTGGCGATCCACTCGTCGTTGAGGCCGCGCCGCACGTAGGTTTCCAGCGAATAGGCGCAGGTATGGGTGCAGCTTCCGGTGCAGCAGATGTCGGTGCAGGCGGCGTTGGTGTAGCCCACCCTGATGGACGCCGGCGGCGTCAGGGCGGGCGCGACGAAGGGGCCGATCGGCGCCTGCTGACGCGCGGGCAGCGCGTGTGCGTCGCTGTCATGCGCGGCATCGCCGGTCACCGCCGAAGCAAGGCGATCCATCGCACCGATCACCTCGCGCGCGAACCCGGAAGCGGCTCCGCCCAGCGCCACCACGCGGGTCTGGACGCCGGGCATGCAGACCAGCCCATCGCGCACCTGCGCATCGAATCCGGCGGCCTGCACCCGCAGGCGCAAGCGGGTCAGTTCGCCTGGGCCGCAGGGCGCCAGCTGCATTTCAAAGTGCCCATCGGCATCACTGTAGGCCTCGCGACCGGCAAACTCGACGCGCGCGCCCGCGATCGCGCTGCCGTCGTCGTCGCGTCGCACCCATCCGTGCAGCCAGCGCGCGCCCGGCTCTGCACGCACCCGTGCGGTAAGCCGCGCAATCGCTTCCGGCTCAGTCAGGGGATCGAGCAGCAGCGTCATGGCGGGTGTTTCCGGGTCGAGCGTGAAACGCAGGTCGCGAAAGCCCGCGGCTCGCGCCGTGGCTTCGACCCGCTGCTGCGGCACCTCGATCGTCCCAAGCCGTCCGCCGATCTCGAATCTGCGTGTCCCATCCGGCCGAAGGATCTCCACGCTCGCCTCCAGCGCCGCGCCGGTGCGTGCGTCGCGCGCGGCCAGTTCGAACGCCATCCCCGAGCCGGCGACAAGCAGCCAAAGCGCCGCGATCAGGCCGCCGCGAAAGAACATCCCGCGCATTTCCCCTCCCCGTGCAAATCCTCGTGCCCCCCCCGCGAGGCCCGAGCCTACCCCGGCGCGGCGCGGCGGCAAAGCGTGTGCGCGCCTATTCGTCCGGCGCATCGCGCAGCGCCGGCCAGGCAGCGCGCAGGTACTGGATACCGGACCACAGGGTGAGGAGCGCGGCCGCCGCCAGCAGCCAGTCGCCGATGTGGAAGATCGGCTCGCCCATCCAGGGCACCACGCGGCTGGGCTTGGCCGGCACCACCGAGTACAGCAGGCACAGCAGCGCAATCATCTGCACCACGGTCTTGAACTTGCCGATCCAGGCCACCTTCACACGCGCGCGCTGGCCGACTTCGGCCATCCACTCGCGCAGCGCCGACACGGCGATCTCGCGCCCCACGATGACCGCGGCCCAGAGCGCCATCCAGGGCGTGGGATGCCCCTGCACGATGAGGAACAGCGCCACTGCCACCATCAGCTTGTCGGCGACTGGATCGAGGAAGGCGCCGAACGCCGAGAACATGCGATAGCGTCGCGCGATCCAGCCATCCAGCCAGTCGGTGAGCGCGCCCAGCGCGAAGATCAGCGAGGCGGCGATATGGGTCCAGGAATAAGGCAGGTAGAACACCACCATCAGGACCGGAATCAGTGCGATGCGGAACAGCGTCAGCAGGGTCGGAATGGTGAGCTTCACGAATTACCCCGCGCGGTCGGATCGGGAACGCCGTGCAGCGCGCTCCAGAGGCGCTGGGCCAGGGCCTGGTTGATGCCTTCCACGCGTGCAATCTCCTCGACGCCGGCGGCCTTGAGTTCGGAAAGCCCGCCAAAATGCCGCAAGAGCATAGCGCGGCGGCGCGGGCCGATGCCCGGAATGTCTTCCAGCCGACTGTGTTCGCGCACCTTGGCTCGCCGCCCGCGGTGGCCGGTGATGGCGAAACGATGCGCCTCGTCGCGTACCTGTGCGATCAGGTGCAGGGCGGGCGAATCCGCGCCCGGATGCAGCTCGCGCCCATCCGCAAGCACCAGGGTCTCGTCGCCGGCACGGCGCGCCGTCCCCTTGGCCACGCCCAGCACGGCGACGCCGGAAATCTCCAGCGCCGCCAGCACCTCCAGGGCCTGCGCCAGCTGCCCCTTGCCGCCATCGATCAGCAGCAGATCCGGCAGCACGCCCTCCTCCTTGGCACGCACGAAGCGGCGCGTCAGCGCCTGTCGCATCGCCGCGTAGTCATCGCCTGGGGTGACGCCGGCAATGTTGAAACGGCGGTATTGCCCGCGCACCGGCCCCTCGGCGTCGAACACCACGCATGAGGCCACGGTTGCCTCGCCCAGGGTATGGCTGATGTCGAAGCACTCGATGCGGCGCGGCGGACCATCGAGTTCCAGCAGCTCGCACAGCGCCTCCACGCGGACGCGCTGGGTCGTCTCGCTGCCCTGCCGCGCGGCCAGCGCGATCCTGGCGTTCTGCATGGCGAGGCCGAGGTAGCGCGCACGCTCGCTGCGCACCGAGGACTTGAGCGCGACGCGCCCGCCGCGGCGCTCGCCCAGCAGCGTCTCTATCATCGCCTGATCGGCAATCGCGTGGCTCAGCACGATCTCGCGCGGCGGCGCCTGGGTGCCGTAGTACTGCGACACGAACGCTCCCAGCACCTCGCCCGGCTCGTCGGCGCCGTTGGTGCGCGGGAAATAGCTGCGCGTGCCCTGGTTCATGCCGCCGCGGAAGCACAGCAGCACCACGCACGCCGCACCGCGATCGATGGCGCAGGCAAGCACGTCCATGTCGGCCTGTTCGCCATCGACGTACTGGCGCGCCTGCACCCGGCGCAGGCCGGCAATCTGGTCGCGCAGCTGCGCGGCGCGCTCGAACTCCAGCGCCTCGCTGGCCGCCTCCATCGCCTGCGCCAGCTCATCAACCAGCGCATCGCCACGTCCGTCGAGGAACAGCTCCGCCCGACGCACGTTGGCGCGGTAGTCCTCGGCGCTGATGAGCCCCACGCACGGCGCGCTGCAGCGTCCGATCTGGTACTGCAGGCAGGGGCGGCTGCGGTTGCGGAACACGCTGTCCTCGCAGAAGCGCAGCTTGAACAGCTTGTGGATCAGGTTGAGGGTATCGCGCACCGCCGAGGAGCTCGGGTACGGCCCGAAGAAGCGTCCCGGCAGCGCACGCGTGCCGCGGTAGAAGGTGATGCGCGGGAATTCGTCCTGGGTGGAAATGTAGATGTAGGGATAGCTCTTGTCGTCGCGCAGCAGCACGTTGTAGCGCGGTTTGAGCGACTTGATCAGCTGGTTTTCCAGCAGCAGCGCCTCGCCCTCGGTACGGGTGACGGTGACTTCCATGCGCGCCACCTGGGCGAGCATCGCGCGCTGGCGCGGGCTGCGATCGGCGGTGACGAAATAGCTGGCCACGCGTTTCTTCAGCGAGGCCGCCTTGCCGACGTAGAGCACGCTGTCGTCGGCGGCGTACATGCGATAGACGCCCGGCGCCGCGGTCAGCTCCCGGGCGAAGCGCTTGCCGTCGAATCCGAGGGCATCCTCACCCGGGCTCCGGGCCCGTTCTTCGTCCGAACCGCCCATCGCGCGCTCCGGTTTCAGCCGTCGCCCATCAGGGCGTCACCGGCAGGACGACGACTTCGCGCGTGGCCGGATCCACGCGCAGCAGCTCGTGTGCGTCGGTGTTGGAAATCCACAGATGCGTCCCGTCGCTGGCCACGGCGGCCGGGCGGCGCAGGGGATGGGCCAGCGGCAGCTCGGCCAGTTCGCCCGTTCCCAAGCGCAGCATCGCAATGGAATCGTTGTAGCAATCGGCCACCCAGAGAGTCGGCGATTTGGGATCGAGCGCGATGCCCATCGGGAACTGCAGCCGCGCGGTCGGCCGGGTGCCGCCGGCCTGTCCGAATTCGAACAGGCCCGATCCAATCAGGGTCTGCACCGCGCCGCTGCCCAGATGCAGGCTGCGCAGCGCCGAGGTCTGGCTGTCGGCCACGTAGAGCGCGTGCTGCAACACCGCCAGCCCCGCCGGCTGCGCGAACGCCGCCAGCGCGCCGACGCCATCGGCCAACGCCAGCCGTCCGGATCCTGCGACCGGGCGGAAGCCGAAGCGCGTCAGGTCAGCCTCCCAGATCTGGTTGCTCCCCGCCATTGCAACGTAGAGACGGTCGAAGTTGGCGGCCAGGCCGCACGGGCGATCCAGCAGCACGGGGCTTTCGCGGAAGTTGGCAACCGCATGCGGCAATCCCGCCATCCCCTGGCCCAGCAGAGTATCGACCTGTCCGGTTCCCAGCTGGATGCGGCGGATCGCATGGTTGCCCACGTCCGAAACGTAGAGCGCGTCCTTGAGCACCGCCAAGCCACCCGGCGAATGGAAGCTCGCCTGGATGCCCGGACCGTCCTCGAAGCCCGCCGCCCCCGAGCCGAATACCCGCAGCACCTGGCCCTCGTGGCTGCATTCGATCACCCGATGGTGCCCGCTGTCGCAGACGTAGAGACGCTGCGGGGTGAGCGCCAGCGCCGTGGGAAAACACAGTTCGCGCATCGGCTCGGGACGCAGCGCCGGCGGCGCGTTCTCGTAGACGCGCAAGCCCAGCTCCCCGGCGTCGTCCAGCAGCTCGACCACCCGCGCCTCCAGCAGTTCACGCTGCTGATCGCCGGAAACGATCTCCACCAGCCGTCCCTGCGCGTCGATCAGCGCCACCGACGGCCAGGCGCGGATTCCGTAGTGCTGCCACGCCACCGCGTCCGGATCGCTCGCCACCGGGAAGCGCACGCTCAGCCTGTTCACCGCGCGCGCCACCAGATCGGACTCGCGCTGCGCGTCGAACTTCGGCGTGTGGATGCCGATCACGCTGAGGCCGTCGGCGTACTTGGTCTGGAGATAGCCCAGGTCCGCCAGCGCATTGGCCGATGTAGCCGAGCCGGCGTGCCAGAAGATCAGCGCGCCCAGGCGCCCGCGCAGCGCGGCAATGCGCAGCGGCGCCGCATTGACCCAGTGCAGCGAGACGGGAAGATCGGGAGCCAGCGGAAATTGGGTCATCGCGCGCCTGTCGCGCGGTCGATCCGCGCATCCTTGGGCCATTATCGGGATCAGGCCTGATCCCGCAAGCGCGCCAGCAGGCCTGGCATCGCCCCGCGCAGCATCGCCGCCACCTCGCGGAAGTCGTCCAGGCCGCCGTAGTAGGGATCGGGCACCTCGGAACCGGCAGCCGCACCGCACCAGGGCAGCAGCAGGTCCACCTCGGCGCGGGCCGATGCGGGATGGTGCCGGCGCAGCCACGCCAGGTTGGCGCGGTCGGCGGCGAGGATCAGGTCGAACCCGGAAAAGTCGCGCGCCGCGACCTGCCGCGCACGCAGGTCGTCGATGCCGCAGCCGATCTCGCACGCGATGCGGCGCGCGCGCTCGTCCGGTGGCGCGCCGACGTGGTAGTCGTGCGTCCCCGCCGAATCGAGCGTCAGCGTCAGCCCGGCATCATGCAGCGCCACGCGCGCGACGCCCTCGGCCAGCGGCGAACGGCAGATGTTGCCCATGCAGACGAACAGGATCGAGGCTGGCGCGGCGCGCTGGTTCATGTCGATGGTTCCACTGGAAGGACGAAAGGCCAACTTGCCACCCGCCCTGCGCGCCGCTCAGCGCGCCGGCAGCAGCGGCAGGGGATCGATCGGTTTGCCGTTGCGACGGATCTCGAAGTGCAGCATGTCGCGGCTCGCACCGCTGCGGCCCATTTCGGCCACCTGCTGCCCGGCGGCCACCCGATCGCCCTCGACCACCAGACGCCTGCGGTTGTGGCCGTAGGCGGAAAGGAAGGTATCGGAGTGGCGGATGATGATCAGTTCGCCATAGCCGATCAGGCCGGAGCCCGAATACACCACCTCGCCCGCCGCCGCCGCGACCACGGGCTGACCCGAGGTGCCTGCGATGTTGATTCCCTGCTTGGTCGGCTCGCCGACGACGAACTTGCCGATGAGCTGCCCGCTGGCCGGCCACCGCCAGGCCACGCTGCCGCTGGACTGCGGGCTGGCGGCGGGCGCTGCGGGTTTCGGCGCGGGCGCCGCCACCGCGGACGGTGCGGGCGGCACCGCAGGCTTCGCGGGGGACACCGCCTGTGCCGGCGACGAAGGTGGCGTGGCGCTCGCGGGCGTCGCCACCGGCGGCGTGCGGACGCCCGCACCGGATGACGCGGGCGCGGGCGTCCGGGCGACCGGAACCGCAGAGCCCGCGCCCAGCCGAAGCTGCTGGCCCGGATAGATCGTGTAGGGCGGCGCGATCGCGTTCCAGCGCGCCAGGTCGCGGTAGTCCAGCCCGTGGCGGAAAGCGATGCCGTAGAGCGTGTCACCCTGCACCACCCGGTGCGTACGCTCCGTCGTCGCCTGCCGCGCCACCGGCTTGGAGACCGTAGCCGCGGCAGGATCGCGCTTTACCACGGCACGCGGCTTGACGCTGCAGGAGGCCAGCAGCGGCAGCAACAGCAGCAGCGCGCACAGGCGAAAAAGCATCATCCCGCACCTCCTCTCAGCGCAAGCCAGGCGATCAGGCCCGCCAGCGCGGCCAGCGCGGTCCAGCCGATGGGCTCGATGTGTCGCCGCAGCGCCATTTCCGCCTTCTCGCCACCCAGCCGGATCGCCCAGGCCACCAGGAACACGCGCTTGCCGCGGCCGACGAGCGCGCCGAAGAAGAACGGCAGCAGCGGCATCGACACGGCCCCGGACGCCAGCGTGAACACCTTGAACGGCACCGGCGTGAAGCCGGCCAGCAGCAGCAGCCAGAAACCGTTTTCGGCGGCCTGGCGCTTGATTTCCTCGAAATGCGCCGCGTAGCCGAAGCGTTCGAGCAGCGGCATCGCCAGTTCGATGGCGTAATAACCGATGGCGTAGCCGACGAACATGCCGAGCAGCGAGCCGACCAGGCTGACCGTCGCGAAGACGTAGGCGCGACGCGGCTGCGCCAGCGACATGGGCGCCAGCATCACCTCCGGCGGGATCGGGAACACGATCGCCTCGAAGAAGCTGATTCCCCCCAGCAGCGCCGGTGCGTGACGATGCCTCGACCAGGCCAGCATGCGTTCGTAGAGCGGCGCGAACAGCTTCACACCGTTCCTCCAAGCAGAGGCACGAACGACACCGCGCCCAGCACCTCGGGCTGCCAGTCGCCGTTCGCCGCGCTCCAGCGCATCAGCCGCTGCACGCCAGGCTCACCCACGGGCGCCACCAGCACGCCCTGCGGCGAGAGCTGACGCAGCAGCGCCGGATCCAGCGCGCTCGCCGCCGCGGTGATCAGGATGCCGTCGTAAGGCGCGTGCTCGGACCAGCCGACGCGGCCATCGTCATGGCGACAGTGAATGTTGCGCAGCCCCAGCGCGCGGAAGCGGCGCCGCGCCGCGCGCTGCAGTTCGTCGATGCGCTCGACGCTGTAGACATGGTCCACCAGCGCCGCCAGCACCGCGGCCTGATAGCCGGACCCCGTGCCGACCTCCAGCACCTTGCCGCGCGCCCCGGCTTCCAGCAGCGCCTCGGTCATGCACGCCACCACCCAAGGCTGTGAGATGGTCTGCCCGCGGCCGATCGGCAGCGCGGTGTCCTCGTAGGCGCGGCTCGCCAGCGCCTCGTCGATGAACAGGTGCCGCGGCACGCTGCGCATCGCCTCCAGCACGCGCTCGTCGCGGATGCCGTTGGCGCGCAGGCTCTCGACCAGGCGCTCGCGCGCGCGCAGCGAGGTCATGCCCGACCCGCCGGCATCGCGCGCCAGGCGCGGCCCGATCACCGCGTGGCCTCCATCGCGCGCGTCAGGCCTCCCACCCAGCCGGACACCTTTTCCAGCGCCTGATAGCGGGTGAGATCCACGTGGATGGGCGTGATCGAGACGCAGCGCGCGCGCACCGCGTGGAAGTCGGTGCCCGGCCCGGCGTCCAGCTCCGCCCCGGCCATGCCGATCCACCAGATCGGACGGCCGCGCGGATCGTCCTGCGCGATGCAGGGTTCGGCGCGATGACGGTGTCCCAGGCGGGTCACCTCGAAACCGCGCAGCTCGCTCCAGGGCACGTCCGGCACGTTGACGTTGAGGATGGTGTCGGCCGGCAGCGGATCGACGATCAGCCGCGCGACCAGCTCGGTCGCCACGCGCGCGGCGGTGGCGTAGTGGCGCTCGCCGCCGTTGTTCCAGACCAGCGACATCGCAATCGCAGGCAGGCCGAGGAAGCGCCCTTCCATCGCCGCAGCCACCGTGCCGGAGTAGATCACGTCGTCGCCGAGGTTGGCGTGGGTGTTGATGCCTGACACCACGATGTCCGGCTCGAAATCCAGCAGCCCGGCCAGTGCCAGATGCACGCAGTCGGTCGGCGTTCCGGCCACGCACCAGGTCGCCTCGTCCACGACGCGCGCGCGCAGCGGACGATCGAGCGTGAGCGAATTGGACGCACCCGAGCGATCGCGGTCGGGCGCCACCGTGACCACGCCGTGGCCAGCGTCGCGCAACCCTTGCGCCAGCACCTTGATACCGGGCGCGTCCACCCCGTCGTCGTTGCTTACCAGTACCCGCATATCCTCGCTCGACAGCTGTTCCACCCGACCCGGAATGATAGCGGATGGGCACGTTCGGCAGGTGCCGGCCGAACCCGCTCATGGCGCGTGGCCGCTCGTGGCGCGTGGCCGTTCGTGCCGATCCGGACCGATGCCGGGGAACGCGCGCCGGATGGGATGGCCGCCAGCACAAGTGCGTACCGTCCCCGCACATCATGCTGCATCGCAGTAGAATCGGCCGATTGCCGCCCGGAGTCACCCGATGCTCTACGCCCTGCACGAGATGCAACGCGCCCTGCTTTCGCCCTACACCTATCTGGCGGAGGCCGGTTCGCGCATCTTTTCGGAGCCGGGCAGCCTCTACGCCCGCATGCCCGGCGCCTCGCACCTGGCGGCGGACTTCGAGCTGGCCTACCGGATCGGCAAGGATTACGAGAAGCCCGAGTTCGGGCTGAACCAGGTGCAGGCGCATGGCACCGAGATCGCGGTGTTGCAGCGCACGACGATGGAAACCCCATTCTGCCGCCTGCTGCGCTTCAAGCGCTTCAGCGACGACCCGGGCTGCATCGCCGAACTGAAGGACGATCCCGTGGTGCTGGTGGTGGCCCCGCTCTCCGGGCACCACGCCACCCTGCTGCGCGATACCGTGCGCACCCTGCTGCACGGCCACAAGGTCTACATCACCGACTGGATCGACGCGCGCATGGTGCCGCTGAGCGCCGGCACCTTCTCGCTGACCGATTACATCGAGACCATCCAGGCCTTCATCCGCCACATCGGCGCGCGCCGGCTGCACGTGATCTCGGTCTGCCAGCCGACCGTGCCGGTGCTGGCCGCGGTCTCGCTGATGGCCTCGGCCGGCGAAGACACACCGCTTTCGATGATCATGATGGGCGGTCCGATCGACCCGCGCCGCAGCCCGACCCAGGTCAACACGCTCGCCACCACCAAGCCGCTGCGCTGGTTCTCCAGCAACGTCATCCACGAGGTGCCGCCCAACTATCCAGGGCACGGCCGCAAGGTGTATCCGGGCTTCCTGCAGCACGCCGGATTCATCGCGATGAACCCGGACCGCCATTTCCAGTCGCACTGGGAGTTCTACCAGAACCTGCGGCGCGGCGACCTGGAAGACGTGGAATCCCACCGTCGCTTCTACGACGAATACAACGCCGTGCTCGACATGGATGCCGAGTTCTACCTCGACACCATCGACATCGTGTTCCAGAAGCACCTGTTGCCGCGCGGCGAATGGTTCGTGCGCGACCGCCGCGTAGCGCCAGAGGACATCCGCGATACCGCGCTCCTCACCATCGAGGGCGAACTGGACGACATCGCCGGCCTGGGCCAGACCGAGGCGGCAATCGACCTGTGCAGTGGCATTCCCGATGCCAACAAGCGCCACCTCCTGGCCAAGGGCGCGGGCCACTACGGCATCTTCAGCGGCCGGCGCTGGCGCGAGACGATCTACCCGCAGGTGCGCGACTTCATCCACGCGCACGATGGGCGGAAGGCAGTCACGGCGCCAGCCAGGCCACGCAGGGCGCGCTGAGCGCCCCTGCACCGGCCGAGCCGGCCCTCCGCGCCCAGGGAGCCACTGCAATCATTTGATTTGACCCAGGAAAACGCTTTCCCGCGATGACCGCCCAAGCGGCCTTCGTCATTCGCCCGCTGAATCCTGCGCCTTCTCCCGCACCCGGACATGCACCTCGGCCAGCTGCGCATCGGGGATCGGCGAGGGCGCGCCGGTCATCAGGCACTGCGCGCTGGTGGTCTTGGGGAAGGCGATCACGTCGCGGATCGATTCGGTGCCGGCCATCAGCGCGGCGATGCGGTCGATCCCGAAAGCCACCCCGCCGTGCGGCGGCGCGCCGAAGCGCAGCGCATCGAGCAGGAAGCCGAACTTGACGCGCGCCTCATCCTCGCCGATGCCCAGCAGTTCGAACACCGCGCTCTGCATGTCGCTGCGATGGATGCGGATCGAGCCGCCACCGATCTCGTTGCCGTTGAGCACCATGTCGTAACCGCGCGATACCGCAGTACCGGCATTGGCCTTCAGGTCCGCGATATCGTCCACCGCCGGCGCCGTGAACGGATGGTGCAGCGCCACGTAGCGGCGCGCCTCCTCGTCCCATTCGAACATCGGGAAATCCGTGACCCAGAGCGGACGCCAGGCGTTCTCGACCAGGCCGAAATCCTTGCCCGTCTTGAGCCGCAGCGCCCCCATGAAGGCGCTGACCGTGCCGTATTCACCGGCCCCGAAGAACACGATGTCGCCCTTGCCCGCAGCGGTGCGCGCAAGCAGCGCGGCAAATTCTTCTTCGGCAAGGAACTTCTGGATCGGCGAGCTGATCGCGCCATCCTCGCCGATCTTGGTATAGGCCAGCCCCTTGGCACCGAACTTCGCCGCATGCGCGGCGTACTCGTCGATCTGCTTGCGCGAGAGCGTCGCGCCACCGGGAATCCGCAGCGCCGCAACGCGACCGGCCGGATCATTCGCCGCATCGGTGAACACCTTGAACCCGCTGTCCTTCACCACCTCGGCCACGTCCACCAGCTCCAGCGCGATACGCAGATCCGGCTTGTCCGAACCGAAGCGGCGCATGGCCTCATGCCAGGTCATGCGCGGGAACGGATCGGCCAGCGACACATCGATCACTTCGGCGAAAACGTGACGCATCATGGCTTCGGTGGTGTCCTGCACACCGCGCTCGTCGATCCAGGCGAACTCCATGTCGAGCTGGGTGAACTCGAGCTGGCGGTCCGCGCGCAGCGCCTCGTCGCGGAAACAGCGCGCGATCTGGTAGTAGCGGTCGAAGCCGGCCATCATCAGGATCTGCTTGAACAGCTGCGGGCTCTGCGGCAGCGCATAGAACTCGCCCTCGTGCATCCGCGCCGGCACCAGGAAATCCCGCGCACCTTCAGGCGTGGCCTTCGTCAGGATCGGGGTCTCGATGTCCTGGAAACCGCGCGCATCCAGCCAGTGCCGCAGCGCCTGCACCAGCCGCGTGCGGGTGCGCATCATGCGCTGCATCTCGGGACGGCGCAGGTCGAGATAGCGATACGTCAGGCGGGCTTCCTCGCCGGGCGTCTCGTGCAGATAGAACGGCAGCGTGTCGGCGGTGTTGAGGATCTCGATCCGCGTCGCCACCACTTCGACCTTGCCCGAACGGATCCTGTCGTTCACCGCGTGGCGCGCACGCACCGTGCCGGTGATGCGCAGGCAGTACTCGTAGCCCACCTTCGCGGCGACGTTGAACACCTCGCCCTGATCGGGCTCGGCCACCACCTGCACGATGCCCTCATGGTCGCGCAGATCGATGAAGCAGACCCCGCCCAGGTTGCGGGCGACGTCCGCCCAGCCGCACAGAGTGACCGACTGGCCGATCAGGGCCTCATCGACGAGGCCGCACAAATGGGTACGCATGAAAGACTCCGAAAAAAGCGCAGCGGCGCGACCGCGCACGCGCGGCAGATCGCCTGGGAAAAGGACGGAAATGCTATCGGCGCTCCGCCGCCCGCGCAATCGGCACAGCCGCTGGACGGCAATCTGCGATCGGGACAGGCCTCATCCAGCGGCGGAGTGCCTGTGCGCTGGAACCTTCACCCAGCCGCACGACCTGACTCCTGGAGCAAATCGATCCGCGAAGCGACGTTGGATTGAATCAACTTCAGACGGGAAGTTAATCGTACGGATAATCAAAATCACGCCAATGACAAAATATCGTTCCGCTTTCCACTTTAGACCTTATATCCTCAACCTTTCTTTTATCCGCAGCCAGAACTTGGACCAAACTCCCATAAGGAGTTTGCGTCAAGACAACCCCAGATGCAACAGAGTGCACAGTCCCATCGACTCGCAAGACACTCCACTTTCTTCCATCCTGGTAGTCTCCCTGGTCGACAGAAAATACCACCCTTGAATTGATAGGAACATACAACCCAGCTCCCACAGGAGCTATTGACGAAGTCGCCGCCACCCTCTCTCCGCAGCCACTTGCGCGAATTCTTTCCTGAATTGAATCAGGCGAAAGATGCGACTCGAAAGAAACAATCTTCCTTGTTTTTGAAAGTTCAGATGAAACAAGATCTACCGACGACCTGTTCACCATACCCGCGCAGCCCGCGATAAAAAACGAGACAACAATCATACAACCTGATCTAGGACTCACGACAACTCCTGCCATATCCGCCTGCACCTTATGTCTTCGGATTCCCCGTGATCGCCCAGTTGCCACCGCACCTGGGATCGCACCCAGCACTGAGCACCGGCTCTAGCCGAATGCCAAGGACAACGCGAATCACGACCAACCCATCAATATCGAGTACAACCTTCTTCGTAAGCTTGGCTTCTCCAGTCCTGACGACGCAGCGCAATGGCGCCGACTGCGCTGCGAAGATAGCGTGCAACAAGACTTCGGGACGATCTACCTGGATATGCCGAGCGTCTTGCGAATGAAACGCGTCATTTTCTCTGAAAAATCATCCACGCCCTTTTCCGCCGAGCCTCCGACAAAACCACCGACTTTCCTATCAACCACCTCCTGACTCCCAAGGACCTGGCCGGTAGCCTTGTCCTTGATCCAGGCCTGCACCGCAAATTTCTGCGCACCGGCGCCCATTCCGACAAGATAGCGCGCCACCTTGTTGCCTTTCTTGTAATCCGACATCGTGCCACCGAGAATGATCGCGCGCGCAGCATCGGGGCAGGATTCCTCTCCTGCATACATTCCAACCATGCCGGGCACAGACAGCGGCACCTCCAGGACAATCGATTTCCGAAGCACCTCCAAGGCATCGCGAGGAATATGCGCGGCACGCTTGTCCTTCTTGGACTGGATCTGCGTTCGATCAATCTGGAAAAGCTCCACCTCGACACAATCGTAAGCGTATGCAGGAACGAGGAAAAGCTGCGCAAGAAGCACTGGCAACACGATTGCGAAACCTTGCAACTTCATAACCTTACTCCTCGGCATTGCTGGATTACCGCACTCCAGCGGGGTTTACGTGCAGGAATCTTCAGGCACCCGCCGGCGCACCGTCAGGGCATGCCTCCAGCAACCGCGCGTCTGTCACGTCCACGGTATATGTGCCCGACCCCGAAGCCCGAACCAGGATGTGGCCTGTTTGATTCAGCTCGACGCCCACGGGGAAACGCGAAAAATCCAGCGCGCGCAGGAACTGGAGTGCGCCGCGATCATGCAATCTGTGGCCCGAGCTGACAATCACCTTGCTCTTTGACGTTCGGCCGGACGCACTGATTGAAGTCTTGATGCAAACGACAGGTTCCGCCCTGTCGGCCGGGGAAGCCATCGCGGCGGCGAGGATCAACACCATTTCGATCATGCAAACACCTCCTCTGCGAATTGACGCTTTCGCGCTCATGCAGCCTGTACCGGCATGCGCTGCATCGAATCGTCACACAGCCTCGAAGGGGGAACAAGCGCGCAGGCGGACGTGGGTCGCACGCACTCGGATTCGCGCACGCCTTCACCACGGCGGCACGCGATGGGATCATGGCCGAGGGGCGGATGCCGGATTGCGGCGGTGATGGCACGTCCCTGCAAGGCAGAGCTGTCCGCGAGGTTCACGCACACATGACCGTTTCCCCCACCATCGGCCTGGTCGGCAGCGAAGGCAGCTATGGGCGCTGGCTACGGCGCTTTTTCGAGACGCGGATGGGCCTTGCCGTGCTGGGGGCCGATCCGGGCAAGCCGAATACCGTCGCGCCGGACGAGTTGATTGCGCGCTGCCAGGTGCTGGTGTTCTGCGCGCCGATCCGGCACACGCCGGCCATCATCGCCGATTACGTGACGCGTGCCGCCGGACGCGAGCGCGGGGCGCTGTGGCTGGATGTCACCTCGATCAAGGAAGCGCCGGTGGCGGCAATGCTGGCTTCGCAGGCGGAGGTGGCGGGCCTGCACCCGATGACCGCGGCGCCCAAGGCGCCCACGCTCAAGGGGCGGGTGATGGTGGTGTGCGAGGCGCGGCTGGAACGCTGGCGCGGCTGGCTGGAGGAGTTCCTTGGCGCCCTGCGCGCCCAGTGCGTGCGCGCGACGCCCGGTCAGCACGACAGGATCATGGCGCTGGTGCAGGCCATGGTGCACGCCACCCATCTTGCACAAGGCGGTGTGCTGGGCGAATACGCGGACCGGCTCGGCGGGCTGGAGGCGCTGCTGCCGTTTCGCTCGGCGTCGTTCGAGCTCGATACCGCAATTCTCTCGCGCATTCTCGCGATGAATCCCGCGATCTACGAGGACATCCAGTTCTGCAATCCGCACGCGGGCGCGGTGCTGGACGCGCTGGCCCGCCAGATCGACACGCTGCGCGGGCTGGTCGGGCGCGGCGATGACGCCGGCCGCGCGGCCTTCCGCGAGCGTTTCCTCTCCGCGGCGAACGCGGCGCTGGGCGAGCGCGCCATTGCAGAGGGCAACTACACCTTCGAGCGGGTCGGCTATCTGCTGGCCGATCTCGCCGGCGAGCGCAGCCTTTCGGTACACCTGCCCGAAGACCGGCCCGGCTCGCTGCGCCGCCTGCTGCACGCCTTCGAGCGGCACGGGGTGAGCATCGCCTCGATCCATTCCTCGCGCACGCCGGCGGGCGAGGTGCACTTCCGCCTCGGATTCGATGTCGACGTGTCTGCCGACGCCGTGGCGCCCGCGCTGGCCCGGATCCAGGCCGAAGGCATCGGCAGGCTGCTGGAGCGTTCGCCGGACCTGTCGTGAGTGCCCCGCCGCGCAAGATCGTGCACGTGGACATGGACGCGTTCTACGCCTCCGTGGAGCAGCGCGACGATCCCTCGCTGCGCGGCCGGCCGGTGGTGGTGGCGTGGCGCGGTGCGCGTTCGGTGGTGTGTGCGGCCAGCTATGAGGCACGCCGCTTCGGGGTGCGTTCGGCGATGCCGGCGGTCACGGCCGAGCGCCTCTGCCCGCAGGCAGCCTTCGTGCCGCCGGATTTTCCCCGCTACAAGGCGGTGTCGCGGCAGGTGCACGGCATCTTTGCGCGCTATACCGATCTCATCGAGCCGCTGTCGCTGGACGAGGCCTATCTGGATCTCACCGCACCGAAGCTGCCGCTGCCTTCGGCCACGGCCGGCGCGGAAGCGATCCGCGCCGCGATCCGCGAGGAAACCGGCCTGACGGCCTCGGCCGGGGTCGCGCCGAACAAGTTCCTGGCCAAGATCGCCTCGGACTGGAACAAGCCCGACGGGCTGTTCGTGATCCGCCCCTCGCGCATCGACGAGGTGCTGCTGCCGCTGCCGGTGGGGCGCATTCCGGGCGTGGGCAAGGTGATGAAGGCGCGTCTGGCGGCGCTGGGGGTGGAAACCGTGGCGCAGCTGCGCGCGCTGGGCGCGCAGCGGCTGGAGTCGCTTTTCGGGCGCTGGGGCCTGCGCCTGCACGAGCTTTCGCACGGCATCGACGACCATGCGGTGCAGCCGGATCGTCCGACGCTGCAGATCTCCCGCGAGGACACGCTGGAAACCGATCAGCGGCTGGAGGCTCTGGAGCCGCTGGTGCGACAGCTCGCCGCGCGCACCTTCGCCGACTACCGGCGCGAGCGGCAGCGCGACCCCTCGCGCATCGCCCGCACCGTGACGCTCAAGCTCAAGACCTCGGCCTTCCGCATCCACACCCGCAGCCAGACCTTCGCCGAGCCGCCCCCCGGCGCCGATGCGATGGGCGATGCCGCCTGGGCCCTGCACACGCGGGTCAACCTGCCCGACACCACGCGCTACCGCCTCGTCGGCGTGGGCCTCTCGGGCTTCGTGGATGCCGACGCCTGGCGGGCACAGCAGCGCCTGTTCGAGCCGGACGAAACGGACTGACCACCGGCAGCGGCGCGGATGGATTGCCGCTCCGCTCAGCCGCGCCCCCAAAGCACGCCGAGGAACACGCCAGTCATCAGCAAGGCCGCGGCCAACGCCGCCCACGCCATCGTGCGACGCACTCGGCGGCGCCGCGCCTGCGCCGATTCGTGCCGGCCATGGACACGTCCTGCGCCGTCGTCATCGCCGGAGCGCGGCAGCAGGCCCTGGGCCTCGGGCGAGGCGGCGCACAGCGAGGACAGCAGCGCCAGCAGGGCGCGCGCATCATCTGGCCGGTCGTCGGGGCGCTCGGCGAGCAAAGCATCGAGCAGGGGCTGCAGCCAGAGGTGCCGCGACGACAGCAGCGGAGCCGGAGCGCGATCCCCGACTGCGCCACCCGCATCCGCGGGCCACGGCACGCGCCCGGTGAGCATTTCGTGCAGCACCACGCCCAGGCTGAAGAAATCGGAGCGGCCGTCTACGGGTTCGCCACGCGCCTGCTCGGGGCTCATGTATTCGGGCGTTCCGCCCTGCATCCTGGCCCGGCGATCGCCTTCGCGCGCGAAGGCGGCGATGCCGTAGTCGACCAGCACGGCCTCGCCGGCGCCGCGGAACAGGACGTTCCCCGGTTTCACGTCGCCGTGGACGATCCCGCGCGCATGCGCATGGCCAAGCCCCTGCGTGACGTCGCGCAGTACCTGCAGCACTTCGTTCACGCGCATGCGCGCGGCGATGCGTTCGGCCAGGGTGCCGCCGGGCAGGTATTCGCTGGCGAGCCAGCGCCGGTCGCCGTGCTCGCCCACGGCGTGGATGCGCGCAAGGTTGCGGTGCCGCAGCGAGGCGGCCACCTCGCGCTCGCGCTCGATCTGTTCGGGCGTGGTGGCGTCCGGATCATCCGCCGGCTCGAACACCTTGAGCGCCAGCTCGCGCTCGGTGCCGTCCTGGATGGTGTGGTAGACGGTGCCGGTGGCGCCCGCGCCCAGCCGGCGCAGGAGGCGGAATCCGGGAACCTGCGGGGCGGATTCTCGGCTCACGGCATCCTCAGCTTCCGGCCGATTCCGGCCACAGGCGCGCGCCGGAAATCCTGTGGAGCTCGGTCAGGCGCACCTCGTGGCGCAGGCGCTCCTCCGCATCGGCGCGCACCACGCGAACGTCGCGCGGCAGCGGCATCGCTGCGGAATCGCCCCGCCGCACCGGCTCGTCGCGCGTTCCCAGGGCCAGGTCGAACTGGCCCGAGGTCATCGCGAGATACACGTCGAGCAGGAGTTCGGCATCCAGCAGCGCGCCGTGCAGTTGGCGGTGGGCGTTGTCGATGCCGAAACGCCGGCACAGGGCATCGAGCGAGACGCGCTGGCCCGGGAACCGCTCGCGCGCCAGGCGCACGGTGTCGAGCACGCCGGCGACGTGGCTGGCCACGCGTCCGTACTGCGGCCCGCAGCGCTCGAGTTCGGCATCCAGGAAGGACACGTCGAAGGCGGCGTTGTGGATCACCAGCTCGGCGCCGCGGATGAAGTCCAGGAAGTCATCGACGACGTCCTCGATGCGCGGCTTGTCGGAAAGGAATTCGCTGGTCAGTCCGTGCACGCGCAGCGCGCCAGGCTCGCTGTCGCGCCCAGGGTTGAGATAGCGGTGGAAGTGCCGGCCGGTCGGACGGCGCTCCAGCAGTTCCAGGCAGCCGATCTCGATGATGCGGTTGCCCGCTTCGAGCGACATGCCGGTGGTTTCGGTATCAAGGACGATCTGTCGCACGTTCAGCGCTTCCGGCAGGCGTAATGCATCAGGGCGTGGCCCGGTAGGTTTCCGCGGCGGCGCGGGCGAGCCGGTCGACGCGCTCGTTGTCCGGGTCGCCGGCGTGTCCGCGCACCCATTCCCAATGGATCTCGTGGCGCGCCGCGGCGGCCTGCAGGCGCTCCCAGAGGTCGCGGTTCTTCACCGGATCGCCGCCGGACGTGCGCCAGCCGCGCGCGATCCAGCCAGGCAGCCACTGGGTGATGCCCTGGCGGACGTATTGCGAATCGGTCCGCAGCCGGATCGCGCACGCACGCCTGAGGGTTTCCAGCGCCATGATCGCAGCCATGAGCTCCATGCGGTTGTTGGTGGTGTCCGGCTCACCGCCGGAAAGCTCGCGCTCGCGCCCGCGATGCTGAAGCAGAGCCGCCCAGCCGCCCGGGCCGGGATTTCCCAGGCAGGCGCCATCGGTGTGGATCAGCACGGTGTCCTCGGCACTCATGCGCCGGGTGCTCCCAGGGCAAGTCCGACGGGAAGCGCGTCGCCGACCGCCGTCATGCCCGGATCGCGCCGCTGCACGCGGATGGCGAAGGCGCGGCACGGCAGCCATGTCGGCACGCGCCACCCATGGCGCAGCAGCGACCCCACCGAGCCGCCGCAGGACGATGGATTGAGCGCGTAAGTGCCTTCAAGCGCAAGGCCGCTGCGGCGAACCTGTTCCGCCAGACGCCACACGGAAGGGGCGCGCAGGGAGTTGCCGCGCCACTGCCAGCGGAACGGCGACCAAGGATTGAGCTCGACGAGGAATGCCACCCGGCCCGGCCGCAGCATGGCGTGGATCGCGTCGAGCTGTCGCCTCGCCTCGGGCGCCGCGCCCATGACGTGCGCCGCCACCACCAGATCCATTTCCTGCTGCGGCAGGCGGGTGACCTGCTGGCGGCCCGCGAACCACTCGCCGTCGCCGCGCCACAGGCGCGTTTCGCTGGGCATCAGCATCGGCGGCGCGCGCTCCGCGCTTGCTTCGGTCGGCAGGATCCAGCACATCCGCAGGCCCGGGCGGCGCAGCAGCAGCGGCATCATCAAACCCAGTTCGGCGTCGAGAAACACGCGCCCGGCATCACCATCGAACCAGGATGGTGCGCTCTCGGATTGACGGGGCGATGGGGCTGCCGGCATGGTGCGTCGATACGTCCTGCACAAGCTGTCAGTGTACCCTGCCTGCCATGCTGCACCCCATTGCCCTGCCCGCGCTGGCCGACAACTACATCTGGGCGCTGGCCGGAGCGAACGGCGCTGCGGTGATCGTCGATCCCGGCGAGGCCGAGCCCGTGCTCAAGGCCATGGAACAGGGCCTGCGCCCCTGCGCCATCCTCGTGACCCACCACCATCGCGACCACATCGGCGCCGTAGAAGCCCTGGCCGAACGCTGCGGCGCGATCGTGTATGCGCCCGAGGATCCACGCATCGCGGGTGACTTCGTGCGCGTGGGCGAGGCGGACGTGGTCGAGGTGCGTCAGGCCGGCCTGTCGTTCTCGGTGATGGCCGTTCCCGGCCACACCCGAAGCCATATCGCCTTCGCGGGTGAAGGTCTGGTCTTTCCGGGCGATACGCTTTTCAGCCTGGGCTGCGGGCGGCTGTTCGAAGGGACCCCGGAGCAGATGTTCGGCTCGCTCGAACGGCTCGCCGCGCTGCCGCCGGAAACGCAGGTCTGCTGCGCCCACGAATACACCCTGGGCAATGCCGCGTTCGCACTCGCCGTGGAGCCGGGCAACGCAGCGCTGGTACGGCGCACGGCGCGCGCGCGCGAGGCACGCGCCTTGGGCAATCCCACCCTGCCGGTCTCCATCGGTTCAGAGCGCGACACCAACCCCTTCCTGCGCTGCCGCGAGCCGAGACTTGCGGCCTGCGTCGCCGATCATGCCGGCTGCGACACGTCGGACCCGGTGGCCGTGTTCGCAGCGCTGCGGCGCTGGAAAGACGGGTTCACCGCATGAGGGCGGCGAGCCGCGCGGCAGCGACGCTGACGCTGCTGTTTCTCGCCGCCTGCCAGGGGCTGCCACCGCGCAACGCACCGGTGGCGGAAGCGGAAATCCCTGCGTCAGCGCCCGTGCCGGCGCCTGCCGCCGCGCCTGCTTCCTCCCCAGAGCCACGCTCCGAAGGGTTCCTGCCGGTCGAACCGTCGCCGCCGACGACCGGGGCCGAGGTGCTGTCCCGGCTGCGCGAACGCCTGATCGAGGCGCCGTGCGGCGACGATCCACAGGTGCGTCTGTGGCAGCGCCGCTACGCCGGATCACCAAGGCGCTTCGCCGCACAGATCGAGGCGATCCTGCCGTGGCTGGCGCTGACGCTCGTGGAACTTGACCGCTATCGCCTGCCGGGCGAATTCGCACTGCTGCCGATCGCCGAGAGCTGGTACCGCCCCGACGCGCGCGGAGCCGGCGACCACGTCGGCCTCTGGCAGATCGGGCGGTCCACCGCGGCACATCTGAAGCTCCCGGTCACGCAGCATTACGACGGACGCATGGATGCCCTGGCATCGACCGACGCGGCGCTGGATTACCTGGCGCGCCTGCAGAACCGCTTCGGCGACTGGCGCCTGGCGGCGGCGGCCTACAACGCCGGTCCGCAGCGCGTGGCGCGCCTGCTCGAACGCGCGCCTGCATCGGCGGAGAAGGACATACCGTCGGGACTTCCTGCCGGCACCGTGGAATATCTCGCCCGCACGCGCGCGCTGGCCTGCCTGCTGGGCGCTCCAGAGCGCCACGGCCTGGAGCTGCCGGACGCAGCCGGCTTCGAACCGCTGGTGCCGGTTGCGCTGCCGCCGGGTCAGTCCACGCTCACGCTGATCGCCACCGATCGCGGCATCGCGCCGCAGCCGCTCGCCGCACTCAACCCGGCATTCCGCGGCGGCTTCGTGGCGCCTGATGCGCCGCGCGCGCTACTGGTGCCCCGCTCGCTGCGCGACCGTTTCGACGCCTTCGAACTGCCGCACGCGCCGACGCCCGCCCTGCACGCCGACGCTGCCACGGGCCTGTACACGGTACGACGCGGCGACACGCTCGGGGCCATCGCGCGACGCCACGGCGTGCGGCTGCAGACGCTCTTTGAACTCAACGGACTGGACGCGCGTTCGATCCTGCGCCCCGGCCAGCGGCTGCGTCTGGCGCCCTGAGCAGACAGGCGTCAAACTTCCCCTTCGCTCTCGTCGCGATGTCGCCGCCCACACCGGCGCGTTGCGGCCCCACCACCTTGCAGGCGCGTCCTGCAGCATTCGCGGAGGCAACACCATGGGTTTTCTTGCAGGCAAGCGCGCCCTGATCGTCGGCATCGCCAGCCAGCGCTCGATCGCCAACGGCATCGCCGAGGCCATGCGCCGTGAAGGCGCCGAGCTGGCCTTCACCTACCAGAACGACAAGCTCAAATCGCGCGTGGAAGAGGCCGCATCCGAATACGGCTCGGACATCGTGCTGCCGCTGGACGTGGCCGACGACGCCCAGATCGAGTCCACCTTCAAGGCGCTGGGCGAGCGCTGGGACGGCTTCGACATCCTGGTGCATTCGGTGGGCTTCGCCCCGCGCGAGACGCTCGACGGCGGTTTCCTCGACCACCTGACGCGCGAGAGCTTCCGCATCGCGCTGGACGTCTCCGCCTACAGCCTGGCCGCACTGGCCAGCGCGGCGCGCCCGATGATGCAGGGCCGACGCGGCGCCGTCCTGACGCTGAGCTATCTGGGTGCCGAACGCGCCCTGCAGAACTACAACGTGATGGGCGTGGCGAAGGCGGCGCTGGAGTCCTCGGTGCGCTATCTGGCGCTCAACCTCGGGCCGGAAGGAATCCGCGTCAACGCGATTTCCGCCGGCCCGATCAAGACCCTGGCGGCTTCCGGCGTGGGCAACCTGCGCAAGATGCTCGCCCACGTGGAGGCGCAGGCGCCGCTGCGCCGCAACGTGACGATCGAGGACGTCGGCAACGTCGGTGCCTTCCTGTGCTCGGACCTGGCCGCCGGCGTCACCGGCGAGGTCACCCACGTGGACTGCGGCTACAGCATCCTGGGCATGGCCGGCCTGGAGTGACCCCCTGCGCCGTGCGCGTCGCGCGACGCGTCCGGATGTGAAAATGGAAAAGGCCCGGCAATGCCGGGCCTTTTTCGTGCGTGCCAACAGCCGGCGACCTGCGCCGGCGCGCCTGCATCACATGCGCGACTCGGCCACGTCTATCTTCGCATCGCGGCGCAGCGCCTTGATCAGATCGGTCGCCTCGACCGCACCGACGCCCTGCGCAAGCTGGGCACGGATCATCTCGCGCTGGGCAGCGTCGACCTGTGCGGGATCGGCAGGGGTCACCTTGGTCAGCGCGATCACCGCGCTGCTGCCGCCGACCAGCTGTGCGCTGCCGACCTGGCTTCCTCCTTCGGGCGGATGCGGCAGGGAAAACGCGGCTTGCGCGATGGACGGATCCACCGTTGCGCCCATGCGGCCCACGTCCTCGGCCTTCTTCACTTCCAGCGCATGCTCTTCGGCATAGGCCGCCATCGAGTCGACCGAAGTGATCGATTCGAGCGCCTTGGCCAGCGCCTCGCGGCCGAGTTCGGCCAGACGCTCGGCGCGCACGGCCGCCCTCACCTGCTCCCTGACTTCGTCAAACGGGCGCGTGGCGGCGGGAACGTGCTGGCTGATGCGCAGCGCGATGCCGTGGCCGGGCGCCACTTCGATCAGATCGCTGGCCAGGCCTTCCACCAGCACGCTGTCGGACAGCATGGCGCGCAGCACCTCGGGATTGGAGAACAGCCCCGGCCCGCCGGCCCGCGTGAAGGGCCCGGCCTTCTGCACGGTGAGGTCGAGCTCGGCGGCGGCGCCGTCCAGGGTGCTCGGATCACGGTAGATGGCGTCGATCAGGCGACCGGCAATATCGCTGTAGCGACGCTCGCGCTCGCTCTCCAGATATTCCTTTTCGAGATCGGTGCGCACGTCTTCGAAGCTCTTGCCGGTTTCAGGCTTGACCTCGCGCAGCCAGATGACATGCCAGCCGTCGGCCCCCTTGACCGGATCACTCACGCCCGGCTCCATGGAGAACAGTGCGGCCTCGAACGCCGCATCGGTCACGCCGCGCTCGATCCAGCCCAGGTCACCGCCCATGGCGCTGGAACCCGGGTCCTCGGATGACTCGCGCGCCAGTGCGGCGAAATCCGCGCCGTCGGCGCGCGCCTTCTCAACGATGGCCTGCGCCTTGGCCTGCGCGGCCTGCACCGCCGCTGCGTCGGCGTTGCCCGGAGTCTGGATCAGGATGTGCGATGCCAGGCGCTCTTCGGGCTCGACGTAGCGGTTCCTGTTCTCTTCGTAGCGCTCGCGCAAGGTCGATTCGTGCGGCTTTTCCTCGATTTCCAGGGTGGACGCGTCCAGCTCAAGGTATTCGAGCGAAAAGGTCTCGGGGCTCTGGTAGAGATCCGAATGCGTGTCGTAGTACGCGACGATCTCCTGATCGCCGATCTCGCCGACCGCATCCTCGGCGGGAGCCGGGAGCACCACATAGTCGAAGCTGCGGGTCTGGTCGCGCAGCGCGAGGTATTCGTTGACGTAGGCATCGGTGACGATGCCGCTTTCACCCACCCCGATCGGCAGGGCGCGGGTGAGCAGGTCGCTGGCCATGCGCGCCTCGAAGCCGCGCGGCGTCATGCCTGCTCCGGCAAGGACCAGCTTGTACTGGTTCGCATCGAAGCTTCCGTTGACGTGGAAGGCGTCGATGTCGGCGATTTCCTTCTGCAGCCTGGTCGGCGCAACCACCAGGCCGTATTTGGTCGCGGCCTGACGCAGCACTTCCTCGTCGATCATGCTTTCGAGCACCTGGCGCTTGACGATCGGCGTATCGAATTCGCGCGCGTCGTAGCGGTCGCCGAGCATCTGCCGCATCCTCGAACGATGGTCCTCGAAGCGCTGGCGGAACTGGTCCTGGCCGATCTCGACCTTGTTGACCTTGGCCACGTAGGTCGGGACCTGCTGCTGGAAATAATTCTCCACGCCGAAGAATGCGAACGGCACGGCGAGGAGGATGAGGATCGCCACGGCCACCCAGCCGGTGGTCTTGTCACGGAGTGTCTGCAACATCGGGAAGTCTTCGCGAATCCAGTGAGGGGAGCCACACGCCAGACGCGGCGCGACCGAGCAAAAAAAAAGGGCGCCTGCTTCCAGGCGCCCTCGGGATGGTGGCGGAGTGGACGGGACTCGAACCCGCGACCCCCGGCGTGACAGGCCGGTATTCTAACCGACTGAACTACCACTCCGCGCTTTGACGCTGCTAGTGCTTATGGTGGGTGCTGAGGGTTTCGAACCCCCGACCCTCGCCTTGTAAGGGCGACGCTCTACCGCTGAGCTAAGCACCCTGCGAAGACGATCAGTTTACAGCATCCTTCAGCGCTTTGCCAGCCTTGAACGAAGGAATCTTCGACGCCTTGATCTTGATGTTCTCGCCGGTGCGCGGATTGCGGCCGATGCGGGCGGCGCGCTTGCGGACTTCGAAGGTGCCGAAGCCGACGAGCGAGACGGTGTCGCCCTTCTTGAGCGCCTTCTTGATGACCTCGATGACCGCGTCAACGGCATTGCCGGCGTCGGTCTTGGAGAGTTCGGCAGCCGAGGCGACCGCATTGACGAATTCGGACTTGTTCATTTGATGTGTCACTCCAGAGTGCAAGACGATAACTTGCCGTGGCGTTCAGGGGACCAGGAATGCCGTGCCTGGTCGCGCGCCGTGCCCATCGGCCATTTCCACCGGGCTGCGCATCCTGCACCGGCCCTCGGGTGGGCTGGATTTATACCAGCGCCCCCATGGTCACGCAATACGGAATCACCAAGCCCCATGCGGTTTACAGCGATTTTTCCGCACGGCACAACGCGCGCCTTTCGTCAACTGCACGCCGCCGACCCGGCGCCCATCAATGAGCGCGTCTTGCCGGCGTCGCCTTGGCCCTCGGCATCGGTTCGGCAGCTGCCGGTTCTGGCGATGTCACAGGAGCCAGCGGCTGCACCAGGGCCAGATCGAGCACCTCGTCGATCCAGCGCACCGGAATGATGCGCAGCCCGGCAGTGACATTTTCAGGTATCTCCGTAAGATCCTTGGCATTTTCCTGCGGAATCAGCACGGTGCGGATGCCGCCGCGCAGCGCCGCAAGAAGCTTTTCCTTGAGCCCGCCGATCGGCAATACCCGGCCACGCAGGGTGATCTCGCCGGTCATGGCCACGTCGGGCTTCACCGGCACCCGCGACAGGGCGGACACCAGCGCGGTGCACATGGCGATTCCCGCGCTCGGCCCATCCTTCGGCGTGGCGCCCTCGGGAACGTGCACGTGGATGTCGTGCTTCTGGTGGAACTCCGGATCCAGTCCCAGGCGCTCGGCGCGCGCGCGCACCACCGACAGCGCGGCCTTGACCGATTCCTGCATCACGTCTCCGAGCTGGCCGGTGTGCTGCAGCTGGCCCTTGCCGGGCATGAGGGTGGCCTCGATCTGCAGCAGGTCACCGCCGACTTCGGTCCACGCCAGGCCCGTGACCAGGCCGATCTCCGGCTGCGCTTCGGCGCGGCCGAAGTCGAAGCGACGCACGCCAAGGTAGGCATCGATCGTGGCCGGAGTGACCTTGATCGCAGTATCCCGACGGCGCTTGCCGCGGCTCTCGGGTTTCGGGCCGGCCAGCGCGATCCGGGTGACGACCTTGCGACAGATCTTGGAAATCTCGCGCTCGAGGTTGCGCACGCCCGACTCGCGCGTGTAGTAGCGCACGATCTCGCGCACCGTGTCCGGCCCGATCGCGATCTCCTCGGGCTTGAGTCCGTTGCCCTTGATCTGCTTGGGCAGGAGGTAGTTCATCGCGATGCTGACCTTCTCGTCCTCGGTGTAACCGGGGATGCGGATGACCTCCATGCGGTCGAGCAGCGGGCCGGGAATGTTGAGCGAATTGGCGGTCGCCACGAACATCACTTCGGACAGGTCCAGATCCACTTCGAGGTAATGATCGTTGAAGGCGTGGTTCTGCTCGGGATCGAGCACTTCCAGCAGCGCCGACGACGGATCACCGCGGAAGTCCTGGCTCATCTTGTCGATTTCATCCAGCACGAACAGCGGATTCCTGGTGCCGGCCTTGCTGAGGTTCTGCACCAGGCGCCCGGGCAGCGAGCCGATGTAGGTGCGCCGGTGGCCGCGGATTTCGGCCTCGTCGCGCACTCCGCCCAGACTCATGCGCACGAACTTGCGGCCGGTCGCCTTGGCAATCGACTGGCCGAGCGAGGTCTTGCCCACGCCCGGCGGCCCGACCAGGCACAGGATCGGCCCCTTCATCTGCTTCACGCGCGACTGCACCGCGAGGTATTCAAGGATGCGCTCCTTGACCTTCTCCAGACCGTAGTGATCGGCATCGAGCACGTCCTGCGCCGTACTCAGGTCGCGCCTCACCTTGGAACGCTTGCTCCACGGAACGCCGACCAGCCAGTCGATGTAGTTGCGTACCACGGTGGCTTCGGCCGACATCGGCGCCATCTGGCGCAGCTTGTTCAGCTCGGCACGCGCCTTGGTTTCCACCGCCTTGGGCATCTTCGCGGCGGCGATCTTGCGCGCCAGGTCGTCCTGTTCGTTCGGCTGCTCGTCGAGGTCGCCCAGCTCGCGCTGGATCGCCTTCATCTGTTCGTTGAGGTAGTACTCGCGCTGGCTTTTCTCCATCTGCGACTTGACCCGGCCGCGGATGCGCTTTTCCAGCTGCTGCACGTCGATCTCGCCGTCGACGTAGCCAATCAGCAGCTCCAGGCGCGCGCCCACGTCGAGCGTTTCGAGCAGGGTCTGCTTGTCAGCCAGGCGGATTCCCAGGTGGGCCGCGATGGTGTCGCCGACGCGCCCCGGATCCTCGATGCCTGCCAGCGTGGTCAGCAGCTCGGGCGGAACCTTGCGGCTGGTCTTGACGTATTGCTCGAACAGCGACATCAGCGAGCGCACGGTCACGTCCAGCTCCCGCTGCTCGCGCTCGTTCGCGGACGTCAGCTCCTGCGCATCGGCAACCAGCGCGCCGTCGATTTCACGGCAATCGGTCACGCTGGCGCGGGCAATCCCCTCGGCCAGCACCTTGATGGTGCCATCCGGGAGCTTCAGGAGCTGGAGCACCTGGGCCACTGTGCCCATGGCGTACAAATCGGCAGCGGCGGGGTCGTCGATCTCGGGGCTGGTCTGGGCCACCAGCAGGATGCGCTTGTCGGCCTCCATTGCGCGATCCAGCGCACGCATCGATTTTTCCCTGCCGACGAACAGCGGGATCACCATGTGGGGATAGACCACCACGTCCCGCAGCGGCAGGACCGGCAGGGTCAGCGCCTCGGGCTGGGGAATCGGGATATCGCTCACTGAAACTCTCCGTATCGGGGGCAACGGCCGTCCTGCCATCGTGTCCCTCAAGTGGGGACGATAACACCGCTCGCAAGGTCCGGCCGAACGCGCGTCTCAGGCACGCGGCTCCCGTCGGAAGCGCGAAACGCACCCATCACCGGCACACGTCGCCGAACCGTCCCGCGCTCGCCAGCCACCCCACGCCCAGGCCGCAAGCTGCGCACGAAACGCCCGGCTGCCGTGCTGGAAGGCGGAATCGCTGCGGAGACAAAAAAAAGCGGCCCCGGAGACCGGGGCCGAAAAAAGAGCCTGTGAGTGCGTGAAAGCGTGTGGCAAGGTCAGAAAGGAACGATCCAGCTGGCCTCGAATTCGGCGACTGCGCCGCGGGAATAGGTATTGGATGCGAACACCGGCCCCGGCCCGAGGAAGGCCATCGAGGGCGCATAGCTCGCCGTCAGGGCCAGCTCGCCGGCGCGGCTCAAGGCGCGCCGATAGCCGAGGGCCAGATTGGTGTCGGTGTATTCGCTGGACAGGGCGCGCTGATAGAGCGCCGATGTCGGCGCCGGCTGCTGGCGCGTGGTGTAACGCAGCACCCACTGGCCCTGCCAGCGGTCATCGATGCGGGTTTCGGCCAGATAGACGGTCAGGTCGCGCCAGGCCAGCGACGGCGCGTTGCCGTCCGCCATCAGCGACAGCAGGCGCGCAGGCAGCGCGGTGCTGGTGAACGGCGTGATCTGGCTGAAATAGACCCGCTCCATGCCAAGCGCAAACGACACGCCCGACGAAGCCTGCCACTCCAACTGCCCTCCCAGGCGGGCCGGCAGGTCGAAGTCCCCCGGTTCTCCGTAGATGCCGCGCACCGATTCGAAGGAATTCATTTCGAGCCTGGACTGCGCGCTCCAGGCCCACGCGACGCGGTTACCGACCGGGAGGCGGTAATCGAAGCGCACCCCGTGCCCGGTCACCGTCTCGGCGATCGGCTGGAGTTCGCCCATGGCCGAGGCGTGCGGATCATGGAAGCCGCGCATCAGGCCCAGGCCCGGCGTCGCGAACTGCTGCCGCGCAACGAGCGCGGACACGCCGAATCGACCGAACCTCTCGACGTCCTGCTGGAACGTGGCATCGAAGAACTGGCTGCGCACCGGCGCGGCGCGGCGCGTCAGATCCAATGCGGCCGGAATGCTGGAGCCATACCCTACGCCGGAAGACGACGCCTCACCCAGCGACAGCGACAGGCTGCGCTGCACCGATGCCTTGGCATCAGACAGGGCAAACGTGACGCGATGACGCTGCCCGCCGATCACCTGATCGCGCAGCGTCGGAGCGAGACTCCGCGCCGTCGGGGCATCGTTCCAGGCGTAGTCGGGCATGATGCTGCGCCGCGCGAACTCGCGCCAGGATTCCGGCCCGTGCCCTGCGGCCTGCGCCACGCTGACGCCGGACACCCCGACGATGCAGGCTGCGGCGAGCGCGCGACGTGCGAACAAATTGAGGTTGGACGTGCTGTTCATGGCTCGATGTCAACGCTGACGGGCGCGAGTATGGCGAACAAACAACAGGGCGTCAACGAAGAAATCACGGCCTGTCGCGGTTTGATCGCCCCACATGCGTTTTAACCACAGACTCCGTCACCGCCTGTTGCGTAATCGCCACAACCCCGCCCGCACACCGAAGCGCCACCCTGCCCCGTCCTGCGGAAAGCGCGCGTGTCACGCCGTGAAGGGCGCGCCCGGGCGCTTTCCGCCGGGCGTCGCTCACGCCACCGCGCGGCTCGCGATGGCGCGGGCAAACGCCATGGTCGATCCGCTGCCGCCCAGATCCGAGGTCAGGCTGTCGCGCGCCTCCATCGTCGCCACGATCGCACGACGCAGACGGCGTGCCTCCTGCTCCATGCCCAGATGGCCGAGCATCTGCCCTGCGCCCAGCATCAGGGCCACGGGATTGGCGATGCCACGCCCGGCAATGTCGGGGGCGGTGCCGTGCACGGCCTCGAAGATCGCCGCGTCCTTGCCGATATTGGCGCCCGGCGCCAGTCCAAGGCCGCCGACCAGACCCGCACACAGGTCAGAAATGATGTCGCCGAACAGGTTGGTGGTGACGATCACGTCGAACTGCTCGGGGCGCATCACCAGCTGCATGCAGGTGTTGTCCACGATCATCTCGTTGAAGTCGATGTCCGGATACTGCGCGGCGATCTCGCGCGCCACGCGCAGGAACAGGCCCGAGGTGGTCTTGAGAATGTTGGCCTTGTGCACCACCGTCACCTTGCGCCGACCGGCCGATCGCGCAAGTTCGAAGGCGTAGCGGACGATGCGGTCGGAGCCTTTGCGGGTGATCTTCTGGGTCAGGGTCGCGGTCTCGCCGTCTTCCGACAGCGCCTGGCCCTCACCGATGTAGGCCCCTTCGGTGTTTTCCCGGACGGTGATGATGTCGATGCCCTGGTAACGCGCCCGGGTGTTGGGGAAGGTGATCGCGGGACGAACGTTGGCGTAGAGGTCGAAGCGCCGGCGCAGCGCCACGTTGATCGAGGAAAACCCCTCGCCCACCGGCGTGGTCAGCGGGCTCTTGAGCGCAACGCCCAGGCGCTCGATGGTTTCCAGCGTGCGCGCCGGCAGCAGCTCGCCTTCCTTCTCGTAGGCGCTCAGGCCCGCGTCGACGAACTCGTACTGCAGCCCCAACGCCATGGCATCGAGCACGTGCAGGGTGGCTTCCATGATCTCGGGGCCGATGCCGTCACCGCGGATCACTGCAATCGTCGGGTTCATCGTGGACTGGTCCTTGTGCTTTTGGTGAAAAAGACGCCCGACGCAGTCCCGCGTCGAGTTGACCGACAATTATCGCCCAGCGGCGGCTTGGGGTACAGTTGCCGGCATGCGACTTTCGGCGACATTCATCATCCTGCTCCTGCTCGGCACGCTGCCGGCGGCAGCGTTCGAGCCGGCGCGCATCGAGCTGGTGGTCGATGCCGACGACCTGGCCTACTTCAACGTATCGGGCACCTGGCCCGACACCTGCCCGCCGCGCCTGGCGGGCATCGTGGTCGAGGATCGCGACGTGACCCTGCTCGGCGCGCGTGAATCCGTCGGCTGCCGACCCACGCCCACGCCCTACTCCCTGGCCAGCACCCGGATGCCGCTGGGCAACCTGCTGCCCGAGGCAGGAATCCACCGGGTGCGGCTGCAGTTCGACGAATCTTCCGACGGTACAGTCCCGCTCGCGGGATTCGCGCTGATGGCAACCGGACCGACGCCCGGCATGGCCCTCGAAACCGGATTCTGGTGGGCCGAACAGGACGGCGAATTCGGCGCCGGCCCCGGCTTCGGTCTGTCGGTGGAAATCCAGTCGGGGCTGATCAGCCTCAGCGTGATGGGCTACGACGCGCAGGGCGCATCGGCGTGGTACTTCGGCGCCGGCGAAATCGAGTCGGGCACGGCGCACCTGGAGCTGGGCCAGTTCGAGGGCGGTGCCGGCCCCTTTGCCCGCTACAGCGCACCCGAAACGATCCGCCTCGGCGGCGTCGTGGACGTGGAGCCGATCACCCCGTCGCGCGCGGTGCTGTGGTTCTCGCACCCCGACCCGGATACGGGCCTTGTCGACCTGCGGCCACTGTCGGTCGTTCGCTTCAGCTTTGCCCAGGATCCGGGCGAGGCGCTGCTCGGGCGCTGGGTATTGACCAGCGCCGACGCCGGCCAGCGCGCGACGCGCTGGCTGGACTTCGTGCGCAGCGAACCGGTGGAAGGGGGCTTCGTCCTTCACGACGCCGGCGGTGCCGTGCTCCAGTGCGAGGCCGCACCCGGGTTGTCCGGCTCGCCCCCGGCGCTGTGCCGGCTGGATGCGGGCGACGGCGACGCGATCGAATTCACCGACATCGCCTTGCGTCGCCTGTCGGGCTGGGATGCAGACGCGCGGCGGGCGCTGGCGTTCCGGATCGACTGACCCCCTGATTTCAGGCCCCGGAGGGGTCCTGCACGAGGGTCGCCAGCAGCGGATCCAGGCCGCCGGCGCGATCCAGCGCCACCAGATCGTCATAACCACCGACGTGGGTATCGGCAATGAAGATCTGCGGCACCGAGGTGCGCCGGGCGCGCTGCATCATTTCCTCGCGCCGCGCCGGATCCTCATCCACCCGGATTTCCTCCACTTCCACGCCCTTGCCGGCGAGGTAGCGCTTGGCCGATACGCAGTACGGGCAAACCCGCGTGGTGTACATCACGACTTTGTTCATGTGGCGACTCTGCATGGGAGGGCGCGCGGCACCCGAGGCCGGCCATTCTGCCCGCAGTGGGCGTCCCGCGCCCTGAACGCCGGAACGGAAAAGTTCACGGCAAGTTAACGCGCGCCCGCTGGCGGCGCGCCATGATTGCGGCTTCCCCTCTTCCGCGCCTCACCATGATCCGACGCTGGACGCTCTGCTTCCTGCTCTCAACCGTCCTGAGCCCGGCCCAGGCGCAGGATTCCGGCGCCCTGCCCGAAATGGGTTCGTCCGCCGGGGAACTGTTGACCCCGGCGCAGGAGCGGGCCTACGGCGGCATGATGCTGCGTCAGCTGCGCGCCTATGACATGGTCATCGACGATCCGCTGCTGGAAGGCTACATCGAAGGGCTGGGCTACCGCCTGGCTTCGCGCAGCGACCGCCCGGCGCAGCCGTTCACCTTTTTCCTGATGCGCTCGCGCCAGATCAACGCCTTCGCCACGATCGGCGGCTACATCGGGATGAATGCCGGCCTCATCCTCACCGCCGAACGCGAGGACGAGGTGGCCGCCGTCCTGTCGCACGAAATCGCCCACGTCACCCAGCGCCACGTGCTGCGCGCGGTGGAACAGGCGCGCCGCGATCAGCTGCCGATCATGCTGGGCATGCTCGGCGCCATCCTCGCCAGCGCCCAGTCAGGCAGCGGCGATGGCGTGCAGGCGGCCATCCTGGGCGGCATGTCGCTGATGCAGCAACGCCAGATCGACTACACCCGTTCCAACGAGCACGAGGCCGACCGGCTGGGTATCCAGACCCTGGCACGGGCTGGCTACGAACCCGTTGCGATGGCCGATTTCTTCGCCCGCATGGAGCGCCAGATGCGCGGCAACACCGGCGGCGCACAGGCACCCGAATACCTGCGTTCGCATCCGGTCACCACCACCCGGATCAGCGAGGCCAAGGCACGCGCCGAGCAGATCGGCACCGCGGCGGCCTGTACGGAGACGCTCGATTCCGCATCCAGAACGGCCGGCAGCCGGACCGCCCGCTGCCTGGCATCAGCGGAGCTGCCGTCCGCCCGCACGTTGTCCAATCCACTTCTGCCCGATTACGTGGTCGATGCGATGGGCGCACCTGGCACCACGCATGCCCTCTTCGACCTGGCACGCGAACGCCTGCGCGTGCTGTCGGCCACCACGCACGGCGAGGCCATCAACGAGTACCAGCGCCAGCGCCGCGCCAATCCCGACGCCTTCACCGCGGCGCAGCGCTACGGCCTGGCGCTGGCGCAAAGCCTGTCCAGTGATACGGCTGCGGCCGAAACCGGACTTTCCGCCCTGTCCCGCGAGTTTCCCGAGCTGTACTGGATCGAGCTGGCGCTCGCCGAGAACGAGCATCGCGCCGGCCGACGCGACGCCTCCAGGGCGCGCTACGAGGCGCTGCTTGCCGAGCGTCCCAAGAACACCGCGATCACACTGAGCTATGCCGCGGCGTTGGCCGAGTACGGCAGCATCGAGGCCGCGCGCACCGCCCAGGAGCTGCTGCGTCCCCTGCTTTCCGAGCATGGCGACGACCCGGGCTTCCAGCGCGCCTACGCCCGCGCCTGCGAGGTGTCCGGAGACGTGGTGCGCGCCGCCGAGGCACATGCCGAAGTCGCCTGGCTCAATGGCCGCCCGGACGATGCACTGGGTCAGCTTGAACGACTGCGCAAGAACACCGATCTGGATTTCTACCAGCGCGCCCGCATCGACGCCCGCATCGCCGCCATCACACCCGATGCGCTGGAGATGCGCCGGCAAACCCGGAGCGACGCCTCCGTTCGTCTGGATTCCGCTGCAGGCGCGCACGCCATGCGCTGAAGCGCGGCACCCGTGGCATCCCCCTGTCACCCACGACGACCCGGCGATTGCTATGCTTTCAGGATGCCGCGTCCCGTCCCGAGCACCCACAGCCCGAAGAAGGCCGCGCCCGCGCGCGACCTCGACGACCCTGCCCTGTACCTCAACCGCGAGCTTTCGCAGCTGGAGTTCAACTTCCGCGTGCTGGCCCAGGCCATGGACGAGCGCGTGCCGCTGCTCGAGCGCCTGCGCTACCTGTGCATTTCCTGCACCAATCTCGATGAGTTCTTCGAGATCCGGGTCGCGGGCGTGCACCACATGCAGGAAATGGGTTCGCCGCTGCCGCCCGATGCGATCCCGATCAGCACCCTGCTCAACCTGATCCACGCACGCGCCACCGAGCTGGTCGATACCCAGTACCGCTACTGGCGCCAGACCCTGCGCCCGGCGCTGGACGCAGCCGGCGTGCGCATCCTGTCGCCGGAAGCCTGGAACGCCCGCCAGAGACGCTGGCTCAAGCAGCACTTCGTCAGCGACATCATGCCGGTGCTTTCACCGCTGGGGCTGGATCCGGCGCATCCGTTCCCGCGCATCCTCAACAAGAGCCTCAACGTCGTGGTCGTGCTGCAGGGCAAGGACGCCTTCGGGCGCGCCAGCGGCATGGCGATCGTGCGCGCGCCGCGTTCGCTGCCGCGCATCATCCAGCTCCCCGAATCCGTTTCCGGCGGGCCGCACGATTTCGTCCTGCTGTCGGCCACGCTGTCGAGCTTTGCCGGGGAGATGTTTCCCGGAATGCGGGTCAAGGGCATCCACCAGTTCCGCGTGACGCGCAATTCCGAACTGTTCGTGGACGAGGACGAAGTGGAAAACATCGCCCACGCGGTGCAGGATGAGCTGCGCGGACGCGGCTTTGCGCGGGCGGTGCGGCTGGAGATCGCCGAAAGCTGCCCGAACGACATCGTGCAGTCGCTGCTGGAAAACTTCGAGCTCGCCCCCAATGCCGTCTACCGCATCAACGGCCCGGTCAACCTCAACCGCGTCACCGCGGTCTACGATCTGGTGGACCGCCCGGAGCTGAAGTTTCCGCCGTTCGCCTCGCGCCGCCACCCCGAGGGCGAGGAGGAGCGCATCTTCGACACGCTGCGCGCCGGCGACGTGCTGCTGCACCACCCCTTCGACTCCTTCAACGCCGTGGTCTGCCTGATCAAGACCGCGGCGCGCGATCCGGACGTGCTGGCGATCAAGCAGACGCTTTACCGCACCGGCAAGGATTCGGTGCTGGTGGAGCATCTGGTGGAGGCGGCGCGCAGCGGCAAGGACGTCACCGTCGTGATCGAGCTGCGCGCCCGCTTCGACGAAGAGGCCAACCTGGGCCTGGCCGATCGCCTGCAGGAAGCCGGCGTGCAGGTGGTCTACGGCGTGGTGGGTTACAAAACCCACGCCAAGATGCTGCTGATCGTGCGGCGCGAGGGCAGCCGGCTGCAGCGCTATACCCACCTGTCCACCGGCAACTACCACACCGGCACGGCGCGCCAGTACACCGACATCGGCCTGATGACCGCGCACCCGGAAATCGGCGAGGACGTGCACCGTCTGTTCCAGCAGCTCTCCGGCCTGGTGCCGTCGTTCAAGCTGACGCGCCTGCTGCAGGCCCCCTTCACCCTGCATGCGGCACTGCTGGTGAAGATCCGGCGCGAGGCCGCGCACGCGCAGGCCGGCAAAGCAGGCCGCATCGTCGCCAAGATCAATGCGCTCAACGAGCCGCAGGTGATGCGGGCGCTGTACGAGGCATCCCGGGCGGGCGTGGAGATCGACCTCATCGTGCGCGGCGCCTGCTGCCTGCGCCCCGGCGTGCCGGGGGTGTCCGAAACGATCCGGGTGCGCTCGGTCGTGGGGCGGTTCCTCGAACACGCGCGGGTCTACTGGTTCGGCAACGACGGCGAGCCGGAGCTGTATTGCTCCAGCGCCGACTGGCTCGAACGCAACCTGCTGCGCCGCATCGAGACCTGCTTCCCCATCCTGGATCCGGCGCTGGCGCAGCGTGTCCACGATGAGGAGCTGGTCAACTACCTGGCCGACAACACGCAGTCCTGGTCGCTGCAGCCGGACGGCAGCTACCTTCGCAACGAACCCCAGGGTGACGAAATGCCCCACTCCGCCCAGAACGCGCTGATAGCACGCCTATGCCGATGAGCAGCACCGCCCTGCGCGAAGGCGAGCTGATGGCGGCCATCGATCTGGGCTCCAACAGCTTCCACATGGTGGTGGCGCGCAACGTGCTGGGGCAGCTGCGCGTCGTGGACCGCCTGCGCGAGACGGTGCGCATCGCCACCGGCCTGCGCAGCAATGGCGACCTGGAGCCTGCGGCGCGCGAACGCGCGTTTGCCTGCCTGGCGCGCTTCGGCGAACGCATCCACAGCCTGCCGTCCAACCGGGTACGCGCAATCGCCACCAACACGGTGCGCCGGCTGCGCAATCCGCAGGCCTTCCTGATCCCTGCGGAAACCGCGCTGGGCCATGCCATCGAAGTGGTCTCCGGGCGCGAGGAAGCGCGTCTGATCTACCTGGGCGTGGCGCACGGGCTGCCGCCCAGCGATGCGCGCCGGCTGGTGATCGACATCGGCGGCGGCTCCACCGAGTTCATCATCGGCACCGGCTTCCAGCCGCTGGAGCGCGAAAGCCTGCAGATGGGCTGCGTGGCCACGACGCGCCGCTTCTTTGCGGACGGCAGGCTTTCGCCGCAGCGCTGGCAGGCCGGCCAGCTGGAGCTGGCCCAGCAGTTCCAGCAGTTTTCCAGCGCCTACCGCACGCTGGGCTGGGACGAGGCGATCGGCTCTTCCGGCACGGCGCGGGCCATCGCGGAAATGCAGACGGCAGAAGGCGCCCCGGCGGATGCCATCACCCGCGCGGGCCTGGAGCGCTCGGTCAAGGCCCTGCTCGCGTTCCGCCGCATCGAGGACATCCGCCTTCCCGGTGTTTCCGCCGAGCGCCGCCCGGTCATTGCCGGCGGGCTGCTGGTGATGGCCACCGCGTTCCGCGAGCTGGGCCTGACGCAGATGCGCGCCTGCGAGACCGCCATGCGCGAGGGCATCCTCCACGACATGCTGGGACGCAGCCAGAACCGCGACCCGCGTGACGCAGCAATCGCCGCCATGGCGCTGCGCTATGGCGTCGATGCCGACCACGCGGCGCGGGTGGAATCCATGGCGCTGGTCCTGTTCGACCAGGTGCGGGACGCCTGGGAACTGGACGACGACGACCGCCTCATGCTCGGCTGGGCCGCGCGCCTGCACGAGCTGGGCCTGGCCATCTCGCACAGCCAGCACCAGAAGCACGCGGCCTACGTCATCGCCAACTCCGACATCGACGGCTTTTCGCGTCAGGAGCAGACGGTGCTGGCGGCGCTGGTGCGCTGCCAGCGCCGCGGCCTGTCGCGCAGCCTGCTGTCGGGCCTGTCGGGGCGCACCGCGGGCGCGGCGCTGCGCAGCGCCGTGCTGCTGCGCCTTGCCATCCTGCTGTGCCGCAGCCACGCCACCGAGCCGCCCAGCCTGGGCCTGCATGCGAGCGGGGCCCGGGTCCGGCTCGCGATCCCGCGCGCCTGGCTGGCCGGGCACGCGCTGGCGCGCGCCGACCTTGCGACCGAGCGCGAGGATCTGGCGGAGGTGGGGCTGGAGCTCTGCGTCAGCGACACGGAGTGAAAGGGCGCCGTCGGCGCCCTTTCGATGATGCGGCCGGGCCTCAGTCGCCCATCAGCTTCTGGCGGTGCTCCCAGCGCTCCTGCGCGTCGAAGCTCAGGGTGGCGATGGGGCGCGCCTCCAGGCGCTCCAGGCCGATTTCCTCGCCGGTTTCCTCGCAGTAGCCGTAATCGCCCTCCTCAATGCGCTTGAGCGCCTTGTCGATCTTGGAGATCAGCTTGCGATAGCGATCGCGGGTGCGCAGTTCGAGTGAATTTTCCGTCTCGCGCGTGGCGCGCTCGGCGTCGTCACCGACGTCGCGCACTTCCTCGCGCAGGTTGTCGATGGTCTGCTGCGATTCCTCGACCAGGTCCGCGCGCCATTTCATGAGCTTCTGGCGGAAATACTCGAGCTGCTCGGGGCTCATGTACTCCTCACCCGGCTTGGGGCGATAGCCCATCGGCAGGTCGGGACGGTCGGGCAGGATGGCTGTGCCGGAATCGGCGGCGGGAGGTGCCGCCACAGGCGTCCTGGCCTTGGCGGTTTGCGGTGCAGCGTGGGTCATCTTCTTCCTTGCAGGGGTTTGCACGACGGTCTTTGCCGGCGCGGCCTTGGCCGGCGCGACGGTCGCCTTGCGGGTATTTCCAGTGGTGCGGGATGCCGGCCTGGCCGCGGCCTTGCCAGCGCTCCCGGTCTTCGATGCCTTGGTGGGGACGGCCTTGGTCGCGGCAGCCTTCGGCTTGACCAGGCGCACCAGCGATTCGGCGACGCGCTTGATGGCGCTGGCCGGCGTGCCGCCGACCTTCTTCGCCGGCGGGGCCTTCTTCGCCGGCGGCGCCTTCGCAGCGGCCTTCTTCACCGCCGCCTTCTTCGCGACCGGCGCCTTCACGACGGTCTTTTTCGCCGCCGCGCCGGCCGTCGCCTTCTTCGCGACAGCCTTGGCCACGGGCCGGGCAGCGGGCTTCTTGACGGCCTTGCCGGCCTTCGCAGCCGCCTTGGCGGGAGATCGATCAGACGCTGTCGCTTTCGTTGCCACGGTGGAGGCCCCCGGAGAATCGTCGTTGAGCACGAGTGGTCGCGTGTTATAGCCTAGTCCCCCCAAAGCGGCAAGCGCGCCGCGGGCGGGAATCCGCATCCCGGCGCGTCCCTCCATGAATTCTCCGGTCATCGCGCTGCTGCGCGGCTACAAGCGCTTCATCAGTCCGCTGCTGGGGCAGCACTGCCGCTTCCATCCCAGCTGCTCGATGTACGCCATCGAGGCCATCCAGGTGCACGGCCACCTGCGCGGTGGCTGGCTCGCGATCAAGCGGCTCGCGCGCTGCCAGCCGCTGTGCGAAGGCGGGCTGGATCCGGTGCCACACCGCGCGCCTTCGCCCGCACAGCGCGACTGAAGGTGCCGCGCGACGCGACGGGGCTGGCCTGCACCGCCGCCGGGCTAGGATAATGCGCCACCGGCGGCGGCCCGCAGCGAAGTCCGCTTTCCTTCCACTCCCGGAGCGCCCGATGGCCGACGCCTCCCGCCACGACAGGACCGCCCGGCAGCTGCGGCTGCTTTCGGACGCGCTCGACACCGGCCGGCTGGGGCCGGTGCGGCGCCTGATCAACACGCTTTCGCCGGCCGAGATCGCCAACCTTCTCGAGTCCCTGCCTACGCCCAAGCGTTCCCTGGTGTGGGGGCTGGTCGATCCGGAAGACGACGGCGAGGTGCTGGTCCACGTCGGCGAGGACGTGCGTGAAAGCCTGATCGCGGAGATGGATCCGGACGAACTGGTCGCCGCGGTCGAAGACCTCGACATCGACGACCTCGCCGACATCGCCGAAGACCTCCCCGACCAGGTGATCGAGGAAGTCCTGCGCGCGATGGACCGCGAGAACCGCGATCGTCTCGAACAGGTGCTCTCGTTCCCGGAAGGCACCGCGGGACGCCTGATGAATCCCGACGTGGTGACGGTGCGCGCCGACACCACGGTGGACGTGGTGCTGCGCTACCTGCGCCTGCGCGGCGAGCTGCCCGACCACACCGACTACCTGTTCGCCGTCAGCCGCCGGCATCAGTACCTGGGCCGGGTCTCGCTCACCGCGCTGCTTACCCACGAGGCATCGACGCCGATCAACGAGCTGCTCGACGACGAGCAGTCGGCCATCCCTGCGGGCACCAGCGAGCGCGAGGTGGCCAACCAGTTCTCCGACCACGACTGGGTCTCGGCCCCGGTGGTGGACGAGAACAACATCCTGCTCGGCCGCATCACCATCGACGACGTGGTGGACATCATCCGCGAGCAGGCCGAGCACCAGGCGCTTGGCGCGGCCGGTCTGGGCGAGGACGAGGATCTGTTCAGTCCGGTATGGCGCGCGATGCGCCGCCGGCTGGTGTGGCTGTTCGTGAACCTGTGCACCGCCTTCGTCGCCGCCAACGTGGTCGGCCAGTTCGAGGACACGATCGACCAGCTGGTGGCGCTCGCGGTGCTCATGCCGATGGTTGCCGGCCTGGGCGGCAATGCCGGAACCCAGGTGCTGGCGCTCACCATCCGCGGGCTGGCGCTGGGACAGGTGGGCGCGTCCAACGTGATGATCCTGCTGTGGAAGGAACTGCGCGTGGCGCTGTTCAACGGGCTGCTCATGGGCGCGGTGCTGGGCCTGATCGTGTTCGCCTGGTTCAGGAGCGTGGGCCTGTCACTGGTGATCTTCGTGGCGCTGACCGCCAATCTCCTGCTCGCCGCGATGGTGGGCGTGACGATTCCGCTGCTGCTCAAGCGCATGGGCTTCGACCCGGCGCTGGGCAGCGGGATATTCCTCACGGCGCTGACCGACTCCCTGGGCTTCTTCACCTTCCTGGGGCTGTCGACGCTGGTGCTGCTGGGTTGACGCCCGGGCCATCACGCGCCGTGCGCAGAACTCCCGGTTTTCTCAGCAGTCCGCATCACGCCTCGAAGCGATGCCGCACCAGAAGCTGCACTCCACAGCGATCGCGGAAGTCGTCGGTTTCAAGCTGATAGGCCAGGTGCAGGCGTGACGCCGGAGGCGTACCGTCGAAACCGCCGAAGTGGATGGCGTCGATGGGATGGCCCGAACCGGCGTGGCGCAGCTGCAGCTTGAGGTGGCCGCTGCCCACCGGACGCCAGCCTGCAACAAGGAACTCGTCGTCGAACAGCGGCTCGGGGAAGCCCTGGCCCCAGGGGCCGCCGTCGCGGATTTCCTCCGCCAGCGCGCGGCTCATGTCCTGCGGCGCGAGCGCGCCGTCGGTCAATATCTCCTGCTGCAGGAGGGTGGCGTCCAGACGCGCCCCAGCCAGCGCGAGGAAGGCATCGCGGAAGGCGCCGAGACGCTCGGGCGCAAGGCTCAGGCCGGCCGCCATCGCGTGTCCGCCAAAGCGCGCAATCATTCCCGGATGTGCGGAAGCCACGTCGGCAAGTGCGTCGCGGATGTGGAAACCGGCGATCGAACGCGCCGAGCCACGCAACAGGCCGTCTTCGCCGCCCGGCGCAAAGGCAATCACCGGGCGATGCACGCGATCCTTCAGGCGCGAGGCCACCAGGCCGACCACGCCGGGATGCCACCCCTCGTCGTACACGCACAGCGCGCTCTCGCCATCGCTGCCGGCATCGATGGCGGCGATGCAACCGGCCGCGAGCGCCTCGGCCTGCTGCAGCATCTCTTCCTGCAGGGCACGGCGTTCGCGGTTGATCGCGTCAAGACGGGTCGCCAGCTGCAGCGCCTGCGCCTCGTCGTCCGCAAGCAGGCACTCGATGCCCAGCGCCATGTCCTCCAGCCGCCCCGCGGCATTGATGCGCGGCCCCACCGCGAAACCCAGATCCGCACAGGTCAGGCGGGCGTGCTCGCGCCCTGCGACCTGCAGAAGGGCGCGCAGGCCCGGCTGTCCGGCGTTGCCGCGCAGGCGCCTGAGGCCGGCACTGACGAGGATGCGGTTGTTGGCATCGAGCGGCACCATGTCGGCCACGGTGCCCACGGCCACGAGGTCGAGCAGGCTGGAAAGATCCGGCTCGGCGCCGGCGGGAAAAGCGCCGCGCCTGCGCCGCTGCGCGCGCAGCGCAAGCAGCAGGTAGAACACCACGCCGACACCGGCCAGCGCCTTGCTGGGGAAACCGTCCCCTGGCGCATTCGGGTTGACGATGGCATCGGCCGCCGGCAGCCGTGCGCCGGGCAAGTGGTGATCGGTGACGATGACGCGCATGCCGGCCGCGCGCGCGGCCGCCACGCCGTCGATGCAGGCGATACCGCTGTCGACCGTGATGACCAGATCGGGAGGATCGACCGCCAGTTCGCCCACCAGCCCCACCGAGAGGCCATAGCCGTGGCGCAGGCGGTGCGGCACGCGGTGGAACACCCGTCGCGCGCCCAGCGCGCGCAGCCCGCGCACCGCCACCGCAGTGCCGGTCGCGCCGTCGGCATCGAAATCACCGACGACGCAGATGCGCCAGTCGGACGCGATCGCCTCGTCCAGAAGTTCGACCGCGTGGTCGAGCCCCTGCAGCCCATCCGGCGGTGCCAACCCGCCCAGGCGATGGCTTATCTGAGCCGGATCGGTCACGCCGCGTGCAGCATAGACGCGTCGAAGGACCGGATGGACGGCATCGGGCCAGAACGACGAATCCACTACGGCACGGCGGCGAATCCGCATGCCCGAGGCCACGCTCATCCGGCTCACCCCGGCATCCGCGCACGCCAGAACCGCCAGCGGTACGCCGGACGCCAGCGCAGGATCAGCCCATCGCCAAAATCCAGCGTGACGCCGCCCAGCTCGCCGCGCGCCGCGCGCGCCGTCAGCGGTGCGATCCAGTGCGCGTCGAGCAGCGTCGCATCGGCCACATCGCGCAGATCCGCAAGCGCACCGGGCGGCAAGGTGGCGGCCTGCGCATCGGTGCTGAAGTCCACGCCGGCGCGTGCGGAAAGTGCGCGCAGCAGCACGTCGCCGCTGCGCACCTGCGCGCGTGCGCAGCGCACGTGGTCGGGCGGGCGCGATGCGCCCCAGAACCACAGCGTGTTGACCGGCAGCTTGCCCTGGGCCACGCGGCGCGCATTGACCTCATGGTTGTGCAGGATCACCTGCGACTCGTTCATCAGCCGCCGCCAGCGCCGCCCCGCGTCGCCCTCGGGCATATGCGCGAAGAGGTCGTCGCCAATGACCGCCGACGGCGGGTCGAACGCCGGCACGATGCTCTCGTGCGGCAGGCACAGGTACCAGCGCGAAGGCGTCGGCGCGGAGATCGGGAAACCCTCGTCGCCGAACAGCGGCTTGAGCGGTGCCAGCAGGGCCTCGCACTCCTCCTGCGAAAGATCCATGTCGCCGCAGGCGTACAGCCGCACCGTGGCCATGTCGGCGCGCACGAAGCCCGGATCGGCGCGCAGCCAGGTGCAGCCGGACGCATCGTCCGCGTCGAGCTGACGGGTCAGCGCCGCCACCGGCAGTCCGCGCGGAAGGATGTCGAAGGCGCGCGCGATGCGCGCCTCCTCGCCCGCCTGCACCGACTCCGCATCCGCGCGGCAGGCCAGCCGATGCAACGCCATCGGCCTGCCCAGCTGCTCGCGCAGCGCCGCCCAGGGCGGCAGCCACAGCAGCGCATCCTTCGGGTCGGAGCCGCGCATCACCGCCGGTCAGCCGTAGCGCACCGCGACGATCTCATAGCTGCGCCGACCGCCGGGCGCCTCGATCTGCACCACGTCGCCCTCGCTGCGCCCGATCAGCGCACGCGAGATCGGTGCGGTGATCGAGATGAGGCCGAGCCGGATGTCGGCCTCCAGTTCGCCCACGATCTGATAGGTGACGTCCTCGCCGCTGTCCTCGTCGATCAGCTCGACCGTCGCGCCGAACACGATCCGGGTGCCCACGTCGAGCGTGGCGATATCGATCAGCTGCGCGTTGGACAGGCCCGACTCCAGCTCCTGAATGCGTCCTTCGATGAACCCCTGCTGCTCGCGCGCGGCGTGGTACTCGGCGTTCTCCTTCAGATCGCCATGGGCGCGCGCCTCGGCGATGGCGGCAATCACCTCGGGCCGCTTCACGCTCTTGAGATGGTCCAGTTCCTGGCGCAGCCGCTGCGCGCCCTGGGTGGTCATTGGTGGCCTCACGCTTCTTCTCCGCTGCCGCCTGCCGCGATGCGGGCGTGCAGTTCCTGCAGTGAATGAACTTCGCCCTGCCCGCGCGAGGCAAGCGAATCGACCAGTGCCATGGCACCGGTCATGGTGGTGGAATAGGTGACCTTCTGCTGCAGCGCGCTGCGCCGAATCGAGAACGAGTCGGCGATCGCCTGGCGCCCTTCGGTCGTGTTCACGATATACACGATTTCGCCGTTCTTGATGAGGTCGACGATGTGCGGACGGCCTTCGGCCACCTTGTTGACGCGCTCGCACGGCAAACCCGCGTCGTTGAGCACTTTCGCGGTGCCGCCGGTGGCGACGAGCGAGAACCCGTGCCCGAGCAGCGCGCGCGCCAGCGGCAGCAGGCGCGCCTTGTCCGGATCGCGCACCGAGACGAACGCCTTGCCGCGCGGCGGCTCGCCGATGTTGGCGGCCTCCTGGGCGCGCGCGAAGGCGGCATTGAAACTCACGCCCACGCCCATGACCTCGCCGGTGGAGCGCATCTCCGGACCGAGGATGGGATCGACGTTCTGGAACTTGGCGAACGGGAACACCGCTTCCTTGACCGAGGTATACGGCGGCACGACCTCGCGCGTGACGCCCTGCGCGGCAAGCGACTGGCCCACCATGCAGCGCGCCGCGATCTTGGCCAGCGGCATGCCCGTGGCCTTGGACACGAAGGGCACGGTGCGCGAGGCCCTCGGATTCACTTCCAGCACGAAGATGTCCTCGCCCTGGATCGCGAACTGGGTGTTCATCAGCCCCACCACCCTGAGCCCGCGCGCCATCGCGGCGACCTGTTCACGCAGGCGGTCCTGGATCGCCGGCGAAAGCGAATAAGGCGGCAGCGAGCAGGACGAGTCGCCCGAGTGCACGCCGGCCTCCTCGATGTGCTGCATGATTCCGCCGATCAGCACCCCGCCGCCGGCGTCGGCGATGAGGTCCACGTCCACCTCCACGGCGTTGTCGAGAAAGCGGTCGAGCAGCACCGGGGAGTCGTTGGAAACCTGCACCGCATCGCGGATGTAGCGCAGCAGGTCGGCATCCGAATAGACCACTTCCATGGCGCGGCCGCCGAGCACGTAGCTCGGGCGCACCACCAGCGGATAGCCGATCTCGCGCGCCGCGGCGAGCGCCTCCTCGGCGGTGCGCGCCGTGCGGTTGGGCGGCTGGCGCAGGCCCAGATCGTCGATCAGGTGCTGGAAGCGCTCGCGGTCCTCGGCCAGGTCGATCGAATCGGGCGAGGTGCCGATCACCGGCACGCCGGCGGCCTCCAGCGCGCGCGCCAGCTTGAGCGGCGTCTGGCCGCCGTACTGCACGATCACGCCGCGGGGTTTTTCCAGCGCCACGATTTCCAGCACGTCTTCCAGCGTCAGCGGCTCGAAGTAGAGCCGGTCGGACGTGTCGTAGTCGGTGCTCACCGTTTCCGGGTTGCAGTTGACCATGATCGTCTCGTAGCCGTCCTCGCGCAGCGCCAGCGCGGCGTGCACGCAGCAGTAGTCGAACTCGATGCCCTGCCCGATCCGGTTCGGGCCGCCGCCCAGCACCATGATCTTGTCGCGCGAGGACGGTTCGGCCTCGCACTCTTCGCCGTAAGTGGAGTACAGGTAGGCGGTATCGGTGGCGAATTCAGCCGCGCAGGAATCCACCCGCTTGTATGAAGGACGCAGGCCGAAGGCGTGCCGCAGCGCGCGCACCGCGGCCTCGTCGGTGCCGAGCAGGCGCGCCAGCCGTGCGTCGGAAAAGCCCTGGCGCTTGAGCTCGAGCAGGCGGACGCGATCCAGGCCGGCGAGGCCCGCCGCCGCCGTCTCCCTTTCTGCATCCACCAGCGCCCGGATCTGGTGCAGGAACCAGGGGTCGATGCTGGAAAGCGCGTTAATCTCCTCCAGCGACAGGCCCGCGCGGAACGCGTCGGCCACGTAGAAGAGCCGTTCCGGGCCGGTCTCGCGCAGCTGCCGGCGCAGGGTGACCAGATCGTCTTCCGAGCGCAGGTCCAGGCCGGTGGGATCGAGCCCGGCCTTGCCGGTTTCCAGCCCGCGCAGGGCCTTCTGCAGCGATTCGCCAAAGTTGCGCCCCATCGCCATCACCTCGCCCACCGACTTCATCTGCGTGGTGAGGCGCGAATCGGTCTGCGGGAACTTCTCGAAGGCGAAGCGCGGCACCTTGGTGACGACGTAGTCGATGGTCGGCTCGAAGGAGGCCGGGGTGCGCCCGCCGGTGATGTCGTTGCGCAATTCGTCGAGGGTGTAGCCGACCGCGAGCTTGGCCGCGATCTTGGCGATCGGAAAACCCGTGGCCTTGGACGCCAGCGCCGAGGAGCGCGACACGCGCGGATTCATCTCGATCACGGCGAGGCGGCCATCGACCGGGTTGATGGCGAACTGCACGTTGGAGCCGCCGGTTTCCACGCCGATCTTGCGCAGCACCGCGATGGAGGCGTTGCGCAGGCGCTGGTATTCCTTGTCGGTGAGGGTCTGCGCCGGTGCCACGGTGATCGAATCGCCGGTGTGCACGCCCATGGGATCGAGGTTCTCGATCGAGCACACGATGATGCAGTTGTCCGCGCGGTCGCGGACCACCTCCATCTCCAGTTCCTTCCAGCCCAGCACGGATTCTTCCACCAGCACCTCGTGGGTGGGCGAAAGCTCCAGGCCGCGCTTGACGATCTCCTCGAACTCCTCGACGTTGTAGGCGATGCCGCCACCCGATCCGCCGAGGGTGAAGCTCGGCCGGATGATGGTCGGGAAGCCCACCTTGGCCTGCGCTTCAACCGCCTGCTCGTAGCTGCGCGCCACCTCCGCCTTCGGACAGGCGAGCCCGATTTCCTGCATCGCCTGCTTGAACAGCTCGCGGTCCTCGGCGGTACGGATGGCGTCGCGGTTGGCACCGATCATCGCCACGCCGTACTTTTCCAGCACGCCGTTGTCGGCCAGATCCAGCGCGCAGTTGAGCGCGGTCTGCCCGCCCATCGTGGGCAGCAGCGCATCGGGGCGCTCCTTGGCGATGATCTTCTCCACCGTCTGCCAGGTGATCGGCTCGATGTAGACCGCGTCCGCGGTGCCGGGATCGGTCATGATCGTGGCCGGGTTCGAGTTCACCAGGACCACGCGGAATCCCTCTTCCTTCAGCGCCTTGCAGGCCTGTGCGCCGGAGTAGTCGAACTCGCAGGCCTGGCCGATGACGATCGGACCGGCGCCGATGATGAGGATGGTTTTAAGGTCGGTACGCTTGGGCATGTCGGGGACCAGGGTTCAGGGGCCGGAGGCCGGGAAGTCAGCGGAAAGGCGTTTGCGCAGCTTGCCCCCGACCTCCATCAGCCCCACAAATCGCGCAAACAACCCGCCCACATCCGCCGGGCCCGGGGAGGCTTCGGGATGGCCCTGGAAGCTGAAGGCCGGCGCGTCGGCCAGTTCAAGCCCCTGATTGCTGCCATCGAAGAGCGAGCGGTGGGTGGCGCGCACGCCGTCCGGTAGGCTGGATTCGTCCACCGCAAAGCCGTGGTTCTGGCTGGAGATCATCACCCGCCCGGACGCCAGCTCCTGCACCGGATGATTGGCGCCGTGGTGGCCATGCGGCATCTTCACGGTGCGTGCACCCACGGCCAGCGCCAGCAGCTGATGGCCGAGGCAAATGCCGAACAGCGGAATCCGTGCGGCGATGTACTCGCGGATCGCCTCGATCGCGTAACCGCAGGCCTGCGGGTCGCCCGGGCCGTTGGAGAGGAAGATGCCGTCGGGATTCAGCGCCAGCGCCTCGCTGGCGGGCGTCTGTGCCGGCACTACGGTGACGCGGCAGCCGGCGTCCACCAGCAGGCGAAGGATGTTGAGCTTGACGCCGAAATCGTAGGCCACCACGTGGAAGCGCGGCGCTGGCGAGGTGAAGCGGTTGGCATCGAGGTCGAGCGAGCCCTCGCTCCAGGCGTAGGGCGCTGTCGTGCTGACCTCCTTTGCCAGATCCATCCCGTCCAGGCCGGGAAAGGCCCGCGCCGCCGCAATCGCGGCCTCGACGTCCAGCGCCGGGCCGGCCATCACGCAGCCGGCCTGGGCGCCGCGCTCGCGCAGGATGCGGGTCAGCCGGCGTGTATCGATGCCGGCCACGGCCACCACGTCGCGCGCCGCCAGCCAGTCACCCAGGTCCGTCGCGCTGCGCCAGCTGCTCGCTGGCGCAGGGCGTTCTCGCACCACAAGGCCGCTGGTGTGGATGGCGCGCGCCTCGTCGTCCTGCGGCGTGCAGCCGGTATTGCCGATGTGGGGATAGGTCAGCGTGACGATCTGTCGGGCGTAGGACGGATCCGTCAGGATTTCCTGATAGCCGGTCATCGCGGTGTTGAACACCACTTCGCCGGCGCGCAGCCCGGGAGCACCGAAGGAGGTCCCGTGCAAGACGGTACCGTCGGCCAGGGCAAGAAGTGCAGGTTGGGGCACAGGACTCGCCTCGTGAAGGTTCTATCAGGCCTGCCTGGCCGGTTTTCCGGCGGCAGGCTGCGCGAAAACCTGCCGCCGGCGCGGGGCTGGCCGCAGGCTGGGTGAAGGGGGATTGGGCGAGCGCGGATTTTACTGGCCGGACGAGGCAGCGTCCACAGGTGCATGCCATCAGGACAAAAAAGAAACGGCCGGACAAGCCGGCCGTTTCCAATGCTGCGTGTTGCAACGAATCGCGATCAGAACTTGTAGCGGAAGCCCACCTGCAGCTGCCAGCGTGACACGCCCTTGGTCTGATCCTGGTTGTCGTACAGGTCCATCACACCCACGGTATTGGGGTTGAAGTTGTAGCGGTACCTGCCGGTTGCCGGATCGACGCCCTGGGCCTGGAGCACGTTGCGGCCCAGCGGGAAGCCGACTTCGTAGACCTGTCCCCAGTCCTTGTTGATCAGGTTGCCGATGTTCTGGATATCAAGCCAGATCTCGGACTTGTGATCCCGGAAGAAGCCCGGAAGCTCCTGGCTGAGGCGCAGATCGAAGCTGTTGACCCACTTGGAGCGCGAGCTGTTACGGTCCACCACCGAACCGGCGTAGCGCGCCAGATCGGGCTGCGTTGCCAGCCAGTCGAAGAAGGCAGTTTCCATCGCCTCACCACCGGTGAAGATCACGTCACCGCGGCCTGCAGGCACGTAGAACAGGTCGTTGGTGTAACCATCGCCATTGGCGTCGTTGCTGAAGCGCCAGCTGTAGGGCTTGCCGGTACGGCCTTCGTAAAACAACGAGGCAGTGGTGTTGTAGTTACCGAAGAACGACTTCTGCCAGGTCAGCGAGCCGGTGAAGCGGTCGCGAATCTCGTAGTTGGAGCGCGAGGACAGCTCTTCGTTGGGCTGGAAGATCATGCGACCGTTCCAGTTGGAGATGGCGCGCGAACTGGTCAGCGGGCTGACTTCCTCGGCATGGGTGTAGGTGTAGGCCACACTCCACGCCCAGGTATCGAGCAGCGGCTTGTTGAGCGAAAGCGTCAGCTGCGTCGATTCGCCCTTGTTGGTGTTCTTCAGATAGATCACACCATCGCCGTGCCAGCCGACCACGTTTTCGTAACCGGGCGGCAACTGGCCGGAAGCGCGCAGGGCCTGGATCGCCGCCTGCTGGTTGGCGCGGGAGCCGCCACCGGTAGCGAGATTGGCCCAGTACAACATGCGCCCGTCCTGACCCACACCGGTCGGCGCACCAAGATCCAGGCGCTCATAGTGCAGGCCGTTCTTGACGTTGGTGACCAGAAGTTCACCCGAAGCGACGATGCCGTGCCAGGGCAGCTCGTGATCGAGCGCGATGTTGGCCTTCCAGACGGAAGGCTGGGTGAAGCCATCTTCCATCAGATTGACCGGAATCACCTGGGTGGCGCTGGGCTGCGGCTGGTTGTCCGGGTTCGGCGAGAACGGATACAGATCGCGGATCGCCTGGCGCTGCTCCTCGGAGAGATTGCCGAAGGCCGGGGTGGCGTAGCCGATCAGATTCTGCCCGGTATTGGCAAAGGAGTTGCCGATCCAGACGTTGGCCGCAGCGCCCTGGAACAAGCCGATGCCGCCGCGAAGCTGGGTCGGGCGATCGGTATCGAAGGTGTAGTTGAAGCCGAAGCGCGGCTGGAACAACCCGCTGCCATCCGGGGTGTAGGAGTTGCTGAGGCCGAAGACGCGGCTGACGAGCGCGTTGGCCGCCGGATCATCGCTCAGCGAGATGCGGTCATAGCGCAGACCGAACATCAGACTGAGGTTGTAGGTGACCGACCAGCGATCCTGCAGGAACAGGCCGAGGTTCTTGTGGTTGTAGTCGGCGGCGATCGAGTTGAGCGGCTGACCGGGCTGCGGCGCGTTGGAGCTGTAGGCCCAGTAACGGCCCGCAGCGAAGTCTTCCAGCGAGGCGAAGGTGTAGCTGCCGAACAGGTTCTGGCCGAAGATGTTGAGGATGCCGTTGTCTTCGTAGTCGAAACCGAACTTGAGTTCGTGATCGTTGGCAAAGTAGGTACCGGCACCGAAGATGTTGAGGGTGTCGGTTTCCAGCACGTTGACGTGGCTGAACGAGTCGGTACCGAAGTTCAGGAACGGCGTGGTCGGCGCACCCGTGTTCGGGTTGGGCTGACCAAACGCGATGCCGATCGCGGGCAGGCGCGAGAACGGGTTGCGGACCGAGGAATAGTCGCGCGTGCTGACCTTGAACTCGGTGGAGAAGTTGTCGCTCCAGTCGCTGAAAAGCTGGACGACCAGGCTTTCCACTTCCTTGTCGGTCACGCTCCAGTTGGTGCTGAGCGAGCGGCCCGTGTTGCTGAAGCCATACAGGAACACGTCGGACTGCTGAAGATTGCTGTAGCGGAACGACGCACGATGATCCTCGCTGATGTTCCAGTCGAACTTGACCGCGTATTCCTCGACCTCGGTCTTCAGGTCTTCCGGAGCATTCGACGTACCGGCATCGAAACCCCAGACCTCGCGCGCAATGCGCTGCGCTTCGGTGATGTCGGCGGCGGTGATGTTGGAAGCCAGCGCGCTGACGGTGGTACCGGGCGCGGAGCGGGTGAATTTTTCGTAGTTGGCGAAGAAGAACAGGCGATCCTTGATCAGCGGGCCACCGAAGGTGCCGCCGTAGGTTTCTTCGTCATTGAAGCCGTTGAACTTGCTGCCATCGGCGTTGTCGCGCACCCAGTCGGCATCGCGATAGGTGTAGTACACCGAACCGGAGAAATCGTTGGTACCCGAACGGGTAACGGCATTGACGACCGCGCCGGTGGCGCCGGTGATGCCCACGTCGTAGTCGGCCAGGGCGACCTTGACTTCCTGGATCGCGTCGATGGACACCGGCTGACGCATGGTCGGGAAGTTGTTGGACTCCAGACCGAAGGTGTCGGACGAGGAAACGCCATCGATCAGGATGGAGTTGAAGCGGGTGTTCTGGCCACCGGCGGAGATTTCGCCACGCCCCTTGCTGGTCTGCGCCAGGCGCGGATCAAGACGCATGTAGTCCTGGATGTTGCGGCCAATCGACGGCAGCGCCTCGATCTGCTCGCGCGTCACGTTGGTGCCGGTGCCGATGGCGTCCGGGGAAAACACGGCGCTGCTGACACCGGCAACCACCTGCACGGCTTCCAGCGTGGTGGCGGCGGTATCCAGATCCACGTTCAGCGCAGAGGTTTCACCCAGTGCGAGGTAGACGTTCTCGGCAGCTTCACCCCGGAAGCCGTCACGGGTGACAGTGACCGTGTACGGGCCGCCCACGCGCAGGCCGCGCGCGGTATAGCGACCCTGGCCGTCGGTGACGGCGCGGCTGGTGGTGCCCGAAGGCGCATGCACGATGATGACCTCGGCCCCGACCAGCGGTGCCCCCTCGTTGTCGGTCACGCGACCGGCAAGGTTGGACGATGTCTGCTGCGCATAGGCCGGTGCAGTCATCAGGAGAACGGCGAGCGCGCCGGCGAGATGCTTGATACGGAGTTGTTTTTTCATGGATTTGCCCTGGTTGCCTGACGTTGTGTCGTTGGTCGTGCGGCGGTGCCACCCGATCCACGCCCGCATCGACGCGCCTGCGTGGATGCCGGTCATACCTTTCCGAACTGGCTGTACTGGTCTTGCTTGCTGCCGCCGAACCGGCCAGTCCCCATGTCCGGACGTGCTTTAACCACAGTTTAACCGAACTTCATGACGATTTTGCTACTTCCGGGAGGAAGTCGGCCTGGCACTCGAAGTCGCGGCCCAGCGCTGCGGCAGCCGCGCGCATGCCGTGCTTTCGGCGGGCCAAATCCCGCCGGGAGCCGTGCCGTGCAACAAGGCGCTCACCCGCCGAGGTAGGCGCGCACGCCGTCCAGCAGCATCTGCACCGACAGCGCCACCAGCAGCATGCCCATCAGCCGCTCCACCGCGGTCAGCACCTGCCGGCCCAGCACTTTGTAAAGGAAGGTCGCGGAGAACAGGATGGCCGCGGTGGCCCACCATGCCATCAGCAGGGCCAGCGCCCAGTCGCCCAGCCGCGCGGGGTCGTTGCTGGCCATCAGGATCACTGCCGCCATCCCGGACGGACCTGCGATCAGCGGGATGGCCATCGGGACGATGAAGGGCTCCCCTTCCGGCTGGTGCCCGAGCAGGCCCTCCGCCGGGGGAAAGATCATGCGCAAGCCGATCAGGAACAGCACGATGCCGCCGGCGATGGAAACCGATTCCTCGCGCAGGTGCATGGCGGCAAGGATCGCCTGGCCAGCGAACAGGAACAGCAGCAGCACCCCGAGCGCGATCAGCAGTTCGCGCGCCAGCACCCAGCGCTGCCGCCGCGGCGGCAGATCGCGCAGCAGGCTCAGGAACACCGGCACGTTGCCAAGCGGATCGAGGATCAGGAACAACAGGATCGCAGCGGAAAGCGTGGTCATGGGGAACTCTGGGCTCCGTGGTTTCGGTTCGCCCGGTGTCGGCGCAATGCGCCGCTCCGGGGAATGCCCGATGGTGCGATCCCGCCCCGGGCGGAGGCGCTCCGCACGTTCGCCGCAGTGCCCGGCCGGCCCTGCGGCGGAGGACGGGATGCCGGTTCGACCCGCACGCACGGCAAAGGCGGCGGCTGGATCCGCTCAACGAAAAAACCCGCAAGCGCGGAGTCCTGCGGGCTTTCGAGCGACGCGCGAACGGACGCGACGCCTTGTGTGGTGCCGGAAATAGGAATCGAACCTACGACCTACGCATTACGAATGCGCCGCTCTACCAACTGAGCTATTCCGGCGAAGCCGCGCATTGTAGGGTGATGCCGGAAGGGGGTCAATTCCCGCACCGCCACGGCCACCTTTCCGGCGACGCCCGACGCCGGCATCTGCGAAGCCGTCAGCCGCACTGGATCACGCCGCAGGAAGCTGGAACAAGCGACGCACGCGCAGCTCGCCGAGCACCACGTCCACCAGACCCAGGGCGCACCCATCGGAATCCAGCGCAAGCAGCGCTCCGTCGGCCGCCGCAACCGCAAAGCGCTGGCCCTGGCGAAGGCGCTGCGCCTGGTCCGGATCCAGCGTGATGCGGGGCCAGTGCGCCAGGCCGGCCTCGATCGGCAGCAATACGGCATCGAGTCCGGCAGGCCCGGACTGCGCCCGTTCCGCCAGATCCTCCAGTGTGAACATGTGCGGCGCGCGAAACGGCTCCACCCACCGCCGGCGCAGCGCCGCAATGTGCCCGCCGCAGCCCAGATCGCGCCCGAGGTCGCGCGCCAGACTGCGGATATAGGTGCCGCTGCCGCAGGTGACCTCCAGATCAAGCCAGTCCTCGCCCATGTCGCGCAGCGTGATGGCGTGGACAGTGACCTCGCGCTCGGGCACCTCGAACTCTTCGCCCCGCCGCGCCTTGCGGTAGAGCGGCTCGCCGCCCTGCTTGAGGGCGCTGTAGCGCGGCGGGGCCTGGCGGATGCGGCCGATGAAGGGCGTCAACGCCGCCGCCACCCGCTCGTGATCCAGCGCCGGCACCGGGCGCTGCTGCAGCATGCGACCTTCCGCATCATCGGTATCGGTTTCGACGCCCAGCGCAACGCGCGCGAGATAGCACTTGTCGCCCTCCAGCAGCAGCCCGGCGATCTTGGTCGCCTCGCCCAGGCAGATCGGAAGCAGGCCGGTCGCCAGCGGGTCGAGCGCGCCGGTGTGGCCACCCTTCTCGGCGTCGAAAATGCGCCGGACCCGCTGCAGCGCCTGGTTGGAGCTGAGGCCTTGTGGCTTGTCCAGCAGCACGATGCCGTGAACCGGACGCCAAGCGCGCGAAGGGGAAGGCGTCATCGTGCGGCGTCAGGAAACGCCCGATCAGGCATTCCCGCGATCCTGGTCCTCGCGCAGCAGCGCCTCGATGCGCTCGCCGCGATCGACCGAATCGTCGTAGTGGAAGTGCAGCTCGGGAACCGTGCGCAGCCGCACCCGGCGACCCAGCTCGAAGCGCAGCTCGCGCGCCAGCCCGTTGAGCGCCTTCACCACCTCGACCGACCGCGTCGCATCGAGCGCAGTGACGAACACCTTGGCATGCGCGAGATCGCGCGTGACTTCGACATCGGAGACGCTGGCCGAAGGCAGCGCATGATCGCGCACGGCCGCGTGCACCAGCTCGCCGAGATCGCGGCGAAGCTGGGCGGAGACGCGATCGGTGCGTTGGAAAGACTTGGCGGGCATGGATACCTCCTCGGAGCCGGTAGGCTGGGAATCGGAGGCCGGGAAGAGTCGCGAGGGCTCCGGTTCCGGCGTTGCCTCCGATCCCTGGGCTCCGACCCCGGCCTTGCGTTACAGCGTGCGTGCCACCTCGATGCGTTCGAAGCATTCGATCTGGTCACCCGGCTGCACGTCGTTGTACTGGCGCACCGCGATGCCGCACTCGGTGCCGGCGCGCACTTCGTCGACGGTGTCCTTGAAGCGACGCAGCGACTCCAGCTCACCCTCGAAGATGACCGTATTGTCGCGCAGCACGCGAATCGGCTTGTGGCGCTTGACCACGCCTTCGACCACGATCGAGCCGGCCACCGCACCGAACTTGGAAGAGCGGAACACCTCGCGCACTTCTGCAAGGCCGATGATTTCCTCGCGCACTTCCTTGCCCAGAAGCCCGGACGCCACCTGCTTCACCTGGTCGATCACGTCGTAGATGATCGAGAAGTAGCGCAGATCCAGGCCATTGGCCTCGATCACCTTGCGCGCCGAGGCGTCGGCACGCACGTTGAAGCCGATGATGGTGGCTTTGGCGGTTGCCGCCGAGTTGGCATCCGACTCGGTAATCCCGCCCACGCCCGAAGTGATGACGTTGATGGTGATCAGTTCGTTGGACAGCGCGGTGAGCGACTGGCGCAGTGCCTCCACAGAACCCTGCACGTCGGCCTTGATGACCAGGTTGAGCTGCTGCGGCTGGCCGTCGGTCTGGCCCATCTGCGCCAGCACGTCTTCCATGCGATTGCCGGCCTGCTTGACCAGGCGCGTCTCGCGGCGCTTGGCTTCGCGCTGCTGCGCCACGTCCTTGGCCAGGCGTTCGTCCTCGACCACCACGAAGTCGTCGCCCGCATCCGGCACGCCGGACAGTCCCAGCACCACGACGGGGATCGACGGGGTGGCTTCCTGCACCTGCTGGCCGCTCTCGTCGAACAGCGCGCGCACGCGGCCGTACTGCGTGCCGCACACCAGGTAATCCCCCTTCTTCAGGGTGCCGCGCTGCACCAGCACGGTGGCCATCGGGCCGCGGCCCTTGTCGAGCGAGGATTCGATCACCACGCCGGCAGCACGCGCATCGCGCACCGCGGTGAGTTCAAGCACTTCGGCCTGCAGCAGGATGGCGTCGAGCAGCTCGTCGATGCCGGTTCCCTGCTTGGCCGAGATCGGCACCATCTGCACGTCGCCGCCGAATTCCTCGGCCAGCACCTCGTGCTGGATCAGTTCCTGCCTGACGCGGTCGGGATTGGCATCGGACTTGTCGATCTTGTTGATCGCCACCACCAGCGGCACGTTCGAGGAACGCGCGTGCTGGATCGCCTCCACCGTCTGGGGCATCACGCCATCGTCTGCGGCAACCACCAGCACGATCACGTCGGTAAGCTTGGCGCCGCGCGCGCGCATCGCCGAAAACGCCGCATGGCCGGGGGTATCGAGGAAACTGATCACGCCCTTGGGCGTCTCGACGTGGTAGGCGCCGATGTGCTGGGTGATGCCGCCGGCCTCGCCCTTGGCAATCTTGGTACGCCGCAGGTAATCGAGCAGCGAGGTCTTGCCGTGGTCGACGTGGCCCATGATGGTGACCACCGGCGGGCGCGTCTGGGCCTCGCCCTGGACTTCACCGGCCAGCGCGATCAGGGTCGATTCGGCATCGGTATCGGTAGCCCGGACCGCGGCATGACCCAGATCTTCCACCACCAGCACGGCGGTGTCGTGATCGATGCTCTGGTTGATCGTCGCCATCACGCCCATCTTGAAGAGCGCCTTGACCACCTCGCCGCCCTTGAGCGCCAGCTTGTTGGCCAGATCGGCCACGACGATCGAATCACCGATCGCCACCTCGCGCACTACCGGCGCGCTGGGGCGGGAAAAGCTGTGCGCCGAGCTTGCGCCGCGCGCCGCCTCGCGACGGGTCGGCTTCTTCTTCGCACCACGCCGCGCGCTGCCGGCATCGGAAAGATGCAGCTCGCCGCGACCGGAACGCCCCGCAGGGCCTTCGCCGGCGCGTCCGCCGCGCGCGGGGCGCGCAGGGCGGGGCTTGTCGCTGCGCGGGGCGGGAGCCGGCTCGCGCCGCGTCACCGGCGCACGGTCCTCGTCCGCATCGCGCGTCCGGAGCGGGCGCTCGTCGCTCGCGGCGGTGGCCTCTTCCACGGCGCGACGGGCGGCCTCTTCCGCCTCCTGGCGCGCGCGCTCGGCGGCGGCTTCCTCTTCGGCGCGCTGCCGTGCAAGCTCATCGCGACGCTTCTGGTCCGCACCTTCCAGCGCGGCGTTCTCGGCTTCGTTGCGGGCCTGCGATTCGGCCAGCTTGCGCTGCGCCTCCTCGCGCTCCTCGTCCAGCGGCGACTCGATCTCGGCGCGCTTGACGTAGGTGCGCTTCTGCCGCACCTCGACGTTCACCGTGGCCTTGCCCTTGCCGGCGGCGACGGTGATCTCTTCCATCTTGCGACGTTTGAGGGTGATCTGGCGCGGCGCGGCGTCGGCCGCAGCGGCTTCGCCGCGACCGTGGGAGCGGCGCAAGAAGCCAAGCAGCTTGATCTTCTCGGTCGGCGTCACGACCTGATCGGGGCCGCTGAAGCTCATGCCGGCCTCCGCCAGCTGCTCCAGCAGCTTGTCGACCGGGGTGCCGACCAACGTGGCAAGGGATCGTACGGTGACGTCAGACATGCGGCTTCCTATCTCTTTGACCCACCCGAAACGCGGGCGGATTCGTGATTATCGTGGGTTGGCACGGTGCCCCCCAGTCATTCAAACCAGTGCTTGCGCGCCTCCATGATGAGCGCGGCGGCACTGTCGGCATCGAGTCCTTCGACGTCGAGGATCTCGTCCACGGCCATGTCGGCCAGATCATCGCGGGTGAGGATGCCGCGCCTGGCGAGTTCGTAGGCGAGCGCATCGCTCATCCCGTCGAGCGCCAGCAGGTCATCCGCCGGCTGGCTCTCGTCCAGCCCTTCCTCGACGGCCAGCGCCTCGTTGAGCAGCGCGTCGCGCGCACGGGCGCGCAGCTCCTCGACGATATCCTCGTCGAAGCCTTCGATCGCCAGCAGTTCGGCGGCCGGCACGTAGGCCACTTCCTCCACCGAAGAGAATCCCTCGGTCACGAGGATGCCGGCGATCTCCTGGTCCACTTCGAGGCGCTCGATGAAGGCCTGGCGCGCGACATTCTGCTCGGCCTCGCTCTTTGCGGTGACCTGATCCTGGGTCATCACGTTGAGCTGCCAGCCGGTGAGCTTGCTGGCCAGACGCACGTTCTGGCCACCGCGACCGATGGCCTGGGCGAGCTTGTCCTCCGCCACGGCGATGTCCATCGAGTGCTTGTCCTCGTCCACGATGATCGACTGCACTTCGGCGGGCGCCATCGCGTTGATGACGAACTGTGCGGGATTGTCGGACCACAGCACGATGTCGATGCGCTCGCCGTTGAGCTCGTTGGAGACGGCCTGCACGCGCGAACCGCGCATGCCGATGCACGCGCCGATCGGATCGGTGCGGGTGTCGTGGGCGAGCACGGCGATCTTGGCGCGATCGCCCGGATCACGCGCGGCAGCCTTGATTTCCACCAGGCCCTGGCCCACCTCGGGCACTTCGAGCTTGAACAGCTCCATCATGAACTCGGGCGCGGTGCGCGACATGAAGATCTGCGGGCCACGCGACTCGGCGCGCACCTCGGCAAGATAGCCGCGCACCCGGTCGCCGGCGCGCATGGTGTCGCGCGGGATCGCCTTGTCGCGGGAGATGTAGGCTTCGGCGTTGCCGCCCAGATCGATGTAGACGCTGCCGCGTTCGACCCGCTTGACCACGCCGGTCAGCAATTCACCGACGCGATCGGCATAGGCCTCGACCACCTGCGCGCGCTCGGCTTCACGCACGCGCTGCACGATGACCTGCTTGGCCGCCTGCGCCGCGATGCGCCCGAATTCGGCGTTCTCGACCTGTTCCTCGATGAACTCGCCGACCTGTGCGTCGGGGCGGACATCGATCGCATCCATCAGGCGAAGCTGGCGCTGCGGCGATTCCATCACCACGTCGTCGGCCACGATCTCCCAGCGGCGGAACGTTTCGTATTCGCCGCTGCGCGGATCGATCTTCACGCGCATCGCCACGTCCTCGTCCGGATAGCGCTTCTTGGCGGCGGACGCGAGCGCCGCCTCCATCGCCTCGACGATGACCTGTCGCGCCACGCCCTTTTCATGGGCAACGGCTTCAACGACGTTCAACAGTTCCTTGCTCATCTGTTATCGCTCCGTCGGACCGGGGACGATCCTGTCGAGTTGATGAAAATCAGGCGATCCTCACGAATCGCGTTGCTTCTTCCGGGTACCGCCCTGAGGCGCGCGCCCGGGCTTGGCGGGTGTCTCGAAAACCGGGACCAGCCGGGCCTTCTGGATCGCCGCGCAGGTCAGCGCCACGGGTTGCCCGTCCTGCTCGATGGTGATGCTGTCGCCTTCGACCGCAAGGATCGGGCCCTGGAAGCGGCGACGCCCGTCCTGCGGGAACTCCAGCGTCAGCTTGGCCACCTGGCCGATGAAGCGCGCATAGTGCGCGGGCTTGAACAGCGGCCGATCAAGCCCCGGCGATGAAACTTCCAGGGTGTAGTGCGTTTCGATCGGATCGTTCACATCCAGCACCGCGCTGACCTCGCGGCTGACCGCCTCGCAGTCCTCCAGGGTCACGCCGCGCTCCGGCTCGTCGATGTACAACCGCAGCACCGCATTGCCGCTGCCCGGGATGAACTCCACGCCAAGCAGCTCAAGCCCGAGCGCGGCAACGACCGGGGACAGCAGCACTTCGATGTCGTGTTCGATCGAGGTCATGTAGGAACGGGCAACACCTTGTTCAAAGCAAAAGAAAAGGGGCACGAGGCCCCTTGCAGTCCAGTCCGGTTTCACGGAGACCTGGCCAGGCCTCCAGGAAGGCCCGCCTGCGGACCGTCCTCGGTTCAGCAAATGAAAGAGCCTCCGAAGAGGCCCTCTCATCACCGAACTGGTAGCGGGGGCAGGATTTGAACCTGCGACCTTCGGGTTATGAGCCCGACGAGCTGCCAGACTGCTCCACCCCGCAGCAGAGTCACGCATTATAGGAAGATGTATCGCACACTGCAATAGTCGGCCGCGAAGGCCATTGCCCGGGGCAGTACGAGACGGCCTGAAGGCTGGCGCCGGGGCGGCGTCCCGGGCTAGGTTGTGCGGCGACCTCCCATGGAACCGGCCATGTCCCTCGCGCGCCTCGCTGCCCTGCTCCTTTCCTGCACCCTGCCGTGCGTTGGGATATCCGCCCAGCCCGCACCACCGCCGACCATGGCCGAGGTGCTCGCCGCGTCCAGCGCATCGGACTGGCGCCGCCCCGACCCTGACAACACCCTCTACATGGACATCCCCGGCGGCCGGGTCGTGATCGAGCTGGCGCCGCAGTTCGCCCCCGAGCACGTGGCCAACATCCGCACCCTGGCGCGCGCCCACTACTGGGACGGATTGGCAATCGTGCGGGTACAGGACAACTACGTGACGCAGTGGGGCGATCCCCACGGTGAAGACGCGCAGCGCCGCAAGCCCTCGGGAGATGCGGAATCCGCCCTGCCCGCCGAATTCGAACGCGATGCGGACGGCCTGACCTTCCAGCCCATCGACACTCGCGATGCCTATGCGCCGCAGGTGGGCTTCGTCGACGGCTTCCCCGCAGCGCGCGACCCGGCGCGCGGCAAGGCGTGGATGGCGCACTGTTACGGCCTGCTCGGCGCAGGCCGCGACAATGCCGCCGACAGCAGCACCGGCGCCGAGCTTTATGCGGTGATCGGCCACGCGCCGCGCCACCTGGATCGCAACATCACCTCGGTCGGGCGCGTGCTCTGGGGCATCGAACTCCTGTCCGCGCTGCCGCGCGGCCCGGCGCCGATGGGTTTTTTCCAGGACGCCGCGAAACAGGTACCGATTCGTTCGATCCGGCTCGCATCCGAGCTGCCGGAAAGCGAGCGCATGCCGATCGAGGTGTTCCGCACCGACACACCGGCCTTCACGAGGCTCGTGCAGGCGCGGCGCGAACGCCGCGAGGAATGGTTCGTGGATCCGGTCGGGCGGATCGAACTGTGCAACGTGCCGGTGCCGGTGCGACTGGCGCCCTGAGCGCCGGGCAGCTCAGAACGGCTTGAACAGCACCAGCCAGAGGATCGCCACCAGCGCCGGGAGCGGCAGCTCGTTGAGCACCCGCATCGCGCCGGGATTGGGCAGCGGGCCGCCGGCCGCGATGCGCTTGACGCGTCGCCCCATCACGACGTGGTAGACGAACAGCGCGATCACCAGCGCGAGCTTGGCGTGCATCCAGCCGCTGCCCATCGCGACCCTCGTGGGAAAATCCGGCAGCACGCGGTACCCCAGCCACAGCACCAGACCGAACAGGAAGGCCAGCCCGAACATGATGTGGCCGAAGCGGTAAAGACGCAGCCCCATCAGTGCCAGCCTTTCGCGCACCGGCGCCAGGTTCCCGGCCTCGCCCAGGTTCACCAGGATGCGCGGCAGGTAGAACACCACCGCCATGAAGGAGATCAGGAACACCAGGTGCAGAACCTTGGTCCAGAGGTAGAGCGTCATGCCGGGCCTCGCGTTGGCAAAGCGCAGGAGTCTAGCCCATTGCGGTTTGCGTCGCTTCCGGCTATGATTCCGCGTCTTTGTTGCCTGTCCAGAGGGTTTCCGTCATGAAAGTGCTGTCTTCGCTGAAGTCGGCCAAGTCCCGGCACCGTGACTGCAAGGTCGTCCGCCGCCGCGGCAAGGTCTTCGTGATCTGCAAGAGCAATCCGCGTTTCAAGGCGCGCCAGCGCTGAAGCGGACGATCCGGATTCCCGGATCGCGCATCGAAAGGGCCGCAGTTTGCGGCCCTTTTCGTTTTCCGTGCAAAACGCGCACGCGCCTGTAAAGTTGCGACATAATGTCAAACATTGTGTATCGCCGCGTTCCGGAGCCGCCCATGAGCCGTTCGTTCCTGCTTTCCTCCGCCCTCACCCTCGCCCTCGTGCTGCCATTCGGCTCCGCGGCCGCAGAGCAGCCGCGCGCCGACACCCTGCTGATTGATCGCGCCGCCGCCGGCAAGACAGCGCACGGGCCGGTTCGCGGCACCAGCATGAGCAAGGTCGAAGCACAGTTCGGCGCCCCCGACCAGAAGCTCGAACCGCGCGGCGGACAGCAGCCGCAGTGGCCGGTGATCCACCGCTGGGTCTACCCGCAGTTCACCGTCTACTTCGAGAACTCGCACGTCATCGACGTGGTGCTGCGCCAGGCCGCACCCGGCGAGATCGGCCCCAAGCCGGTCGAATAAGTCCGCTATCATTGCCCGTTGGCGCCACGCCGTGGCGCGGGCCTGATGAACACCCACCTGAAGGCCACGGGCATCGCGCCCGTGGCCTCGTCGTTTTGCAAGGAGCATTCCATGCCCGAGTGGCGTTTTCCCGCTGAATGGGAGCCGCAGGAGGCCGTGCTGCTGGCGTGGCCGCACGCAGGAACAGACTGGGCCGACCGTCTGGAGTCGGTGGAAGCCACCTTCACCGCGCTGATCCACGCCATCACCCGCTTCCAGCCGGTGCTGCTGTGCGCAGCCGACGGCGGCGTGGAGCAGCGCGCGCGCGGCCTGCTCGCCGCCGCCCGCGTGCCGCTGGAGCGCGTGCGGTTCATCGAGATCGAGTACGACGACACCTGGCTGCGCGATTCAGGTCCGATCACCCTGCGCGATGCGGCCGGCGCGCCGCGTTTCCTCGATTTCCGCTTCACCGGTTGGGGCGGAAAGTTCGGGGCCAGCCGCGATGACGCTCTGATCGCGGGGCTGGCGGCGCGCGGTGTACTGGATGCGGCGCGGATCGAACGGATCGACTTTGCGCTGGAGGGTGGCGCCATCGAGACCGACGGCCGCGGCACGCTCTTGAGCACCTGGCGCTGCCTGTCCAAACGCCACCCGCGGCTGACCCGCGTGCAGGTGAGCGAAGTGCTGCGCACCGAACTGCGCCAGCAGCGCGTGCTGTGGCTGGAGCACGGGTATCTGGAAGGCGACGACACCGACGCCCACATCGACACGCTGGCGCGGCTGGCCCCCGATGACGCCATCGTCTTCCAGGCCTGCGATGACCGCGCCGACGCGCACCACGCCGAGCTGGCCGCCATGGCCGCCGAACTGGCCGAGCTGCGCACCGTCGACGGGCTCCCCTATCGCCTCTTCCCACTGCCTTGGCCGCGCCCGGTGCTGGATGCGGGGCGTCGACTGGCCGCGTCCTACGCCAACTTCCTCGTCATCAACGGTGCCGTGCTGGTGCCCGCCTACGACGATCCGGCCGATGTCACCGCCGCGGCGGTGCTGGCCGATGCCTTTCCCGACCGCCGGATCATCCCCGTGCCCTGCCGCGCGCTGATCTGGCAGAACGGCAGCCTGCACTGCCTCACCATGCAGATCCCGCAAGGAGCCTTGTCCGATGCCTGATCCCCGCACGCTGCGCGTGGCCCTGCTGCAGGAACGCAACCAGGGCAACGCCACGGCCAACCTCGACCTGATCGAAGCCCGCGTCGCCGAAGCCAGCGCCGCCGGCGCGCGCCTGGTGCTGCTCCAGGAGCTGCACAACGGGCCGTATTTCTGCCAGCACGAATCGGTTGCCGAGTTCGACCTCGCCGAACCGATCCCCGGCCCCAGCACCGAGCGCCTGGGCGCCCTGGCGAAGCGTCACGGCGTGGTGATCGTGGCCTCGCTGTTCGAGCGCCGCGCGCCCGGGCTCTACCACAACACCGCGGTGGTGCTGGAGGCCGACGGCCGCCTCGCCGGGCGCTACCGCAAGATGCACATCCCCGACGATCCGGGCTTCTACGAGAAGTTCTACTTCACTCCGGGCGACCTCGGCTTCGAACCCATCGACACCAGCGTCGGCCGCCTCGGCGTGCTGGTGTGCTGGGACCAGTGGTATCCGGAAGCGGCGCGCCTGATGGCGCTCGCCGGCGCGGAGCTGCTGCTCTATCCCACCGCGATCGGCTGGGATCCGGACGACGAGCAGGCCGAGAAGGACCGCCAGCGCGACGCCTGGATCCTCAGCCACCGTGGCCACGCGGTGGCCAACGGCCTGCCGGTGCTCAGCTGCAACCGGGTCGGCCACGAGCCGTCCCCGCTGGGCGCCTCGGGCATCGACTTCTGGGGCCACAGCCATGTCCTCGGACCACAGGGCGAGTTCCTCGCCCAGGCCGGCACCGAAGCCGCGCTGCTGGTCTGCGACGTGGACCTTGCGCGCAGTGAGAACGTGCGCCGATGGTGGCCCTTCCTGCGCGATCGCCGCATCGACGCCTACGGCGACCTGCTGCGCCGCTACCGCGACTGAAGGCTCGCCGATGAATGACATTTCCCGCCCCACGCACGCCGAAGCGGATGGCGCGGACGCCAACGGCGACCCGCTCGCCGGCCAGCCCATCGTCGAAGTCGAACGCGACGGCATCCACTACACCCTGCTGGGCACCGCGCACGTTTCGCGCGCCAGCGTGGAGGCGGTGCGCGCACTGCTGGCGCAGGGCCGCTTCGACGCGGTCGCGGTGGAACTGTGCGACGCGCGCCATCGCGCCCTCACCGATCCGGATGCGTTCTCGCGCCTGGACATCTTCCAGGTGATCCGTCAGGGCAAGATCGGGCTGGTGACCGCCAATCTGGCGCTGTCCTCCTACCAGCGCCGACTGGCCGAGCAGCTGGGAGTGGAGCCAGGTGCCGAGATGCGCGCGGCGATCGAGGCGGCGGAGGCACAGGGACTGCCGCTTTGGTGCATCGACCGCGACATCGGCCTCACCCTGCGCCGCACCTACGCCGCCGTCGGCTTCTGGCGCAAGATGACGCTGATGAGCGGCCTGGCGGTGAGTCTCATCGCCTCCGACGAGGTGGACGAGGCCGAGATCGAGCGCCTGAAGCAGGGCGACATCCTGGAAAGCAGCTTCCACGAATTCGCCCAGCGCGACGAAACGCTCTACCGCGCCCTGATCGACGAGCGCGACCGCTACATGGCCGCAAGCCTGCGCGACGAGGCACGCTTCGCGCCCAGGCCCGGCGCGCGCGTCCTGGCGGTCGTGGGGGCGGGACACCTGGCCGGGCTGTCGGGCTACCTGCGCGATGACGCAACCGCGCCGGAGCTGGAGATCGCCGCGCTGAAGGACGTTCCGCGCCCGAAGCCCTGGGGCGCCTGGCTCGGCGCCGCGCTGACCGTGTTCCTGGTCGGCGGCTTCATCTGGGGCTTCATGCAGGGCAGCGACGTGGGCGGCGAGTTCGTCCTGCGCTGGATATTGCTGACCGGAATCGGCGGCGCCATCGGCTGCATCGCTGCGGCCGGACACCCGCTCAGCGTCCTGGTCGCCTTCGCCGTGTCCCCGCTCACCCCGTTCCACCCGGCGCTCTCATCCGGCATGGCCAGCGCCTGGGTCGAAGCCTCGCTGCGGCGGCCCAAGGTCGCGGACTTCGCCAAACTGCGCGATGATGTCGGCACTCTGGGAGGCTGGTGGCGCAACCGCGTGTCGCGGGTGTTCGTCAATTTCTTCCTGACCAACCTGGGTACCGTCGTGGGCGTCTATCTTGCGGGCTGGAGCATGCTGAAACGCGTGCTCTGACGCGCACGCTGCAGGGGGGCGGCGAGGCAATGAAATCAGTACTGGTGGCTGAAGCCTCACCCACGCGCCGACGTGCGCTGGCTGCGCTGCTGACGCAGAAGGGCTGGGAGGTGCTCGCACCGGGATCCACCGTGGCGTGCTGCGAAATCCTCCGGCACGCGCAGACCCGCGGAGTGCGCATCGAAGCCGTCGTCCTGGGATGGGCTGAACTGCTCACCTCGGCCGACCAGGACCTGCGAGAGCTGCTGCACGCCGAAAACCTGCAGCACATCCCGGTCGTGGTGTTTGCCGACGACGGCAGCGAGGCGGTCGCGCAGTGGCGGATGACGCGTGCGCGAACCTCGTTGCTGAGCTGGAGCGACTACACCCACATCACCCGCCAGATCGAACACGCCGGCGACCAGCACGTCCTTGCGACCCCGGCACCACAGCCGCAGAGCCCGCAGCGCGTGCTGCTGGTGGACGACTCACCTACGGTGCGGACCGCCTTCGTCAAGCTGATGCGCAGCCACGGCTACATCGTGGAAACGGCCGGCAGCGCCGAGGAAGGCTTCGAGCTGGCGCTGACGCGGTCGTTTGACATCGCCATCGTCGACTACTTCATGCCCGGCCGGAACGGCCCCTCCCTGATCGCCGCGCTGCAGCGTCACCCGCAGACCCGCCACATCCTTTCGGCCATCATCACCGGCACCTATTCCGACGAGGTGATCGTCGAATCGCTGGCCTCGGGCGCGGTGGAGTGCCTGTTCAAGAGCGAAACCCGCGATCTTTTCGTGGCGCGCCTGGCGTCGCTCGCACGCTCGGTGCAGGGCCGCAAGGCCATCGACGCCGAGCGGCGACGCCTGGAGGGCATCCTCGCGGCGGTGGGCGACGGCGTGTTCGGGGTGGACAACGACGGCACGATCCTTTTCATCAATCCGGCCGCGGTGGAGATCCTGGGTCATGCCGACGCGCGCCCGCTGATCGGCACCCTGGCCGCCGAATCGGTCCATCCCGGCTCGTCCGGGCAGTGGAACCCGGACGAGCCGGGGCCGCTGGCACGCTGCTACCGCGACGGCACCAGCCTGCCGCACTGGAAGTCCATTTTCTGGACCGCCTCGCGCCTGCCGATTCCGGTGGAAGGAACGGTCTACCCGCTGCACGTCGACGGCGAGCGGCGTGGCTCGGTGGTGGCCTTCCGCGACGTATCCGCACAGCGCAAGCTGGAAGAGCAGCTGCGCTGGCAGGCCGAGCACGACAGTCTCACCCAGCTGCACAACCGCGCCTGGTTCGAGCGCCAGCTCGGCGTGGAACTGCAACGCCTGCGCCAGCAGGGCGAGAGCGGCGCGCTGCTGTTCGTCGATCTGGATCGCTTCAAGTACATCAACGACACCGCCGGCCACAGTGCGGGCGATGAGCTGCTGGTGGAAGTGAGCAAACGCATCGGTTCCCAGCTTCGTCCCGGCGACCAGATCGCCCGGATGGGCGGCGACGAGTACGCCATCCTGTTGCGCAACGTGCTGCCCGAAGCCATCGCGACGCTGGCCGACAGCATTCGCACGGCCGCCTGCACCGCGCCTTTCAGTCACCAGGGAAAGTCGTACCGCATCACGCTCTCCATCGGCGCGACCTCGATCAACGCCGCCACCGCCTCGCCGGAGGCGGCGATGGCGCAGGCCGACCTGGCCTGCTACCGATCCAAGGCGTCCGGGCGGGCGCGCTGCTACGTGTTCGATCCACAGCTCGACGACATCCACTCGATGACCGAGGAGCTGGGCTGGTCGACGCGGCTGCAGGACGCGCTCGTGCAGGATCGCTTCGAGCTGGTGTTCCAGCCGATCGTGCCGCTGTCGGGCCTGGAGCACGAAACCGGCGAGCAGCCCGCGACCGAGCTCTGGCAGCGCCAGTTCCTGCGCAATCCCGCCGAACCGGCACTGTTCGAGGCGCTGCTGCGCCTGCGCGACCCGGGCGGCGACCTGATCCTCCCCAAGACGTTCCTCGCCTCGGCCGAACGCTTCGGCCTGATGGCCGAGATCGACCGCTGGGTGATCCGCCGCGCGATCCGCGCGCTGCAGGAGGTTCGCGGACACCACCGCCAGATCGTGCTCACGGTCAACCTCTCGGCCGACAGCCTGGCCGACGCGTCGCTGGCGGATTTCGTCACCGACTGCCTGGTCCAGCACGACGTGGATCCCGATTCGCTGATCTTCGAAATCACCGAGTCGGGAACCCTGGCCGACATCGTCGGGGTGAAGGCGCTGCTCGCCCGGCTGCGCCAGCTCGGCTGCCGCATCGCGATCGACGATTTCGGCACCGGATTCTCGACCTTCGCCTACGTGCGCGAACTCGACGCCGACTTCCTCAAGATCGACGGCTCCATCGTGCAGGGCCTGCCGGACGACGCCCTGGACCGCACCGTAATCGCGGCGCTGGCCAGCATCGCCGAGGTCACCGGCAAGCGCACCGTGGCCGAATGGGTGGAAAGCCTGGACACCCTGCGGGTGCTGCACGAGTGCGGCGTGTGTTACGCCCAGGGCAACGTCATCGGGCATCCTCGCCTGCAACTGCTGCCGCACGCGCCCAGCTCCGTGGCGGGCGAGACACGCGCGGCAAAGCACGCCGATCCAGCCATGGCCGTTCGCCTTGCGGCCGGCGACAAGGTCGTCCCCATCGCTCCGGCAGCGCGACGCTGATGCAATTCCTCTGGTACGACCTGGAAACCTTCGGACGCGACACGCGTCGCAGCCGCATCGCGCAGTTCGCGGCGATCCGCACGGACGCCCGGCTGCGCCCGATCGAAACGCCGCTGAGCTTCTTCTGCCGGCTCTCGGAAGACACCCTGCCCTCGCCCGGCGCCTGCCTGATCACCGGCATCACCCCGCAGAAGGCTCGCGCGGAGGGGCTGCCGGAAGCCGAATTCGCCGCACGCATCCACGAAGAGATGAGCCGGCCCGACACCTGCGTGGCGGGCTACAACAGCCTCCGTTTCGACGATGAATTCATCCGCCACCTGTTCTATCGAAACTTCTTCGATCCCTACGCGCGCGAGTGGCGCAACGGCAACTCGCGCTGGGATCTGATCGACGCGGTGCGGATGGCGCGCGCGCTGCGGCCCGAGGGCATCCAATGGCCGCTGCGCGACGACGGAGCGCCGAGCTTCCGGCTGGATCAGCTGGCCGCCGCCAACGGGCTCGTGCACGAGCAGGCGCATGAGGCCCTGTCGGACGTGCAGGCCACCATCGCGCTGGCGGAGCGGCTCAAGTCCGCGCAAGGGCGTCTGTTCGACTACGCCCTCGCGCTGCGCGACAAGCGCCGCGCCGCGGCCCTGCTCGACTGGGCCGGCATGATGCCGGTGCTGCACATCTCGCAGCGATTTCCCGCCGCGCAGGGGTGCGGGCGTCTGGTGCTGCCGGTCTGCCCGCACCCGCAGATCGCCAACCGCGTTCTCGTCGTGGACCTGCACGACGATCCGACACCGGTCATCGAGCTTGCCGCCGGGGAGATCCTCGACCACCTCTACACTCCGCGCAGCGACCTGCCCGAGGGCGTCGCGCGCGTCGGGCTCAAGGAAATCCATCTCAACCGCGCGCCGATCCTGGTCGAACTGCGTCACCTGAGCGCAGAGCAGCTCGCAGTGTTCGACATCGACCTGCCGCGCCAGCTCGACCACGCGGCGCGGCTGCGCGCAGCGCCAGGACTGGCCGACAAGCTGCGCGAGGTCTTCGGCAGGCCGCGTCCCGACACCGGACCGGACGATCCCGAGCTGTCCCTCTATGCCGGCTTTCCGGCACCCGCCGACGCCGCGCTTTTCGCACGCGTGCGCGAGTGCGGCGGGCATCCGCCGCCCGGCGGAACCTTCGGCTTCCGCGATCCGCGCTACGAAGAGCTGGCCTTCCGCTACCGTGCCCGCAACTGGCCGCAATGGCTCGACGCCGAGGAACGCGCGCGCTGGCAGGCCTATCGCAGCGCACGGCTCGCGCCCGGCAGCGAGCTGTCCGAATACGACCTGCCGACTTACCGGGCCGAGATCGCCACCCTGCGTGCGCAGGCCGAGCCCGGAGCGGGAGCGCACGCCATTCTCGATGCACTGGATGCCTGGGGCTGCGACGTCGAGCGCGCGCTGGACGACTGAAGGCGCGAGGCGCGCCCGCGTCCGGAGCGCGCTACCGGCCTTCCCGCCACAGGCGCCTGCGCCGCTCCCGCTCGCGCTGGAGTCCATGCGCACCGGACGCATCGATGCGCAGGCGAAGGGCGCCGCCCTGCGCGGTATCAGCCAGTGCGATCCCGCGCTCGCGGTAGCGCTCGAGCACATCCTCGCGCGGCAGGCCGAAGCGGTTGCGGTAGCCCGAGCCGATCAGCGCAAGTCCGGGCGACACCGCGTCGATGAAGGCCGGCGAGGACGAGGTCCGGCTGCCGTGATGCGGCACCACCAGAACCGGCGCGGACAGCCGCTCGGACTGTTCGCGCACCAGGCGCTGCTCGATCAGGTGGCCGATGTCGCCTGGCAAAAGCGCGAGCGGCACGCCACGCGCGTCCTCGACGCGCAGCACGCAGGAGCTGTCGTTGCCCAGGTAGGGAAAGTGCTCGGGCGGATGCAGCAGGCGCAGGACGATATCGTCGAAACGCCATTCGCGCCCGGCCTCGCACGGCGCTTCGCCCTCTGCCGGACGGTCGCGCGACGTACGCACCTCGGCAGGCGCGTAGGCACGCCGCACCGCATCCGCGCCACCGGCGTGGTCGTTGTCGGCATGGCTGACGATGAAGAGATCGAGACCGGAAACACCCAGCGCACGCAGCGCCGGCACTACGGCCGCTTCGCCCATGTCCAGGCCACCGGGAAAGGCCGGCCCGGCGTCGTAGAGGACGGCATGATTCGCGGTCTGCAGCAGCACCGAAAGTCCCTGCCCGACGTCGAACACGACGAGCTCCACGCTGCCGGCGGGAAGTTTTTCCCGCGCCGGCAGCAGCAGCGGCGCGAACAGCAGCAGCGCCATTGCCTTGCCCGGCATCCCACGCGGCAGCAACAGCCAGAACGCGCCGGCCAGCGCCAGCACGAAGGCGACCGGCGAGGGCTCGGGCAGATAGACCAGCGAACCATGCAGCGAGGCCACCGGCTCCAGCCCGATCCACAGCCCCTGCATCAGCCAGGCCGACAGCCGAAACGCCCAGTCGCCCGCGCCGCTCCACAGCAGCTCCAGCAGCGTTCCCACGAGCGCCGTGGGAACCACCGCGAAACTCACCCAGGGCACCGCGAGCAGGTTGCACAGCGGTCCGGCCACCGAGGCCTGGCCGAAGAACCACACGGTCAGCGGCAGAAGGCCCAGGGTCATCACACCCTGCACCGAAGCCAGTGTGCGCCACCAGGCCGTATCCATCGCCCGCGGCAGGCACCAAAGCAGCCAGGCCACGCCCAGGAAGGAAAGCCAGAACCCGGCGTTGAGCACCGCCAGCGGATCGGCAACCAGCACCGCGATCAGGGCCAGCGCAAACGCCTGCACCGGATCGAGCCTGCGGCGCATCAGCACCGCCAGCAGCGCCGCAGCGATCATCAGCAGGGTGCGCACCGTGGGCAGCGCGAAGCCGGCCAGCGCGGTGTAGCCGGCCGCCGCCAGCAGCGCCGCCAGCGCCGCGGCCTGCGGCAGCGGCCGACGCACGCCGAGCGCGGGAAACATCCGGTAAAGCAGACGCGCCAGCAGCGCACCGAAGCCTGCCACCATGCCCACGTGCAGGCCGGAAATGGCGATGAGGTGAGCGATTCCGGTGGCGCGCAGGACGTGCCAGTCGTCGCCGTCCAGGCCGCGCACGTCGCCCACCGCCAGCGCCTGCACGAAGCGCGCGCGCGGCGCATCGACCGCCGCGCCGATCGTTTCGGAAAGCCGCAGGCGCAGCGCATCGATGCCGCGCCCCGGTGCCAGCGCCCGGGTGTCGTCACCTTCCAGCACGTGGCCGGTGGCGACGATGCGCCGCTCCAGTGCGTGGCGCTCGTAGTCGAATCCGCCCGGGTTGAGGGTGCCGCGCGGGCGCTTGAGCCGAACCGCCAGCCGCCAGCGGCTGCCCGGTTCCAGCTGTGCCCGGGTGCGATACCAGGACAGCTGCAGCCGGGTTCCGTCCAGCGCCGCCGCCTCGCCTTCGCCCGATTCCACCGCAAAGCCGAAGCGGGTCGCGTCCACGCGCGCTTCGGGCAGGCCGACCACGCGGCCTTCGACGATCAGGTCGGCGCCCTCCAGCGCCGGCGGCAGGCGCGCCTCCATGCCCCAGGTGGCCACCAGCATCGCCCAGGAGAAGCCCGCGCCCATACCGGCGGGAAAGCGCGCCCGCGGCAGCGCCAGCCACAGCATCAGTGAAAGGCCGAGCAGCGCCCAGCACGGCAGCGGCGCAAGCGCTTGCGGCAGCGACAGTGCGGCCACCGCACCCAGCACAAGCCCTGCCGCCAGGACGATATCGAGTCGCGGAGCCGGCGGCGCGGGGCGATGGCGGGCCGTCTCCATCTCCCCGGTCACCTCACACGTCGCCGGCGGGCAATCCGCGCAGGCGGCCGCCGGCCAGCTCCAGCGCGCGATCCATGGTTCGCGCCAGGCGGCGGTCGTGGGTGACCAGCACGAAGCTGGTACCGACCTCGCGGTTGAGTTCGAGCATCAGTGCGTAGACCTGCGCCGCGGTCTTCTCGTCGAGGTTGCCGGTGGGCTCGTCACCCAGCACGCAGGCCGGCCGTGTGACCAGGGCACGGGCCACGGCGCAGCGCTGGCGCTCGCCGCCGGAAAGCTCGCCGGGCTTGTGCGCCAGCCGCGCGCCCAGGCCCACGCGTTCGAGAAGCGCGACCGCAGCGGCCGAGGCCTCGGCCTGCGGCGTGCGGCGGATCAGCAGCGGCATCATCACGTTCTCCAGCGCGGTGAACTCGGGCAGCAGGTGATGGAACTGGTAGACGAAGCCCAGCGCGCGGTTGCGCAAGCGGCCGCGCGCCGCGCTGGAAAGCCGGCTCATGGCCTCGCCCTGCACCCAGACCTCGCCCGCGGTCGGCGTATCCAGCCCGCCGAGGAGATGCAGCAGGGTGCTCTTGCCCGCGCCCGAAGCGCCGACGATGGCCACGGTCTCGCCGCGCGCCACCGACAGTTCGAGCCCGTCGAACACCGGCGTGTTCAGCCCGCCCTCGGCATAGGTGCGCGACAGTCCCTCGCAGCGGATCACCGCGTCCACCATCGCCCGGTCACTCATAGCGCAGCGCCGCGGCGGGATCGGTGCGCGAGGCGCGCCAGGCCGGATAGAGGGTGGCGAGCATGCACATGACGAAGGCGATGGTGATGATCCAGAGAATGTTTTCCGGCCGCAGATCGGTCGGCAGATCGCCGGTGATGTAGTACACGTCGGCCGGCATCAGCTCGAAGCCGAGCACGCGCTCGACGAAGCGCATCACGTGGCTGAGGTTGAGGGTGAGCGCGATGCCGCCCACCGTGCCGGCGAGGATGCCTGCCACGCCGATCAGCGTGCCCTGCACCACGAACACCGCCATCACCGAGCCGGGCGACAGGCCGAGGGTGCGCAGGATGGCGATGTCGGCCTGCTTGTCGGTCACCAGCATGATGAGCGAGGACACCAGGTTGAACGCCGCCACCGCGACGATCAACGAGAGGATCACCGCCATCACGCTCTTTTCCATCTGGATGGCGCGAAAGAAATTGGCGTGGTCGCGCGCCCAGTCGCGCACCCGGTAGAACTCGCCGATGCGGTCCGCCAGATCGCGCGCCACGCCCCAGGCCTGGAACATGTCGGTCAGCTTCAAACGCACGCCGCTGACGCCTTCGCCCATGCGCAGCAGGCGCTGCGCATCGGCCATGTGGATCACCGCCATCTGCAGGTCGTACTCCTGCATTCCCGCCTCGAACAGGCCCGCGACGGTGAAGCGCTTCATCTGCGGCACCACGCCCACCGGCGTGCTGCGCGCTTCCGGCACCAGCACGGTGACCTGATCCCCCACGTCCACCCCCAGCGTCATCGCCAGCTCGGTGCCCAGCAGGACCCGGAAGCTGCCGGGCGCGAGGTCGACGAGCGCACCGGCCTTCATCTTTTCGCCCAGGTTGGAGACCGCCGGCTCCAGCGCCGGCTCGATGCCGCGCAGCAGCGCGCCCTGGCTGCGCACGCCGGTCAGCAGCGATTCCCGCTCGATGTAGGGCGCCGCCCCCAGCACGCGCGGATCGGCCTGCGCGACCTCGACCGCGTGCGGCCAGTCGTGCAGATCCTCGCCCACGCCGCTGATGGTGGCGTGGGCGACCATGCCCAGGATCCGGGTGCGCAGCTCGGTCTCGAAGCCGTTCATCACCGAGAGCGTGGCGATGAGTGCCACCACGCCCAGCGCGATGCCCAGCATCGACACCAGGGAAATGAAGGAAATGAAGCGGTTTCGTCGCTTGGCGCGGGTGTAGCGCAGGCCGATCGCAAGTTCCAGCGGTCGTATCATCCGGGGCTCGTCGTCTGGCCGGGGGAAGGAATGCGCGCTGATGCGGCATCCCGGAACGTTGCATGATCGTGCATCCAGAGGCGAAGTTCCCGCCGCGCCGCCGCCGGCAGCACGTCGCCGGCAAACGCCCAGCACCGCACCCGTCCGCCCAGCGCCAGCATCAGCACGCCGAGCGGGCCGCGCTCGTGCAGGGCGCGCGGCTCGACCGTGTGCGCCTCTCCGTCGGGGCCGACCAGGGCAGCGCTGCCGTCGGCGCGCAGCGCCAGGGTGTTCCCGGCCAGCCGCACGGCGCCGCGCCACGCCACCCAGGCCAGCAGCGGCAGCGCCAGCAGGCAGGCATCGGGCAGAGCCGAGAGCCGGATCGAGAACGCTGCCGCCGCGGCAAGCCCCAGCAGCGCCGCGCCGAGGCGCCGCGACGGGCGCAGCGCGAGCTGCAGCGACGCGCCTCCGGAATGCCTCATCATTCAGCGCGGCGCACGCCGGCTCACATCGTGAACGTCGGCTTGTCGCCGTTGATCATGCCGGCCAGATGCGTTTCGATCTTGCCGCGCACCATCTCGCCGTCGGACGACTCGTTGAGCTGCACGCCGATACCCGGCGGTCGATTGCCCTGCGCGCCGGCCGGGGTGATCCAGACGACCCGGCCCGCCACCGGCAGGCGCTCCTTGTCGTCCAGCAGGGTCAGCATCACGAACACCTCGTCGCCCAGCTTGTAGCGCTTGGGCGTGGGCACGAACAGCCCGCCGCCCTTGAGATAGGGCATGTAGGCGCCGTAGAGCTGGCTCTTCTCCTTGATCGCCAGGGACAGCACGCCCTGACGCGAGAAACTCCCTGTTGTCATGACACGATTCCGGCACTGGGATGCGGGCTCATCTTAGGGTGCGCCGACGCGGATGGTCCAGCCCCGCAACGCGCGGGGCGGCGGGCGATTCGATTCAGCTCGCGCCGGCGGGCCGGCACACGCCGGCGCGCTCGCCGACCCGCACCACCTGCTGCGGCGCCAACACCGGATCCAGCGCCACCGCGCCGGGCGGAAGCAGCAGCACCACGGTCGAGCCGTAGTTGAAGCGCGCCATCTCGGCGAAGCGCTCCAGAGTGATGCCCTGACCGCGGAAATCGCGGCGCAGGATGCGGTTCGCGTACTTCGGGATGTTGACTCCGTTCCAGACCGTCTCCACGCCCGACACCAGCATCGCGCCCACCATCACCACGGCCATCGGCCCGAAGTCGCAGTCGAACACGCAGACCAGGCGCTCATTGCGCGCGAACACGCGCGGCACCGCGGCCACGGTGCCGGGCGACACGCTGAACAGGCGTCCCGGCACGTGCAAGGTTTCGCGCAGGGTGCCGCGCCAGGGCATGTGCACGCGGTGGTAGTCGCGCGGAGCGAGGTATACGGTGAGGAAACTGCCCTGCGCGAAGGCGGCGGCGAGCGTCTCGTCGCCCAGCAGTTCGGCGGCGGTGTAGTGGTGCCCCTTGGCCTGCAGGATGCGCCCGTCCTCGATCGCGCCCGACTGGCTGATGCGCCCGTCCGAAGGCATCAGCAGGGCCGCGGGATCGGCGTCGGGCACGCGCGCATCGGGCCTGAGCGCGCGGGTGAAGAAGGCGTTGAAGCTCGGGTAGGCGAAGGGGTCGGGCTGCTCGGCCTCGTGCATCGCCACGTCGAAGTGCGCCAGCACCTGGCGGATCAGGACGTTCTTCCATGGCACCCACCGGCTGCGCGCGGCGTAGAGCGCAAGCCGCGAGAGGATGCGATGCGGCAGCAGGTACTGCGCCAGCACGCCGGGCGTCACGGCGCGTGCTCCACCAGGGTGCGCATGTCCGCGGCGATGCGCTCAGGGTCCAGCGGTGGCCGGATGAAGCCGGCCAGGTTGGCCTGCGGATCGAGCACCGCCACCCAGCTGGTGTGGTCGATGGTGTAGCCGCCGTCGTCCTGCGGCGCCTTGGCGAACACCATGCTGAGCGAGGCGGCGAAACGGTTCAGCGAGGGGATGTCGCTGGTCGCGGTCAGGATGTCGGGGCTGAAGTACGCGGCGTATTTCCGCAGCGTTTCGGAGGTGTCACGCTCGGGATCGACCGAGACGAACAGGATGCGCGGGCGGCGTGCCACGGGCAGCGAGGCCCACTGCTTTTCGGCGCGCGCCAGGCTGGCCAGGGTGGTCGGGCATACGTCCGGGCAGTGGGTGAAGCCCAGGAACACCAGGGTCCAGCGTCCACGCAGGGCCTGCGCGTCAAGCACGCCCCCGTCGCCAGCCGCAAGCGAGAACTCCGGCAGCACGCGCCTCGCATCCAGCAGACGCATGCTGTCCACCTGCGGTGCCCCAGCAGGGCGGGAAAAGAACTTCTGGCCGGCCCACAGGCCCAGCCCGGCGGCCAGCGCGACGATCAGCACCAGGAGGGTCGGCAGGGTGCCGGAGGGTCGGGTATTCGTATTCATCCGGCCAGTATAACTGCCCGCAAGGCCTCGCCTTCGGCAGGCGATACGGGATGCTGGGGCCACGCTGCCGGCTATACTGCGCACGCATCCATTCCGCACTGCACCATGACCGCCGAACTCCGCACCATCATCGATTTCATCCGCCACGGCGCCAGCCGCTTCGGCGAGGCCGGCCTGAGCTTCGGGCACGGTTTCGACAATGCGCTCGACGAGGCCACCCAGCTGGTCCTGCACGCCCTGCATCTGCCGCACGACCTGCCGCCGGTCTACGGTCAGGCGCGCCTGACCGCGGCGGAAAAGGCGCGCGTGCTGGCGCTGTTCGAACGCCGCATCGTCGAACGCATCCCGGCCTGCTACCTCACCGGCGAAGCATGGTTTGCAGGCCTGTGCTTCCTCACCGACGCACGCGCCCTGGTGCCGCGCTCGCCCATCGCCGAGCTGATCGAGGCCGGCTTCCAGCCCTGGCTTGGAGATCGCCAAGTCGCACGCGCGCTCGACCTTTGCACCGGCTCGGGCTGCATCGGCATCGCCATGGCGGTGCATCGGCCCGACTGGCAGGTGGACGCGGTGGATCTGAGCCACGATGCGCTGGCGCTGGCGCAAACCAACGTGGAGCGCTTCGACGTCGGCGAGCGGGTGCGGTTGATCCCGTCGGATCTCTTCTCCGCGCTGATGGGCGAGCGTTACGACCTCATCGTCAGCAACCCGCCTTACGTCACCCACGGGGAAACCGACGCGCTGCCGCCCGAGTACCGCCACGAGCCCGAGCTCGGACTGCGCGCCGGCGACGACGGCCTGGACCTCGTCCTGCGCATCCTGCGCGACGCGCCGGAGCACCTGACCGAAGATGGCCTGCTGATCTGCGAAGTAGGCGAAAGCGAACGCGCCCTGGTCGCACTTCTGCCGGAGCTTCCGTTCGACTGGATCGAGTTCAAGGTGGGGCAGATGGGCGTGTTCGTGATCGAACGCGAGGCGCTGGCGCGTCACCACCCGCGCATCAGGACGCTGGCCGATGCGCGCGGACCGGATTCGCGCGGCTCGTGAACAGCTTCGGCCGACTGTTCCGCGTCACCACGTTCGGTGAGTCGCACGGACCGGCCATCGGCTGCGTGATCGACGGCTGCCCGCCCGGCCTGGCACTGGCGCCGCAGGACTTCCGCGCCGATCTCGATCGCCGCGCCACCGGCCGCTCGCGCTATACCTCGCAGCGGCGCGAGGCCGACGAGGTGGAAATCCTCTCGGGCGTGTACGAGGGCCGCACCACCGGCACGCCGATCGCGCTGCTGATCCGCAACGTGGACCCGCGCAGCAAGGACTACGGCGCCATCGCCGAGCAGTTCCGTCCGGCGCACGCCGACTACGCCTACTGGCACAAGTACGGCATCCGCGATCCGCACGGCGGCGGGCGAAGCTCGGCGCGCGAAACCACCATGCGCGTGGCCGCAGGCGCGGTGGCAAAAAAATGGCTGGCGCAGCGCGGCGTGCTTGTGCGCGGCTTCCTGTCCCGGCTGGGCGACATCCGCCCGCAGGGGTTCGACTGGGATGTGGTCGAAACCAACCCCTTCTTCTGGCCCTGCGCCGAACAGGTGCCGGCGCTGGAGGACTACATGAAGGCGCTGCACAAGTCGGGGGATTCGGTCGGCGCACGGGTGGACGTGGTGGCCGAAGGCGTCCCGCCGGGCTGGGGCGAGCCGATCTACGGCAAGCTCGACGCGGAGCTGGCGGCCGCGCTGATGGGCATCAACGCGGTCAAGGGCGTGGAGATCGGCGACGGCTTCGCGGTGGCGGCGATGAGGGGCACGGAAAACCGCGACGAGATCACCGCCGACGGGTTCCTCTCCAACCACGCCGGCGGGATCCTCGGCGGGATTTCCAGCGGCCAGCCGATCCGCTGTTCGATCGCGCTCAAGCCCACCTCCAGCATCCGCCTGCCCGGCCGCAGCCTCGATACCTCCGGCACCGCAGTCGATGTGGTCACCACCGGTCGGCACGACCCCTGCGTCGGCATCCGCGCCACACCCATCGCCGAGGCAATGGTCGCCCTGGTGTTGATCGACCAGGCCCTGCGCCACCGCGCCCAGTGCGGCGACGTCGGCGCCATCGCGCCGCGCGTGCCCGGCGGCGCGTTCCATCCCTGACCCTACCCTTGCGGGCACGCACCCCATGAACGACTCACCCAGGCAATACACCGTAGCCGTCGTCGGCGCCACCGGCGCGGTGGGCGAAACCATACTGACAGTCCTCGCCGAACGCGGTTTCCCCGTGGGCAAGCTCGTCGCGCTGGCCTCCGAGCGTTCCGCCGGCGAGCGGATTTCCTTCGACGGCCAGCAGGTGATGGTGCAGGATCTTGCCGGCTTCGATCCGGCCGGCGTGGACATCGCACTGTTCTCCGCGGGCGGCGCGATCTCGAAGGAACATGCGCCCCGCTTCGCGGCCGCCGGCGCCATCGTCATCGACAACAGTTCGGCCTTCCGCTACGACGACGACGTGCCGCTGGTGGTATCCGAGGTCAATCCCGACGCCGCGCTGAACCCGCCGCGCGGCATCATCGCCAACCCCAACTGCTCCACCATGCAGATGCTGGTGGCCCTCGCGCCGATCCACCGCGCGGTGGGCATCGAACGCATCAACGTGGCGACCTATCAGTCGGTATCGGGCGCCGGTCGCTCCGCGCTGGAGGAGCTGGGCCGCCAGACCGCCGCCATCCTGAGCTTTGCCGATCCTGAGCCCGCGCGCTTTCCGGTGCAGATCGCCTTCAACCTGATTCCGCAGATCGACGACTTCCTCGACAACGGCTACACCAAAGAGGAAATGAAGCTGGTGTGGGAAACGCGCAAGATCCTCGGCGATGCATCCATCGAGGTGAATCCGACCGCGGTGCGCGTGCCGGTGTTCTACGGGCATGCCGAGGCCGTCCACATCGAAACCCGCACGCCGATCAGCGCCGAGGCCGCGCGTGCGCTGCTGGAGAAGGCGCCCGGCGTGGTCGTGGTGGACGAGCGCCGTTCCGGCGGCTGGCCCACGCCGGTCACCCACGCCTCGGGCACCGATCCGGTCTACGTCGGGCGCATCCGGCAGGACATCTCGCACCCGCGCGGCCTGAATCTGTGGGTAGTCGCGGACAATATCCGCAAGGGCGCCGCACTCAACGCTGTACAGATTGCTGAACTATTGGTAAAAACTCACGCCTGATCTAAAGTTAGCACCGCGTTATCACGTCGTTTCGAGGATTCAGGGGGAAACGGCAAGCAGCGCGTCGCACCATGCCTTCGAGGGGAAACCTCCAGATGAATATGCGTCTCCGTCTCCCGATTGCCCTCGCTCTGGCCTTGGGCAGCGGCCATGCCAGCGCGCTCGGCCTGGGCCAGATCGAGGTGAAATCTTCCCTGAATCAGCCACTTGTCGCCGAAATTCCGGTACTGGTGGGCAGTCCGGGTGAAGCCGACGACCTGCGCGTCAAGCTGGCGCCGCCCGACGCCTTCACGCGCGTCGGACTCAACCGCCCGACCCTGCAGGCCGCCAACCTCACCTTCGAGGTGCGCACCGACGAGCGCGGCCGCAAGGTCATCCGCATCACCACGCCCGACAGCGTTTCCGATCCGTTCCTGAGTTTCCTGCTGGAAGCCGACTGGGGCAAGGGTCGCATGCTGCGCGAATACACCGTGCTGCTCGATCCGCCGTCGATGATGCCGATCACCGCCAGCGCGCCGGTCCGTACCCGCCCGCTGCCCGAACCGCCGCCGGCGCCGACCGAGCCGCTTCTGGAAACACCGCCTCCGCGGGCCGCCGAACCCATCGCCGAGCCTCCGCCCGCGCCGGTCTACGATGCGCCGCCGGCGGCAGCCTCGATTCCCGAGCCCGCGCCAGCAGCCGCGAGCCCGCAGGACAGTTATCCCGGCTACGGCGCCGACAGCTACGGGCCGGTCGCCGCCGGCGACACGCTGTGGTCGATTGCCCAGCGCACGCGCCACGATGACGCCGTCACCATCAACCAGATGATGCTGGCCCTGCTGCGCGCCAATCCCGACGCCTTTGCCGACAACAACATCAACCGCCTCAAGAAGGGCGCGGTGCTGCGCATCCCGGCGCGCGAGGAAGCCACCCTCCTGGCGGCCTCGGAAGCCGCCGCCCAGGTGCGCGACCAGATGCAGAGTTGGGGCGGTGCGGCCGCCACCTTCGCGGCACCGGCCGACGCGTCGATGAGCGCTCCGGGCACCGGCCGCGTCGCGGCCGACCGGCGCAACGACTCGCGCCTTGAACTGACCCCGCCGCGCGGCGAAGGCAGCGCGAGCGCGAGCCAGTCCGGCGCGGCCGCCGATGGCAGCGGCCGCGAGTTGCGCGCCGAGCTGGCACGCAGCCGCGAGGAAGTCAGTGCGCTGTCGCAGGAGAACGTGGAGCTCAAGTCGCGCGTCGGCGAGCTGGAGGATCTCCAGTCCGAAAGCCGTCGCCTGCTGGAACTCAAGGACAGCGAGCTGGCCGCCGCCCAGCGTCGCCTCGCCGAAGCCGAGGCAGGCCGCGTCGCGAGTGCCGAAGCCGCCTCGGCGGCCTCCACCGACCCGCTTGCAGCCGATGCGATTGCCCCGGCGGCCGACGACGCCACAGCCGCCACGCTCGCTCCGGCGGAAGAAGATCCGGCGGACGTTGTCGCCTCCGAAGCGCCGGCCGAATCCGGGACCGAGATCCCCCCCGAACAGGTCGCACCTCCCGCCGCCACGCCCGAGCCGATTGCCGAGCCGGAACCCGCGCCGCAGCCGGCCCCCGCCCCCTCGGCCCCCTCGACGGGCTTCAACCCCTGGCTCGTGGGCGGCGGCGCGGTTGTATTGCTCGGACTCATCGCCCTGCTCGCGGCCCGGCGGCGCAAGACGCCGGAAACCGTCGCTGTCGCCACGGACGCATCCGCGCCCGCCGTCGTGGCACCGTTCGAGCCCGATCCGCAGGAAGGCGATCTCATCGAGGCGATCTCCCACTATCCCGACGATCTGCACCTCCACCTCGACCTGCTCAAGCACTACACCGCCACCGGCGAGAGCGCGGCCTTCGAGATGGCCGCCGAGGCGATGTACGCACAGGTCCGCGACCTGGATGATCCGCTCTGGCAGGAGGCAGTAGCCATGGGCCGGCAGATCGCGCCGCACAACCCGCTCTTCGACAGCACCGAAGGCGGCGGCGCGGCGGCATCGGACGCCTCCTACGACGACGCACCCGTGTTCGAACCCGAGCCGCTGCCGCAGGCACCAGCCGCGCGCGACGTCGACTGGCTGCATAGCGCGGCCGTCGCCGATCCGCACGGCCACGCCGACGATCACGCCGACGACTTCACCTTCGAATCGGAGCCCGAAGCGCCGCTCGACGAAACGCCCGAAGCATTCCCGTACGCGGCGTCCATCGCCGACGATGCCGCGATCGATTCGGACGTCGCCGCGACCAAGCTCGAACTGGCCCGCGCCTACCTCGACATGGGTGATGCGGAAGGCGCGCGCGGAATGCTCGAGGAAGTGCTGACCGAGGGCAACTCGGCCCAGCGCGAGGAAGCCCGCGCCCTGATCGCCACCATCCTCTGAACCACAAGGCTCCACCCTGAAGGGCCGGACGCGTCAGCCTCCGGCCCTTCGCATTTCAGGATCGCGCATGCGCTACGCCCTGGGCATCGAGTACGACGGCACCGATTTCTGCGGCTGGCAGCGGCTGGGCGACAACCCGAGTCTGCAGGCAGCGCTGGAAGCGGCGCTTGGCTTCGTCGCCGGCCACCGGGTCGAGACCACCTGCGCCGGGCGCACCGATCGCGGCGTGCACGGGCTGTGCCAGGTCGTGCACTTCGACAGCCACGCCGAACGCACCGACTACGGCTGGATGATGGGCGCCAATTCGCGCCTGCCGCACTCGATGGCGGTGCGTTGGTGCCAACCCGTCTCCGACGATTTCCACGCGCGCTTTTCCGCGCGCGCGCGGCGCTACCGCTACCGCATCCTCAACCGCAGGGTGCGCCCGGCGCTGGACGCACGCTTCGTGGCCTGGGAGCGCCAGCCGCTGGACGCCGCCGCCATGCACGCGGCGGCCCAGGCGCTGCTGGGCGAGCGCGACTTCTCCGCGTTCCGCTCCTCGCAGTGCCAGGCCAGCCACGCGCGCCGCGACCTGCAGCGCCTCGACGTGCACCGCATCGGCGAGGAAGTCCACGTCGACGTCCGTGCCAACGCCTTCCTGCACCACATGGTGCGCAACCTCGTCGGCAGCCTGCTGCCGATCGGCCGGGGCGAGCGCCCGGCGCCCTGGCTGGCCGAGCTGCTCGAAGGCCGCGACCGGACCGTGGCCGGGCCGACCGCCCTGCCCCAGGGCCTGCTGTTCATCGGTCCACTTTATCCGCGCGAATGTGGCCTGCCGCCCGAGGTCACGCGTTGAGCGCACGCACGCGCATCAAGTTCTGTGGCCTCACCCGCGAAGCCGATGTGGACCTGGCGGTGGCGCTGGGCGTGGACATGATCGGCCTGGTATTTGCCCGACGCAGCCCGCGCCGGCTTGACCTGCCGCATGCGGCTGCGCTGCGCGCGCGGATACCCGCATCGGTAGCGGCCGTGGCGCTGGTCATGGACGCCAGCGGTGAAGAGGTCGCCGAGCTGGCGGAGCGGATCCGGCCCGACCTTCTGCAGTTCCACGGCGCCGAAAACGAAGCCTTCTGCCGGTCGTTCGGCCTTCCCTACATCAAGGCAATCGCACTGGGCGACGCCGACCCGAGGGAAGCGCAGCGGTACGTGCAGGCCTGGCCCTCGGCCCACGCGCTGCTGCTCGATGGCCACGCGCCGGGCGAGCCGGGAGGCAGCGGCCGGCCGCTCGACTGGCGGCAGATGCCCGAGATCGGCGAACGCCGCATCCTTCTTGCAGGCGGACTGCATGAAGGCAACGTCGCGCAGGCCATCGGGCTCGCGCGGCCCTGGGGCGTGGACGTTTCCAGCGGGCTGGAAGCGGCACCTGGAATCAAGGATCCCGCACGCATGCGCGCCTTCGCCGCTGCGGTGCGCGAGGCCGACGGCGGGATCGGCGGCCCAGCGGCTTCCTGTTGAGCATCCCGCGGACTGCAGCCCCGACATTCCGCCGCGCTCCTGCACCGCCTACTCGAACGCTGCAGCGCCCTCGGCAGCCCGCGCTTGCGCGAGGATCCGCTTCGCCGGCTGCGGGCACTGCGGATCATCCCCCAGACAGCGTGTGCGCTCCTGCAGCACGGCGACGGCATCGGACACTTCCGCGGCCGGCATCGCGCCGCGCATGTCCGACACCACCGCCGCCAGCCCTGCCCGCGCCTCGCGGCTGTATGGGTTGAGGCGCAGCGCCTCGACGAACTGGAGCGCCGCGTCTTCCCAATACGCCCTGTGGAGATTTTCCTGCCCCTCGCGCACCGCCGCCTCGACCCGGGTGCGCTGGTCTGCATCGAGCTGGAGCGCGCCCCAGCGTGCCAGCAGCCAGTCGCTCGAACTCCACAGGACAAGGCCTGCCGCCAGCGTCGCGCCGGCCAGGACCATTCCCAGGCGGCGCCAGTCGTAGGCGTCGAACGCACGCCCCAGCGCGGCCGCATCCTCGAACCGCTCGCCCCGCCGGAACGCCAGCGCACGCGCCACGGCGCGCGCCTGCACGCGCGTGAGGCTGCCCGGATACTTCGGGCGAAGGCGCTGGCTGGCTGCCTGGTCGGCCGGCACGTGATCGAACGGGTGGCGACCGGCGTAGAGCCGAAACAGCAGGCAGCCAAGCGCATACACGTCATCGGCCGGCTGCGGGCGCTCGCCGGCCAGCATCTCGGGGCTGGCATAGTCCATGGTCATCGCGCCGACGTCGTCGGCGTCGAACACGCTGTCGCGTTCGCGCGCCCGCGCGATGCCGAAATCCAGCAGCCTGGCCTCGCCGTCCTCGCCCAGGAACACGTTGGACGGCTTGATGTCCGCATGCACCAGCCCCTGGGCGTGGGCGTAGCCCAATCCCGAAATGATCCCGCGCGCGATGCGCAGGCGCTCGGCGGCATCGAGCGGACGATCGGCATCGCGCAGGCGCAGCTGCAGCGGTTCACCGCGCAGCAGCTCCATGGTGAGATAGACCAGCTTGCCGTCGCGGTCGAAGTCGAACACCTTGACGATGTTCGGGTGGTTGAGGCTCTGCGCGTGCTTTCCCTCGCGCTGCAGCGCGACGAAACCGAGATCGAACTCGGCCATGTCGCCCGACAGGATCTTCATCGCCACAAAGGGATCGGGATCGCGCGCCTCCACCTTGCGCAGGTCGCGCGCCTTGTAGACCAGGCCCATGCCGCCGCGCCCCAGCTCCTCGACCACCTCGAAGCGTCCCTTGACGATGTCGCCGGGCGCCAGCTCGATGCCGGCGCGGCCGCTGCCGGCCGGAGGAGACTGGAGCGCCGAGGTCGCAAAGGCCTGGAACGGCCCCTGCGCCGCACCGAGCGCGGCGCGGGTGACTGCGGAGTCGAACTCACGCGCCACGACGCACTCCGGCCAACGTGCGCGCGCGCAAATCGCGCGGCGCAGCGCGATGGGCCGCGGCGGCCTCAGAACGGAATACGCACATCACCGCGCACCGACCAGCGCTCGACGGCCTCGTAGCCGAACAGCTTCAAGGTCGCGAGGTTGAAATCCACCGTGCGGGTTCCGATCGGTCGGCGAAAGCCCAGACCAAGCTCGACGGTGGCATAGCTGCGGTCCGGCTCCGCGGCCATCACCGCGTTCATGGGCGCACCGCCCTCGGCGAATTCGGCCAGGAGATTGCGCGCGCCGGTGCCGCTGTTGGCGTACCAGAGCGCGCGCCCGTACGGGCGGAAAGACCCGACGCCCGTAGCCAGGGTGAGGTCACCGTACAACCCGCCGGAGAGCGATCGGGTGACCAGATCCTGGCGCGCATAGGCCAGCCGGAAGATCGAGGTGCCACTCTCCTCGAATGCGTCCATCCGGGTGTCGATCCACTGGTATTGCAGCGTCGGCGCGACCGTCCAGATATCCGACTGGACGTACCAGGTGACACCCAGCGCCGCCGCCCGCTGCGCAGCGTCGGGAGAGCCCTTCGCAAGCGAGTCCAGCTGCCGGAGATCCCGGCTTCCCGGGCCGGGCAGGTAGCGTTCCAGATCGAAGCGGCTGCGCACCCAGCTCACCGATCCGTCCAGGCTCAGGCCGCTGGCGCCGGAGAATCCGCCGTACAGGTGCAGGGCATGCGTATCGCCCTCCAGGCGATCGCGCCCGCCGTCGAAGGTCGAGGACAGGCGCGAATACCCGCCGGCGACGCCGAGGAAGAGCGCTTCGGTCAGCCGGTAATCGACGCCGCCCGTGAGCGACCAGTTGTCTACGTCGAAGCCGGCGTTTCCAGCGTGCCGTGCCGTATCCCCGCCGCCGATCATCCCGTTGATCCAGAGCCCCCAGCGCGTGCCGCCCAGCAGGGTGCGCCGGTCTTCGTCGGGATCTTCGGCCGCGCCCAGCGCATCGCCCAGTGCAAAGGTGCCCGCGCCGCCGGCCAGCGCCAGCCCGCTGGCGTCGAGTCCGCCGCCCATGCCATGCAGGAGCTGCGAGGTGCGCAGCGCGACGTTGCCGATCTGCGTGGTCACCAGCCCGACGCTGCCCGGTGCCAGGGCCGTGGCCTTCTCGGGGGAAATCGCGCGCAGCACCTGGATCAGGCCTTCGGCATCCCCCTCGGACACCAGCCGGCCCAGCGCCTGGCATTCCGGCCCGCCGCGGCGCTCGGGTGCGCTGCAGAAGCCCAGGAGGTCGCGATAAATGCCCGGCGCCCAGGGATCGTCCGGCCGCCCGCTCAGCCCCTCGGGCGGCTGCGTCGGCAGGATTGCGCCGGTTATCGTGGCCTGCATGATCGGCGCATCGGCCGCCGCGATCGTTCCCAGCAGCGGCACGCCCTGCATTTCGCCGGAAAACTGGCCCGCCTCGCGGCGGATCGTGAAGCGCTCGTCCTGCGCCGGGGCCGACTCGGTGATGTCCACGCGGAAGTCGGCGGTCGCACTCGCGCCCGTGCCGTTCAGGCTCACGCGCGCCTGCGGATTGACCACGTAGCCGGCCGCGCCGCCTGGCTGCGTCCCGTAGAGCAACTCGACGCCGACCGGGTCCAGCGATGTGCAGGTGAGCGTGACCCGCACGCCCACGGCGCCGACGCGATCGGCCCGGGAAATCACCGGAGCCGCGGACGGCAGCGCCTCTTCTTCTCGCAACTGCGCACGCTGCCCGTGTTCGCGCGCCAACCCGGCCTGCTCAACCAGGCCATGCAGGTGCTGCTCTGGGCCGGCATCGCGCATCCGCTGTCGAGCGTCCCGGCAACGCCCCTGCGCGACGAGACCGCGCGCAGCCTGCCGGACTGGCGCCTGCTTCCGCACTGCGGCACGGCCATTGTCCGACCGCCCGACCGATGAAACCGCCATCCCGGCCATCGCCCCTGATTCCCCTGCCCAGGCAGGTTGCCTCCGCAACCGCTCGCATCGCCCGCGATGCATCGACCCCAGGCGCCCACCGACCGGCTTCCGCCGGCCCTTCCGCTTGAGGAGTTTCACATGATCCGCACCCCCGCTCTTTCCTCCCGCCTGCGCCCGGCGGCACTGACGCTGGCACTGCTCGCCGCAGCCGGACTTTCCCATGCACAGGTGTTCGGCACGCCCGATGCCGACGTCAAGGGCAGCGTCCGCGTGGCCTCGTCGCCGGTGCTGCCTGGCAACGAGATCGAGCTGGCCGGCGCGGGCTTCACGCCCGGCCAGAAGATCACCCTGCTGCGCGGCGACAGCGTGCTGAACACCCCGCCCTACGTCGCCGATGCCGAAGGCAAGTTCACCGCCAGGCTCGCCATCCCCGCCGATGCGGTGGCCGGCGTGCATCCGGTAGTGGTGCGCGTGGCCGGACCGGACGCGGCCAGCGTGCTGGAACTGAAAGTCTCCAGGGAATTGTCGCCGACGGGCCAGGATCGCTTCGAGGTCACCAGCAGGAAACTGGTCGACGGGCTGTACCAGTCCGCCTACAGCGCGAAGAACGATGCGCTGTTCGTCACCAGCGCGGTCGGCCGCCCGCCGGTCACGCAGTCCGAATTGGTCAAGGTGGATCCGAAGACGCTGGAGGTCCTCGCACGCGTCACGCCGCCGCCAGCACCCGCGCCCGCAACGCGCCCCGGACAGGAGCCAGGCGAGGGCGGCCTCCATGCGGTCTACGGCGTGGCGGTGGACGATGCCAACGGCACGGTGTGGGTCACCAATACCCGCCAGAACACGGTTGCCGCTGCTGCTTCTGGACGAACCCACTGCCGCACTCGACATCACGCACCAGCAACGGCTCTTGCGTGAAGTGCGGCGCCTGGTGCGTGAAGAAAACACCTGCGCCCTCGTCGTGCTGCACGATCTGAACCTCGCCGCCCATGCGGACCGCATCGTGATGCTGCGTGAAGGCCGCCTGGCTACCGCAGGCCACCCGCGCGAGGTGCTCACTGCCGACACCATCGCGCAGGTCTATGGCCAGCCGGTCGCGATCCTGGAGCACCCGACGCGCAGCGTGCCACTGGTAGTGATCGTGGATGTCTGAGCGTGCGTCATGAAGACAGCCAGCCCGACTGCACCCGGCGGCGGTCGGAACGTTTCCACGGACTCCCATCCCTTGAGCACAACCAGGTCCGCTCCGGTGAAAGCACCACACCGAAGGCCACGCGCTTTCCCTTGCCACAGCAAGCCACGACGGCCGGCCTCAATCAGGCGGCACGACGAGCTGAAACGCAGCCCCACCCATGACCTCGCTGATCGTTCGGCCCGCCATGCTTCACGATGTGCCTCGCACACCTCGATCACGGTGGTCCCGCCGGCTCCATCGCCGTCCTGCGATCGCGCAGCTCAGGCCACGTCGCGGCGTCTCGCCAAGGCCACCCCAGCCGCCAGCGCAAACCAGCCGAAGTAGACCGCGAGCACCAGCTGCTGGGCAGCGGCTGGATAGCCTTCCAGCGGCGGGAAGAGCTGCTGCGGCGGGCAGGCGAGGAACAGCGCCAGGGTGGCGCCCAGCAGCAGCCCGCCCCAGGCCAGGGCACGCCAGCGCGGCGCGCGCCGCAGGCCTGTGGCAACGAAGACCGAGGCCGAGGCCAGCGCGAGCAGGGACAGCGCCAGCGCCGTGGCGTGGCGCTGCGAGGCCGCACCGTCGGGTTCGGAGGGGTCGAACGGAAAGGCCCCCTGCGCGGCGAAGGCGAGTCCTGAGATCATCAGCATCCCGGTGCCCAGGCGCAGCATGCGCCCCGTGCCCGGGCCGGCCAGGGTGGCTTCAAGCGCGATGGAAAACATCAGCAGCATCAGCCCGGGCAGCGCCAGGCCCAGCGCGTTGAACCACGCCGCGCCGGACACGCCGGTCGCACCGAAGCGGCCGAGCGGCGCATTTGCGGCGTCGGGTACCAGCGCGACCGCGAGCACCAGCACGGCGGCAAGCCACAGGGGTGCAATCCAGCCAAGATGCAGCGCCAGCCGGCGGGCGGAGTACGGCGGCGAAGGCATCGGCGAAAGTTCCATGGCGGCGCGCGAGTTTGCCTTGCAATGCAGCCTGTTGCCACCATCTACCCTTCCGGACCCACGTCGGCCGCCAGAATGGCATCGGCGCACACGCCCGGATTTCACGGCGCTGGATGCCCGCCCCCGCGCACCGCATCACCCGCACCCTCACGACACCGCCAACGGATACCGCAATGCTTTTTCCCGACACCGCCTCCACGCCGACCGCACCCCCGGATGCCGCCGCCCACGTGATCGACGTGACGGCCGAATCCTTCCAGCGCGACGTGCTGGAAAAATCCCTCACCACCCCGGTGCTGCTGGACTTCTGGGCGTCCTGGTGCGGCCCCTGCAAGCAGCTCGGGCCACTCCTGGAAAAGCTCGCCGCCGAATACCACGGCGCCTTCCTGCTCGCCAAGGTGGACGTGGATGCGCAGAAGGAGCTGGCCGGCTATTTCTCCATCCGCTCGGTGCCCACCGTCTACCTGATCCGCGACGGCCAGCCGGTGGACGGTTTTCCCGGCGTGCTGCCGGAAGGCCAGCTCCGCCAGTTTCTGAGCCAGCACGGCATCGAGCCGGCGCAGCCGGCACAGGCCGAGGAAATCGCGCCGCCCACGCCCGAGGAGGAAGTCGTGCGCCTGCGCGCCGCGGTGCAGGCGGCACCGGGCGACGACGCGCTCAAGCTGGACCTCGCCCTGGCGCTGGCGCGCGTGGGCGAAACCTCCGAGGCCAAATCCCTCATCGACGCGCTGCCCGCAAACCTCGGCACCGACGAGCGCGCGCGCAATGCCAATGTGCTGATCGCCAACGCCTCCTGGCTGAAGGATGCACCGGACCGCAACGCCCTGGCCGCGCGCGTCGCCGCCGCGCCCGACGACCTCGCGGCGCGCCACCTGCTCGGCCTTCGGCTTCTGGCCGATGGAGAGTTCGCGGCGGCGCTCGACCAGTTCCTGGAAATGCTGCGCCAGAACCGCGACTTCAACGACGGGCTGCCGCGCCGCAGCCTGATCGAGGCGTTCAACGTGATCCCCGATGCTGCTCTGGTGAGCCAGTACCGGCGCAACATGGCCGCCCTGCTGTTCTGACGCGCCCACATGTCTGCGCGCCTGCTGCGCCACCTGTTCAACCTGTGGCCGCCGTTCCTGTTTTCCGGCATCCGCGTGCGTGCGCTGTCGGACGACTGGCGGCACGCGCGGGTGGAGCTCAGACTCGCCTGGTACAACCGCAACTACGTGCGCGCCCAGTTCGGCGGCAGCCTGTTCTCCATGACCGACCCGTTCTGGATGATGCTGGTGATGAAGAACCTGGGGCCGCGCTACCACGTCTGGGATCAGGCCGGCTCGATCCGCTTCGTCACGCCGGGACGCGAGAACGTGTTTGCCGAGTTCCACCTGGAGCAGGCCGTGATCGACGAACTGCACAGCAGCGCGGCCAACGGCCAGAAGCACCTGCGCTGGTTCGACGTGAGCGTGAAAACCGCCGACGGCACCCTGGTGGCGCAGGTGCGCAAGCAGCTCTACGTACGGCTCAAGCCCGAATTCCGCCCGGCGCCGCAGCCCGGCTCAGATCCACCCGCGGCGCCTGAACCACCATAGCGGCAGCGCGATGCTCAGCCCGATCACCCCCAGCGCCACGAAGTAGCCGGGGCGCCACGCAAGCTCGGGCATGAAGGCGAAGTTCATGCCCCACACGCCCACCAGCACGGTGGGCGGAATACCCACCACCGAGGCCACGGCCATCACCTTCATCACCTCGTTCTGATTGGTGCTGATCAGCCCCAGCACGCCGTTGAGAAGGAAGTCGAGGCGATCGCCGAGCTGCTGATCGAACTCGTTGAGCGATCCCAGATCCTTGAGAATGAGGGTGATGCGGCGCGGCGCATCAGGCCCGAACCAGGCCGGCGGCGATTCCTGCAGCCAGGTCGCGATGCGCAGCAGCCCGAGCAGCGTGTTGTGCAGACGCCCGAGGCGCCGCCCCAGGTCTCCGGCGTGCATCAGGTTCTTCTTGAGATCGCGGTCGCGGCGGCTGCCCTCGAAGCTGGCGCGGGTCGCCTCGCTGACCTCCGACTCCATCCCCTCCAGCCGGTCGGCGAGACGATCGACGATGTGTTCGATCACGCGCAGGAACAGATCGACCGATCCCGTGCAGGAACGCTTTCCCAGATCACGCGCGATGTCGTCGAGCGCGCCGATCTCCTGCTCGCGCCGGGTCACCAGGGCGGTGGGCGACAGCGCGAAGCCGAGCGGCGCGGCGCGTCCCTTGCCTTCCTCGAAACGCGGCAGGTTGAGGAACAGCGTCTCACCGACGTGACGCACGCGGCTGGTGAATTCGATCTCGCTGATGCGCGCGCGGTCCGGAATCGCGAAACCGGCGCGCCGCTCGGCCTGCGCCAGCTCCGCAGCATCGGGCTGGCACAGATCGATCCAGACCGATTCGCGCCCATCGGCGGAAGACAGCGCGTGCACGTGGATCATGGTGGATTCCGTCATCGAAGCGGCGACCAGCATCCGGCGGCGGCGGACAGGCGTCAACGCTGCGATGCGGCACGCTCCGGCAGCGCGCCTATACTCGATGCCTTCGCAATGCGGGGGCACCGGGATGAATCCGGCCAAAGTACGGCGCGGGGCGGTCCACAGCCTCACCGACCTGCCCAACGTCGGGCCGGCCACCGCGGCCGACCTGCGCCTCCTGGGCATCACCCGGCCGGCGGATCTGGCCAAGGCCGATCCCTTCGCGCTTTACCAGGCGCTGTGCCAGAAGACAGCCACGCGGCACGACCCCTGCATGCTCGACATATTCATGTCGATTACCGACTTTGCCGCCGGCGGCCCCGCGCGCCCGTGGTGGGACTACACCACCGAGCGCAAGCGCCGCTACGGCGCGCTGCCCTGAGCCGTCGCCGCGTGCGCCACATTGCAGTCACGCACGCAAGGCTGCGGCGAAACCGCGACAGCAGGCTAGAATGCTGCAATGAACCATCCGCCCATCATCGCCGCCGCGTTCTACCGTTTCGCGGCCCTGCCCGACTTCGCGGAAATGAAGGCTCCGCTGGAGTCGCTGTGCACAGCGCGCAGCGTCTCGGGAACCATCCTGCTGGCTGCCGAAGGCGTCAACGGCACCATCGCCGGCGCAGCCGAAGACGTGCGCGCGGTGCTCGACTGGCTGCGCGCCGACCCGCGCCTGGCGGCGCTGGAGCACAAGGAATCACCCGCCGAGCGCGCGCCGTTCCATCGCATGAAGGTGCGCCTCAAGCGCGAAATCGTCACGCTCGGCGTACCCGATCTGGATCCGGCCACGAACGCCGGCACCTACGTTGAACCGACCGACTGGAACGCGCTGCTCGCCGATCCGGACGTGGTGCTGATCGACACCCGCAACCACTACGAGGTCGCCATCGGATGCTTCGAGGGCGCGATCAACCCCGGCACCGCGAGCTTCCGCGAGCTGCCGGCCTGGCTCGACGCCCGCCCGGAACTGCGCGGACGCAAGGTGGCGATGTACTGCACCGGCGGCATCCGCTGCGAGAAGTCCACCGCGCTGCTGCGCGCGCGCGGCTTCGACGCGGTCTATCACCTCAGGGGCGGCATCCTGAAGTACCTGGAAACCGTGCCGGAAGAGGAAAGCCGCTGGCGCGGCGAATGCTTCGTGTTCGACGAGCGCGTGTCGGTCGGGCACGGACTCGTACAGGGGCCGCACACCCTGTGTCGCAGCTGCCGGCATCCACTTTCTCCGGCGGACCGCGCCTCGCCCGAATACGAGGAAGGCCTCAGCTGCCCGCACTGCCGGCCGCGGCAGGACGACGCGCGACGCGCACGGCTGGCCGAACGCCAGCGCCAGGTGGCCCTGGCCTCGCGGCGCGGGCAGCGCCACGTCGGGGCGCGCATGAACGAGGCTTCGCGCCCGCCCAGCCCGCACAGCGAGTGAACCGACGCGCCGCGCGCCCCATCCGTCACCTCCGAGATCCCTCCGGTTTCCGATGAAACACCTCGCCCTCGCGGCGCTCGCCCTCGCGCCCGTCGCCAGCCTGGCCACGCCCGCACAGCCGGCCCCCGAAGCCATGCGGCTCGACGCCCTGCTGGTGACCGCCAGCCCGGTCCAGACCCGCCCGTCCGAGGCGATGCAGTCGGTGCAGGTGATCGAACGCACCGACATCGAGCGCAGCCCGGCGACGACGCTGGCGGATCTGCTTGCACAGCAGCCGGGCCTGAGCATCCAGCGTCGCGGTGCGCCGGGCGTACAGGCCGACCTCGGCATCCGCGGCAGCAGCTTCGAGCAAACGCTGGTGCTGGTGGACGGCGTGCCGATCCAGAACCCGCAGACCGGCCACCACAACCTCGACCTCGCCGTCCCGCTGGCGCACATCGAGCGCATCGAAATCGTCACCGGCCCGGGCGCGATCCAGTACGGCGGCAGCGCCACGGGTGGGATCGTCAACCTGATCACCCGCCAGCCGACCGGCCCGGAAGGCAGCCTCGACCTCGCCGCAGGCTCGCACGCCACGCGCCAGTTCGACGCGCGCATCGCCCATGCCGGGCGCACCGCGCATCACGGCCTGTCGGTGAGCGCGCTGGATACCGACGGCGATCCGCAGTCCGGCCCCGGGAGCCTGTGCGACAGAGGCGTTCGAGGCGATCCCGTGCGAGGACAGCTTTTTGTTGCCGCCGTCCCTGGCGGCCCCCCTTCGGTCCATCGCTGCGCGATGTCAAAAACGTGCGCCAGGAAGTTTTCTGACGACTTGCAGGCCTGTAGCAGCGCTGCAGGTCAAGAAGCGGCGGGAAAATGGACCGCGCAGGAGGGTTCGAAAACCGGTCCGTCTTCTGCCGCACAGGCTCCCAGCGACGCGCGGCTGCGCCAGGCGCTCTACACCGGCGGCCGCAGCGGCGATGCGTCGCGGATCTTCTGGGGCGCGGGCGCGCTGGAAAAGGACTTCGGTGCCTGGGGCTTCTACAGCGCCGATTATCCCGACGCGCGCGAGCGCACCGAGGGGCGCCTCGCCTGGCTCGGTGCCGAAGGCCGGGGCGGCGCATGGCGGCTGCGCGCACGCGCACATTTCGACCGCCACGAGGACGTGTTCCTTACGCGAATCGGCGGGCACGACCACATCAACGAGCACCTCACGCGCGTCGCGGGGCTGCAGGCCGATGCGCAGCGCGAAGACGCCGGCGGCACCACCGCGATGGGCGCACAGCTGCGCCACGAACGGCTCGCATCCAACGCGCTGCGCGACCACGAGCGCGACGTGTCCGCGATCTGGCTCCTGCGCCAGCAGCGGCTGGGAAAGGCCACCCGCGCCGAGGCCAGCATCAGCCGCGCCGATCATGAAGCCCGGCACGCACGCTGGCTGCCCGCGCTGGCGCTGTCCCACACCTTTCCCGCGGACTGGCGCGGCTTTGCCGCCGCCGCGCGCTCGATGCGCGCGCCGTCCTACACCGAGCTGCATCTGGCCACCGCCGCCAACCGCGGCAACGCGACGCTGCTGCCGGAGGTTTCCGACCATGCCGAACTGGGCCTCGAAAGACGCACCGGCACGCAAACCCTCAGCGTCGCCCTGCACCAGCGCCGCACCCGCGAGCTGATCGACTGGACCCGCGCACCCGGCACCGCGACCTGGGTTGCGAACAATCTCGACGGCCATCGCGGGCGCGGCTTCGAAGCCGGCTGGCGCTGGACTCCGACGTCCATCAGGTGGCTGGCGCGTGCGGGGCTCGGCTACGAGCACCTCGATGCCCGCATCGATGACGCCGCACACGAAGTGAAGTACACCCCGCGCGTGGCCCGCCACACCTGGCGTGCCGATGCGCGCCTCGACCTTGGCGCAGGATTCGGCCTCGATGTCGACCTGCGCCGCCCGCGCTACGTGGACGAAACCACCACAACGCTGGCCAACGCGCGGCTCGGCTGGCAGGGCAGGACCCTGCGCGCCCACCTCGCGATCCAGAACATCCTCGATCGCGAGATCGTCGAGACCGGCTTCGCGCCGATCCCCGGGCGCTGGGTGAGCCTCGGAGCCGGCGCGCAGTGGCACTGACCCTTCAGGTCGCGGCGGCCCCGGCACCGCTGGCCGCATCGAAGCAGGGCGTTTTTCCGTCGCACTGGATGGCGTGACAGCCGGCGGTTGCCGGGGAAACGGCGATGGCGCTGCGCCTTCCTGGCGACCGCCGGGGAAGGGTGCGGATGCGCCGCCTGCACCGCATCCAGCGCGATGTGCACCCGGCAGGCGAAACCGGCTGCAGCAGATTCCTCCAGATGCGTAGAATCACCCCATGGCCACCCATCGCCCCTCCCTGCAACGCTACTTCCTTTCCGGCGTGATCACCCTCCTGCCCCTTTGGCTGACGGTGATCGTGTTCCGCTTCGTCTTCGGCCTGCTTTCCGACGTGAGCCGCCCCTGGGTCACGCCGCTGCTGGCGCGGCTGGCCGACCAGTACCCCCTGACGCTCGGCTGGATGGCCGCCCCCTGGGTACAGACCGCGCTGGCGCTGATCGCCACCCTGGGCGCGATCATCGCGGTGGGCGTGATGGCACACCGCGTACTGGGCCAGCGCCTGCTGCGCTGGTTCGAGGCGCTGATGCAGCGCATCCCGGGCGCGAACCTCATCTACGGCGCGGTGCGCAAACTGATCGACATCCTCCAGACCCAGCCCGAAGGCGCGCAGCGCGTGGTGCTGCTCGACTTCCCGCACCGCGAAATGAAGGCCATCGGCTTCGTCACCCGGGTGCTGACCGAGGAAGGCAGCGGCCGCGAGCTGGCGGCCGTATACGTGCCCACCACACCCAACCCGACCTCCGGCTACCTGGAGGTGGTCCCGGTGGAGAACCTCACGCCCACCGACTGGACCGTGGACCAGGCGATGAGCTTCATCATCTCCGGCGGCGCAGTCAGCCCGGACACCGTGCCGTTCACCCGCAGCGGCGACAAGAGACCCGCAGCGTCGGAGATGTAACCCCGGCCCGTGGCGTCGATGCAGCGCAACGTCGGGGACGTAGCCCCGACCTACGGCACGGCGCGGTGCCGGAAATACCCGGCCCGACGAGCCCCCGTAGGTCGGCCCTACGCGGCTGACGCGGCGCGATATTGATGCCTCGCCAACGCATATCGATGCCCCGACGCGACATCAACGTCGATGCCTCGCCGCCGGCTCGCATCGATGCCCCAACCCGGCGGGCGCCCAAACCTGGCGTGCGCCCCAAAACGTCGGGGACGTAGCCCCGACCTACGGCACGGCGCGGTGCCGGAAATACCCGGCCCGACGAGCCCCCCGTAGGTCGGCCCTACGCGGCCGACGCGGCGCGACGTCGATGCCTCGCCGCCGGCTCGCATCGATGCCCCAACCCGGCGGGCGCCCAAACCTGGCGTGCGCCCCAAAACGTCGGGGACGTAGCCCCGACCTACGGCACGGCGCGGTGCCGGAAATACCCGGCCCGACGAGCCCCCCGTAGGTCGGCCCTACGCGGCCGACGCGGCGCGACGTCTATGCCCCGCCAAGCGCATCGATGCGCCGCCGCACCGCTAGCGCGGTGCGGCGTTCTTCACGTAGCGGTCGAACCAGGCGAGCATTTCCGCCACGAAGTGCTCGTTTGATTCACGGGCTGCGTACCAATGGGGTTCGAAGGGCAGCATCACCAGGCGCGCCGTGCCACCCAGGCCGCGCACGGCCTGGAACAGGCGCGGCGACTGGGTGGGCTCGGTGCCGGGGTTGGCGTCGTCGATGCCGTGCACGATCAGGATCGGCTCGTTGATCTTGTCGGCGTGGAAGAAGCTCGACGCCTCGTCGTAGGCCTTGGGCGCGGCCCAGAACGAGCGGCGTTCGTTCTGGAAACCGAACGGCGTGAGGGTCTTGTTGTAGCCGCCGCTGCTGGCCACGCCGGCGCGAAACAGGTCGGTGTGCGCGAGCAGGTTTGCGGTCATCAGCGCGCCATGACTGTGGCCGGTAACGCCGATGCGTTCGGGGTCGACCACGCCCAGCTCCACCGCCTTGTCCACCGCGGCCTGGCCGTTGTCCACGAGCTGCTGCAGGTAGGTGTCGTAGGCGTTCTGCGGGTCACCCACGATGGGGAAGGCCGCGTTGTCGATGATGGCGTAGCCGGCCAGAAGCAGCAGGCGATAGCTGGACAGACGGGTGAAGGTCTGCTCGGAACCGCGCACCTGCCCGGCCTGCGAGGGATCGGCGAAATCCATCGGATAGGCATACAGGATCGCCGGCACGCGCGTGCCCTCGACGTAGCCGGGCGGCGTGTAGAGGGTGAAGGACAGCGGCACGCCGTCCTTGCGCGTGTAGCTGACAAGGCGCTTCTTGATCTTGCGCACCTCCGGGGTCGGATCCGGGAATCGCGTGACGGCGTGCGCCGTGGACGCGAACGCGGCCTCACCCGCTGCGGCATCGTCCAGCGCGGCGCCGATCGTGCGACGCCAGGCGTTGGGCGGATCGGAAGGCGACTCGCGCCAGGTCAGCAGGCTCCCCTGTTCGCCGGTGAAACCGAACACGCGCTCGTAGGCGTCGGGCGCGCTGCGGAACAGGCGCTCGGTCCTGCCGCTGGCAAGGTCGTAGCGGTCCAGGAAGGGACGATCGCCCTGCGGCGAGGCGCCGGTTCCGCTCAGGAACAGCGCACCGCCCTCTTCGCGCAGCACGCTGGCACCGTTGGCCAGGATCCGGCTCTGCGGATAGCCGGGGTGGGCGTACCGCTCGTCCAGCGAGAGATCCCACAGCACGCGTGCCGCGGCGCGCGGCCTGTCGATATCGATCAGGGAAACCGTGTACCAGCGGCGGTTGGCGTCGTATTGCGAGAGCAGCGCGCGGGCGCCGTGTTCGAACCAGGAAAGCCCGGCGAAGCGCTGTGCGGTGCGCGCCACCTCCGCCGGCCTGCCGGTGAAGGGCGCGGCGAGCATCAGCACGCGGTCGCGCTCGGGCACGGTGTTTTTCCAGTCGCCGCCGTCCAGCGCCTCGGCATATACCAGGGTGGCGGGCGCACTGGCGCGCCAGGCGAAAGCGCGCGGGCCAGTGGGCACGCCGCGCACCGGAACACTCTCGGCGGCGGGCAGCTCCGCCACGACGCGGCGCGTGCCGCTGTCCAGATCCAGAACCACGACCTCGTGCGCGAACCGTTCCCAGGTCACGACGTAGGAATACGGCCGCTTGAGCACGTCCATCCGCACGTGCCGCCCGTCCGGGGCGGGATCCACCTCGCCGATCACGGCCGGCTCGCCCATCCGCGTCACCGCGCCGCTGCGCCCATCGACCACGGCCAGCTGCGCGGTGGCGTAGTACTCGAACAGGGCTTCGTCCTCGGGGCTTGCCAGGGTATCGCGGGCCTCGTAGGTGCTGCTTTCCCCGCCGCCCTGCGTGGCGTCCTTGATCTCCGGGCCCGGCGGCACGGCGGCGCGCTGCGGCGCCGGCCCGGCGCGTTCCGGCACCGTCTTGACCAGCAGCGCGTCGCGCGCGCCCAGCCACTGCAGTTCGCTTTCCAGGATCGGGTTGAGGCGCACGCCGTCCACGCGCCGGGTGGAGCCGTCCTCGACCTTGCCCAGCCACAGCTCGACGCCTGCGTCCGTAGTGTTGGTGAAGGCGAAGCGACGCCCGCCCGGCGACCAGACCGGCCAGTCGGGGCAGGCGTTGGACGGCAGGGCCACGGGGGTTTCCCGGCCCGTGGACACGTCCACCAGGGAAAAGCCCTCCAGGCAGGTACGGATGCCGTAGCCGCTCGACATGTCGTGGCGCGCGTGGATGCGCGGTTCCACCCGCACCCCGGCGAGCTTGAGATACGGCTCGGCCACGCGTGCGATCGAGGGGTACTGCCCCTGCTGCACGATCATCAGGGTGGTGCCGGTGGGATCGAGCTGCGGCACCGGCGGCAGCGGCGCGCGCATCACCCCGAGCAGCGGCTCGGGCGGCTGCTGGTATTGCGCATGCGCGCCGACGGCGGTGAGCGCAAGGAACAGGACGGCAAGAACGCGCGGCGTCGCTTTCATGGTGGCTCCGGGCTGTGTTGGCCCTCCGAGCCTAGCGCAGCGCGGCGTTGCGGACACCGTGCCAAGGGTCACGCCGCGCCGCGAATCTCTCCCGTCATCTCGTGCGCGCGCCGCGCAAGTGTGCTCCTCGGCGTCGCGGGATCAGTGGCCGTGGCCGCCCGGACCGTGGGCGTGGCCGTGGGAGATTTCCTCTTCGGTGGCGTCGCGCACCTCACCGATCTCCGCCTCGAAGCGCAGGGTCTTGCCCGCCATCGGGTGGTTGAGGTCCACGTCCACCACCGACATCCCGACCTTCACCACGGTGAGCATGCGAGGCCCCTGCTGGGTCTGCACCATCAGGGTCTGGCCGGGGGCCAGCTTCGCCTCGCCGAAGCGCTTCTTGGGCACGCGCTGGATCATCGCCTCGTCGCGCTCGCCGTAGGCGTCCGAAGGCTCCACGGTGACATCGACCTTGTCGCCGGCGGCCTTGCCCTCCAGCGCACGCTCCAGGCCCGGAATGACGTTGCCGGCGCCAAACAGGATCACCAGCGGATCGCGTCCCTGCGAGGTCTCGACCTGGCTGCCGTCCACGTCGAAGACGGTGTAGTGGAAGGTGACGACCTTGTTCTTCTCGATGTTCATGGGGCTGAAACTGGAAAATGGGCCGCGCAGCATAGCGGCTCGGGCGCACCAAGGCACGCCGGGACGCGCCGCGACGCGACAATTGACAAGCCTGGCCGCACCGCCCACGGTGGCGCCATGGTCCGCGCGCGCTCCCGACCACGCCTTGCGATCCCGCTGGCGTTCCTGTTCCTGACGCTGGCCCTGGGCGGCTGCGGCGGTGCCCCGACGCGTTCGACCGCGACAACCGCCAGCCACACCGCCGCCAACGACGTGCTGTTCCGCGCCATCGGCCTGGTCGGCACGCCTTACCGCCACGGCGGCAACACGCCCGAGGGCGGCTTCGACTGCAGCGGGCTGGTCGGCTACGTGTTCCGCGAGGCCGCCGGCGTGGGCCTGCCGCGCACCACCCAGGGACTTTCCCAGCACGCGGTGCCGCGCGTGGATCGCAAGCACCTTCGGCCCGGCGATCTCGTCTTTTTCGGCACGCGGCGCGTCAGCCATGTAGGAATCTATGTGGGAGAAGGCCGCTTTGTGCATGCGCCCAGCCACGGCGGCACGGTGCGGATGGACGCGCTCGACGGGCCCTACTGGCGCGACCAGTACCTCCAGGCCCGGCGGATCCTGCAGTGAATCGACGCCGCATCGGCCTGCGGGCCGTCTTCCGTCGCGATGGTAAATTGCCGGCATCCCACGGAACGCCCGCATGAACATCCGCGATCTGCGCTACCTCGTTGCCCTGGCCGAACACCGCCATTTCGGGCGCGCCGCGGAGGCGAGCTTCGTCAGCCAGCCCACGCTTTCCACCCAGATCCGCAAGCTTGAAGATGAGCTGGGCGTCAGCCTGGTGGAGCGCGCGCCGCGGCGGGTGATGCTGACGCCGGTCGGACGCGAGATCGCCGACCGCGCACGGCGCATCCTGGCCGACGTGGACGAACTCCACCAGATCGCACAGCGCTCCCAGGATCCGGACGCGGGCACGGTTCGCCTCGGCATCTTCCCGACCCTGGGCCCGTACCTGCTGCCCCACGTCATCCCGCGGGTGCGCGAACGCTTCCCGCGACTGGAGCTGCTGCTGGTGGAGGAAAAGACCGAGGTTCTTCTGCGCCAGCTGCGCGAAGGACGGCTGGACGCCGCCATCCTCGCCCTGCCCGTGCACGACGATCAGCTCGCAACGCACTTCCTGTTCGAGGAGCCCTTCCTGCTCGCCGTGCCGCACGACCATCCGCTCGCGGACCATCGCTCCATCGAGCTGGACGACCTGCGCAAAGTGAGCCTGCTGCTGCTGGAGGACGGCCACTGCCTGCGCGACCAGGCGCTGGATGTGTGCCGCCTGTCCGGGGCCGATGAAAAATCGGGGTTTCGCGCCACCAGCCTGGAAACGCTGCGCCAGATGGTCGCCGCCGGGGTGGGCATCACCCTGCTGCCGCGGCTGGCCGTGGCCCCGCCGGTCGCGCCGTCGGCCGACATCACCCTGGTGCCGTTCCGCGCCCCGCCGCCGCACCGGCGCATCGCCATGGCCTGGCGGCGCAGCACCGCGCGCGAGGGATTCCTGCGCAAGCTCGCCGACCTGTTCGCGGCGCTGCCGACCGGGCTGCTCGATCACGCGCCGGGCGTCGACGCGCCGCGCGGGCGGGCTCCGCGCGCCAGGGCCGGCGATTGAATCCAGACCCCGGGCGCGCTAGCCTGCACCCATCGGACCACAATTCGACTTTCGCGAGGCGGCGCAACGGCGCCGCCTCTTTTTCACGCCAGATTTGCGCCAGGAATACCCATGCCCGCGGAACAGCAACCTTCCCTCACCATCAGCAGCCTGGACCTGGTGCGGCTGGAGCGCCTGCTGGAAATGCCGGCCTACCGCGATCTGGAAATCGCCCAGCGCCTGGGTGACGAGCTGGTGCGCGCCACCGTGGTTGCGCCGGCGGATTTGCCCGCGGACGTGGTCTCGATGAACACCCAGGTCACCTGCGTGGAGGAAATCAGCGGCAAGGAGCACCGCCTGACGCTGGTCTATCCGCCCGACGCGGATGCGGCTGCCGGCCGGGTTTCGGTGGTCGCCCCGATCGGCGCGGCGCTGCTGGGCCTGTCGGTGGGACAGAGCATCGACTGGACCGGCCCGGACGGCCGCCCGCTGCGCATCCGGGTCGCCGCCATTTCCTACCAGCCCGAAGCCGCCGGCGACCTGACCCGCTGAGCAGCCGGGCGTCGGGGACGTAGCCCCGACCTACGACGCTTCACAGCCCATGGAGAAAACCGTAGGTCGGCCCTACGTGGCCGACGGATGCGCAAAGGCGCACCA
>CAKSZJ010000008.1 GCA_934525595.1 uncultured Chiayiivirga sp. | reverse complement strand
AGCCGCATGACGTGGGTCGGGGCCATGTCCCCGACGAAAACGGGCCACACGGATTTGCCCATGTAGGTCGGGGCTACACCCCCGACAAAAACTTCGCGGAGCGCGCGCGGCAGCCGGCGCACGCTGTCTTTGCGATGCGGTCAGTATCCGCTGCGCGAGAGCACCGTGCGGTGCGCGAATCGCTCGCGCGGGTGCAGGCTGGTGGCCACCAGCAGCAGCCTCCCGAACGTATCCACGTAGCGGCGCCGGGCGCGCAGCGCCGGTGTGCGCGGCGTTACGCCCATATGCAGGGCCTGAGCGGCATTGAACACGTCCACGTCGAAGGTCTGATCGATGCTCGACAGCTGCGACATGTCGAGAAGCCGCGCCAGCGTTGCTTCCGCCTGGAACGGGTCGAGAAGCGCCAAGGCTGGCGTGTCGAAATGGATCGGCAGGCGCATTTCGGTCAGCGCCACTGCATCGCCCTCGGAACCGGATCGCCGCAGCCCCGTCAGGTGCAGGTGCTCGGCGCCTTCCGGGATGCACAGCTGCTCGGCGAGCGCTGCGCTGGCGCTGCTGAGCCGCGTATCCAGCAGTTCGAGATGACTGGTCTTGCCATACTGCAAAAGCTGCTCGATGGAATTGGCTTCGAAGGCACAGTGCATCGCGGAGCGTCGGGCGAGCACGCGCGTCCCCGCGCCCGGGCGGCGCATCACGAGGCCGGCATCGCTCAGGCGCGCCAGCGCGGCGCGTGCGGTGTGGCGGCTGATGCCGTGTGACTGGCACAGCTCCTGCTCTGTTGGAAGCAGGGCGCCGACCGGGTAGACGCCTCCTTCTATGTCGGCCTGGAGCGCTTCGCCGATCTGCACGTAGAGCGGCTTGCGTTGTTCTGTCATGGGCGTGGGATGACGGCGTATGGAGTCGGATCGGGTCTTGGGGCCAACGATGGTTCCCGCGAGTCCGGAACGCGCCTGGCGCTGGAGTCGCATGCTCGGGAGGGTCTGCACGGATGCGTCTCCGAGGCTACCGTCCGGTGGGCAGCGTCACCTTGATCCAGGGCAAGAACGATGCGGATCTCCCGTGCCGGATGCGTGGATCGCGCGAAACCTGGTGATTGCGCCGCCGGACCCGCGCCACGGCACCGTGTGCGGGGTGGAAATCCGCTGCGCCTCTCCGCTCCGCCGGTGGCTTACGACCGCGCCACGCCCACGTCCGGCGAACATGGCGTGCAGGCGCTGGGCTAGCTGCCTGACCTGGATGCCGGAGCCATCGCGGCGCTGGCTCCGGCACGCGTTATCGGGCTGGTCGAAGAAGGTTGAGCGGGCGCGTGCGGGGCGGGATTTCCAGTGCGGTGGCGCGTCCGGCCAGCGCAGGCGAGAGCCAGCAGTGCGAACCCAGCTGGATGAATCCCGCGGCCTCGAAGCGCGTGCGGTAGAAGGCGCCGGATCGCTGGAAGAAGCCGTCGTCGTCGCCTTCGGCGCGGTCCTCGCGCGCGAAGCATTCGAGAAAGGCCACGCCGCCGCACAGGTCGACCAGGCCGGGAAGTCCGCGGTCGATCTCGCGCGCCGTCAGGTAGTGCAGCACATCGCTGCAGACGAGAAGGTCCGCCGGCGCGCAGGGGCGCAGTGCCTCGAAGTCGGAAAACCTCGCCAGGTGCAGGTTGCGCCGCGCACCGAAGCGCCGCACCGCATATTCACTGGAATCGAAGCCCAGGTACGCGAGCTTCGGGCGCAGCGCCAGCAGCGGTGCACGCCACGCGCCCTCGCCGCAGCCGACGTCCAGCACGCTGCGAATCGGGCGCTCCAGGTGGTATTCCGCAGTGGCCACCGCCAGCGCCACCTTGCGCATCAGGCGCTGGCGCGACAGCACGGGGCGTTCGCGGTACCAGCGGTCGAAGTAGTCGCGGTCGTAGTGCTTTGGCATCACGGCATCGTATCCGAGTGGGTGCCGCGCCGCTGCTTCGTGCCGCGCTATTGGGCGAGGATCAGTTTCACGCCGGGTTTGATGCCCGCGACCCAGCCTTCGCCCTGCGCCACTGCGCGCACCGCGAAGCGATGGCCCTTGAGGTGGCAGCGCGGATGATCGATGAAGTAGCTGCCGGCCGGTTCGTAGTGCCAGCCGGCGCAGGCCGCGTCGGCATCGCATAGCGCGCGGCACTCGGTAGCGCTCTGATCGACCGTGAAGTCGAAGTTGCCGCTGGATTCCTCGCCGTCGGGGGCACGGCCACGACCGCAGGCTGGCTTGATCTTTCCTCCGCGCCCTTCTGGTTCCGCCCGATCTAGCCTGCCATCATCGAAGTGGCCGAAGCCAACTGGACCGTCTGGTCTTCGATCACCATCACTCTGGTCGCGGTGGAACCAGGCACCAGCGAAGCAACCCCCCACGCCTGGTTCGACGGCATCACCCTGGATGTCGTACCGCAAGGCCCGGACCTGTTCGCCGATGGGTTCGAGGACTGAGCTTGCGTGCGGGGATCGGACGCAGGCTCGACATCGAAACCAGCACGCCGCCGGAGGAAGCCGTCGGGGACGTAGCCCCGACCTACAAGGATTGCTCCAGGCTTCCGTAGTGGACTTCCGTAGGTCGGCCCTACGCGGCCGACGGTGGACGTTGGTGGATGCGTGGTCACGGGCGCTGGGTAGTAGCTCCGCCGGGTGAAGTGGTAGCGTGCCCGGTTCACCCTGCCTGTCCGCCGATCACCTGCCCAGCCGACGATTGCCCACTGATACCCGATGACCCTCCTCACCACCCTCGACCGCCTAGAAGCCGAAAGCATCCACATCCTGCGCGAGGTGGCTGCCACCTGCCGCAATCCCGTGCTGCTGTACTCCATCGGCAAGGATTCTTCGGTGCTGCTGCACCTCCTGCTCAAGGCCTTCGCGCCGGGTCCGCCGCCGATGCCGCTGCTGCATGTCGATACCACCTGGAAATTCCGCGAGATGATCGAGTTCCGCGACCGCGCGACGCGCGCGGCGGGCGTGGAGCTGATCGTGCATGTCAATGGGGACGGGGTGCGCGACGGGGTCGGGCCGTTCACGCACGGTGCCGCAGAGCACACCCGCATCATGAAGACCGAGGCGCTCAAGCAGGCGCTCGACCACCATGGCTTCGACGCCGCGATCGGCGGCGCGCGGCGCGACGAGGAGCGCTCGCGCGCCAAGGAGCGGGTGTTTTCGTTCCGCGACCGCGCCCACCGCTGGGAGCCGCGCCGCCAGCGTCCGGAGCTGTGGAACCTCTACAACACGCGCATGCAGCCGGGCGAATCGGTGCGGGTGTTCCCGCTGTCCAACTGGACCGAAATGGACGTGTGGCGCTACATCGAGCGCGAAGGCATCGAGGTGGTGCCGCTGTACTTCGCCGCGCCGCGCCCGATGGTGGAACGCGACGGCGCGCTGCTGATGCGCGACGACGACCGCATGGTGCTGGCGCCGGGCGAGACGGTGCGGGAAGAGCGCGTGCGATTCCGCACCCTGGGCTGCTGGCCGCTGACCGGCGCAATCCGCTCCGAAGCGACCAGCGTGCCGGAGATCATCGCCGAGATGCAGCTTTCGCACGCCTCCGAGCGGCAGGGCAGGGTGATCGACTTCGCGCCCAATGCCAGCATGGAAGACAAGAAGCGCGAGGGCTACTTCTGATGACCACCCCCGCACCGCGCCAGCTGCTTCGCCTGCTCACCTGCGGCAGCGTGGACGATGGCAAGAGCACCCTGCTCGGGCGCATGCTGTTCGACGCCGGCCTTCTGCACGACGACGACCTGGCGCGCCTGGGCGAGCCGCCCGACTTCTCCTGCCTGCTCGATGGCCTGGCGATCGAGCGCGAGCAGGGCATCACCATCGACGTGGCCTACCGCTACATCGCCACCGCGCGGCGCGACTTCATCGTCGCCGACTGCCCCGGGCACGCCGAGTACACCCGCAACATGGCGACCGGCGCTTCCACCGCCGAGGTGGCGTTGGTGCTGGTGGATGCGCGCAAGGGCGTGCTTACCCAGACCCGCCGCCACAGCTGGATCTGCGCGCTGTTCGGCATCCGCCGCGTGCTGCTGGTGGTCAACAAGATGGACCTCGCGGACTTTGACGCGGCGCGCTTTGCCGCGATCGAGGCCGAATACCGCGCGCTGGCGGCGGCGGTCGGCATCCCGGATGTGGCCGCTGTGCCGGTTTCCGCTGCCGCCGGCGACAACGTGGTGAAGGCCAGCGAGAACACACCCTGGTACGCCGGCCCGACCGTGCTCGACTGGCTCGAAACCGTGCCGGTGCAACAGGTCGATCCCGCCCGCCCGATGCGGTTCCCCGTCCAGCGCGTGCATCGCAACGGACAGGATTTCCGCGGCTACGACGGCACCGTGGCCGCCGGTCGCATCGCGCCGGGTGACGCGGTCGTCGTGCTGCCTTCAGGGCAGCGTTCCACCGTCCAGTCGCTTTACGTGGCCGGTGCGCCTGCCGTCGCAGCGTCCCAGGGGCAGGCGATCACCGTCACTCTGGCCGATCACGTGGACGTGGCGCGCGGCGACCTGCTGGCGCCGGCCGACGCGCCGGCCGACTGCGCCGACCAGTTCTCCGCGCACCTGCTGTGGCTGGCCGAGACGCCGCTGCTGCCTGGCCGCCTCTACGGGCTGCGACTGGCCGCCGCCAGCGCCGTGGCGCGGATCACCGCGATTCGCCACAAGGTCGATATCGATACCCAGGAGCCGCTGCCGGCCACCCGCCTGGCGCTGAACGAGGTGGCGCGCGTCCACCTGAGCCTGGATCGCGCCGTTGCGTGGGAAGCCTACGCGCACAGCCGCGAGCTGGGCGGCTTCATCCTGTTCGATCGCCAGAGTGGCCAGACGGTAGCCTGCGGCACCATCGATTTCGCACTGCGCCGCGCCGCCAACATCCATTGGCAGACGCTGGCCATCGACCGCGCCGCGCGCGCCGCGAGTCTGCAGCAGCGGCCGCGCTGCCTGTGGTTCACCGGCCTTTCCGGCTCGGGCAAATCCACCCTCGCCAACCTGGTGGAACAGCAGCTGCACGCCAGCGGCCGCCACACCTTCCTGCTCGATGGCGACAACGTGCGCCACGGCCTCAACCGCGACCTCGGATTCACCCAGGAAGATCGCGTGGAGAACATCCGCCGCGTCGCCGAGGTGGCCAAGCTGATGACCGATGCCGGCCTGATCGTGCTGGTGTCCTTCATCTCGCCGTTCCGCAGCGAGCGCCGCATGGCGCGCGAGCTGCTGGGCGGGGACATGTTCGTCGAGGTGTTCGTCGACGTGCCGCTGGAGGTGTGCGAGGCGCGCGATCCCAAGGGACTTTACGCCAAGGCCCGCGCCGGCGAGCTGCGCAACTTCACCGGCATCGACTCGCCCTACGAGCCGCCGCGTTCGCCCGAGCTGCATCTGCGAAATCACGGACAGCCGCCGGAAAAACTTGCGCAGGACGTGGTGGATTACCTGCAGCGGGACGCCGATGCATAGCCGCAGTCGAGGATGGCCGGCAGCCCGCTGCTGCGTCCACGCGCGACGCATGGTGTAGGCTCGGATGGATTGGCCTTTGAACAGAGTGACACCCGATGAGCGAACGTCCCCCGTGCCCGAACTGCGATTCCGGCTTCACCTATGAGGATCGCAGCCTGCTGATCTGTCCCGAATGCGGCCACGAGTGGGCGCCGGGCGAACCCGCGCCCGCGGACGCAGGCCTCGTGGTGAAGGACGCGCACGGCACCCTGCTGCAGGATGGCGACAGCGTCACCGTGATCAAGGATCTGAAGGTGAAGGGATCATCCACGGTGGTGAAGGTCGGCACCCGGGTGCGCAACATCCGCCTGGTCGAGGGCGACCACGACATCGACTGCAAAGTCGAAGGCATCGGCGCGATGAAGCTCAAGTCGGAATTCGTGAGAAAGGCCTGAAGCCTTTCAGCGCCTTGCCCGAAGCCTGACGCGAGCGCGGCTCGCGCGGCAGTTGCGCCAGACCCATGCGCGCGAGCGGGCGATGGCGCGGGAACTGGTGGACGCCGCCAGCCGCAACGTGCGTGCCGCCGAGGTGGAGCGCGGGCGGCTGGCGCTGGGCGAGGCCATCGAAGCCTTGCGGCCTTCGGCATTGAGCGAGTTGGGGCTGTTGAAGGCGATGGATTGCGGCGTAACCCGGCAGCAGGCCGGGCGCGCGGGGCTGGGGTTTTCCCTGCATGCGAACGATCCGGGCGCGCTCACGGCGCTGGACGATGCGGCGTCGCTGGCGGCGTATCGCATCGAGCAGGAGGCGGTGAACAACGTGGTGCGTCATGCCGATGCGACGGCCGTGGAGGTGCGTCTGCGTGTTGGCTGGCGGCGCGGCGAGCCGTGGCTGCTGGTTGCGGTGGAGGACGATGACGTGGGTATTTCGCCGGCATACCGGCCCGGCAACGGATTGCGCAACATGCGCGATCGCGCGCTGATGCTCGGCGGCGATCTGCGGATCGGTGCGCGCCGTCCGTGCGTTACGCGGGTGAGGGCGTGGTTGCGGGCGCAGGCGTAAACGGTCGCTATCGCGTCAGGAAGACGTTCGCCAAACTGACGTTTCACACCATTTGATGCATACTTGCATCATTTATGATGCAACCGAGGTTCATCATGCGCACGACCGTCACCATCGACGATGCAGACTTTGAGGCCGCGCTGAAAATGGCCGAACCAGGCACAGACAAAGCCACTCTGGTTCGCGAAGCCATCCGCACCTTCATCCGTGTGCGTGCTGCCCAGCGGCTTGCTGCGCTTGGCGGAAGCTCACCGGGCATGGCGGATATTCCGCGTCGCGGCAGCCTGCCGGAACATGAAACATCGCCATCGGCATGAAGGTTCTGGTCGATACGTCGGTCTGGGTGGAGCACTTCCGCAACGGCCATCCAGCCCTGCCGCCGCTGCTGGCGATGGATGCTGTTCTGGGCCATCCGTATGTATTGGTCGAACTGGCCTGCGGCACACCGCCTGCGCCACGCCAGCGCACGCTGGGCGATCTGGCCCGCCTGCGCCCGGCCACGCTGGTCAGCCAGACCGAACTGCTGGATTTCATCGAGCGCGAAAAGCTCTATGGGCTGGGGTGCGGCATGGTCGACCTCTCCCTGCTTGCCGCCACCCTTCTGACGCCGGAAACACGTCTGTGGACGCTGGACAAGCGGTTGGCCGCGCTGGCGCAGCGGTTCGATGTCGCGTTTGTCCCGGTGGGCTGAAACGCAAAGGGCGCAGCCTTTCGACCGCGCCCTTTGCGTGCAGCCTCGGTAAGCCGGGAAGGGCTTACATCGCCTTGATCAGCTCATCGGCGAACTGCGAGCACTTCACTTCCTTCGCGCCCTCCATCAGGCGGGCGAAGTCGTAGGTGACGGTCTTGTTGCCGATGGCCACGTCCATGGCGTGGATGATGGTGTCGGCGGCTTCGTTCCAGCCCATGTAGCGCAGCATCATTTCACCGGACAGGATCACCGAGCCGGGATTGACCTTGTCCTGATTGGCGTACTTGGGCGCGGTGCCGTGGGTGGCCTCGAACACGGCGTGGCCGGTGACGTAGTTGATGTTGGCGCCCGGCGCGATGCCGATGCCGCCGACCTGCGCGGCCAGCGCATCGGAGAGGTAGTCGCCGTTGAGGTTGAGGGTGGCGGAGACGTCGTACTCGGCCGGACGCAGCAGGATCTGCTGCAGGAAGGCATCGGCGATGGCGTCCTTGATGACGAGGCCGGCGCCGGGCTTGCCTTCGGGGATGATGTGCCAGGGGCCACCGTCCAGCTCCACCGCGCCGTAGTAGTCGCGTGCGACCTTGTAGCCCCAGTCGGCGAAGGCGCCCTCGGTGTACTTCATGATGTTGCCCTTGTGCACCAGGGTCACCGACTTGCGCTTGTTGGCGATGGCGTAGCCGATGGCGCTGTGCACCAGGCGCTCGGTGCCGAGGTAGGACACCGGCTTGATGCCGAGGCCCACCTGCACCGGCAGTTCGCGGTGCGAGCCGCCGATGCCTTCCAGCGCCTTGAGCCAGTCGTTGGTCTTTTCCTGCGAGCCGAAGCGGATCTTTCCGGCCGCCTGCGGGAACTCGCGCGCGAGGAAGTCGAGCACCTTCTGGGCTTCGGGCGTGCCGGCGGCCCATTCGATGCCGGCGTAGATGTCCTCGCAGTTCTCGCGGAAGATCACCATGTCCACCAGATCCGGGCGTTTGACCGGGCTGGGCACGCCCTTGAACCAGCGCACCGGGCGCAGGCAGACGTAGAGATCGAGCATCTGGCGCAGGGCCACGTTGAGCGAGCGGATGCCGCCGCCGACCGGCGTGGTGAGCGGGCCCTTGATCGAGACCAGGTAGTCGCGGCAGGCCTGCACGCTGGAGTCGGGCAGCCAGGTGCCGAACTGGTTGTTGGCCTTTTCGCCCGCGAAGATTTCCATCCAGTGGATCTTGCGCTTGCCGCCGTAGGCGCGGGCCACCGCGGCGTCGAGGACGCGCACCGAGGCGCGCCAGATGTCCGGGCCGGTGCCGTCACCTTCGATGAACGGGATGATCGGGTTGTCCGGAACGCTCAGGGCGCCGTTCTGGATGGTGATCTTTGCGCCGCCTTCGGGCGGGGTGAGTACGGGTTCGGCCATGGGATTCTCCGGAAGTGGCGTTTCGCGGCGCGCCGCGAGCGAGGGTCCAGCACCGGCTATTGTCGGAGATCGGGCAGGCGCTGTCATGCGCGCCCCTGAATACGGTCGCCGGTGCCGCACCGGGCGGGCGCCGGCAGCGGCGTAATGGCATGGCATTCGGCGCACGACGCGGGCGCTGCGGCGCGAAGCCGGGGCGCCCCGCGATCGGGTCTGGGCAGCGACGGGCTACAGCGTGCCCAGGCCCCTGGCTTCGCCATTGCAGCCCACGCCCAGCAGGCGCAGGGTGTTGGTGGTGCCCAGGTGCCCCATGTGGTCGCCGCTGGTGATGAGCACGCGGTCGCCTTCGGCCAGCGCGCCGTGCGCGAACAGGGCCGCCACCGCGTGGCGTGCGGCCTGGCGCGGCGGGTTCTCGCCGCTGTCGAAGTCGATCGGATAGACGCCGCGCATCAGGGACATCCGGTGGCGTGCGCTTTCGTGGCGCGAGAGGCCGTAGATCGGCGCGTTGGAGCGGAAACGCGAGAGGTGCTGCGCGGTGCCGCCCGATTCGGTCAGGGCCAGGATCGCGCGCACCTGGATGTGTTCGGTCAGGTACATGGCTGCCAGCGCGATAGCCTGGTCGGTGTGCGCCAGGCCGCGTGGGGCCTGCTCGAAGTCGGTGTCGTGCTCGAACTGGCGCTCGGCGCCCAGGCAGATGCGCACCATCGCTTCCACCGCCAGCACCGGGTAATGGCCGGCGGCGGTCTCCGCGCTCAGCATCACCGTGTCGGTGCCGTCGATCACCGCGTTGGCCACGTCCAGCACCTCGGCGCGGGTGGGGATGGGCGAATCGACCATCGACTGGAGCATCTGGGTGGCGGTGATGACCACGCGGCCGCGGTCGAGCGACTCGCGGATGATCTTCTTCTGCAGGCCGGGAAGCTCGGCGTCGCCGATTTCCACGCCCAGGTCGCCGCGCGCCACCATCACCACGTCGCTGGCATCAATGATCTCGCCCAGGCGCTGGATCGCCTCGGCGCGCTCGATCTTGGCCACCAGGTGCGCCGAGCTTCCGGCTTCGCGCGCCAGGCGCCGGGCTTCCTCGATGTCGGCCGCGCTGCGGCAGAACGACACTGCAAGAAAATCGACCTCCAGCTCCGCCGCGAGACGGATGTCGGCGCGGTCCTTGTCGGTGAGCGCGTCGAGCGAGAGGCCGCCGCCGAGCCGGTTGAGGCCCTTGCGGTCGGAGAGCTGACCGTCGTTGAGTACGGTGGTGTGGATGGTGTCGCCCGCGATCGACTCCACCCGCAGGCACATCAGCCCGTCGTCGAGCAGCAGCACGTCGCCGGGAACCACGTCGTGGATCAGCCCCAGGTACGACACGCCGACGCCCGAGGCATCGCCCGGTGCCGCATCCGCGCGGGCATACAGCGCGAAGGGCGCGCCTGCGCTGAGCGACACCTTGCCCGCGGCGAAGCGCTCGATGCGGATCTTGGGGCCCTGCAGGTCGGCAAGGATGCCCACTTCGCGCCCGGCAGTGCGCGCGGCGGTGCGGATGCGCGCCACGCGGGCCGCATGATCGGCGCGGCTGCCGTGGGAGAAATTGATCCGCACCGCATCCACGCCCGCCGCGACAAGGGCCTCCAGCGCGCCGGGTGCATCTGTGGCGGGGCCGAGCGTGGCAAGGATCTTGGTGCGGCGCAGCTGTCCTGACATGGACGCGTCTCCTGTGGCGAATCGGGGTGTTGGTGGCGCAGGCACGCTACCACCTCGGCAGGCATCGTGCGCAGGGGTGGGCAGGTTGACCGGGGTCAAGCGCAGCGGCGCGCAACCGGCTAGGCTGGAATGCATGCGGGCGGCGTGGATGATCGCCCGATCCTTCGGCATGGACCCGGACCCCCCTCATGAGCACAGTTTCTCCCCCCCAGAGCGCCGGCACAATCCTTCTGGCCACCGACCTTTCCGCGCGCTGCGATCGCGCGCTGGACCGCGCCGTGCAGCTGGCGCGGCAGTGGAAGGCCCGGCTCGTGGCGGTGACCGTGGTCGATCCCGGCACGCTGTCGGAAACGCGCGTGCGTGCCGCGCCGCAGCCCTCCTGGGGCGGCGCTGGCGATGGGCCGGCCGAGCGCACGCTGCGTCAGCTGCAGCATGACGCCGGTGCCGACGATGTGGAGATCGCGGTGCGGGTGGAAGAAGGCAGGATCAACGAAACCCTGGCGCGGGTCGCGGCCGAAGAGGGCGCGCGCCTGATCGTGACCGGCATCGCGCGCAGCGAATCGCTCGGGCGCACCGTGCTCGGGTCCAGCGTCGACTGGCTGGCGCGCCATGCCACCGTTCCGGTTCTGGTGGTGCGCGACCGTCCCCGCGATGCCTATCGGAACATCGTGCTGGCGAGCGATTTTTCGGTGTCCGCACGTATCGCGCTGGAGCGTGCGGCCGGGCTTTTTGCCGGCACGCCGATGACGGTGTTCAATGCCTTCGAGGTGCCGTTCCTGGGCGTGGGCGACCCCAGGATGCAAAGTGCCATCGCGCAGGGCCGCGAGAACGCCATGCGCGAGGGAGAGGCTTTTCTCGCCACCGTCGCGCTGGAGCCTGCGCAGCGCGAGCGCGTCCAGCTCCACGTCGAGCACGGCGAGCCGGTGAGGCTCACCTACGAGTACGCCCGCGATCACGGAGCCGATCTGATCGTGCTGGGCACGCACGGGCGCAGTGCGCTGTTCGACGTCCTGATCGGTTCGATCGCCCGCCGCATCCTGGAAACTGCCGCGACCGACGTGCTGCTGGTGCGCGTCCCGCACGCGTCGAAACCCTGAGGAAGGCCGGAACACGCCCTTCAGCGTCAGGGTGGCGAGCAGCGGATCGGCGGCATCTGCGGTGCAGTCATCGCTCCTGGCATCCAGGTGCCAACCCGCAGCCGGTATCGCGGTGAGGCTGAGGTCGGCCGCGATCGTCCAGACGAGCGCTCCCCGTGCCGCACCCGCAGCGGGACGTGAAACCGGCACGTAGAAGCAGTCGCAGCATGTGATTTCCGTAGGCTGCCGCAATGGCTTGCCCGTGCTGGCGTCAGCCGCGCGGCCTTTCGGCGGGATGTGGCGCAGCCTGCGCCGCGCCGCATCCCGAGCAGCTGCTGCATCCGCTGGCGCTGCTGCCGCAGCCCGATGCTGCGGGCGCGGCGCGCAGTTTAAGGGCGAGCCGCCGTATCCAGCGCGGGCTGCGCGGGTCGTCGAGGCGCTCCCCCAACGCAGCCCGGGCGCGCGCCCACGGGCCCGGCAGCAGGCGGCGCGTGGCCGTGGTCGCGGCCCACAGCCCGATCAGCGCGACGATCATTGCCTGCCAGAAGGCGCTCATGCCAGCCACAGCGCGATGCGATAGGTGAGGAACGAGGCGACGTAGGCCAATGCGAACAGGTAGCCGGCCATGATCCACACCTGCCGCCAGGAATTGGTTTCGCGCCGCACCGTGGCGAGCGTGGAGACGCACATCGGCGCGAACACGTACCAGGCCAGCAGCGCGAAGGCGGTCGCCATCGACCACTGCGCGGCGACGATGGCCGGGAGCGCCTCCTCGTTGCCCGAGAGTGCGTACACCGTCGCCAGCGACGACACCGCGACCTCGCGTGCCGCCAGCCCAGGCACCAGTGCGATGCAGATCTGCCAGTTGAAGCCGATCGGCGCGAACACGTATTGCAGCAGCGCGCCGAGGCGTCCGGCGAAGCTGTATTCGATGGCCGGCTGGGTGGCGCCATCGGGCGGCGCGGGAAAGCTCGACAGGAACCACAGCAGGATCGTAAGCGCCAGGATGATGCCGCCAACGCGGCGCAGGAAGATCATGCCGCGTTCCCACAGACCGATGGACAGGTCGACCAGGTGCGGTACGCGGTAGGCGGGCAGTTCCATCATCAGCACATGCTCGCTGCGATCCCGGGTGAAGCGCTTGACCACGGCGGCCACCGCCAGCGCGCTGACGATGCCTGCCACGTACAGGCCGAACAGCACCAGGCCCTGGAGATTGAACGGGCCGACGTCGCGCGCCGGAATGAAGGCGCCGATCAGCAGTGCGTACACCGGCAGCCGCGCCGAGCAAGTCATCAGGGGGGCGACGAGGATCGTGGTGAGCCGGTCGCGCGGATCGGAAATGCTGCGCGTGGCCATGATGCCCGGGATGGCGCAGGCGAAGCTGGACAAGAGCGGGATGAAGGCGCGCCCGGTGAGGCCGGCCTTGAACATCAGCCGGTCGAGCAAGAAGGCGGCGCGCGGCAGGTAGCCCGATTCCTCCAGCGCCAGGATGAACAGGAACAGGATCAGGATCTGCGGCAGGAACACGATCACCCCGCCGACGCCGGCGATGATGCCGTCGGCCACCAGGCTTTGCAGCAGGCCCTCGGGCAGGTGTTCGGAGGCCAGGCCGCCGAGCCAGCCGAACAGCGTCTCGATGCCATCCATCAGCGGCTCGGCCCACGAGTACACCGCCTGGAAGATCAGGAACATCACCGCCGCCAGGATCAGCAGGCCGAGCACCGGATGCAGCACGACGCGGTCGATCGCATCGACGGTGCGCTCGCGCTGCGCCGGCAGTGTCACCGCCGCAGCGATGGCGCGGCGTGCGGCGGCGTGGGCCGAATCCAGGTCGCCGGCATCGGAAGCGTCGGGCGCGGGCGCGGGCGGCAGGCCGTCGCGGTCCAGGCGTTCGATCAGCGTTTTCGCGCCGCCGTACGCCACCGCAACGGTTTCCACCACCGGCATGTCCAGTTCCCGTTCCAGCGCCGGCACGTCGATGTGGATGTCGCGGCGGCGCGCGGTGTCCATCATGTTGAGCGCCACCAGCATCGGTCGCCCCAAGCGGCGCAGCTCGGCGACGAAGCGCAGGTGCAGGCGCAGGTTGGTGGCATCGACCACGCATACCAGCAGTTCCGGCTGCGCTTCGCCGTGCTCGCCGCGGCACACGGCGCGGGTGATGGCCTCGTCCGGGCTGGTCGCTTCCAGACTATATGCGCCGGGCAGGTCAAGCACGCGGATGGTGCGTCCCGAGGGCGCGGTGAAATGCCCTTCCTTGCGCTCCACCGTGACACCGGCGTAGTTCGCCACCTTCTGCCGCGCGCCGGTGAGGCGATTGAACAGCGCGGTCTTGCCGCAGTTGGGATTGCCGACGAGGGCGATCTGGTAGGTGTTCATGCCGAAGCCTCTGGCGTCACCCGGACCCGTCCGGCCTCGCTGCGGCGCAGCGCGAAGCGCGTGCCGCCGATTTCCACCAGCAGCGGATCGGCCCCGAACAGGCCGCGCGCGACCAGCCGCACCGGCTCGCCGGCCACGAAGCCCAGCAGGCGCAGGCGGTGTGCCAACGGATCGCCGGGTTCGCGGTCTTCGACGCCATCGATGCGGGCAACGTGGCGCTGCGGGAGGTCGGATAGCCGCACGGCGACTCCTTGATTCGAAAATAAATAGGAATGGTTTTCATTATACCCGGCGCGCTCAGCGTGCCGGTACGCGGGCGCACAATTCAGCGCGAACGGCGCGGGTGGCCCAGTGGGCGGGTCTGGCGGGCGCTCAGCACGCGCGCGGCGGCGTCGCGTTCGTCCAGCAGCTTGCGATAGCTGGCCAGCCGGCCCGGATCGATGCGGCCGGCAGCGAGCGCGGCGCGGATCGCGCAGCCGGGCTCGGCCGCGTGGCGGCAGTCGCGGAAACGGCAGTCCGCGGCGAGCGCCTCGATGTCGTCGAACACCTGGTCGGCCACGTCCTCCACGCCGGTGAGCTTGAGTTCGCGCATGCCCGGGGTGTCGATCAGGCAGGCGCCCTGCGGGAGGGTTAGCAGGGCGCGATGGGTGGTGGTGTGGCGGCCACGGGAATCGCTTTCGCGCACCGCGCCGGTCTTCATCCTTTCGCGACCCATGAGGGTGTTGGTGAGAGTGGACTTGCCTGCGCCGGAGGAACCGACCAGTACCACCGTGCGACCCGGCCCGAGCCAGGGCGACAGCGCGGCGGCGCTGGCGGTGTCCCTGGCGTTCACTTCCAGCACTGGCACATCGCCTGCCTCGATGTCGGCCAGTCGGGCGCGCAGCGCGGCCACGTCCTTGCAGCGGTCGATCTTGGTCAGCACCAGCACCGGCGCGGCACCGCTGGCGCGCACCAGTACCAGATAGCGCTCCAGCCGGCGCGGATTGAAGTCGCGATCAAGCCCGGTCACCACCAGCACGGTGTCGATGTTGGCGGCGATCGGCTGCACTTTCAGGTGCTCGCCGGCGGCGCCGCGGCGGAACAGGCTGCTGCGCGGCAGCACCTCGATGATCTGGTCGCAGCCGGCCTCCAGCCGCACGAAGTCGCCCACGACCGCGCGCTGCTCGGACGGAAATCCGGCGCGTGTCCAGGGCGCGGGCGACTGCGCCGCAAACTCGCGCTCGCCGTCGCAGACGCGAAAGCCGGTGCGGTGCTGCTCGCTCACGCGCGCTACGCGCCCGCCGGGTGACTGGGCGAAGGCGCGCGCCGCAGGCAAATCCTCGCGCCATCCCAGCCCGGCGAGGGACACCGGCAGGGTGTTCCGCATGGTCGTCATGGGGACCCATCCAGTGCCCGCACCGTGCCGGACCGGTCGATGAGGTGCGTGGCGTCGTCGCGGGATCGGGCCATCCGCACCCGCGGCTCGAGTGGAACGCCGCGATAGGAGGGAATCTGGTGGCTCAGGCGCGCATAAGTGAACACCTGGCCCGGCGCCTCCGGCCATAGCCTGATGTCGCCATCGGGCTGTGCCCGCGCAGCGTCGGCCAGCGAGGGCGAGAAGACGGCCTGCAGCCGGCCGGTCAGCAGCAGGTGCCGCTGGACCTGCGCGCCGTGGAGCGAGGACAGCAGGGCGAGTGCCATCAGGATGCCCGCCTCGACCCTGCCCACCCTTCGCCACGCCATCGCCGCCACGCCGCAGAGCACCGCCATGAAGCCGTAGCCGTACTGGTTCGATGGCGCGGGCACGGCGAGGACGGGCGCCAGCGCCAGCGTGCCGCCCGCCAGCCAGGCCAGCCACAGCCGCGGCGAAGCGCGCCACAGGACGGCGGCGAACGCTACGAAAAGAAGACCCGCAAGAACCAGACGCGGCGGCGAAGCCAGCGTCAGCACGTTGATTTCCGCTACCCCCAGCGCCCACGGGAACACCTGGTACATCAGCCAGCTGCCCGGAACCGCGGTCCATTCCAGGGCGTAGGTCGAGCCGTGCGGCGCCGCGGTCAGCACGTCGAGCCGCAGCGCCAGATAGGCCAGCGCGACCGCGCCGGCGCCCAGCGACGCGGCCAGCCAGGCGCGCGGCAGGCGCAGCGCCAGCGCGTACATGCCGAGCAGCGCGGGGATCGAGAGTGCCGCTTCCTTGGCCAGCAGGCCCAGCGCCGTGGCGCCGGCGCTGATGAACGCCGCGAGCACGATGCGGATGGGAGCGTCCGATGCAAGCCAGCGTGTGCCGGGGCCTTCGCTGCGCGGTGGGGAAATCGCCTGCAGCGCGCGCAGCGCGGCCAGCAGCGCGGCTACCCAGAGAAGATCGGCCAGGCAGCCGACCCAGCCATGCACCCAGGTCGCGAACGGACTCAACCCGAATGCCAGCGCCGCGCCCAGCGCCAGCGCGCTGCGGCAGCCCGCGCCGCGCAGCACGCCCGCCAGCAGCAGCGCGTTGCAGATGCCCAGCGCGACGAAGACCGCATGGAACAGCCGCGGCGTGTCGAACAGTGCGTGCGACAGCAGCAGCCAGAGATTGAAGGTTAGCGGGCGGAACTGGAAGTTCTGCCAGTGGGAAAAGGATTCGAACGGAAGCTCGCGCCAGTGCCCGACAGCGGCGCGTGCGCCCCATTGCAGCTCGTCGTGGCTGAAATAGCCCGGGTTGAGCCACAGCGCCGCCTGTGCCGCGACGAGCGCGATGACCAACGCCAGACGGCCGCGCCACCCGTCGAAACCGCCAATTCCTCTCACCGGCGCTCCATGTCCAGATCCTTTCGGGCGGCATTGTCGTTCAAATCGTCCGGCCACGCCGGGAATGATGAGGCGCTGCGCCGCGTCACCCGCATCGGCTGCGTCACGGGCCGCGAAGCGGCGGCGCGCGCGCTAGAATCCGGTTTCCCGCCCTCCATTTTCCAGAGCCAGCCCATGTCCAGCCAAGACGCCTTCCGCCAGGCCGCCCTCGATTACCACCGGCAGGATCCGCCCGGCAAGATCAAGGTGGCGCCGACCAAGGCGATGGTGACCCAGCGGGATCTGGCGCTGGCCTATTCGCCCGGCGTGGCGCACGCCTGCGAGGAGATCGTCGCCGATCCGAACGCCGCCAGCGAGCTGACCGCGCGCGCCAACCTGGTCGCGGTCATCACCAACGGCACCGCGGTGCTGGGCCTGGGCAACATTGGGCCGCTGGCCGGCAAACCGGTGATGGAAGGCAAGGGCGTGCTGTTCCAGAAGTTCGCCGGTATCGACGTGTTCGACATCGAGATCGACGAGAACGACCCGGACAAGCTGGTCGAGATCATCGCCAGCCTGGAGCCGACTTTCGGCGGCATCAACCTGGAGGACATCAAGGCACCGGAGTGCTTCATCGTCGAGCGCAAGCTGCGCGAGCGGATGAAAATTCCGGTGTTCCACGACGATCAGCACGGCACCGCCATCATCGTCGGTGCCGCCGTGGTCAACGCGCTGCTGGTGGCCGGCAAGCGCATCGAGGAGGTGAAGCTCGCCACCGCCGGCGCGGGCGCGGCCGGCATCGCCTGCCTCGACATGCTCGTGGCGCTGGGCATGAGGCCGGAAAACATCCTGGCGGTCGATCGCGAGGGCGTGCTCTACACCGGCCGCCCGCACCTGGATCCGGACAAGGCGCGCTACGCGCGCGACACCGACAAGCGCTCTCTGGGGGAAATCGTCGCCGGCGCCGACATCTTCCTCGGCCTCTCGGCCGGCGGTGTGCTCAAGCCCGAGATGGTGGCGGGCATGGCCGAAAATCCCATCATCCTGGCGCTTGCCAACCCCTATCCGGAAATCCTGCCCGAGGACGCCCGTGCGGTGCGGTCCGACGCGATCATCGCCACCGGGCGCTCGGACTATCCCAATCAGGTCAACAACGCGCTGTGCTTCCCCTACATCTTCCGCGGCGCGCTGGACGTGGGTGCCACTACCATCACCGAGGAGATGAAGCTGGCCTGCGTGCACGCCATCGCGGCGCTCACCCGCATGGAGGCCAGCGACCTGGGCGCCGCCTACGGCGACGACGTGCCCAGCTTCGGGCGCGACTACCTCATCCCGCGCCCGTTCGATCCGCGCCTGATGGAAATGCTGGCGCCGGCGGTGGCGCGCGCCGCGATGAGCTCGGGCGTGGCCACGCGCCCGATCGAGGACTTCGGTGCCTACCGCGACAAGCTCAACCAGTTCGTGTTCCGCAGCGGCATGGCGATGAAGCCGGTGTTTTCCCAGGCGCGCGTCAACGTGCAGCGCGTGGTCTATGCCGAGGGCGAGGAGGAAACCGTGCTGCGCGCGGTGCAGACCGTGGTGGACGAGGGGCTGGCCAGACCGATCCTGATCGGCCGCCCGGCGGTGATCGAGTCGCGCATCCGGCGCCTCGGGCTGCGCATCCGAGCCGGCGAGCACTTCGACCTCACCAACATCGACGACGACCCGCGTTTCAACGACTACTGGCAGCTCTACCACGAGATCATGGCGCGTCGTGGCGTCACGCCGGCGGCGGCGAAGGCCGTGGTGCGCTCGCGCGCGACGGTGATCGCGGCGCTGATGCTGCGCCGGGGCGAGGCCGATGCGATGCTGTGCGGCATCGTCGGGCGCTACCAGAAAAAGCTGGCCTACATCCTCAACGTGCTGGGCCGCGACCCCGGCGTATCGCGCACCGCGGCGCTGTCGGCGGTCATCAACGACAAGGGCGTGTTCTTCTTCGTCGATACCCACGTGCAGGTCGAACCCAACGCGGAGATGATTGCCGAAGCCGCGCTGCAGGCCAGCCTGCGGCTCAAGCTGTTCGGCATCGAGCCCAAGCTGGCGCTGATCTCGCACTCCAACTTCGGCAGCCGCGACGACGCCGGCGCCCAGAAGATGCGCGATGCGCTGAAGCTGATCCGCAAGCGCGCCCCGAGCCTGGAGGCGGAGGGCGAGATGCAGGTGGATGCCGCGCTTGATCCGGCGGTGCGCGATCGGCTGTTCCCGGGCTCGCGCCTGAAGGGCCGCGCCAACCTCTTCGCCTTCCCCGATCTCAGCACGGCCAACACCGCCTACAACCTGGTGCGCTCCATGACCGACGGCGTGGGTCTCGGGCCCATTCTGATGGGCGTGAACGGTTCGGCGCACATCCTGACTCCGGCGGCGACCGTGCGGCGGGTGGTCAACATGACGGCCATCGCGGCGGTGGACGCGCAGATCCGCACCGCGCAGGAAGCGCAGCCCGCAGGCGAATGAGAGCAGGGACGGTCCGGCGCGTCGCGACGACGCGCTGGATCAGCCGACCGAAACGGCCTGGCGGTGCGGGATGCGATCCGGACCGAGCATCTTCTCGATGCGCATGAAGACCTCCGAGCGCGAGAACGGCTTCTTCATGAAGTCGTCGGCGCCGATGCGCTGGGCGTAGAACTGCTCGGTGGCCAGCTCGTTGCCCGAGATCATGATGACCGGAATGCCGCGCGTCACTGGATCGCGGCGCAGGCGGCGCAGCGCCTCGAAGCCGTTCATGCCGGGCAGAACGATGTCCAGGAAAACCAGGTGTGGCAGGGTGTTGCGGGCGATTTCCAGGCCGGTTTCGGCGTCGGACGCCTCGCTGACCTCGTAGCCGTTCTGCGCCAGCATGCGCCGCAGCATCAGCACGATGGTCGGAGAGTCGTCCACCACGAGCACGCGGACCCCGTCGGCGATCGGTGTGCGGTCGTACTGGCGACGTTCGCGGCCATTGGGCGGTCCGTTCGCCGACGCTCTGGACGAATCGTCGGACAGCGCCGCCGCCGCTGAATCCGGCGCCTCCACGCCATCCGATTCCGGCGGCGCGGCGGGCGCAGTGGATTGCGGCTCGCCCCTGCCGAACAGCCTGGTCAATCGATCAAAGAGTCCCATCCGTCCCCCGTATGCTCTTTATTGCCGTCGCGTGTCCGGGCATCTCCAACGCGGTTGCGTCGCGCCGCTGCAGCCCCCGGTTGACTGTGCGCGTTCTTCAGGTCTCTCCCACGTCGCGCAGCTGCCAGGCGCTTCCCGCAAGCCAGCGCAGGCGCTGGCGCAAGATCGCGCCCGGCAGTGACGTATCCACTTCCAGGTCGATCGCCAGATCCTTCTGGCGCGCGCGCACCTCGGCATCGGGGTCGATCTCCCCCAGATGCGGATCCACCGCGTCAGGGTCGTCCTGACGGGCGCGCCAGCGCTCGAACAGCGCGGGCGAGGCCAGCGCATCGCGCAGCTCGCGCGCAAACGCCTCGGCACCGTGCGCCTGGAAGGCGAAATCCGGGTCGCTGCCGCGGGCGGCGGACGGATCGGGCAGGGTGATGAAGAAGCGGCTGCTCATTGGGGCTGTCTCGGTGGAGCGACGAAACGATTGTGCGCGTTGGAGCCGGTGATTGCGAGTCCAGCGGCCGGCGGTGCTGTGCCCCATCCTGCCAGAGGTGCCGCCGTTCGCCTACCCGCATGGGGTAGATCGGGGTTGGCCGCTGCCGCCGGGCGGCGCGATGGCGGGCGTTTGCCTGTACGCTCGCGCGCTCTCCTGCGGACCTCGTGGAATGGCACCATGTCCGGCTCAACCAAAATTCTGTCGTCCGGCCTTGCGGCTGTGCTCGCGCTGGCTGGCTGCCACTCCGCGATGCGCGACGTGAGCCGCGCACCCGCTGATGTGGTTGACGAGGATCTGCGCGCGTACCAGGGGAATGTCCCGGGAGCGGCGCTCCTGGTGATCCGCAACGGCGAGGCGGTGGTGCGACGCGGGTTCGGCCTGGCCGACCTGGAAGCCGCGCGCGCGGTGACGCCCGCCACCGCGTTCCGGCTGGCCTCGATCAGCAAGCAGTTCACCGCCACGGCCGTCCTGCTGCTGGCGCAGGATGGCGTGCTGTCGATCGACGATCCGGCGCGGCGCTGGCTGCCCGAGCTGCCGTCCTCGGCCGATGCGATCACCTTGCGACACCTGCTCAGCCACACCAGCGGCCTGCTGGACTACGAGGACCTGATGGATCCGGCCGACACCCGGCAGGTACACGATGCCGACGTGCTGGATCTCGTTTCACGCGAGAACGGCGGCTATTTCGATCCGGGCACCGGCTATCGCTACAGCAACAGCGGCTACGCCCTTCTCGCCCTGATCGTGGAGCGCGCCAGCGGGCAGCGCTACGCCGATTTCCTGCGCGAACGCATCTTCCTGCCGCTGGGCATGGATTCGGTGGCTTTCGAGGACGGCCGCAGCCAGGTGCCCGAGCGCGCCTTCGGCTACAGCTTCATCGACGAGGCCTGGCAGCGCACCGACCAGAGCACCACCAGCGCGGTGCTCGGCGACGGCGGAATCTACGCCTCGATCGACGATCTGGCGCGCTGGGACGCGGCCCTCTACGACGAGCGCCTGCTGCACGACCCCTGGCGCACGCTCGCCGTCACGCCCGCCACCGCGACCGACGAACCGGACGTGGCCGGCTACGGTTTCGGCTGGCGGCTGCAGGATGGCCTGCAGTGGCACTCGGGCGAAAGCATCGGATTTCGCAACGTCATCCTGCGCTGGCCGGCGCAGCGCCTGACCGTGGTGCTGCTGACCAATCGCAACGATCCGGAACCCTATGCCCTGGCCCGCCGCATCGCCGCGCGCTGGCAGTAGCGCGCGGTTCGGCCGCGTGCGGCTAGAATCCCGCGGCCTGATGAATGAATGACTCCTGCCGGCGCGGTGCCGCCGGCGTCCTGCCGGAATGTTCCCATGAAAGAAAAACACGAGATCGTCACCAACTGGCTGCCACGCTACACCGGCGTGCCGCTGGATTCCTTCGGCGAGCACATCCTGCTCACCAACTTCGGCGGCTACGTCGATCATTTCGCCCGCATGATGGATGGCCAAGTGGTCGGGCGCGATCGTCCCATGCCCAGCTGCACGGTGGATGGCATCACCATCATCAACTTCGGCATGGGCAGCCCCAATGCCGCCACCATGATGGACCTGCTCTCCGCGATCGCGCCCAAGGCGGTGTTGTTCCTGGGCAAGACCGGCGGGCTCAAGAAGAAGAACCAGCTCGGCGATCTGATCCTGCCGATCGCCGCGATCCGCGGCGAGGGCACCTCCAACGACTACATGCCCCCGGAAGTGCCGGCGCTGCCGGCGTTCGCCCTGCAGCGCGTGGTGTCCACCACCATTCGCGATCTGGGCCACGACTACTGGACCGGCACCGTCTACACCACCAACCGCCGCGTCTGGGAGCACGACGAGGCCTTCAAGGAGCGCCTGCGCCTGATGCGCTGCATGGCGGTGGACATGGAAACCGCGACCATCTTCGCGGCCGGCTTCGCCAACTCGATCCCCTCCGGCGCACTGCTGCTGGTGTCCGACCAGCCGATGATTCCCGAGGGCGTGAAAACCGAAGCCAGCGACGCCGTGATCACCACCAACTTCGTCGAACGCCACATCCAGATCGGCATCGAATCGCTCAAGCTGATCCGCCGCCGCGGCAAGTCGGTCAAGCACCTGCGGTTCGACTGATCCCGCAGCGCACGCCATCACTGTCGCCATCGGGCGGCGGTGAGGGCATTGCGTCGACGTCGCACGCACGGGATCCCTGCCTGCGTGGCTACAATCCGGCCTGGCCTGCCGTCCGGAACATCGCACCATGCCGTTGAGCCTCAACGAAATCCGCGACCGCGCGCGCGCCTTTGCCCGGGAGTGGGCGGGGGAATCCAGCGAGCGCGCCGAGGCGCAGAGCTTCTGGAACGAGTTCTTCAACGTGTTCGGGGTCAACCGACGCCGCGTTGCGGTGTTCGAGCAGAAGGCGCAGCGCTTCAGCGGCAGTCGGCACGGCCGCATCGACGTGTTCTGGCCGGGCGTGATGCTGGCCGAGCACAAGAGCGAAGGCCGCGACCTGGACGCCGCGTTCCAGCAGGCCACCGACTATTTCGCCGGCATCAAGGACGCCGAGCTGCCGCGCTTCGTGCTGGTCTCAGACTTCCAGCGCCTGCGCCTGCACGATCTGGAAACCGGCGAGCGCAGCGAGTTTGCCCTCGCCGAACTGCACAGGCAGATCGGCCGCTTCGGCTTCATCAGCGGCTACCAGGCCCGCACCTACAAGGAAGAAGATCCCGTCAACGTGCAGGCCGCCGAGCGCATGGGCAAGCTGCACGATGCGCTGAAGGCCGCCGGTTACGACGGTCACGCGCTGGAGCTGCTGCTGGTGCGCCTGCTGTTCTGCCTGTTCGCCGACGACACCGGCATCTTCCCGCGGCAGAGCTTCCACGACCTCATCGCCCAGCGCACCAGTGAAGACGGCGCCGATCTGGGTCTGTGGGTGGGGCGCGCGTTCCAGGTGCTCAATACCGCGCCGGAGAAGCGCCAGACCACGCTGGACGAACAGCTGGCCGAGCTGCCCTACGTCAACGGCAAGCTGTTCGAGGAAATCCTGCCGCTGGCCGATTTCAACGCGCCCATGCGCGGCCTGTTGCTTGATGCCAGCACCCTGGACTGGAGCCGGATCAGCCCGGCGATCTTCGGCTCGATGTTCCAGTCGGTGATGGACAGCAAGGCCCGCCGCAACCTGGGCGCGCACTACACCAGCGAGAAGAACATCCTCAAGCTGATCGGCCCGCTGTTCCTGGACGGCCTGAAGGCCGAGCTAGGCAAGGCCGGCAACGACGAGAAGAAACTCGCGCAGCTGCACCGCAAGCTGGCCACGCTGAAATTCCTCGACCCGGCCTGCGGCTGCGGCAACTTCCTGGTGATCGCCTACCGCGAGCTGCGCGCGCTGGAGCTGGAGGTGCTGACGCGCCAGTTCGCCACCCAGCAGTCGGTGCTGGCGCACGTGCAGGATCACGTGCTGGTGGACGTGGACCAGTTCCACGGCATCGAAATCGAGGAGTTCCCGGCGCAGATCGCGCAGGTGGCCATGTGGCTGATGGATCACCAGATGAACCTGCGCGTGTCCGAGCAGTTCGGCGAAAACGTGGTGCGCCTGCCGCTGAGGAAGTCCGCCACCATCGTCCACGGCAACGCGCTGCGGATCGACTGGAACGACGTGGTGCCGGCGGAGAAGCTGAACTACATCCTGGGGAATCCGCCGTTCGTGGGCAAGAAGGAACAGAACGCGGCGCAGAAGGCCGACATGGCCGCCGTGTTCGCCGGCGTGAAAGGTGCCGGCGTGCTGGATTTCGTTTGTGCGTGGTATCTCAAGGCCGCCGACTACCTCCGGCAGGCCGACACCCTCGCCCGTCATTCCCGCGAAAGCGGGCCGCTCCTGACAGACGAATGTCTGTCCCATCGATCTTCTCTTGAGGAATCCGCAGGCGGCATCCGCGTCGCCTTCGTCTCCACCAACTCCATCACCCAAGGCGAGCAGGTCGGCGTGCTGTGGTCGGAGCTGTACCGGCGCGGCATGCATATCCAGTTTGCGCATCGCACGTTCAAGTGGAACAACGAGGCGCGCGGCGTGGCGGCGGTGCACTGCGTGATTGTTGGATTCGGCCGGGAGCGCGTTGCCGAGCCGCTGCTGTACGACTATCAAAGCCCGAGTTCCGATTCGCAGCGTGTTCCGGCGAAGCGAATCAATCCGTATCTGGTCGATGCGCCCGAGGTTTTCCTGAAGTCGCGCAGCCGGTCCGTCTCGTTGTCTGCGCCGCCGATCAACTACGGCAGCATGCCGATCGACGACGGACACCTGATCCTCAGCGAGGAGGAACGCACCGTTGCACTGGCCGCCGAGTCGGAGATCGCGCCTTGGGTGCGGCGTTACTACGGTGGCGACGAATTCATCAATTCCCGCGTGCGCTGGTGTCTCTGGCTGGTGGATGCCCCGCCCGCCTTGATTCGGGAATCGGCTTTCCTGCGCGCACGCGTTGAAGCCTGTCGCGCCTTTCGCGCGGGCAGCAGCCGCGCGACCACGCAAGGGCTGGCAAAGACGCCGGCACTGTTTGGCGAGAACAGGCAGCCCGCGACGCGTTACCTGCTCATGCCGAAGGTGTCGTCGGAAAACCGCGCCTACATTCCCTGCGGCTTTCTGGAGCCTGATTGCATCACCAGCGGATCGGCGCTGATCGTGCCCGGTGCCAGCCTGCTCGATTTCGGCGTGCTCACCTCGCAGATGCACATGGCGTGGATGCGTGCGGTGGCTGGGCGCATGAAAAGTGACTACCAGTATTCGAGCGGCATCGTCTACAACAACTTCCCCTGGCCCGAGCTGCCTGCCGCACCCCACAAGAGCGATGGGACAGACATTCGTCTGTCAGAAGCGGCCCGCCTGCGCGGGAATGACGAGCAAGAGGAGCGCGGGATTACCGAGGAAGGCGAGCGCGGGATTACCGGGCAAGTCGAGCGCGGGAATGGCGCGCAAGGCGAGCACGGGAACGACGCGCAAGCGGCGCGCGCGCATGACGCGCAAGGGAAAAAGCACCGCGCCGCCATCGAAGCCGCCGCCCAAGCCGTGCTCGACGCCCGCGCGCAATTCCCGGATTCCACCCTGGCCGACCTCTACGACCCGCTGACCATGCCGCCTGCGCTGGTGAAGGCCCACGCCGCGCTGGACAAGGCCGTGGACGCCGCCTACCTCGCCGCCGAAAAAGCCGCCGGCCGCAGGCCGCCCAGACTCACCACCGATGCCGAGCGCGTGGCGTTTCTGTTCGAGCGCTACCAGCAGCTCACCTCCCTGTTGCCCGAACCGGCAAAGCCCGCGCGGGGACGGCGCGGGCGGTGACGGCGGCTCAGTGCAGCAGCAGCGCCACCAGGCCCAGGAACAGGCCCATGCTGCTGATGTCGGTGGCGACCGAGAGAAAGATCGCCGAGGCGGTGGCGGGGTCGGCGCCGAGGCGGCGCAGCACGATGGGGATGGCGCTGCCGGCGAGGCCGGCGAACATGCAGCTCACCGACAGCGCCACGAAGATCGTGCCGGCCAGCCACAGCGCTGAAACCTGCGTCTGCGAGCGCGCGACGAAATAGAGCGCGATGCCGGCCAGCACGCCGCTGATCGCCCCGTTCAGGAGGCCCAGCCAGGCCTCCTTGGCCAGCACCTTCCAGGGCGGCGTTTCACGCAGCTCGCCCAGCGTCATGCCGCGGATGGTGACCGCCAGCGCCTGTGCGCCGAGGTTGCTGCACTGGCCGCTCATCACCGGCAGGAAGGCGGCAAGGATCACGAGCTTGTCGATGGTCGTCTCGAACATGCCGACCACGGTGGCCGCGCCGAAGGCGATCAGCATGTTGAGCAGCAGCCAGGGGTGGCGGAAGCGGAAGCTGCGCGGCCAGGGCGTGGCCAGGCGCTCCTCCTTCTCCACGCCGACCATCGCGCCGGCCTGTGCGGAAATCTCGAAGGCCTGCTGTTCGAACAGCGCCTGTCCCTTGACCACGCCCAGCAGGCGGCCGGCCTCGTCGCAGACCGGATAGATCGGAAAGTGTCGCTTGACCACGGCGCGCATCGCGTCCACGAACTTCTGCTCGGGGCGCAGCGAGAACGGTTCGCGCAGCATGATCTGGTCGAGCGTTGCGGAAGGCTCCGCGAACACCAGTTCGCGGAACGCCACCACGCCCACGAGGCGGCCGTCGGCCTCGGTGACGAAGACGTAGATCACCATGCGCTGGCGCACGATTTCGCGCAGCGTTTCTATCACGCTGCCGGCGCTGGCGCCGGGCGGGAACACCGCCGCAGGCTTCTCCATCAGGCGACCGACCGTGCCCTCGGGAAAGGTGTGCCCGACCAGCCACAGCGGCTCGCGGCCGAACGGCACCGCAGCGGCGATGCGCTCGCGCCGCGCCGGTTCGAATTCCTCCAGCACCTCGACCGCGTGGCCGATGTGCATGCGGCTGAGGAGGTCGGCGATCCTGGCGTCGGGCAGGGGCTTCAACAGGTCCGCGCCGCTGCGCGGGTCGAGGCGTGCGACCTTGGCAACCAGGCTCTGGGTGTCGTCCATGATGGTTCCCGGAAGTGACGCGCGCACTCTAGCCGATGCGTGCTTCAGCGCGCGCGCCGGCCCAGGTCGCGCAGCACCTCGCGCGCCGCGTTGCGCCCCGGCAGGCCGGTGACGCCGCCGCCCGGATGGGTGCCCGAGCCGCACAGGTACAGGCCGGGCAGGGCGCCGCGGTAGTTGCCCTGGCCCAGCAGGGGGCGCGCGCTGAAGAGCTGGTCGAGGCCGAGCGAGCCGTGGAAGATGTCGCCGCCGACCAGGCCGAACTCGCGCTCCAGATCCAGCGGCGAGAACGCTTGCCAGCCCAGCACGCTGCGCGCGAAGTTGGGTGCGACCCGGTCCACGGTGTCGATCATCAGCCGTGCCACGGTGTCGCGGTGCGCGTCCCAGCCGCCTTCGATCGTCGGATTGACGTGCTGGCAGAACAGGCTGGCGACGTGCTGGCCGGGAGGTGCAAGGGTGTCGTCCAGGGTGGAGGAGATCACCAGTTCGACGATCGGCTCGCGCGCCCAGCCGGGAGTGTGCTCGCGCGATTTCGCGTCGAAGTAGGCGCGCTCCATGTAGGCCAGGGATGGTGCGATCAGGATGCCGCTCTGATGGTGCGGTGCGAGCGCGGTGCCGGGCGCGGCGGTGAAGTCGGGCAGTTCGGACAGCGCGACGTTCATGCGGAAGGTGCCCGAGCCGCAGCGGTAGCGCGCGATGCGCTCGCGCAGCTCCTCCGGCTGCGCGTCCTGCGGCACCAGGCGCTGGTAGAGGAGCCTGGGGTTGACGTTGGAGATCACGCAGCGCGCGCCGAATTCGCGCCCGTCCTGCAGCACGACGCCGCTGGCACGGCCGTCTTTCACGCGAACCTGCGCCACCGGCGCATCAAGGTGGATCGCCACGCCGCGCGCGCGGCACTCGGCGGCCATGGCCTGGGTGATGGCGCCCATGCCGCCGATGGCGTGGCCCCAGACGCCCTGCTTGCCGTTCACCTCGCCAAAGACGTGGTGCAGCAGAACATAGGCGCTGCCGGGCGTGTAAGGGCTGGCGAAGTTTCCGACCACCGAATCCCAGCCCAGCGCGGCCTTGAGCGGCTCGTGCTCGAACCAGTGGTCGAGCAGCTCGCCGGCGGATTTGGTGAAGAGATCCAGCAGGTCGCGGCGCCCGCGCGCGTCCAGCCGGCGCAGCTCTCGCGCCACCTGCCAGGAGGCCAGCCAGTCGGCCAGCACGAAGCGCTCGCTCAGGTTGGGCGGAGTGCGATCCATCAGCACGCGCAGCACCGCGACCACGCGTTCGAGCATGGCGTGGTACTCGGTCAGGCGTTGCGCATCGCGCGGCGCGACGTGCGCCAGCGCCTTCATGCCGTCTTCGCCGCCGAGGCGGAAGGCCGTGCCGTCGGGCAGCGGCAGGAAGTTGGAGTAGGGGCGCTCCACCACGCGCAGGCCGTGCTGGTGCAGGCGCAGGTCGGCGATGATGCGTGGGTTGAGCAGGCTCACCGTGTAGCTCGCCGTGGAGTTGCGGAAGCCGGGGTGAAACTCTTCGGTGACCGCGGCGCCGCCGACGATGCCGCGACCTTCCAGCACCGTGACCGAGAGGCCGGCCGCAGCGAGATAGGCCGCGCAGACCAGGCCGTTGTGACCGCCGCCGATGATGAGGGCGTCGCTGCTGTCCATCGCGCATGCTCCGGTGGGAAAGACGATGATTATCCGCGCCGACGCCGTGCGCGTCTTGCGGGCGGTCGGGCCCGGCTGCGGAATCGCGCGGGCGCGGATACGATGCGCGGACTCCCACGCGACGTCGAAAACGATGCCCTTCACGCTTCCAGAATGGATCCAGGACTGGCCCAGCCTGGTTCCGCCGGTCCTGAAGATTCTCCTGATCCTGGTGATCGCGCAGCTCTTGCGCTGGCTGTCGCGCCGGTTGATCGAGCGCAGCGCCGCGCTGCCGCCCAACGTGCGCATCGTGCTCCGACGCCTGGTGAGCTTCGTCGTTTTCGCCGCAGCCAGCCTGATGGTGCTGGACGTATTCGGCGTCTCGGCCACGGTGCTGTGGACCGCCTTCACCAGTTTCGCGGCGGTGGGCGCAGTGGCCTTTTTCGCGGCCTGGAGCGTGTTGTCCAACATCTTCTGCTCGTTCCTCATCCTCACCACGCGCGCGTTCCGCGTGGGCGATCTGGTGGAGCTGCTGGAAAACGGCGAAAAGCCTGGCCTCAAGGGCCGCGTAATGGACGTGAACCTGATCTACACCACGCTGCAGGAAACCGACGGCGAGGCGAGCGGTACGGTGCTGCAGATTCCCAACAGCCTGTTCTTCCAGCGCACCCTGCGGCGCTGGCGCGGTGCGCTGCCATCGCTGCCGGTGGATCTTCCCGCGCGCGATGCCCCGACGGGCGAAAAGGCCGCCTGAGTCGGTGTCGAGGCCACCATGTCCGAATCCGACCGCCGCCCCCTGACCACCCGCAGCGCGCGCTGGGCCGCTGCGCTGGCGCGCGCAATCTCGCGTGCTCCGATCACGCCCAACCAGATATCGCTTGTCGGCATCGCCTTCGCCGTGGCCGGCGCGGCGCTGCTGGTCTGCCGGCCGACGCCGTGGGGCTTCATCGCCGCCGCTGCATGCGTCCAGCTGCGCCTGCTGTGCAACATGCTCGATGGGATGGTGGCGATCGAAGGCGGCAAGCAGTCACCGGTGGGCATCCTCTACAACGAGTTTCCCGACCGGATCGAGGATGCACTTTTTCTCGTCGCGCTCGGGCATGCGGCCGGATGCGACGCGCTCGGCTGGCTGATGGCGCTGCTGGCTGCGCTCACCGCCTACATCCGCGTGACCGGCGGCAGTCTGGGCCTTGCGCAGGATTTCCGCGGCCCGCAGGCCAAGCCGCACCGCATGGCGGTGATGACGGCCACGCTGCTGATCGCGGCGGCCGAGCTGCACTGGCGCGGCAGCGGCCTCGCGCTGCTCGCCGGCTGTGGTGTGATCGCCGCCGGCACCGCGCTCACCTGCGCGCGGCGTGTGCGCGCCATCGCGGCGCAGCTCCAGGTGCGAGGCTGATGCTCGCGCGCCTGCTGGTGTTTCTCGCCAAGGCCCTGTTCGGCGCGTATCCGCGCTGGGTCGGTACCCGGCCCGCGCTGCGCCCGCGCATCTATTTCGCCAACCACGGCAGCCATCTCGATACCGTGACGCTGTGGGCCGCGCTGCCGCCCGAACTGCGCCGGCGCACGCGTCCCGTGGCGGCCAGGGATTACTGGGGCGGCGGCCTGCGCGCGCTGATCGCGCACCGTGCGCTCGATGCGGTGCTGATCGAGCGCCACCGCACGGACCCGGACGGCGATCCGCTCGCGCCGCTGCATGAGGCGCTGGCGCGCGGCGATTCGCTGATCCTATTCCCCGAAGGCACGCGCAATCCGGAGGAGGCACCTGGGCGCTTCAAGTCGGGCCTCTATCATCTTGCCCGCGCCCATCCGGACGTCGAACCGGTGGCGGTGTACCTGGACAACGCACGCCGCAGCCTCCCCAAGGGCAGCCTGCTGCCGGTGCCGCTGATCTGCACCGCGCGCTTCGGCGCGGTGGTGAAGCCGGCGCCGGATGAAGGCAAGGACGAGTATCTGGCGCGCGCCCGCGCGGCGGTGATGGCGCTGGCGTGAACGCACGGCCCGATGCGTCGAAGAGGCCGCGCGTTGCGCCCGACGGCCTTCGCGCTCAGTAGCCGGTTTCCTTCAGCGCCAGCCGGACCTGTTCGTGCTGCGCCTGCAGCGCCGCGGAAGGCGCCTTGCCGAGCAGGCTCGCGATCACGATGGCGAGGGTCGCCACGATGAAGCCGGGCACGATCTCGTACAGCGCGCTGCCGGTGTGCTTCCACAGCAGCACCGTCACTGCGCCGGCCAGCATGCCGGCGATTGCACCGTTGCGGGTCATGCGCTTCCACAGTACCGAAAGCAGCACCACCGGGCCGAAGGCGGCGCCGAAGCCGGCCCATGCGTAGGCCACCAGTCCGAGTACCCGGCTGTCCGGGTCGCGCGCGATCCAGATCGCCAGCAGCGCCACCGTCAGCACCATCGCACGGCCCACCCACACCAGCTCGCGGTGGCCCGCCCTGGGGCGCACGAAGCCGCGGTAGAAATCCTCGGTCAATGCGCTGGAGCACACCAGCAGCTGGGCCGACAGCGTGCTCATGATCGCCGCCAGGATCGCGGACAGCAGCGCGCCGGCGATCCACGGGTTGAACAGCACCTCGGAAAGCACGATGAACACGCGCTCGGGATTGGCCTGCACCGGGGCGGCGTGCTCCGGGTGCGCAGCAAAATAGGCGATGCCGAAGAATCCGGTTGCCACCGCGCCTGCCAGGCACAGGATCATCCAGGTCATGCCGATGCGGCGTGCGCGCGGGATCGTCGCCACGCTTTCGGCGGCCATGAAGCGCGCCAGGATGTGCGGCTGGCCGAAGTAGCCCAGTCCCCAGGCCAGCGCCGAGATCACCGCGACCAGCCCGCCCGTGCCGGCCCAGCCAAGGCGCGCCGGATCGACCTGCTCGATCAGCACCAGCGCCTGCGCCGGGCCGCCGGCGCCGGCAATGGCGAACACCGGCACCAGCAGCAGGGCGAAGATCATCAGCGAGGCCTGGATGGTGTCGGTCCAGCTCACTGCGAGGAAGCCGCCGATGAAGGTGTAGAGGATCGTCACCGCGGCGCCCCAGAACATCGCCTGGCCGTAGGGCAGGCCGAACACGCTTTCGAACATGCGCGCGCCCGCGACGATTCCGGAAGCGCAGTAGATCGCGAAGAACACCAGGATCACCAGCGCCGAGAGGATGCGCAGCATGCGGCTGTGGTCTTCGAAGCGATGGGTGAAATAGTCCGGCAGGGTGAGCGCGTTGCGGGTGCGTTCGGTGTACACGCGCAGCGGGCCGGCCACGTAGTGCCAGTTGGCCCAGGCGCCGAGGATCAGGCCCACCGCAATCCACGCCTCCGAGGCGCCGCTCAGGTACAGCGCGCCGGGCAGGCCCATCATCAGCCAGCCGCTCATGTCCGATGCGCCGGCCGCCAGTGCGGTGACGTAGCTGCCCAGCGAGCGGCCGCCGAGGATGTAGTCGTCGAAGGTGTGGGTGCGTCGCCAGGCGGCAAAGCCCAGGCCGATCATCAGCAGGAGGTAGGCGGCGAAGGTGACGAGCAGTGGCGTGCTGGCGGTCATGTGCTGGGGGTTCCCGTGTGGTTCCTGGAAAGCGTGTCAGGCGCTGGCGAGCAGCGAGGCGTTGGCGCCGGGCTGGGCGGCCGGAATCACCGGCAGTCGCACCAGGCCAGCCGCGCCTGCACGCCATGGTATCGGCGTTGCCGTGCAGCCATGCCAGCGCAAGGCGGTTTGCGGAGGATGGCGGGCTTGTGTGCGCGTTGCGGTTCCGCTGCATCGGATGTCGTTGTCGCCCTGCGCCGCGCGTTTGCGAGCGAGACGGTGGGCTGGGCGCAGGCCACGGAAACGCACCCTGCGCCGCGATTCGTGCGGGGCGGATGAGAACGTCGGGCGCCGCGCGGCGCGCATGTAGAATCCTGCCGCAGGGCGCATCCGCGCAGCGGCGATGGAGGTGGCATGGTCGAGGCGATGAGGCAAGCGGTCCAGGGGCTGCTGCAGCGCACGCCGGGCGAGTTCTGGCAGGTGATGGCCGGTGTGCTGACGTTGCTGGTCGTTGCCAGTGCGATCGCGGCGTTGCTCAGACGCCGCAGGCCGGGCGCGACGGTGGACAACCTGACGGCGCGGATCAACGCATGGTGGGCGATGGTCGGGGTGCTGGGCGCGTGCTTCCTGCTCGGGAACGTCGCGACGCTGGTGCTGTTTGCCGCGGCCTCTTTTCTGGCGCTGCGCGAGTTCGTCACGCTGACGCCGACGCGGCGCGGCGATCATCTGGTGCTGTGCCTGTGCTTCTACGTCGCGATTCCGCTGCAGTATTTCCTGATCGGGATCGACTGGTACGGCCTGTTCGTGATGTGCATCCCGGTGTACGGCTTCCTGCTGCTGCCGGCGGTATCGGCGCTGGCCGGCGACACCGAGGATTTCCTCGCGCGCAACACCAAGATCCAGTGGGGCCTGATGCTGACGGTGTACTGCATCAGCTACGCGCCGGCGCTGCTGCTTCTCGATATTCCCGGTTACGAGAACGGCAACCTGTTGCTGCTGCTGTACCTCTTGCTGGTGGTGCAGTTGTCCGACGTGTTGCAGTACGTGTTCGGAAAACTGTTGGGCAAGCGCAAGCTCGCGCCCAGCGTGAGTCCCTCCAAGACGGTGGAAGGGCTGGTCGGCGGCGGGCTGTCGGCGGCGGGCGTGGGCGCGGCGTTGTGGTGGATCACGCCGTTCACGCCGCTGCAGTCCGGATTGATGTCGCTGCTCATCGTGGTCTGCGGCTTCCTCGGCGGGCTGGCGCTGTCGGCAGTCAAGCGCAGCCTTGGCGCGAAGGACTGGGGCCAGATGATCGATGGCCATGGCGGCATGCTGGACCGGCTTGATTCGGTCACCTTCGCGGCACCGATCTTCTTCCACGTGGTGCGCTTCGCGTTTGTTTGAAGGTGTTCCGTTTCAGGCGTTCAGGCGCAGTGCGGGGCGGCCGCTGCGTCCGGCGGTAATGCCTTCCAGTCTGCGCCGCGATGCTGCGGCGGCTCAGCGGCGGCGGATGTGTTCCAGGATGCCGTCCAGTTCGTCGTGGCTGTGGTAGCTGATGACAAGCTTGCCGCGCCCGCCGCGGCCCGATTGCAGGCTGACCTTTGCGCCGAAGGATTCGGACAGCTCGCGCTCCAGTGCGGCGACGTTGGCGTCGGGCCGCTGGGTGGCGGGCTTCGCGGGCGCGGGAACGCCTTTTTGCAGCGCCTGCACGCGGCGCTCGGTTTCGCGCACCGACCAGCCTTCGGCCGCGGCCTGCTGCGCCAGCGCCAGCGCCTGCGGCGGCGGCAGGGTGAGCAGGGCGCGCGCGTGGCCCATTTCCAGCGCGCGGCGCTCGACCATGGCGCGGATCGCCTCGGGCAGCTCCAGCAGGCGCAAGAGATTGCTGACCGAGGCGCGCGAGCGGCCCACGGCTTCGGCGGCCTGCTGGTGGGTGAGGCTGAACTCGTCGATCAGGCGCTGCAGCGCGAGGGCTTCCTCCAGCGGATTGAGGTCCTCGCGCTGGATGTTCTCGATCAGCGCCATCGCCAGCGCGGTGTTGTCCTCGATCTCGCGGATCACCACCGGCACATCGCGCAGCGTGGCAAGCTGGGCCGCGCGCCAGCGGCGCTCGCCGGCGATGATCTCGTAGCGCCCGGCACCGATGCCGCGCACGATGATCGGCTGGATCAGGCCCTGGGCGCGGATCGACTCGGCCAGCTCCTCCAGCCGCTCCGGGTCCATGTGGCTGCGCGGCTGATACTTGCCAGGCTGCAGCTTCTCGATGGGCAAGGTGGTCATCCGCTCGCCCGCCGCCGGCGCATCGGCCGCTACGGTCTCGCGGATCAGGCTGGACAGGCCGCGCCCGAGCGCAGGTTTCTTTGTTGCCATCAGTGTGCCTCCGGGCGATGGGTGTGCTGGCGCTCGCGCCCGATGATCTCGCCGGCCAGGCCAAGGTAGGCGACGCCGCCGCGCGAGCCGCGGTCGTACTCGACGATGCTCTGGCCGTGGCTGGGGGCTTCGGCCAGGCGCACGTTGCGCGGAATCACGGTGCGGTAGAGCTTGTCGCCGAAGTGGCGCTGCAGTTCGGCCGACACCGCGCTGGTCAGGCCGGTGCGCACGTCGTACATGGTGCGCACGATGCCTTCGATTTCCAGTGTGGGATTCAGGCGGCGGCGCACCGCCTCCATGGTGTCGGTGAGCGCGGCGATGCCTTCCAGCGCGAAGTATTCGCACTGCATCGGCACCAGCACGCTGTCGGCGGCGGCAAGCGCGTTGAGCGTGAGCAGGCTCAGCGACGGCGGGCAGTCGATGATGACGTACTGGTAGCCGCGTGCCACCGGCTCCAGCGCGAGCTTCAGGCGACGCTCGCGCTCGGGCAGGTCCATGAGCTGCAGCTCGGCCGCGATGAGGTCGGTGTTGCTGGGCAGCAGGTCGTACTTTCCGGCGGTGGGGCGGATTGCGGCCTGTGCGTCGGCTTCGCCCAGCAGCACCTCGCAGCCGGAGGGGTGCGCCTCGCGCTTGTCCACGCCCGAGGCCATCGTGGCGTTGCCCTGCGGGTCCATGTCGACCAGCAGCACGCGCCGGCCGGTTTCGGCCAGCGCCGCCGACAGGTTGACGGCGGTGGTGGTCTTGCCGACTCCGCCCTTCTGGTTGACCACTGCAATGATGCGCGACATGGAGGCGTTCTATCCGGTTTTTTCGACAATGATCAGGTGCCGCTCGGCATCAAGCCCCGGCACATGGAGTGGATGGGTGGCCAGATGGCGGTAGCCGTCCGGCAGCGCGGCGATTTCCCCGGTCGGAACCCGGCCCTTCATCGCCAGCAGCCGTCCGCCCGGCCGCAGCAGGTGTCCGCCGAGCGTCAGGATACCGTCAAGCGGGGCCAGGGCGCGCGCGATGAGCTGGTCGTGCTGGCCCGATTCGGGCACGTCTTCGGCGCGGCAGGCGTGCACCGACACGTTGGCAAGCCCGAGCTGGCGCACCGCTTCGCGCAGGAAACGGGCCTTCTTGCCGGCCGTTTCGGCCAGACTCACGCGCAGGTGCGGGTCGTTGATCGCCAGCGGAATGCCCGGCAGGCCGGCACCGGTGCCGATGTCGGCCACGCGCCCGGCGACGAAAGGCGCAATGCTGAGCGAATCGAGCAGGTGCCTGGACACCATCTCGGCCGGATCGCGGATCGCGGTGAGGTTGTAGGCGCGGTTCCACTGCGCCAGAAGGCCGAGATAGGCGAGCAGGCGCTCGCCCAGCCCCGGCTGCCGCAGGCCGATCGCCGCGAGGCCGGATTCGAGCGTGGGCTGGAGGTGGGACAGCGGATTCACGGCAATCTGCGGAAGGCAGGGCGGGGCAGTATCCTCAGCCGGCACCGCGCTGACAATCGCCGGGAGCGGAACCTGCCGGCGCGATGCCGGCGCAGGGAGCGGTCAGGCGGTCGCGTCCTGCCGCAGGTTGCAGCGGGTCACGCGCAGGCCCAAGGCCGCCAGTCCGTCGTTGAGTTCGCGCTTGAGTCGCGCCGCGATCGCCTCGGTACTGCCGTCCCCGTCGCTTGCGGCCAGGGACGAAAGCGCCTCGCGGGCGCGCTGCGCCACCAGCGAATCGACGTCGTCGAGGGCATTGCCCGCGCGCTGGGGTTCGAGAATCTGGTAGTAGACCGCGGCGCGCGCTGCGGCTTCCCCATGCACGGGAACTTCGACCTGATGGCCGACCAGCCGCACGCGGTGCGCCACGCGATCCAGCACCGGCACCGTGAACCGCAGGCCCGGGGTGAGGGTGCGGGTGTAGCGGCCAAAGCGATGCACGGTCAGCGCGGTGTCTTCCGGGACGTAGCGCAATCCGGCAAGGACAAGCAGCAGCGGAAGGAGCAGGAGAAGTTCCATGATCAGGAAGATGAAATGTGTTTTTCTGTTCTTTCAGTCGGTTGGAGGATCTTGCTGAGTTGGAATCTAGCATTCCGCGCGGCAGGTTTCAGCTCCAACGGTCATTCTCGGGATGGTGGTTTAACTCTCGGTTAACAAAACGGGAAGGTGAGGCGTCTATCGTCGCGCCGTTCATCCACCGGAGCACTTCCATGCGCAGCGGCAACCCCGTCCTCAGCGACTCGACGTTCCTCGACCTGGGCAGCGGCACGGTGCTGTCGCACCCGGCCAGCGCCATGACGCTCAACGGCACCATCGCCAAGACCGGCATCCTCCTGTTCCTGACCGTGCTGACGGCAAGCTTCGCCTGGACCCAGTCGGTCACCGCAGCCGGCCCGACGGCCGCCGCGCCGATCTTCCTGTGGGGCGGCCTGATCGGTGGCTTCATCCTGGCGATGGTGACGATTTTCAAGAAGACCTGGGCGCCTGTGACCGCGCCGCTGTACGCCATCCTCGAGGGGTTCTTCCTGGGTGCGATTTCCGGCATCTACGCCCAGCTTTACCAGGGCATCGTGATGCAGGCGGTGATGCTGACCTTCGGCACCCTGTTCGCGCTGCTGTTCGCCTATCGCAGCGGGCTGATCCAGGTGACCCAGAAGTTCCGCGCCGGCGTGGTGGCCGCGACGGGCGCGATCTTCCTGATCTACCTGGCCTCGATCGTGCTGCACTTCTTCAACATCAACATTCCCTTCATCCACGAATCGGGGATGATCGGCATCGGTTTCAGCCTGGTGGTGGTGACGGTCGCCGCGCTCAACCTGGTGCTGGATTTCGATCTGATCGAGACGGGCGTGCAGCAGGGTGCGCCCAAGTACATGGAATGGTTCGGCGGCTTTGCGCTGCTGGTGACCCTGGTGTGGCTCTACATCGAATTCCTGCGGCTTTTGTCGAAGCTGCGCGACTGATTTTTCAGGCTCGATCCCGACGGGAAGGGCGTCGCGAAGCTGCGGCGCCTTTTTCGTTTTCGCTGCGCCGATGCGGATGGCGGGCGGGCTTGTCTGCAGCGCTCGGACCGCCCTTCCCCGGCTTTCCCCGCAGTCAAGGCAGGCCCACTTTTCCGCCAGCGCTAGAATGCCCGCCTGTCTTGCATTCAGATCTGTCGCCATGAGCCAACTTCCCGTCCGTCCCCGCCGCATGCGCCGCGATGACTTTTCACGTCGCCTGATGCGCGAAAGCGCGCTGACCCCGGGGGATCTGATCTGGCCGGTTTTCGTGCACGAGGAAAAAGGCCGCGCGCCGGTCGGCGCGATGCCGGGCGTGGAGCGGCTGTCGATCGACGAGCTGCTGCGCGAGGCCGAGCGCGCGCTGGCGCTGGGCATTCCCCTGATCGACCTGTTCGGCGTGCCCGATGCCTCCTCCAAGACCGCTGACGGGCGCGTAGCCTGGGACGAGGACGGCATCGTCCCGCGTGCGATACGCGCGCTGAAATCGCGCTTCCCCGAGCTGGGCGTGATGAGCGACCAGGCGCTGGATCCGTATACCACGCACGGCCAGGATGGCCTGGTCGACGAATCCGGGTACATCCTCAACGACGAGACCGTGGAGGCGCTGGTGAAGCAGTCGCTGGCGCACGCGGCGGCCGGGGTGGATGTGCTGTCGCCCAGCGACATGATGGACGGGCGTATCGGTGCGATCCGCGCGGCGCTGGAGGCCAACGGTTTCATCCATACCCGCATCATGGCCTACAGCGCCAAGTACGCCAGCAGCTTCTACGGCCCTTTCCGCAGCGCGGTGGGCAGCGCCGGGAGCCTGGGCAAGGGCAACAAGTACACCTATCAGATGGATCCGGCCAATTCGGACGAAGCGCTGCATGAAGTGGCGCTGGACCTGGCCGAGGGCGCCGACATGGTGATGGTCAAGCCGGGCTTGCCGTACCTCGACGTGCTGTATCGGGTCAAGCAGCAGTTTCGCCGCCCGACCTGCGTCTATCAGGTGAGCGGCGAGTACGCCATGATCAAGGCGGCGGGTGCCAACGGATGGATCGACGAGCGCATGGTGGCGATGGAAACCCTGCTCGCGTTCAAGCGTGCGGGTGCCGACGGCATCCTGACCTATTTCGCGCCCGACGCCGCGCGCTGGCTGCGCGAAGCCGGCTGATTCACAGGCCCAGCCATGCGCCCACGGCGGTGCGGGTCAGCAATTCGCGGTGCGGCGCCAGCTGCTTCGCATTGTCGGTCAGCGCCGAGCCTTCTTCCGTAGGAGTGGAGGCCAGCGCGGATCCGGCCAGTGCGGCGTAGGCCTGCTTGCGCAGCCAGCGGTACTCCTCCAGCGAAAGGTTCTGCGCGTTCAGCGCTTCCACCTGCGCTTCCTTGGCTTCGCGAACGAGGGAAAACAGGTCGCCGTAGGCGCCCAGCACTTCGCTCGGACCGACCCGCTTTCCGGCGGTTTTTGCGTCCGTTTCGATCTGGCGGTATTTGGCTTCCAGCGTCGCGAGATTGGTCCCGACGCGCGCCTGGATGGCCTGCTGCGTGGCGATGAATCGGTCGAGAGCCGCTTCGGAGATGCGGCCGTCCGCGGGCGGCGAGAAGGCGCTGCGGTTCTTCACCGTCTCGTCGAGCTTGGCCAGCTCCGCGACCTGGCTGGCCGCGTTCATGAACTGGCTGCCGGCGTTCCATGCCGGACGCAACACGAACCACCAGGTGGCGCCGCCGCCAACGACCAGGGCCAGCAGCGTGATGATGAGGCAGCCGCCGAGGATCTTCTTCATGTCTGGACTCGCAATCTGGAAAACGACCAGCGAACCAATACGGGAAACGGCGAGCGATACGGACAGGCGCTTCCGCGCGACGCCGCAATCAGGAGGCCTGCAGGCCGGTGCGCCGGTTTTCGATCACCTTGCCGCTTCCGCGCGGCGCGATCTTCCGGCCTGATGCGCAGAGGTGCTCTGGCCGGGACGGGCAGGTGGTGTTCGGGATATAGAGTGTGTACACGAGCGTTCTCCGGTATATCTGCCGTTCATCCCGGAACCGCGGCCCGACGGCCGAACCTGCGCCATGGACATGTCGACACCCACCCCGATCGCCGAACTGGCCCCGACACTGGAGCGCCTGCGGCAGGCACAGGCCGCCAGTCCGCCTGACTTCACCCGGCGTCGCGACGGCTTGCGCCGGCTGCGCGTCGCCTTCAAGGCGCGGATGGACGAGATGGTGGCGGCGGTAGATGCCGACTTCGGCGGGCGTTCGCGTCACGAGACCCTGCTCACCGACGCGATGACGGTGCTGGCGGAAATCGATCATGCGCTGCGTCATCTCCGGCGCTGGATGCGGCCGCGGCGCAGGCCGGTGGACTGGTTGTTCCTGCCGGCGCGCGCGCAGCTGCGGTTCCAGCCGCTGGGGGCGGTCGGAGTGATCGCACCGTGGAACTATCCGGTGAACCTTGCGCTTATTCCGCTGGTGTCGGCGATCGCAGCCGGCAACCATGTCTACCTGAAGCCCTCCGAGCATTCACCGCGCGCCTCCGCTTTTCTCGCCTCGTTGCTTGCCGAGGTGTTTCCGGCAGACCAGGTGGCGGTGGCGCTGGGCGGAGCGGACGTGGCGGCGGCGTTTTCCGCATTGCCCTTCGATCACCTGTTCTTCACCGGCTCCACGGCGGTGGGGCGGCACGTGATGGCCGCGGCGGCGGCCAACCTGACTCCGGTGACGCTGGAGCTGGGCGGGAAATCCCCGGCGATTCTCGCGCCCGGCTATCCGCTCGCCACGGCGGCGGCGCGCATCGCGACGGGCAAGTGGCTCAATGCCGGCCAGACCTGCATCGCGCCCGACTACGTGCTGCTGCCGCATGATGCTCGCGAGGCGTTTGTCGATGCGCTGCGCGCCGAGGTGGCCTCGCGCTATCCGAGCCTGGAGGCCAATCCCGATTACACCCGCATCGTGAACGAGGGCCAGTACCGCCGCCTGCGCGGGGTGCTGGACGACGCCGCGGCCGGCGGTGCGACCGTGATACCGCTGCGCGAGGTGGATCCGGTGCGCGCCGAGGCCGGCCGCCTGATTCCGCCGACGCTGGTGCTGGATGCGCCGGAAGGCTGCCGCCTGATGCGCGAGGAAATCTTCGGGCCGATCCTGCCGCTGGTCGGGGTGGATTCGGTCGATGCGGCGATCGACTACGTCAACGCGCGCGAGCGGCCGCTCGCGCTCTACCATTTCGATCTGGACCGTGCCCGCACCGAGCGCGTGCTGGATCGCACCGTGGCAGGCGGCGTCTGCGTCAACGACACCATCCTGCACATCGCCCAGGCGAGTCTGCCGTTCGGCGGCGTCGGCCCGAGCGGCATGGGGGCATACCATGGCCATGAGGGTTTTCTGACGTTCAGCAAGCGCAAGCCGGTGTTCTACCAGTCGCGTCTGAGCAGCATGGCGCTGTTCAAGCCGCCCTATCGCAGCCTGGCCGACCGTCTGGCGAAATTCCTGACGCGCTGAGGCGGGGCGCCGCTCAGTTCCACTTGTAGAGCGTGTAGTACACCGGGCCGACCGGGCCGTCGTGGTCGCTGCTGTCCAGCAGGCCGTCGCCGTTGGTATCCAGCAGGGTGTAGGTGATGCCGGCCGAGGTGGTGACCTTGACCATCGTCAGGTGCCCCTTTTCGCGGTATTCCTGCACGGTATCGCCGTTGTTCTGGCGCCGGATGGTGACCACGGGGGCGTTGGATACGTCGTCTTCGGCGCGGATCTTCTCGGGCAGCGGCGCCCGGGCATCCGCCCTGTGCGGCGCATCCCGCGCCGGCGCGGGCTCCTGCGCCCAGGCTGGCGCCGTGGCAAACAGTACGGGAATCAGCAGGCTGGCGATTCGCATGGCGAGGTCTCCGTGACGGGAATCCAGCATAACCTCAAGCGCGCGGCACGCGCCTGAACCTGCCGCTGCGGCCGCAGCGCGCCGTACACTGGCGGCATGAAGAAGCTCGTGTTGATCGACGGATCCTCCTACCTCTATCGCGCCTTCCACGCGCTGCCGCCCCTGACCGCGCCGGACGGCAGCCCCACCGGCGCACTGTTTGGCGTGATCAACATGCTGCGCGCCACCCTCAAGGAAAAACCCGACTACGCCGCCTTCGTGGTGGACGCGGCCGGGCCGACCTTCCGCGACGCGATGTATCCCGATTACAAGGCCAACCGCCCGCCCACGCCCGACGAACTGAAGGCGCAGATCGCGCCGATGCTGGCCATCGTGGAGGCACTCGGGTTCACCATCCTGCGCGAGGCGGGAGTTGAGGCGGACGACGTGATCGGCACGCTCGCGGTGGCCGCGGCCGGGCAGGGGATCGAGGTGGAAATCTCCACGTCCGACAAGGACTTCGCCCAGCTCGTGGCTCCGCGCATTGCGCTGGTCAACACCATGAGCGGAAGCCGTATCGCGAACGACGCCGACGTGCAGGCCAAGTTCGGCGTGCCTGCGTCGCGCATCGTCGACTACCTCGCCCTGATGGGCGACGCGGTGGACAACGTGCCGGGGGTGGAGAAGTGCGGGCCCAAGACGGCGGCCAAGTGGCTGGCACAGTTCGGTTCGCTGGACGAAATCATGGCGCGCGCCGACGAGGTCGGCGGCAAGATCGGTGACAACCTGCGCGCCGCACTGCCGCGGCTGCCGCTCAACCGCGAGCTGATCACGATCCGCACCGATGTTCCGCTGCCCGTGGGGATTGGCGATCTTGCCCTGCGCGAGCGCAACGCGGACGTGCTGCGCGGGCTGTATGCGCGCTACGGGTTCAACCAGGCGTTGCGTGATCTGGATGCAGGCAGCGGTGGTGCGGTGCTGCATGACGTGGCCGAACGCGAGCCGGGCAGGGCGCGCCCGGCGGGCTTTGCCGCTCCCGCGAGCGTGCCGCAGGGCGTTGATCCGGCGCTGGCGGCGGAAGGCCGCTACGACACGCTCCTGACCCGCGAAGCCCTGGATGAGTGGATCGCACGGCTGCGCACGGCGCAGCTCATGGCGCTGGATACCGAAACCGACGCGCTCGATCCGATGCGTGCGCGCCTGGTGGGGCTGAGCTTCGCCGTCGAGCCGGGGCGCGCGGCCTACGTGCCGCTGGCGCACGACGGCCCGGGCGTGCAGGCGCAGCTGTCGAGGGACGAGGTGCTCGTGGCGCTGCGTCCGGTGCTGGAAGATCCGCTCATCGGCAAGCTCGGACAAAACGGCAAGTACGACCTGCACGTGCTGCGTCGCCACGGCGTGGCGCTGGCGGGCTACGCCCAGGACACCCTGCTGGAGAGCTTCGTGCTGGAAGCCAGCGCCGGACGCCACGACCTGGATTCGCTCGCCCAGCGGCATCTGGGTTACGCCACCCTGCGCTACGAGGACGTGACCGGCAAGGGCGCCAAGCGCATCCCGTTCTCCCAGGTGGACCTGGATACCGCCACCCGCTACGCCGCGGAAGACGCCGACATCTGCCTGCGCCTGCACCAGACGCTGTCGTCGCGCCTCCGGGCCGAGCCGACGCTGCGTGCGGTGTACGAAGGGATCGAGATGCCGCTGGTCGAAGTGCTGGCCAAGGTCGAGGCCAACGGCGTGCTGATCGACGCGGACGAGCTGCGCCGGCAAAGCCGCGACCTGTCGGCCCGGATGCTGTCCGCGCAGACGCGGGCCTTCGAACTGGCGGGGCGTCACTTCAACCTGGATTCGCCCAAGCAGCTGCAGGCGCTGCTGTTTGACGAGATCGGTCTGGCCGTCACCGCCAGGACGCCGACCGGGCAGCCCTCCACCAACGAGGACGCGCTCGAAGCCATCGCCGATCAGCATGAGCTGCCGCGCCTGATCCTGGAGTACCGCGCGCTGGCCAAGCTGCGCGGCACCTATACCGACAAGCTGCCGGAGATGGTCAATCCGGACACCGGCCGGCTGCACACCAGCTATCACCAGGGGGGCGCCGCCACGGGACGGCTGTCCTCGTCGGACCCGAACCTGCAGAACATCCCGATCCGCAGCGAGGACGGGCGCCGCATCCGGCGTGCCTTCATCGCGCCACCGGGGCGGCGCATCGTGGCCTTCGACTATTCGCAGATCGAGCTGCGCATCATGGCGCACCTGTCCGGCGATGCCGGGCTCATCGCCGCCTTCGAGCAGGGCCAGGACATCCACCGCGCTACTGCGGCGGAAGTCTTCGGCGTGGCGCTGGAAGCAGTGGAACCCAACCAGCGCCGCGCCGCCAAGGCGATCAACTTCGGCCTCATCTACGGCATGGGAGCGTTCGGGCTGGCGCGCCAGCTCGGCGTGTCGCGCGGCGAGGCACAGGATTACATCAGTCTCTACTTCAGCCGCTATCCGGGCGTGCATGAATTCATGGAGCGCACCCGCGAAAGCGCGCGCGAGCGAGGCTATGTGGAAACGGTGTTCGGCCGCCGCCTGCAGCTCACGGAAATCCACTCGCGCAACGGCAACCTGCGCGCCGGCGCCGAGCGTGCTGCCATCAACGCGCCGATGCAGGGCACCGCCGCCGACATCATCAAGCGCGCCATGCGGCGGGTGCACGAGTGGCTGCTGCCTTTCGACGACCGGGCGCGGATGCTGATGCAGGTGCATGACGAGCTGGTGTTCGAGGCCGACCTGGCGTTCGTCGAGCCGCTGATCGAGGCGGTCCGTGGCATGATGCAGGGCGCCGCCGAGCTGCGGGTGCCACTGATCGTGGACGCGGGAGAGGGGGGCAACTGGGACGAGGCGCATTGATGGCGGCACGCACGGCGCGGCGAAAAACGACCAAATCCGGCCATGCCGTTTCGATGATTTGCATTATCTTTGCGATATTGCGTGAGAAATCTCAACGTCCCACGATAATCCATGACTTCCGGCACATTGGATGGATCCGGGGCGCTGCAATGAATGCGTACTGAATTCAATCTTGGTGCCCCGAGAAACTCAGGGAACCTTCAGGCAGCTCTGCTAATCTATGCCCACGGTGGACGCAACGCCACCGGTGATCCACCTGCCCCCCTCGGGTGGATCCGCTGGAAGCCTGGCCCCTCCCCTGGCCCCCTTCCAGCCCGGCCCCGCAGGTCCCTCCCCTGGCCTGCGGGGCTTTTCTTTTTGCGGCAGGAAAACGCGCTTTCCTGCCGTCTCGCGGCCGCAGGCATGGCGGAATTCACGCGCGATCCTGTCGCCACGCGTGACTGCGCTCCTGGCTCACGCGCATGCAGGCGGCGCTTTCATGGCGTCCGGGCCTCTTCCATTTTTCACATGGCGATCACGAGCGAGCGCGAATCGTCGCCTGCGCGACAGGAAAGGCCGGATGCGCGCAAGCCGTTCCGCGGTATCCCGACACGGATAGGTGCCGGCACATGGCATGTGCTGGAGGAACGGAGGGCGGCGCAAAGCGGGCTACACTTGCGGGCCATTCCCATCCGGTGCGCATCGCCATGCAGAGCTTTCATCCGCCCCGCCGTCTCCTGCTCGGCCCCGGTCCTTCGGATGTGCCCCAGCGTATCCTCGATGCACTGGCGCGCCCCACCATCGGCCATCTGGATCCCGCCTACGTCGGCATGATGGAGGAGCTCAAGGCGCTGCTGCGCCATGCCTTCAAGACGACCAATTCGCTCACCATTCCGGTCTCCGCACCGGGCTCGGCCGGCATGGAGGCCTGCTTCGTCAACCTGGTCGAACCGGGCGATACCGTCATCGTGTGTCGCAACGGCGTGTTCGGCGGGCGCATGCGCGAGAACGTGATCCGCTGCGGTGCCACCGCCGTGATGGTGGATGACGAATTCGGCAGGCCGGCCGATCCGGAAAAGGTCGAGGCGGCGCTCAAGGCACACCCTGGTGCGAAGGCGCTGGCTTTCGTCCACGCGGAGACTTCCACGGGCGCGCGTTCGGATGCCGCAACGCTCTGCCGCCTCGCTCGCGAGCACGGCGCGCTGTCCATCGTCGATGCGGTCACCAGCCTGGGTGGCTGCGAGGTGGACGTGGACGGCTGGGGCGCCGACGCGATGTATTCGGGGTCGCAGAAGTGCCTTTCGGCGCCGCCCGGCCTCTCGCCCGTGACCTTCAGCCCTCGCGCCACCGAAGCCGTGAAGGCGCGCAAGGTGCCGGTACAAAGCTGGTTCCTCGACATGAGCCTGGTCATGGCCTACTGGGATGGCAGCGGCGGACGCAGCTACCACCACACCGCGCCGATCAACATGACCTACGCGCTGCACGAGTCGCTGCTGATGCTGCGCGAGGAAGGGCTGGAGGCGGCCTGGGCGCGGCATCAGGCCAATCACCAGCGCCTGCGCGACGGTTTGCAGCGGTTGGGCCTGAACCTTCTGGGTGACGACGATCGCGCGCGTCTGCCGCAGCTCAATCCCGTGGTGGTGCCCGAGGGCGTGGATGAAGCCGGCGTGCGCCGCGCGCTCCTCACCGATCACGGCATCGAGATCGGCGCAGGGTTGGGGCCGCTGGCCGGCAAGATCTGGCGCATCGGCCTGATGGGTGCCTCCAGCCGTCCGGAAGCGGTGGATCGCCTGCTGGGTGCGTTGGCGCAGGCGCTGGGCCGCAAGGGCTGATCAGCGCGCCTCGCCGCGCAGCTCCCGCACCCGCGCTTCCAGCGCGTCGGCGCTGGCGAGTTCCGCTGCGATCGGTTCGCCCACGGTCAGCTCCACGCGCGCCCGGAAGCGACGCGGCAGGCGCATGCGGTGAAGGCGCGAGTCGCGCCGGCTCCACATGCTGGCCCACATGCCGCGCAGTGCCATCGGCACCACCGGCACCGGACGCGTGGCGAGGATGCGTTCCACGCCCTTGCGGAACGGAGCCATTTCCCCATCCGTGGTGAGGCTGCCCTCCGGGAAGATGCAGACCAGCTCACCCTCGGCCAGCGCGGCGTCGATCTGTGCGAAGGCGCGCTCCATCAGTTCGGGATCTTCCTTCACACCGGCGATGGGAATGGCGCGGGCGGCGCGGAACACGATGTTCATGCCGGGGATGTCGAAAATCCTGTAATACATGACGAAGCGCGTCGGACGCGGCACCGCGCCGAGAATGAGGATCGCGTCCATGTAGCTGACGTGGTTGCAGACGAGCAGCGCCGGACCTTCGACAGGTACGCGCCCGATGTGCCTGACGTCGAGCCGGTACAGCGCCTTGGCGGCCAGATACGCGATGAAGCGCGCGATGAACTCGGGCACCAGAACGAAGATGTAGATCGCCACCAGCGCATTGAGCACGGCGACGACGAGCAGCAGCTGCGGCACGTTGAGGCCACTGTTGAGCAGCGCGATGGCCAGGATCGCGGCGGCCACCATGAAGGCGGCGTTGAGGATGTTGTTGGCCGCTATCGTGCGCGAGAGCCGCTCGCGCGGGCTGCGCTGCTGGATCAGCGCATACAGCGGCACGGTGAAGAAGCCCCCCGATACACCGATCATCAGAAGATCGAAACAGATGCGCAGGGTGCCGGGTGCGGCGAGGAAGGCCTGCCAGTTCAGGCCGGTGACGGCAGCCATCTCGGGCCGGGCGAAATACAGATCGACGCCGAACACGGTCATGCCCAGCGCGCCGAGCGGCACCAGACCGATTTCCACGGTGCGGCGCGAGAACACCTCGCACAGCAGCGAGCCTGCACCGATGCCGAGCGCGAACAGCATCAGCACCAGCGGCGCCACGCTCTGGTCGCCGCCCAGATACAGCCGCGTGTAGTTGGGCAGCTGGGCCAGGAACACCGAGCCGAAGAACCAGAACCAGCTGATTCCCAGCACCGAGTTGAGCACCGCGCGATGGTCGCGCAGGAACATCACATTGCGCCAGGTCTCGCTGACCGGATTCCAGTTGAGCCTGAGATCGGGCGCGGTGGCGGGCGCGGCGGGAATGGCGCGTGAACTCATCCAGCCTGCGATGGCAATGGCGACCAGCGCCATGCCCACCCAAAGCGTGCCGGACGACAGGCCCATCAGCCAGCCGCCGGCGAAGGTGCCCAGCAGGATCGCCAGGAAGGTGCCCGATTCCACCAGCGCGTTGCCGCCGACCAGTTCGGACGGCTGTAATGCCTGCGGAAGGATCGAATACTTCAGCGGCCCGAACAGCGCGCTTTGCACTCCGCTCAGGAACAGCGTGCCCAGCAGCAGCGGCAGCGACTGCTGCCACAGCGCCACGCCCGCCAGAACCATCAGACCAATCTCCGCCAGCTTGATCCAGCGGATGGTGCGCGACTTCTCGTATTTCTCCGCCCACTGCCCGGCGTTGGCCGAGAACAGGAAGAACGGCAGCACGAACAGGCCGGCGGCAAGGTTGGAGTACAGATCCCGCTGGCTGCTGCTCAGTCCGGCGATGTGGAACGTCACCAGGATGATGAGCGCATTGCGGAACACGTTGTCGTTGAACGCGCCCAGCGCCTGCGTCACGAAGAACGGCAGGAATCGGCGGCGGCGCAGCAGGGTGAACTGGGACTGGGACATGGGCAGGCATCCGGTGCGATGGCGCATCATCGCGTGCCGTGCGGTGGGGATGCCAGCCGCCGATGCACGCCCATCCGCCGGACGGGCCGCGACACGCGCGGGCGAATATGCCGGAGATGCCGTCAAGGCGCGCGGCCAGCGCACGATCATCGTGCCCGTCCCCTGCGATAATGAGACCTTCGTCCAATCCATCGAGGCCGTCATGACCCAGCAAACCATCCTCAACGCCACCCACCGCGCCGCCGGCGCGCGCATGGTCGACTTCGGCGGATGGGACATGCCGATCCACTACGGCTCCCAGGTCGACGAGCATCATCGGGTGCGTCGTGACGTCGGCATGTTCGATGTCTCGCACATGACGGTGATCGACCTGCACGGCAGCGGTGCGCGCGGTTTCCTGCGACGCCTGCTGGCCAATTCGGTCGACAAGCTCAAGACGCCGGGCAAGGCGCTGTACGCGTGCATGCTCAACGACAGCGGCGGGGTGATCGACGACCTGATCGTGTACTTCCTCGCGGAAGACTTCTTTCGCATCGTTTCCAACGCCTCCACCCGCGACAAGGATCTGGCATGGATCGAATCCGTCGCGCGCGATTTCGACCTGCGCGTGGTCGAACGCCCCGAGCTGGCCCTCATTGCGGTGCAGGGCCCGAACGCGCGCGCCGCGGTGCTGGCTCAGGTGGCCGATGCGGATCGCGAGGCGGTGGAGGCGCTGGGCAAGTTCACGGCGCGTGACGCGCGCGGCATCGAGGGCGAAGCGCTGTTCGTGGCGCGCACCGGCTACACGGGTGAGGACGGCTTCGAGGTCGTCCTGCCGCAGGACGGCGCGGTGGCGCTGTGGGATCGCCTCGCCGGGGCCGGCGTCAGGCCTGCGGGCCTGGGCGCGCGCGACACCCTGCGTCTCGAAGCCGGCATGAACCTCTACGGCCAGGACATGGACGAGAGCGTCACGCCTCTCGAAGCCGGTCTGGCCTGGACCGTGAGCCTGGACGAAGGTCGCGACTTCATCGGCCGCGCCGCGCTCGAAGCCCAGAAGTCCGCCGGCGTGCCGCGCCGGATGGTGGGCCTGGTACTGGAAGACAAGGGCATCCTGCGCCACGGCCAGCGCGTGGTCACCGCCGTCGGTGATGGCGAAATCCTCTCCGGCACCTTTGCTCCGACGCTGGGCGCCTCGATCGCTTTTGCGCGGATTCCGGCGGGCGAACCAGGCGACGTCGGCGTCGATATCCGCGGCCGCATCGTGCCGGCGCGCATCGTCAAGTATCCCTTCGTGCGCGACGGCAAGCCGGTCGAGTAAGCACTTCGTCATCGGTGCCACGTACAATCCCCGCGTTCCCATCCGCCGCGCCACGCGGCCTCTTTCCCCCGGAGTCAGTCATGAGTGAAATCCCCGGCGACCTGAAGTTCCAGCGTTCCCACGAGTGGGCGCGCCTCGAAGAAGGCGGTCGCGTGACCGTCGGCATTTCCTTTCACGCGCAGGATCAGCTGGGCGACGTGGTCTACGTCGAACTGCCGACCGTGGGCGATCACTTCGAACAGGGCGCGGGCTGCGCCGTGGTCGAGTCGGTGAAGGCCGCATCGGACATCTATGCGCCGGTGTCCGGCACCGTGATTGCGATCAACGAGGCGCTGACCGATGCGCCGGAGACCATCAACGCCGATCCCTGGGGCGAGGGCTGGCTGTTCGCGCTGAAGATTGACGATGCGGCGCAGTTGGATGGTCTGCTCGGACCGGACGAGTATGCCGAGGCGATGGAAGAAGACATGCACTGATCGTCGTCTTCATGGCGCGTGATCGATCGGCCGCCTTCGGGCGGCCGATCGCGTTGCAGCGACGGGTCACGATCCGATGCGGGTGCGCGGGCACGCGCAAACACGCGCGAAGTTTCGCGCACTTTGCCTTGTGCAATGCGAAAGCCACGACGAATCCGATGCTCGCGTGATGGTGCTGTGCGCGTGCTGTGCAACGTGTGCATGCGCGCTGCACGCACACGCGCTGTGCGTGGTGTGGTGAAGAACGCGTCGGCATCGACGTGATGCGGTGAGAGCCGCGCCATGCAAGGGTTTGTTTGTGTGTCGGCATGGTTTGATGTGGCATCGTCGCACGCTGTTTCGCAGCCGCATGCGCTGCGTCCTGGCATCGAACAGCGCGTGCTTTTCGCCCCGTGAAAAACACATCCAGGACAGCGCGTGCGTGGCGAGGTACATCTTCTTGTTGACAGTCTCGTTGTTGATGCTTAGGTTTCGCGCAACCTTGCACTTCAGGCGCGGCGTTGAGTGGAACCACAGCACAGCGGAAGCATCGACAGGTCGATTCCTTTACGCCGCGATTCGCGGTTCTCGGCATCTTTCCCTGCAGCCAAGCTCAAGCTCGTTCGCACGACCGTTCTGAAGAACCAAGACACTACGCCCGCATGCGTCTGGATGCGGGCGTTGTTGTATGCGGCGAACGCCGCCTCACCCACCGGGTAATTGACGATCCACCAACGAAGATCGATCCACTGACGAGGAGAACCTGAAGATGGCAACGAAGAAACCTGCAGCGAAGAAGGCGGCTGCCAAGAAGGCTCCGGCCAAGAAGGCGGCGGTGAAGAAGGCTCCGGCCAAGAAGGCGGCGGTGAAGAAGGCCCCGGCCAAGAAGGCGGCGGTGAAGAAGGCTCCGGCCAAGAAGGCGGCGGTGAAGAAGGCCCCGGCCAAGAAGGCGGCGGTGAAGAAGGCTCCGGCCAAGAAGGCGGCGGTGAAGAAGGCTCCGGCCAAGAAGGCGGCGGTGAAGAAGGCTCCGGCCAAGAAGGCCGCCGCGAAGAAGGCTCCGGCCAAGAAGGCCCCCGCCAAGAAGCCTGCCGCCAAGAAGCCGTCCGGCACCCTGCCGCCGGCACCGGTGGCGCCGGCGCTTTGATGGGTTGACGGGGGCGCTGTCGACAGGCCCTGTTGCGTCGAGGCCAGGGACGGCCCGAAAGGCGCGGATGATTCATCCGCGCTTTTTTTGTGCGCCCGGCAGAGCGCCACCATGAACCGGTACGGTGGTGTGCGAGGACGGCGGGGGAGGCTCCGATATGCCTTGGCCGGGCGCATCAAGCGGGAGTGCCGATGTCCTCTGCTTGCTTGGGTCGGTTCAGCGGTGGCCTGATGCCGGGAATGTCGCGAGCAACTGCAGACCTGAAGAAAGCCCCATCTTCCCCAGAGCTGCAGCCGCTCCATTCGCGGGGCGTCGGCGTGCAGGCAGGGGGAGGGCGTGAATGCTACGGGGCACTGACCGGCAACAGCTGCCCGTGCTCCATCCGCAGCACACGATCGGCCAGAGCCAGACTGGCCGGCCGATGGGTCATCAGCAGGACGGTACGTTGATGCTGATGGGCGCGGCAGGCGCACACGAAGGCGCGCTCGGCCTCGGGGTCGAACATGGCCGTGGCCTCGTCCAGAACCAGGATCGTCGGGTTCTTGAGCAGGGCACGCGCGAGAGCGATGCGTTGCTGCTGGCCGCCGGACAGCCTGACGCCACGGTCACCCACGCGAGTTGCATAACCTTGGGGGAGTGCCTGGATGAATTCATGCGCCTGCGCAAGGCGGGCGGCGGCCTCGATGTCCGCCTGGCTGGCATCCGGACGCGCCCAGGCGATGTTGTCACCCGCGCCAGCGTCGAACAGCAGTACCGTTTGTGAGACCAGGCCGATATGACGACGCAGGTTGTGCAGTCGATATGCGCGCAGGTCGCGACCGTCCAGCAGGATGCGCCCGGCCTCGGGGTCGGCGAAGCGCATCAGCAGATGGATCAGGGTGCTCTTGCCAGAACCGTTGATCCCGGTGATTGCGACCGTCTCGCCCGCGTGGACGTGCAGGTTCAGGCCGTCGAGCACGCGCTTGCGCCCCTGATGGTGAAAGCTGACGTGTTCGAACGCGATATCTCCGCGCACCGTGGCAGGAGCCCAGTCGCCATCATCGGGTTCCGGTGCCTGATCGAACAGGTCGAGCAGCCGCTGGGCGCTGCCGCGTGCCACCTGCACCTGCCCGTAGACGCCCGCCAGTGCGCTGATTGGTTGGGTCAGCAGCAGGCCGTACAGCAGCAGGCTCACCAGCGCATCCGGAGTGAGCGTGCCCGATGCTACGGCGCGTCCGGCCAGCGCCAGCAGCAGCAAGATGGCGGCCGCCGATGCCAGCCGTACTAGAGGTGTGACAAGGCCGCTGCGGCGGGCTAGGGTAACCTGGGTTTCGCGCAGACTGACGCTTTCTGCGCGAAACCGTGCGGATTCGAATTCTTCTGCCGCATAGGCCTTGATCACCGGGAGCATGGTCAGGCTTTGCCCGGCGATGGCGCTCTTGATGGCGAAGCCTTGGGTCATGCGCTGTCCCAGCGGGCGCAGGCGGCGCCCGGCCAGGCGCATCCCGAGGAATACCGCCGGCACCAGCACGGCGGCTGCCAGCGCGAACCAGGGTGCAAGCCAGAACATCATCAGCAGTGCCCCCGCGCAGATCAGCAGTTGCGGCAGCAGTGGCGACAGGGCCGCCACCAGGAACTGCCCCAGGCGGTTCACGTCCTGGGTCAACAGAGCGAGTACGTCGCCGTGCTGCCGATCTTGATGCCAGGCCAGCGGCAGGGACTGCAGATGGTCGAACGCCCGTACCCCAATCTCGGCAACCAGCGAGGCTGTGGTCGCCTGCAGCCGCACGCTGGTGGACCATGCCAGCGCGCTTTGCGCTCCGATCAATGCGAACCACGCCCACATCAGGCCGTGTACCGGGGCATTGAGCAGGACCGCAGCGGCAAAGCGCCCCGCCAGCCAGGGATGGGCCAGAGCGATCAGGCTCTGCAGCAGCAGCAGGACGAGGGTCAGGACCAGGGGGCCGCGGTGCGGCCGCAGCAGGCCAATCAGGAACGACAGCTCGCACTGTCGCACCACTTGGTTATCGCCACCTTGCGGTGAGTCACGATCGGCGGGTCTGGTCATGACTGCTCTTCGGGCCGCCTCGACGCGCTGTCCGCCAGTTTCCGGCCTTGCAAGAGCCCGCGCTGGTGCCCGTGTGCAAGCCTCAGGATCAACGCCCCCAGCGCGATGCCGATACCGATGCCGAGCATGTCGTTCAACGCGTCGGCAATCCGTGCATTGCGCCCCGGCACCCACAGTTGCAGAACTTCGCCCAGCACGCTCATGCCCACCAGCAGCAACGCGCCGCCCCAACGGTATTGACGTCGGGTAACAAGCCACCACAGCAGCGCGATCCAGGCGTACCAGAGCACATGCAGGGGATTCAGGGCCGGAAAAGCGGCATTGAGCGTATCCCATGCCTGAGTCAGGACCGGCATGCGGAGTCGCAGTCGGCCGATTGCCGGTGCCGGCAACAGCATTCCGACGGAAAAAGAAAAGGCGCTGCCCAGCAGCACCACCCATGCCATCCTCCTGACCGATAGCGCCGTCTTGTTCAGCAAGTGCCGTTCCCTCATTCGTGCTCTGGTCGCCATCGATGTAGCAGTTCGGATCGCAGCAGCCGATGCGTGGGCCTGCATGATACCCGCGGGTCGAGCCTGTCCTATGATCGCCCCACGTGGACGCGTCCGATCTCCAGTACAGCCGCGGCCTATTGATTGGCCTGCTCACCACCCCGGCATCGCTGCCTGGCGAGAGCGATTCGTGGGATGCGGGGCGGCTGGTCAACGTAGCCCGGCACGAGGGCGTGGTGGGCCTGCTGCATGCACGCCTGGCCGAGCCGGCGATGGTTGATCTCGTGCCGGCCGCGGTGCGCGAGGCCGTGGCTAGGGCCGCACAGCCGGAGGTGGCCCGCAGTCTGTATCTGGAAAGTCACGGTCGCCGCCTTCTGGCGCGGCTGGCTGCCGCGCAGTTGCCGGTGCTGCTGCTCAAGGGCTCGGCTCTGGCTTACTGGGCCTATGGCGACCCCTGGCAGCGAAACTGTGGCGACATCGACCTGCTGTTGCGCTCTCGCGCCGAGGTGGATCGCGCCGCGGTGATCCTGGCAGACATGGGCTATCGGCCGTCCACGGGGGCCTTGCCTGGCGATCTGGTCAGCTTCGAACTCACCCTGGAATATGCGGCTGAAGGGGCGTCCCGACTCGAAGTGGACCTGCACTGGCGACTTTCCAGCACGCCGATGTTCGCATTCCGCTTCGATTGGGATGAGTTGGAAGCCGGAGCCATCGCGCTGCCAACGCTGGCTGACGGTGCCCGCGGTCTGATGCCTGTACATGCCTGGTTGCACGCCTGCATGCACCGTCTGCAGAATCGGGCCAACGGTGTTCCTGATACGCTCAAATGGATCTACGACCTGGATCTGCTGGGGCGGCTGTTTGCTTCCGACGACTGGGATGTGCTGGCGGGGATGGCGTGCGAGCGCGGGCTTGCCGGTGCCTCTCTGGACGGTGCCGCGGCCGCGGCCGCCCGGTTTGGCGCGGTCATGCCCGACGCCACGCGGGTTCGCTTGATGCGCGCCGCAGCGAGCGAGCCCATGGACATTGATCGCCTGGACCAGTGGTGGTACGTGCAGCGCATGAGTTTGGCCGCCTATCCGACGCTGGGTCTGAAGCTCGACTGGCTGCGTCAGCGACTGATGCCCGACCGGGCGCACTTGCGCGCGCGCTATGGTGCCGACACCGGCCTTTTCTGCGCCCTGCTCAGACGCCTGCGGTCAGCGCTGCGGCGCTGAATTGGCTCGATTTGATTCGACGCGAGCCGGTTTCGTCGAGGGAAGACCGTCGCGTCATGACAAAAAAGGCGGGGCGGATGCGCCAGCCGCGATTTGCTTTTGTTCCGGCAGGGCCGTGGCCACGACGATCCCGGCCAGCAGACCGGCCACCGCCATCAGCGCGGGCGCGCGCATGGGGTAGTCGACCGTGGAATGCAGCAACAGCACCAGCAGGGCACAGGCGGCTGCGATGCCGGTGCGGCGCGTGCTCGAACTTTCCGGTCGCTGCAGCAGGCGGCGTACAGCCGTCAGCAGCACCGACAAGGCGGCCAGCATTGCTGCTACCGCTGCCACCCCGCCTTCAAACCACCACTGCACGTATTCATTGTGGGCATTGTTGATATAGCCGCTGCGCATCAAGGAACCACCGGTAGCCTGTTCGAACATCGGCACGAAGCTGCCGAAGCCGCTGCCGAACGGGGCATTGACGAACCCCAGGCGCAGGGTTGTGGTGAACATGTCCCAGCGCGAACTGTCCAGTTCGGCCTCGCTTTGCATCCAGGCGAATGCACCCCAAGTGCCGACCGCCAGTACCGCGATGGCCAGGACAGCCAGAACGCGTGCCGCGCGGCTGGCCCGCCATCGCTCCGGCGACAGCAGTCCGGACGTTAGCAGGAGCATGCCGCAGGCAACCATCGAGATGAGCATTCCGGCGCGCGATTTGACCAGCGGAAGGACCAGGACCAGCAGCACCACCAGGGCCGCATACAGCAACTGTTTGGTATGCGATCGGTCGTGCCTTCCAGAATCCCGGTACGCCTCAAGCAGCAGCGCCAGCGCCAGTACCAGGCCGATAGCCAGGGCGCTCGCCTGATGATTTTTGTTGGCGAACACCCCGCTCAGGCTTGGTTCGTACTCCGGGAACGGGTTGACGAAGCTGTCCTGCGGCATGCCAAGCTGCACGAAGGCCAGCAGCAGGGTGAAAATCGCCAGCCCGACGATCCACCTCAACAGCGTCTGCCACGACTGTCGCCGGATGGCCAAGGGGACAAGGAACAGGGCGATGGCCGGCAGCAGCGCGTAAAAATTGCGTTCGGTGGCCGCCGGCGTCAGGGACCAACGCAGAATGGGATCATGAACGCCGAAGGCGGCAAGATCCTCGCGCAGGGCCACGCGGGCCGGCGACAGGTGCCACAGGCTTTCCGGCAGGGGAAAAAGCTGCAGCAACGGCAGGCATGCGATCGCCAGCGCCACGATCAGCGCCCAGCGCGCGCGCGCCATCCGCTGCCGTTGCCAGACGCGCCACAGTGCATATGCCAGTAGCGGCAGGGCCAGCAATTCGGCCAGCATGATCCCCAGCCCCGTTTGTGTCGAACTGCCGCCGGTGGCGAAACACAGGGTCAGGACGAGCAGTGCCAGAATCAGGACGCCTCCGTCATCCGCGACTTCGCTTCGCCGCAGTTGAGATGAGCCGGAGCGGCGGCTTCCTGCGGTCGCCGCGGCGGGCATGGCCTCGGGTCGTCTCATCGCCACCTCGTTGCCAGTGTCGTCACGGAGACGGGCGGTCGGATGCGGCGCGCCGCGCCGCAACTTTCACACATGCAAAAACGGGGCGAATGCCCAGCTTCGCCCCGTTCCGGGAAATTTTGCCTGCAGGGAGTGTCGCGTCAGCGGTCACCGGCTGACCGGCGGACAGTCCTTGAGGTGATAGCCAGCGACTCCACCCAGTACGGCACCGCCGGCTATCGCCAAGGTGCGCATGCCTGCGTCCGATTGGCCCCACCATGCACCCACGACCTTGCAGTCGGGTTCGATCTCGTACACGCCGGCTTCGTCGTACTTCATCTCGCAGCCATCGTCGTAGACCACGGTTGCCACGCTGTCTTTGGCCACCATCAGGCGGTCGCCGGTCGCGACCCGCTGCTGCTGCGTCGGCGTGTTGAAGGGGCCCTGTTCTATGCTGAGCATGATCACGCCCTCCCCGGGGCGCAAACTGGCCACCTCATCGCGTGCGTCGGCATCCGTTTGCGCCAGCGCCGGCAACGCAAGCGCGGTCATCAAGAGACCGGCGGCCGCAGAAGCCATGAACTTCATCATGTCATCAATCCTCCTGACGTAATCGTACGGGTTGATACTAGTGAACAGCGCGCGTCAATGCAATGATTTTTTTGCCGGGAACCCGGGATCGGATGCCGCCGCCTCACTGTCTGCATGGATCGGGGCGATGACGAAATCATCCAGCCAGAGCGTACCCGACACGATCTTGCCGGCACCCTCAGCCCCCGGATTGATCAAGGCCAACTCCTGTGCCGGGCAGTCCCGGGACGGAATTTCGAATACCCGCTCCACCTTCTTCCAGTCGAAATCGCCCTGCAAGGCCTCGGTCTCCACCCGCATCGGGCTTTCGCCGTGGCAACCGAGCACCCAGTGGATACCTCGATCGCTGCGCAAGTCGCGCGCTGCGGCCCGAAACTGCAGGCGATACCAACCGGGAGCCAGGAACAGATTCTGCGCGAGGCCGATCCAAGTCGTGCGACGCCCCAGGAGGGTCACGCGCACGGCCGTATCGTCGCCTTCCCGCACCCGCTCGATCAGCGCGTTCGAGCCACCCTGCATGCGCCAGCCGAAACCAACCCCACGCGCCGGGTGATCGAATCCGCCATCGTGCACCAGGGCCACGCTGGCACCCGTCGGCAGCTGCAACCAGGATATCCAGTGGCTGTAGGCCTCGCCCCAGCGGCCCGCCCGGCCGAGCCAGTCGAACCAGCGCCGGGCCTCGCGATCGGTCAGATCGTGTCGATCCAGCAGCCCCCCATACACGGTTTCAATGACGCCTGGATCACCGCGCTCCAGCAGGTCATCGAGCAAAATCGAACGCCAGCCGGGATGCTCGGAAAGGGCGTTGGAAAGGGACGCCGCAAACTCCCGATCAGCGCTGGCCTGGACCAGGACCGGGAGCAGGTTCTCCTGCAACCAGGGGGCAAAACCCAGCAGTACATTCACATGGATGATCGCTTCGTCGAAGTGCCCCGTCTTCAACTGTTCATCGATCACCCAGGCCCGGGCGTACTGGTCACGCGGACTGCGCTGCAGGGCCCGCTGAAACAGCTCGCCCACCTGGGGATCGCGGGTGGTATCGGCAACCCTGGCCAGCAGCACCAGGCCCCTGGATTGCAATGGCTCTGCCCGCAGCACCTGCCTCGCCTGCGCTGCCGCAGCCAAGAGCTCACCTGCGTCCAGCAAAGCCCGGGCATCGGTCAGTCTCGCAGCCGGGTCCGCCGGATTCCAGACCAAGGCCCGTTCCGGTGCCTCGGCCAGCCAATGCGCCGACAACGCCGTGGTCACGCTGCGCCAGCCCACGAAGCCGGCCAGCAGCGCCAACATGCCGAGCGCGGCCATCGACCACACCCGCCTCATCGAAAGGGTTCCAGTTCGATCCGGGTGAATTGCCAGGTCTGGTCCGACCAGACCATCGTGGCCCGCAACAGCCCGCGCTCGGCCAAATCCCGGTTCCATCCAGCCCGGTAGGCAACCTGAATCTCGATCCGGGCATCGGACATCTTCCAGTAGGGAGACTCCAGCTCGAAACTGGACATCAGAGCCATGCTGTTGCGCTCACGCAGCTTCGCGCGTGAAGTCTGGGCGCTATGCGGCACCACAGCATCGGGCCAGATTGGCCGGTTGTCATCGGAGGCGAAAAAATACGCAACCAGCTCGTCCACCCGTGTGCGCGCGGCTTCCATCCTGAACACGGTATTGTCCTGGGTCTCGGCGGCCGCGTCTTTTTTCCGGGCGGCTTCGGGCGCGGACGGCAATGACGGCACCGCCAGCGGCGCGATCGCGACCAGCTCGATCGGCGCGGGTTCGACAGCCGGCTGATTCGGCAATGCCGATTGCGACATGCGCGGCACCTCCGGCGGCACCGCGGGCAAAGAAACCTCGGTCATGGCCAGAATCGCCCGCTGGCGTGCGGGCGCGGGCACACCCGCCACGGCTCGGGCGGCTTGCACCGAGACCGCATCGACATCGGGAACAACCGCCGATGCCACGGCTCGCCCGGGGATCTCGCCGACGGTATCGGATGCGGCCTTTGCGCGGGTCGCCGTGGCAGGCAGCGGGGGGGCGACGGGAGCAGGCGTTGCCGTGCGCCTTGTGACCGGCATGGCCGAACCCGGCTGCCGGCCCGTTTCGACCCGGGCGATGGGGTTCGTCTGCGATTCCAGTGCAACGCGAGCCTTGCCTGCAGGCGTTGTCGCCGACGGTGCCGACGCGGTTGACGATCCAGCCGATGCCACCGCCGGAGCCGATGCGTGGGGCGCGATCGGGGCCGGGATCGGCGCTGTTGCCGGTGCACTGGGCACAAGCCGAGGCTTTGCTGCATCCCCTGGCACATCCGCTGGCGCGACGATGACACCCATGTCCGGCAGGTCCACGGCCGAAAGTGCGCGGTGAGTCGCGTCCTCGCGGGTAATGGCGAGATAGAGCAGGCCAACGCACAGCAGCGCCATCAGGCTCAGCGCTGCCACCCGGAAACGATGGTGCGGGGGTGTTCGCGGTTCCACCGGTACGGGCATCCAGGTTCCACCCTCCGACACGGATGACAGTGGCTGCTCACCGGCCTCGCACTGTTGCCGCTGTTGCGCGTCATAGCGCGCTCGTGCTTCTGCGGTGCGCAGTTGCGACCAGGCCCAGTTGACCCGGGTGGCAAACAGGGCTTCCCACTCCTGTCCGCGCCGATCCGGATGCAGCCAGCGCTGCAGCCAGCGATGGTGCTTGCGGATGTCGGCGAGCGGGGTCGTGGGTGTTGCTGCCAGCACGCGATAGGCGTCCGGCTCACCCTCGAACAGGACTTGCTGCAGGTAAGAGCGGACGGTTTCCAGCACGCCGCCTTCGTCCAGGCGGAGGCGGCGGGCCGTGTCTGCCAACAGGGGCTGGCGGGCCGCCGCCAGCTGGATGACGACGAGGATATCGGGAGCTAGCGGCCGGTTTCGCAACGAAAACCGCAAAAGTGGCTCCTGCTGCATGGCCAGGGCCTGCTCCAGGGCATCAACGGCCATGACTGACGACCGCCGATCTACCTGGAACCCAAGCGCAGCGCGGCCCCGTGCCCATATTCGCCTTCGTAGCGATAACCATAGCCGCTGCGATGGGCATCGTAATGGGTCAGCAGACAGCCGATCAGGTGAGCGCGGGTCATTTGCAGGCGCTTCACCGAGGCCTGCGCGGCCTGGATGCGGGTAACGCCGGACTGCACCACCATCAGGGTGCCGTTGGCGACGTTGGCCAGGATCGGAGCATCGGCGAGACCCAGTATCGGCGGCCCATCGATGATGATCTGATCGTACTTAGTGGTCGCCACCGTCATCAGCGAGACGAACCGCATCCCCGCCAGCAGCTCGGTTGGGCTGGGCGGCAGCGGGCCCGACAACAGCACGTCCAGGCCAGGCGTTTGCGAATGGACGAGTGCCTCGTGCAGGGGGGTGTTGCCCACCAGAACGCTGCTCAATCCATGTTCCGACCTTAGTCCCATCAGCTTGCCCAATCGGGGGTTGCGCAAGTCGGCCTCCACCAGCAACACCCGCTTGCCGAGCTGGGCGAAATTCATTGCCAGGGTGCTGGCCGAGGTCGTCTTGCCCTCACCGGGGAAGCTGCTGGTGATGAGCAGAATCTTGGGTACACCGCGCTCAGTGGAGAACTGCAGAGCCGTGCGGACCGAGCGATAGCTTTCGGAAAACGCCGAGCGCGGATCGCGCAGGGCCTCGCCGGGCTCTTGCTTGTTCAGCTTCGGGATGATGCCCAGCACGCCAAGACGCAGCAGGCGCTCGACGTCCTGCGGCGTCTTGATGGTGTTGTCCAGGTACTCCAGCAGCAGGGCCACTCCAACTCCCAACATCGCGCCCAGCAACAGGCCCAGCATGAGGTTGTTGCGCAGGCTGGGCGAGTGGCGGCTGGTTGGCGTCGTGGCCCGGTCCACGATAGTGATGTTGCTGACCTTGGCATCTCCGGCCAGGCCGACCTGGTTGAAGCGCTGCAGCAGGCCGTTGTAAATCTCGCGGTTCGAATCGACCTCGCGCCGGAGAATGGTGTACTGGATGCTGCGCGAATCCACCATCAGGCTCTCTTGTCGCAGGCTGTCCAGCTGCGCCTTGAGCATGGTTTCCTGGGAGAGTGCGGCGTCGTACTCTGCTTTGACCGACGCCCGGATATTGGCCAGCTCATGGATGATCTGGTCCTGTACTTCATCGATTTGCCCCTGCAGCGCCAGCATCGCCGGGTACTCCGGCTTGAAGGTGCGCAGCTTGTCCTGGTACTCACCGCGCAGCTGTGCACGTTGACTTTGCAGAGTGCGCAGGATCGAGTTGCCGAGGATGTCGGCGGGCAGGGCCGCGCCATCGGCCAGTTCGGCCTGCTCCCAACGCGCCTGGGCGCGGATGCGCTGGTCTTGCGCCGAGGCCAGGGATCGGTTGAGGTCGTTGAGGTTCTGCTCGACCAATGAGCGGCCGTCGCTTCCTGGAACGATGTCCATCTCCTTCGCGTAAGCGACCAGCTCGCGTTCGGAATCTTCCAGCCGTGACTTGTGCAGGGCGATCTGATCTTCCAGATATTGTTTGGCATAGGAAGACGCCCCGTACTGCTGGTCCAGGCTGGCGGCAATGAAGCCATCGGCCACCGCATTGGCCACGCGCGCGGCGAATTCCGGCAGGGTGCTGTCGTACTGCACCTGCACCAGATAGGAAGACCGTACCGGGGTAATGTTGAGGCCGGCGTGCACCAAGGCCGTCGCCCGGGCCAGTTGTTCGGCACCGGATGCCACCCCGGCAGCGATGTCGGGCGCAGTGGCGGCGACCGCACCGCCCGGCCTGCGTACCGCTGTCGGCGGAGCAGGGGGGCGCTCTTCCGGCGGAGCCACCAGGTTGCGCACCCGCTGGAACCAGCCTGGTGGCCGCAACTGTTCGAAGATGTCACTTCCGACCAGGCCCAGGTCGCCGGCCACGCGCTCGGCCAGCGATCGGCTTTTCAGCAGCTCGTACTGGGTCTGGCTGAAGTTGGGGTCATAGCGCCCCTGCACGGGCGAAATGCCCTGCACTTGCACCACCTGCATGCCGTACGGCTCGATCTGCAGAGTGGCCGTGGCGCGGTATACCGGCGGGGTCATCAGCGTTCTGAGCAGGGCCAGTGAAACCACGGCCAGCAGGATCCCGAGGATCAGCCAGCGCCGCCTGAGCAAAAGCTGCCAGTAGGCCAGCAGGTCAATCTCGTCCTCATCGTGGCCAGACTCGGCTTCGAGCAGCCGGGGGTGCGAAACCTGGGGTTGCGCGATCCCGCGTTGATTGTGGTGCGGCGGTATGGAGGGCAGGTGTTCTGGGCTCACGCAGGATTCGTGCCTTTATTGGTTTGTACGAAGGGTCAGAGCAGGAAAAACAGCGCAAGCAGCGGTGCCGACTTGATCAGCTCCTGCAGCGAGCTGCGTGTGCCCGAGCGTGTCACCACGATGATGTCGTCACCATAGACCTGCGGATCGTCGACGGTGCCATCTGTGATTTTGCTCAAGTCGAATACCGCTGCCATTTTCTCGCCATCGACCTGGCGGAAAACCACCACGCCGTCGCGCTGCGCCATGGGATCCAGCCCACCGGCCAGCGCCACGGCCTGAAGCAAGGTGGTGGTGCCGGTCAGCGGGTAGATGCCAGGTTTGTTCAGGGCACCCTCCAGAGTGACGCGCTGGCTGGTGTATTCCTTGACGAAAACGGAGACTTGCGGATTCTGCAGGTAGCTTTCCATCAGCTTTTCGGCGACCGCTTGTTCCAGTTCGGGGATCGTCTGTCCGCCCGCCATCACCCCGCCGATCAGCGGCAGTGAAATCTGCCCGTTGGCGTTGACACGCACGTCGCGACTCAGTTCGGGTACCCCGAGCACGCTGATCTGCAGCAGGTCCTGGGCTCCGATGCGGTATTCGCTGGCACCCGCGTGGAGGCCATACAGGATGGAAGTGTCCGGCGGCGGCATCGCCTCGTTGCGTCCGACATCGCGCACTCCGCCCGGGCTGGAACACCCGACCAGTACCAGGATGAACCAGGCCAGAATCCACGCCGGTATTTTCATGCCACATTCCCCTGTTCATTGGATCGATGCGCGGCGTGCATTATCAGGTGTCCCACACGCTTTTCAATAGTTTCCGCACCCTCTCGCCGGCACGCGTTCGTCGCGCCGGTGCGGGCGCGGCCACCGAATCCGGCGGCGCGTTGTCCACGATGGCCTGCGGCCGGGCGGCCACCAGCCGCAGTGCTTCTTCTTCACCCACGCGGAGCGCGGCCGCGTCACGCCCCTCGGCCAGGCGCGGCGCGCGGTTGCCAAGGTCGTGCGCGTCTGTGGCCAGAAGGTGCACTAGGCCCTCGTCGAGCATGCGCTCGCCCCAGTAGCGTGCGCGCCGACCGAAGCGCCCGGTCAGACTGCCGGCGGTGACCTGCATCCAGGCACCTTCGGCGACCGCGTGAATGAAGGCTTCGTAATGGTCTTCGATCCAGCTCAGACGCTCCGGATGGGTAATCACCGGCACGATTCCAGCCATTCTCAGCTCGAACAGCGACTCATCGAAGCGCGGCGGGGCCACGTGGTGGGGTGGCTCCAGCAGCAGGTAGCGCGAGTCGTTCAGGGTCGGGATCTGGCCAGCACGGATGCTCGCAACCAGATTTGGCTGCAGGTGCACGTCCGCCCCCTGCATCAGCTGCAGGACGATCCCGTGCCGATCCAGCTCCGCCTGCAGCTTCGCGATTGCAACGCGAATGCCGTCGCCGGTGTTTTCATACATGCCCGGATAAATGTGCGGCGTACAGGCCAGCCGGCGCACGCCGTCCTCGACAGCCATCCGCGCCATGGCCAGCGCCATCTCTAGATCGGCCGCGCCGTCGTCGATTCCCGGCAGCATGTGGCAGTGCAAGTCGATCACGCGGAATACCCACACCGAGGGGGGGGGCAGTGTAACTGCTCTTTCCGCACTCCGTTCGCCGTCAGGGGCAGTCGCGGTGAAACGAGCGCGCAGCGAGATGAGCGGGCACACTATCCGCATGATCCTGTTCACGCGCCAAGTCGTCGACCGTCCGCTCCAGCCCATGCCGTGTGCAGCACCCGACGCACCGCAGCCATGCCTGGACCTGTCCAGCCCTGCGCACCCTGGCGCGCGCGACACCCTGCATGTCCAGACCGACGAACGCAGCATCTTTTCGCGTGGGCCGGACTGGTGGCTGTATGCCGCCACCCCGGTGGGCGTCGCCTGCTTTCCGGCCCTGACCGAGCTTCTGGCTCGAGGTCAAACGCAGGGGCTCGATGCCGTGCTCGACGGACTGGAAGACCTGCGGCCGGTGGCCTATGTGGCGGGCTGCCTACGAAGCGGCAACCTGCACTTTGGTCGTTCGCTGGATGGGTTCACCTCGCTGTTCTTCGGCCACGATCACCGACGGCTGGTGATCGGCGACGCGCGCACCGAAGTCGCTCGCCAGCTCGGCGAGGTGCGCCTGAGCCGGGCCGACGAGCAGCGCTGGTGCCGGGATTTCCTGCTCGAACCGGAAGGCTCCTTCTATGAAGACGTGAAGCGCTGCTTCGCAGGGGTCCGTTACCGCGTTCCCGCGGCTCGACTGGAGCCGGATCGGCGGCGTTTGATGGCACCGGAATCACGGGTCCTGGCGGAGGCCGATCCCGTCCGGATCCTCACCGATGGCCTGCGGCAGATCTTCCGCACCTACGGCAACCGCAAGGTCGCCCTGCGCCTGAGCGGCGGCGCGGATTCGCGCGTGCTGCTGGTGGGCCTGATGGATGCGGTGCGCCAGGGCATCCTGCAGCGCGACCAGGTGCTGTGCACCAGCGTGCTGTTCCCCGGTTTCGAGTGCGATGAGGGCCCGGTCATCCGGCGAATCGTCGAGCTGAGCGGCTTCGAATGGGTCGGGGTTGAAGCCACGGCCGAGCGGGTGCATCGCGCTTACCAACACTGCCTGAGCTTGTCAGCGCCGCCCTTTCCCACCAGTTTCATGGGGGTGCTGTGTGCGGAAGAAATCAAGCAACGGGAGGCAAGCCTTGCGCTGTCCGGTCATGGCGGTGATGAAGTGCTTGAGTTCGATCTGACGGACATTTTGGGCCGCAATCTGATGCAACGTATGCGCAGTCTGGACCTGATTCGTTACTTGCGGCACGCCACCGGCTGGCGCGCTGGGACCAAAGCCCTCATGGCATCTGCCCTCGGCCGCCGCAGCCAGCGCGCGATCATGCGCATCCTGGAGTCACACCAACTTCCCGCCGACAGCATCGACGCGTATCGTCTCGGCCGCCGTCTAACCCTGGCCCAGCCCTGCGGCTACGAAAACGCCGGCGCAGCAAGCCGCGCCCACGGCCTGCTGCTGGATGTGCCCTTTTTCCGCGGCCCGTTCTTCCAACAACTGGATCCTGGCTGCGGCACCAGCACCCGACGCTTCTCCACCAAAGTCAACGCTCATCGCTACCTGCAGGCCCACGCGCCGGACACCGCATCGGTGCCATGCAAGAAAGTATCTTTCGACTCCGCCGTCCACGCACTTTTCCCGACACCAACCTCCCCGGGCTGTGATGTAGTTGACACTAAACAAGCTCGAACTTACCATGCAAAGAGGGGGTATGCGGATTGGTCTGCCCCCCTTCTTCAAACAGGGCGACATCAAACATGAACAACGCAGACGCCACCCAAGGTGCCACCGTCGTTGCTGGCACAGTGACCGCCATACTGCGCGAACGATGGACTTATCAAGCCCCGACATTGATGCGGTCGAGCTTGGCTGAGGTGATCGCCGGTGCAGGTGGGTCGCAATACGACCAGGACTTTACTGCCGCTACCTTCGTTGATTGACACCCAAGCCAATTCAATCCTGCCAGCCAAGGAACCTCCGACAATGTCAGCGTTGCGCGCCCTAGTTCAATTATCTGTTCTTGGATCTCTCGCCATGCTGGCTGATGTCGCCATGGCACAACGAAGCTTGGTGCCGGCCAATGACAGCACGTTTCCCGACATCCAATGCAGCACCACCCGCTGCAGTTTGAACTATGACACCCACCAGCGGGCAGCACCCTTGGCGGCGGATCCGACGCCTGTTGTTGTGGCACCGCCCGCCGGGCAACGATACCTTTGGCAAGGTGCCGGCTACCCGACCTGCCAAAGCTTCCTCGCCATGGCCCCGCAGCCCACGCTCAACTCGCCCTACCCATACATTGCGGCCAATGAAGTACCTGTACCACTGGGCTCCACCCATGCGTCACTGCTAGGCAGCTTCCAGAGCAATCTTGCTCGCGGTGCCACCGGCAATGCCGCCAACATCGGCATGCTGCAGATTCGTCGCAGTGGCGGCACCTGGTACAACGTCAGCATCTCCTATGCCTATACGATCATCGGTCACAATCCGCCACAAAGTCTCTTTAATCGGGCCACCTACGACGGCTTGGTGAACCTTGCGGACCTTCCAGGTGGCACTGGCGTTCCAGACATGGTCGACGTGCGTCTCGCGGCTTTCCCGCTGTACACAAATACACCCGCCAGCGATGTGTTCATCAACGCAGTATGCTGGGGTACGTTGCAAGTTACCTTCTAATTTCTGACTGTCATTTTCTAAAACGCCAGAGCGCCTGCCGCTCTGGCGTTTTCGTGTCGGCCCCTTCGGATTTCCAAACGCCCGCCCAGCCCATGATCGTCTGCCGCAAGCGTCATGATCGCCACGGATGATCAGCTGATCAGCACCACCTTCGCCGGTCGGGTGCGGGTGCATGGTCCGGCCTCATCGGCACTGGCCGCGCTCCACCTGGGTGCCAAGGGCCGGCCCAGCTGGGAGGCCATCAGGAAACTGGGCCCGACGCGTTACGAGGCCGAACCGATCAGCCAGGGCCAGGCCCATGTCGAGCCGTTCCAGCGCGACTTCGGCGACAGCCTCGTGCACGGTGCCAGCAACGCCCCAGCCACCTGCTCGATCCTGCCCACGCACCATCCGGGCGATCCCCGCCATCTTCCTGCCGCGATGAGCTTTGCCTTCGCCCAGCAGTGGGCGCGACTCGGCCTTGCATGCATCCATGGGGCCCTGCTGACCGTGGCCGACCAGGGCGTACTGGTGCTGGGGCATAAAGGTGCCGGCAAGTCGGTCCTGGCCACCAGCGCCCTGGTCGCCGGTGGCCGCCTGGTCAGCGATGATTACCTTCTGGCCGGCATCCGCGATGATGTGCTTTGGGGCGAGCGCATCCGCGCCTTCGTGTCGCTGCGCCAGTCCTGGGCCGCGCGCAGCCTGTTCGAGGCCGTGGGCACGCGTTGGCAAACCAATCGCGGCGGCACGCGCGCATTCTTGCCGGTGGACGCGGATGATCCGCGCTTTCCCGACCACGCCCGGATCGATCACATCTGGCTGCTGACCCGGCCCCGCGCCGGACGGCGGCGGGACTCGAACCTGGAACCGATCCCGCAAGCCACGCTGTTCGCAGCCCTGGTGAGTGCCGCCCAGCCCCTCCTGCTCGGTCCCGATTTTCCGCACGAGGGCCGCCTGCTCACCGATCTGTTCCTGCGCCTGGCAAGCCACGCCCAACCAGCACGGCTGGAAACCGGCCAGGACATCGTGCTCGAACCCCGCACCACCTGGAGCCGCCTGTTGCACCCGCCGCGCCCCTGACCGGGCGAGGACCCGGCACCTGGGGTTTCACCCCGGTGCCACCGCCTCCAGCAACTGCCCGGCAAACCGCGCCACATCGGCGCGCGCCACAACCGGTTCGACGGCATAGCGCTCCCATACCCGTTCCACAACCTCGTCCTCGCTCAAGCCCTGCGCGAGGCACGTCAGCATGAACGCACCGGTGGCATTGAAGCTCAGCAGCACCTCGCGCTCCAGGTCCAGCAGTACCCCGCTGCCGTCCGGTAAGTTCGTGATGCTGAACTCGCCCGCCTGGTAGCGCCGCACGAAATCGCTCATCGCCATGCTCTCAAACCTCCTCCTGATTGGCCTCATCGCCCAGCTGGTCATTTCCTTCTCCCCCCGGGAGAAGGTGGCCCGCAGGGCCGGATGAGGGTTCGGTCGCACTGCCGTTTTGCACGCTTATCCATAATGCGCTGCCCGAACCCGCACCCTGGCCCGCGCGCTTGCATGCACGCAGGCGTTCGCGGGCTCCCAGCACTGCTGCCCGAAAGCCTGTCAGAGCTGATCAAGCCTCAGGTTGGACAATCCGAAGGCCGAATCAATACCCTGTCATCCACCTTCCTCAGGATGCCACGAACTTGAACCCGTTCGCGCGCTGGTACCGGTTGCCCGTCGCGGATCGACGTGCCATGTGGCCGGCGAGCTGGCGGCTGGCCTGCGTGCGCCTGCTGCTGGCCACGCGTGGGTTGAAAGCGAGCCAGGCGAGACTGGCCCGCAGCAGCCCCGTCAGTACCCGAACGATGGAACACCCCGATGCCTGGCAAGCGCGCCTGCGCGCCCTACAACGCATATCCCGGCATCTGCCCGCAACCCGCTGCCTGGCTCGCAGTCTCACTCTCTGGTGGTGGATGCGGAAGGAAGGATTGGCACCGCAGTTGCGCATCGGTGTGGATCGAGCCGCGGGCACCCTGGAGGGCCACGCCTGGGTCGAGTGCGACGGTCACCTGTTCGATGAAACCCGCGCAGGCGCGGAGCGCTGGACCCGGATAGACGTGCCATTCCAGCGTTGAGCGTCCGTAAACCCGCAGGGGCAGGCTTCGACAAGCGCCCCGGTGCCCCACAACCTGACCCTCACACGCCGTAGTATTCCCGATACCAGTCCACGAAGCGCGCCACGCCTTCTTCCACCGTCACCTTCGGGCGGTAGCCCACGCGCGCGATGAGGTCGGAGACGTCGGCCTCGGTGTCGGGCACGTCGCCCGGCTGCAGCGGCAGCATCTGCATCTGCGCCTTGCGCCCCAGGCAGGCTTCCAGCACCTCGATGTAGCGCAACAGGTCCACCATCTCCTCGTTGCCGATGTTGTATATCCGGTAGGGTGCCACGCCGCTGCTGGCCGGATCCGGATGCGTCGCGTCCCAGCCTGCGTCCTTGTCCGGCACGCGGTCGAGCGCGCGCACCACGCCTTCGGCGATGTCGTCGATGTAGGTGAAGCTGCGCTTGTGCCGGCCGTGATTGAACACCTGGATCGGCTCGCCCGCCAGGATCGCCCGGGTGAACAGGAACAAGGCCATGTCCGGCCGTCCCCATGGCCCGTACACGGTGAAAAACCGCAGTCCCGTGCAAGGCAGGCCGTACAGGTGCGCATAGCTGTGCGCCATCATCTCGTTGGCTTTCTTGCTCGCCGCGTACAGGGTCAACGGATGCTCGGTGGCGCGATGTTCGGAAAACGGCATCGTGCGGTTGGCACCGTAGACCGAGCTGGTGGAGGCATAGACCAGATGCTCGATGCCGTGATGACGGCAGCCTTCGAGCACATGCAGGAAGCCGGTGACGTTGCTGGACACGTACACGTGCGGGTTCTCCGCAGCGTAACGCACGCCCGCCTGCGCGGCGAGATTGATGACGCGCTGCGGTTGATGCTGCTTGAACGCCGCCTCGATCGCGGTGCGGTCGGCCAGGTCCGCGTGGACGTGGGTGTAGCGCGGATCATCGGCAAAGCGCGCCAGCCGCGCCTGCTTCAGGCTGACGTCGTAGTAGTCGCTGAGGTTGTCGATACCCACAACCTCGTCGCCACGCGCCATGAGGCGCTGGGCGACATGCGAGCCGATGAAACCGGCGGTGCCGGTGACGAGGATTTTCATGTCTTTACTCCAACGGGAATTGCGGGATCCGGCTCCAAAGAGCATCCTGATCAGTCCCATCGCTCAGCTGACTTTTCCTTCTCCCTCCGGGATCGAAGTCGCGGCTGGCGACTGAGGGTGGCCCGGAGGGCCGGATGAGGGTTCGGCCACAACAGAGGTTTGTAGATTCAGGATATATGCTCGGTCCGAACCCTCACCCCGCCCCCTCACCCGGAGGGAGAGGGGCTTTTTGTAGCTGAGTCACAGGGCTAATCAGGAGGCCCGTTGCACCTCAAAACTCACCCGACTCAGGTCCTGCAGCGTCTCGCTTTCAGTTCCGAACGCCTCGATTCAAGCTCAGGCGCTTGCCGACGCCAGCGCCCGAGCCACTTGATCGGCTGCGCTTTTCGGCGAGAACATGCGGGCGGCAAGGTCGATACCGGCGCGCCCCATCGTCGAACGCAGCTCGATTTCGTCCACAAGCCTGATGGCGTGGGCATGCAGTAGCGCGGCATTGTCGCCGCGCACTACCAGCCCTACCTCCTCATCTTCAACCAGCGAAACAAGATCGTTGTTGGGATTGACCCGCGCCAGCACAGGGAGACCTGCGCGGAGGTAGGTCAGCAGCTTTCCGGGAATGTTGTGGGTGCCGTGTGCAGGGTGCAGGGCGACGATGCCCACGTGGCAGCGCGCCAACAGCGCGGGCAACACGCCTGGATCGATTTCATTCAGGATCAGCAGATTGGATTGGCCCTTTGCCTCATCCTTGAGACGCGCGGCCTCGCTTCCTCGGCCGACAAACACGAACCCGACATCGTCCCTGTCACGCATGCGCTTGGCCAGGGTGACGAATCCATCCATGTCCTGCGCCACGCCCATGTTGCCCGCATAGACAAAGTTGATGCGACCTTCCAATGCGCCCAACGGAGGACAAACCTCAGGCTCGACACGCGCGGGCGCAGACAACCAGTTGTGCAGTACTTCGATCCGCGTTCCAGCCGGGGCATCGTTTGCCACCAGCGCGGCGTTGGAGGGCGTCTGCACGCCGATCGCGTCCGCCTGCCGGTACTGGAACCGCTCAACCCATTTGAAGAAGCGATAAGGCAGCCCGCCCTTGCGCATCACGCCCGCATCCACCGCCCAGTCCGGGAACAGATCGCGAACGATCAGGTAGCCGCGACAGGCATGCTGCCGCTTCACGGCTCGAACCAGCGGCCCCAGGAAAATCGTGGGCGAGTACCAGGCCACGCCGTCCCAATGGTCATCTCGCAACGCACTGCGCCGCAGCCCGCGCAGCAACATCCACGGCAGCATCAGCTCGGCCAGCGTTCGGCGCCAGTACGGCACGTCTTTCGTTCGCGGTGCGCGCACCCGCAGCACCTGCACGCCGTCTACGCTTTCCAGCCGCTCCACGCCATCCAATGCGGGCGTCAGCACCAACGGGCGATCGCCTTGCGCCGCCAGCGCCTGCGCCAGATCGCGCATCTGCAATGCACCGGAAATCCGGGCGGGTGGATAGGTATCGGTGACCAGCAACAGGCGCATCAGTACCGCTTCCAGACCACCCGGTTCACATAGTCCACATAGCTGTGGAGGATGCGCACGACCTTTTCCGAGACGTTCGGCATCGAATAGTCCGCCACCTGGCGCAGCAACCGCTCGCTGCCGACGGGCTGTGATTCCAGGATAGCCAGCCCTTGCATCACCCGTTCGACATTCATGCCTGTCATCATCACGGCGGCCTCTTCCATGCCTTCCGGGCGCTCGTGTGCCTCGCGCAGATTGAGGGCGCGGAAGTTGAGGATGGATGCCTCTTCGTTGATGGTGCCGCTGTCCGACAGTACGGCCTTTGCGTCCTGCTGCAGGCGCACGTAGTCGCTGAAACCCAGCGGCTTCAGCAATTGGACGCGCGCATCCAGCGTGATCCCCAGCGCGTCGATACGCTTGCGGGTACGCGGGTGGGTGGACACCACCACCGGCAGATCGTGGTGCGTGGCCACCGTGTTCAACGTTTCCACCAGCCCGGAAAAGTTGCGGTCCGATTCGATGTTTTCCTCGCGGTGTGCGCTGACCACGAAGTAGCGGCCCGCCTCCAGGCCCAATCGCGGCAGCGCATCCGACGCAGCAATCTTCGGCGCATAGTGCGCCAGCACCTCGCACATCGGGCTGCCGGTTTTGATGATCCGATCCGCAGGCAAGCCTTCGGCCAGCAGGTACTCGCGGGCGATATCGCTGTAGGTCAGGTTGATGTCCGCTGTGTGGTCCACGATGCGGCGGTTGATCTCTTCCGGCACCCGCATGTCGAAGCAGCGGTTGCCGGCCTCCATGTGAAAGGTGGGGATTTTACGGCGCTTGGCGGGAATGACCGCCAGACAACTGTTGGTATCGCCCAGCACCAGCACCGCATCGGGCTGGATATCCGCCAGCGCGGCATCAACGGCAATGATGACCTTGCCGATGGTTTCGGCACCGGTGGCACCCGCCGCTTCCAGGAAGATATCGGGCTTGCGGATGCACAGATCCTCGAAGAAGATGCCGTTGAGCTCGTAGTCGTAGTTCTGGCCAGTGTGTACCAGCGTGTGATCGCAGTGCGCATCCAGCGCAGCCAGCACCCGCGAAAGCCGGATGATCTCGGGGCGCGTGCCGACGATGGTGGCGACTTTCAGTTCACGGGTCATGCGGCGACTTCCATCGTGGTCATGTTTCCTGCACCGACCGGGCCCGGAACGGATTGCGGATGCGCAGCCGATCCTCGACCAGCAAGCCGTCGTGCATGTCTTCGCTGTACAGCGTGTCCGCGTCCGCCAGCAGCGCCGCTGCCACGATCATGGCGTCGTATACGGGGAGCTGGTAACGCTCGGCCAGCTTGCGACCGAGGTCGTAGGTGTCCTCGGTCATCGGCCTGATCACGCACTGCGCGCGCACCAGCATGAGGAACTGGTCGATGCCGACCCAGTCCAGGCCGAACTTGCGTCGACCTGCGAGGGTCAGCTCATTGAGCACCTGCACGCTGATGGTGCCACCGCCGGCCAGCAGGATTTCCGCATGATTGGCCTTGGCCCTATCTTCCGACAGCATGTAGAGCAGGACATTGCTGTCGAAAAAGACCCGGTCAATCACGCTCGTAAAGCTCTTCGCGATTGAACTTGTAGTCCTTGGGCATCTTGCCGCGCAGCTTGCGCACGCGCGCGAACATTTCTTCGAGATCGGGCTTCTTCGCGACAGTCAGGGTGCGGGGATCGTCCACCCGGATCTCGATCTCGTCGCCGTCTTGCAATTCCAGCGCTTCGACCACGGCCATGGGCAAGCGCACGGCCAGGCTATTGCCCCATTTGGCGACTTTCATGGCGACCTCCTAAGGATATACACGACCCATCATGTATATCCTGTCACTCCAGGTGCTGAAGTCAAGCCACCCGGCTCGCCACCGTATCCGGCTTCTGCCGGTCGAAGATCTCGTTCGCCCACAGCATCACCACCAGTTCGTCGTCGCCGATATTGGTGATGTCGTGCGCCCAGCCCGGGATGGTCTCGACCACCAGCGGTTCGTCGCCATGGCTTTCGACCTCGAAGATCTCGTCCGTCAGCAGATGCCGGAAGCGGTAGCGCGCCCGGCCCTTGATGACCAGGAACTTCTCGGTCTTGCTGTGATGGTAATGGCCGCCGCGGGTGATGCCCGGGTGCGCGGTGAAGAACGAGAACTGGCCGCAGTCCGGCGTCTTCAGCATTTCCACGAACACGCCGCGCGCATCGCCGTACTTCGGCACCCCGTAGCTGAAAGCCTCGGGCGGCAGGAAGCTGACGTAGGTGGCGTACAACGCCCGCACCAGCCCGGTGCCCACGCGCTCGGTGACCAGCGTGCTGCGCACATCCTTGAAGGCTTCGATCTGCCGCGCCAGCTCGCCCACGGTGGTGGCACGCACGGGCTCCGCATCGAGCAGCTGCACGCCGGCGGGCGGCGCTTCGACGAAGGCCAGCAGCGCGGCCACCACGTCGTCCACGTACACCAGATGGATCGGCGCATCGGGATTGTCGATGCGGATCGGCAGGCCGCGCGCGATGTTGTGGCAGAAGGTGGCCACCGCGGAGTTGTAGTCCGGACGCGACCATTTGCCGAACACATTGGCCAGGCGGTACAGGCCGACCGGCGCACCGCTGCTGCGGCCGTATTCGCCGAGGTGTTCTTCCGCCTGCCGCTTGCTCAAGCCGTAGGGGTTGTCGCGCTCCGCCTGGATCGAGGACGCGAACGCCACCGGGATGGCGCGTCCGGTCGCGAGCAAGGCCTCGCACAGGCGTGAAGTGAAATCCGCGTTGCCGGCCGCGAATTCCGCGGGGTCCTGCGGACGATTCACCCCTGCCAGGTGGACCACCGCATCCGCCTGCGCCGCCAGCTGGCGCAGTTCGGCATCCGTGGTCTGACGGGTGACCGCGAGCACTTCGTACCCCTCGCGTTCGCCGAGGAAAACGCGCAAGTTCCTGCCGATGAAGCCGTCGGCGCCGGTGATCAGGATCTTCATCTCAATCCACCGGCACGGCGGGACGCCCGGCGACCAGGTCGCGCACGAAATCAAGCTTCATCAGCAGTTGCTTCATGCCTTCCACATCCAGTCGTTCGGTGTTGTCCGAGGTGTAATCCTGCGCCTCGGTGATGCGCTTCTCGCCTTGCTCCACGAACTTGCCGTAGTTCAGATCGCGCAGGTCCGGCGGCACGCGGAAATAGCCCGGCAGGTCCTGCGCGTGGGTCATCTCTTCGCGGCTGAGCAGGGTTTCGTGCTTCTTCTCGCCATGGCGGGTACCGATGATCCGGATCGGGTGGTCCGGTTTGCCCAGCAGTTCGGTCAAGGCGCGGGCCAGGGTATCCATGGTGGCGGCAGGCGCTTTCTGCACGAAGATGTCGCCGCTGTTGCCGTGCTCGAACGCATACAGCACCAGGTCCACCGCATCATCCAGGGTCATCATGAACCGGGTCATGTCCGGATCGGTGATGGTGATCGGCATGCCGGCATTGATCTGGTTGACGAACAGCGGAATCACCGATCCGCGCGAGGCCATCACGTTGCCGTAGCGGGTGCCGCAGATGGTGGTTTTGGCCGGATCCACGTTGCGCGACTTGGCGAGGAACACCTTTTCCATCATCGCCTTGGAAATGCCCATGGCATTGATGGGATACACGGCCTTGTCCGTGCTCAGGCAGATCATGCGCTTCACGCCGCACTGGATCGCCGCCTCGGTGGCATTCTCGGTGCCGATGACATTGGTCTTCACCGCTTCCATCGGATGGAACTCGCAGGACGGCACCTGCTTCAGCGCCGCCGCATGGAACACGTAGTCCACCCCGCGCATCGCGCTCATCACGCTGGCCGGGTCGCGCACGTCGCCGATGTAGAACTTCAGCTTGTCCGACGCATAGCGCTTGCGCATGTCGTCCTGCTTCTTCTCGTCGCGACTGAGGATGCGGACCTCATCCAGGCCGGTCTGCAGGAAGCGGCGCAACACGGCATTGCCGAAGGAACCGGTGCCGCCGGTGATCAGGAGGGTATTTCTTTCAAACATTCAACGGCTCCAAATGGAATATGGCTCATCGATCAGGGGCGTGGCGGGTCGCAAACACTTTGATCGTTGCCATGGATTATCGCTTCCGGGTATTTACAAAAATGGCTGCTTGTATCAGGCGACCGCCATTCCCATTCACCCGATCTTCCGCAATCATTCCCCCACCTCTCGATTCCCGGGTCGCCGATCGGCAAGCGCCTGCCGGTACATGATGGCTTCGGCAATCAGCCGGTCGAGCGCATAGAGGGCACCGGCTTTCCCATCCAGGAAGCCGCCTTTGAGGAAGTAGGAGACGAAGGGCACGGCAAAGACCAGCAGTGGCCACCTGACCCGGATCCGGTCGCGTCCGGACAACTCACCCGCAGCCTTTCGAACGACCAGGTTGCGCGAATACCGGGCCTGAGACTGCAGGTAGTCTGCGTAGTCCTTGCGGTCATCGTGCCGCAGCTTGTGCGTTGCGCGCTGGACTCGCAGGCCTTCGCGCAAGCGCTCGCCGTGCCCTACGTTCTCGAAGTACGACTGACCGGTGGCGAACAGGAATGGCTTGGGTGGACAAAGGGATCCGAATCGTAACGGTGTGCCGTCCACGCACATCTCGATTCCCACATCGACCGCGTCGAAACCCCCGGCGCGAGTCAATGCGTCAATCTCCTGGCGGAGATCGACCGATACGATCATGTCCGAGTCCAGGATGACCACATGCCGGTAGGCCGAGCCCAGTTGCGAGGTAATTTCGTTGTAGGCGATGCAATGATCGCGATAAACGTAGTCCTGCAACCGGGCGAATCCGGATTCGCGCACGATGTCGGGCGTGGCATCGGTCGACCCGGAGTCCAGCACGATCACGTCCCAAGAGGACTCCCGCAGCGCCTCCAGGGATCTGCGAATGTTCTTTTGCTCATTCCTGGCAAGGATGAATACACCGACATCACTGCCCGAACGGGGATGAATGCTGGTCATGGCCTACTCCAGACGAAGGCAGCTGGGAGGCGCGCCTCCATCGACCACCCATCGATACGCCGCCGCCATCTGCTGCGCCACCGAGGCCCAATCGAAATCGGAAATCATCCACTGCCGGCCCCGTTGCCCCATCTGATCCAAGGCAGCAGGATCCAGCCCCATGGCCTCTTCGAGTGCAATCACGAGTTCGGCGTGCGTGCGTTCCACCCACCAACCACTCCGGCGTGAACCCAGGCCACTCCATGGTGCTCCCCGGGTGGTGATGACCGGTAACGCATGGGCCTGCGCTTCGGCAATGGCCATGCCGAAATTCTCGGTGAACGTGGGTAACACGAACAGATGCGAGGCCCGATACAGACGCGTCTTCTCGGCGCCGTAGACAGGGCCGATGAACTCCACACGCTTCAGCTTGAGGCGTGCGACCAGTGCCTGCAAGGAGGCGACATAGGTTTCATCACCTTTGCCTGCAATGGCCAGGTCCCATCCCGGATGGGCGTCTTGCAATACTTGCCAGGCTTCCAGCAGCAGCTCAATGCCCTTGATCGGATGCAGCCTGCCAAGAAACAGCAGCCGTCTACGACCACTCCCCATGTCTTCCGACAAGCCCGTGGTGGAATCCTCAGGCAGTTTCGGGATATCAATACCGTTGGGGATGACCACGACCGGATGACGCAAGCCATACTCCCGAATGTCTGCATATTCCATCTCGCTGGTGGCATGCAGCAGGCAGGCCCGGGTGATTGCAGGCCATTGCAGAGGCTTGAAAACCCGCTTCTTCATGCGCGAGCGGGCGCGAGCAGCGGGGGCCAACGTGCCACGTGGCGAGGTGACCAGCCGCGCCTGCTTGCCCCCCACGGCAATCCCTGCAGCCATGTTGGGGAAGGACCACAAACTGTGATTGTGGAGAATGTCACAGGAACGCGAGGCAGCGGCCAGCGATCGCACCAACTCAAGCGAGAACCCGAATCGACCCAGCGGCTTCCATTCGTCGTGAACTTTGAGATTGACCCCTTCGGGTGCTCCCTTTGCCGCCATCGTATGCATATCCACGGTCTCGCCTTTCGCGGCAAGCGCTTCGCAAAGACGTACAACGGACTGTGTTGGCCCCGTGGCCTCCTCGTCCATATGCGGTATCACGTGCACCAATTTCATTGCATGCGCCCATCGGAAAAACAAGACTTCGCCACTTCCTGCGCCCAGCCGCGGCTGCCATCATTACGCGTAATCCCCGCCTCGGCCAACCACCTTGGCACCGGGATACCAAAACCGGTCTTCTTGCGCTGAATGATACTTTCAGGCAATGGCTTGGCCGGCGCATTTGCCAGCAAACGCTTGCTCTGAAAACGCGCGAAGTTAGCCAACAGTGGCTGCAGTTGCGCGAGCAGATACGCATCCACAAACGGCGTACGCAATTCCACGCTGTGGGCCATGCTGGCCCAGTCGCTGTCGCGCAACAGCTGGTTGCGAAGATAGGTCATGGATTCGATCTGGGCCAAGGCCAGGCGCGGGTCCGCTGGCAGCGCACCGGTCATGGCCCGCACCTGCTGCACCACATCGAAATCATGCACTACCGCTGCATGCGGCAGTGCATTCGGTGCAAACAAACCACGCCGCAGCCACCATGCGCCTTCCATCGTGCGCGCCCAATCCGCCGCATGCCGCCAGCGCGCATTGCCGCTGCGCTGCGCCTGCACTTGCCCCGCCTTGCGGCCCAGCCATTGCATCCCGGGAATAGCCGACAGCGCACGCCAGCGTCGCACCAGCCTAGGCAGCTGATCGAAACTGGAATAGCCCTGGAACAGTTCATCGCCGCCCACGCCCGACACCACTACTTTCAGGCCCAGTTCGGCCACCGCCTTGCTGGCATACCAGGTGTTGATGCCGTCGATGCTGGGCTGGTCCATCGCATCGAAGATGCGCGGCAAGTCCTGCAAGAACTCCTCTTTGCCTACACGCCGGACGTGATGGGCAATGCCGTAATGCCGGGCGATGGCAGCAGCGACCGGGGCTTCGTCTTCATGGCTGCCGACAAACTCGTCGTAGGCAATGGTGATGCCTTGCACATCGCGGGCACCGGCCTCCACCATCAAGCCGGCCAAGGCACCGGAATCGATGCCGCCGGACAGGAACACGCCCACCGGCACGTCGGCCACCAGGTGCCGCGCCACCGATTCGCGCAGTGCGCTGCGAACCTGTGCCTGCACATCGGAATCCGGCTGCGTTGCCTGCGGCGTAGTACGCCACGCGGCACCGATGTCATGCCAGCAGGAGGTCGCGGACAACGCATTTTCCTGGATCCACGCGCAATGCCCTGCCGGGATGGCGCGAATGGCGCGGTACCAGGTGTACGGCTCCGGTACGCTACCCAGCATCCAGAACCCGGCTTGCCCTTCGGGATCGGCTTCGGTGGAGACCAGCCCGGTGGCCAACAGCGCCTTGACCTGCGAGGCCAGCAACACCCCACCATCGATCTGCGCTACATACAGTGGCTTGATCCCGTACGGATCGCGGGCCACGAACCCACGCTGCAACTGCCTGTCCCAGATGACGAATGCAAACATGCCGTGCAGCTTGGGCAACATCGCCTCGCCATCGCGCGCGAACAGCGCCAGCAACACTTCGGTATCGCTTTCAGTGCGAAACACATGACCGTCGTGCTGCAACCCAAGGCGCAGGTCGCGGAAGTTGTAGATCTCGCCATTGAAGACGATGACATAACGCCCATCGATCGAATGCATCGGCTGTGCGGCGCGCTCGTCCAGGTCCAGGATGGCGAGACGGCGGTGACCCAATGCAACACCATCTTCCTGCCACAGGCCTTCGCCGTCGGGGCCACGGGGGCGCATGCGGCTCATAGCCAGGCGCAATATTTGCGCCTTGACTTCACCGGTCGAAAGCCCTGCGATCAAACCACACACGATGCCCCCCTCCCTTTAAGCTGGTAGTACAAGGCATCAACGGCCGAACATTTCGTCACTCGATCACCTTCTGAGCAACAAGCAACTGGATACGCGCCCATTTGGCTGGCAACAACGGCGCAACCAGCGCATCAATCATTCGCTTCGCGAGGGTGTACGGCAGAAAAGTCCACCCGTTTTCAAGCTTTCCTAGCCGCGCAAAAAGCGAAGCGTAACGGCCTGGAAATTGAGCAAGTTTAGTGTAAGCCGACGCCGACTGAATCCAGGTTTTTTCCATCCCGTGATCAATCAGCACCCTGAATCCTTCTCGCTCGAAGGATTCAATATTCGCCTTCGGCGTTTCGTATCCGACATGGCCATCCCCGTCCAAGAACAACCGTTGGTACAGCGCCGGCGCCAATTCCCGATAATGCTTTATCAACGGGCTATCGGTCTGGACATCATGGAGAAATACGATCTTTCCGCCCGGGCGTAGAATGCGCTGGCACTCTTGCAGCACACTGGCTTTCATCGCTGGGCTCATGTGCTCCCAGAAATACGAGCTGACTACTGCATCCGCCATGCCGTCGGCTATTGGAATGCAGATCGCTGCATCGGTTTGGATGCGCGCCGCGTAGCCCTCAACACTGGACAAGGAACCATGCGAAATATCGCACGCAACCATTCGGTAACGATGTGCGAAATAGCGTACACCTCCCGCGCCTCCTAGCTCGACTACGGTAGAACCCGCGGCAACATGCTTTCGCACCGCCCACATATACCCGCTGTTGATCAACCATAATGGCCATGCGTGCCAAGCGCGCTCGCTCTTCGGCACGAACCGTACCTGACTCCGGTACACGCCCTCGTAGAATGGGTCGTTGATCTGCAGGAAGCGGGCAATTCCCTCCTCTACTGGATACGAGGTGCCACAGTGCCTGCATCGCAAAAGGTTGCCCTCGTTCTCAAGAACACGATGGTCTTCAGGGCATACAAACGACAAATCCATAGACCGCAGCTCCAAGCCATGGGCGATTCCGCCCTTCAATTACCCCGGCTACCCCGACGGAATTCCTTCCGATTCTGGCGGGAATCTATTCGAATCATGACCTGCGATCGAGCAACCGATGCCACATGTCCACGAACACCTGGCCGGCCACCCTATCCTCGTATCGCTTTTCCACCGATCGTCTGGCATTGCCACCGATCCGGAGATTGGATTCACGATTCTCCAGCAGCACTAAAATGCGCTCGGACATTTGCGCCGCAGAATCCAGCGGCACCAGGTAGCCGTCGACGCCGTCGGTCAGGATGCCGTCGGGACCACCGCTGCGGGTGGAGACCACCGGCACCGCGCAGGCCATGGCCTCTAGGACCACAATGCCCAGCCCTTCTTCGTCCGAAGGCAGGACAAACACCGCAGCTTGCTGGTAAAGCGCGATCAACTCGGCCTGTTCCGGTCGTAGAACGAACTCCACCCGGTCCTGCAATCCAAGCGCCTCGGCGCGTTGCCAGAATGAGGGCGGCGGGCCGCCCGCCCCGGCCAGCAGCAATCGATGCCGTTCCCGCAACACCTTCGGAAGCAAGGCATACGCTTCCAGCAGCAGGGCGATGTTCTTGCGCGGATCATCCAGACGCCCCACGCACAGGATGTAACCAGACGCTGGCTCGCGACCCAGATGTGGGTGGAACAGGGTTGCGTCGACACCAGGTGGCGCGTAGCGAATGTCAACGCCTGGTCGGCCCTCATTGGCTTGTTGTGCATACTTCAGCATCCATTGGTTTTCAAGCTGGATGGCATCCACCCGTCTGAGCGCCCGTTCATCCAAGCGGTCGGTGATGCGGGTCATCGCCCGTCTCCAGGTCGCCACGGCGCCGCGGCTATCGGTATCACGCATACGCCGCTCGACGCGCGCGAGGGTTGCGACCTGCAGCGATACCGGCTTGCCCAATCCGAGGACGGCATTGGCCCATGCAGGCGATCCACAAACTACCTGAAGAACATCACAGTCCGCGACTAGCTCGGAGAGAGCCTTGCGTGGACGGTAACGCTGGAATTCCAGTTCACCGAAGCGGGCACCAATATGTGGAACATCGCGCCCCATCCACTTCCGTTGGCCAACATGCGGTGCACGAAACAGGCTGGTGGGATCGACCACTGAGGTGCTTTCAAGATCGTCAGACGCCATGCACAGCGAGATCGGCTTGACCTCCCAATCTCCATCCCGCTGCGCGGTCTCCCACACGAAGCGCGCCACAGCGGGCACGCCGCCACCCAGATGGAGACCGGGCACGATCAAAGCCAGCTTATTCATCGGCCGCAAGTGACGAACTGAGGGAATGAACTACGTTCGAACATCCAGGTTCTCACAACCTGATCGGATCGTAAGACGTGAAGCTGATCTTATGGTGGCAATACCAGACATTCCGGTATCTGCGAACCTTGAACCCTTCACCTTCAAGCAATGGAATCACCTGAACCTCGATTTCCACACCGTGCGTCTCCAACAGCAAGACATCAATCAAACCCAGCCAACTGCCAACGCCTGATTTGAGAACGTCGAGTTCCGCGCCTTCAATATCCATTTTCACCAGCCCCAAACGCGCAACACCAAGATGCTCCATTATCTTTTGCAAAGTTGTCGTCTTGACAGCGAAACCGCCATCTGACAAAGCCGAACCTGTCTGGCCTCCCCCCATATTCACCGACCCTTCGCGCACCCAAAGCGCTTCAGTCATCAGTTCGACACGACCGCCATAGGGAGCAAGATTCTGCTTAGCCAATTCCATACTCTCCGGATTCGGCTCTAGCGCAATACAACGAGATTCACCGAACCTAGTTGCAAAATAGGCCGTTGTATCTCCTATATATGCACCGACATCAACGATAGTAGATGGGGCAAACTCTCGAGTGAAGCGTCCGTACTCTTCCCTGAGGATATTATTGACTATAGATACGACATCGTCGGTTCCAGGACGGACGCTGATTGGGTGCAACAGATTACGGAATCTTAGCCACCGACCTCGTCCTTCGCCTCGGCGCATCAATATCAATTGCAATCCGGATCGGCCGTTGACCATGCAACACAAAAAGAAAACAAGATTTGCAATCCCCGCATATATGGGGGATCGGAACCCGACCAAACCCCTGAACCACTGTCGAAAACCCTCCATCATCTAGTCTCCACATCAATCAATCTGAGGGCTTGCACCAAGGCTTTTCCATGAGCCAGCGACTGATTGGCAATTGCAATTTCACGGGAGTTGTTCGACATGCCCTGCCTTGTTGCGTCTTGAGCAACAACGGCATCTACTGCGCCAGCAAGCGCTGCAACGTCTCCACAGCGGTAAAAAAAGCCGTTCAACCCGGGCCGAACATCGTCCGAGGGACCATAACTTCCGCATCGGTCGGACAGAACGACGGGCATCGAAGAATAAATCGCCTCACTGATGGCCAGAGAGTGCGGCTCTATTTCGGAACAATGCACATATATATCTGATGCAATGTAATAGTTGATCAAGATCTCTGGTGACACGAATCCCGCGAACAGCACACCGCCAACCCCAACATGATCTGCGGATGAGCGCAGCACAGCCTCATCCGGACCAGTGCCAGCAAGGATCACAGTGGCATTACGACCTAGACCTCGAAACAGGTTGGACAAATGGACAAGATCCATTTGGCGCTTCCAGCTGACAAGCTTCCCTGCACAAAGAATCACGAGTTCGTCCTGAGCAATTCCGAGAGAAGACCGCAAGTTCACCCGAATCGAATCTCGACTTTTCAGTGCGCCATCGAACGCAGCTACATCAATAGGGAAGGAGCAGCGCACCAACCTGCGATCGTCCACGCCGTAGTGACGGTAGTACTGCTCATTCGCATCACCTACAGTCAAGAAGGCATCGACCTGGTCGAAAATCCGCGGAAGTACGATTCTCTTCGCGAGCGACCTGATGAGACTGCGCCTGCCGCGGAGTTCTGAATCCGCGATCATCAACAAGCGCCGCTTACGACGCTTGGCCCATCGCATGGCCCGCCTTTGCAGGGGCTGGATGTATCCGTAAACCACCACCACATCGGATGAAAACGCCTCCAAGGACGCATCCAGTTCGTCGCAATCCATGCCTGAATCCGGCGTTCGTTCGGATGCACCGACCAGGAAATCGTGTGGAAAATCCAAAGCGATCCCCTTCCACTGCACGGTTACCCCGAAGTTCTTGTCGACGTAGGGGTCCAAGCCATGACGCGATGCAAAAAACACCTTCAAATCAATCCCTGGCAATCTCGCCCAGCTGCTGTACTGCGGGCAGAAATGCTGGATGGGGTGCGAAACAACAACCGCAATCCGCCTCGTCACTGGCTGCACTCCATCACCTCTTGTATCGTCCTGACGACGGCAGCAGCCCTCGCGTCCATCGAGTAATGCGGAACCGCACGTCGGTGGGCTCGTATTGCAAACGCGGCGCGATCATCGGCTCGCTGCAAAAAATCACGCACGTGCGCGGCAAGTTCGGCAGCATTTTCGAACATGGGCACTTCGCTGGCCTCGTCGTAAATCATCTGGATGTAGGGCGTCCGTTGATGCAGGAAGAAGCAATGCGCGGCTGCCAGCTCATAGGAACGGGTGGTGTCCACATCACCCGGCTGGGCTTGACCGTTGATGTTCACTTCACGATTCAACGGCGCGATGCAGATCCGACCGGATCGCAGGAACCGGATGTACGAACGCCCGGTTAACTCGCCGGGAAAACACCAGCCCGCAGGAAAGTCACTGGCATGCGCAGCCCACCCGTTGCCGCCAATGCCAACGGTGATAGCGGAGCCCTGGAGCTCCCGTGCGAATCCCAGCATCAAGCGGTGATACTCGGGCCGCCAGGTCGCGACCATTGCGATATCAAGCTCCGCCGCTGCAGTTGGCTCATCGACCAGATGCAGGGCCGGGTCATATCCCTGCGGAACGAACCGACAGGCGTTGCGGTAACCATAAGTCGTGGTCCAGATATCGCGATGGTAGGGCTTTGTCGAGATGACGAGATCATATTTCCCTACTGCCTCCCGATGTGATGCACCGTGTGCATGCGGCGAACAGTCCGGGTAGACGTTGACCGTTAAAACGCCGGGAAGTGCCAGCTTGATTCGTTGCAGGAGTGCGACATCAATCGGGTTCCCTTTGTAGGCCATCACCACATCGGGCCGCAGATTCCGAACGCGAACAACGACTGCTTCACCCAGCTCACGCCGATACTGGGGATCGAGCAGGCGATGCACGCCGCGCAACCATTTTGTCCTGTGCTTCGGGAGAAAGGCCTCCTCGTTGATCTCGTCCAATAAAACTTCCGGATTGCGCGCCAGCGCTTCCTTGAGGCTTCTTGCGCAGGATCCGAGCCAGGATTCGCCAACGAACAAGATGTTCATGGGACTGGCGCTCCCTGGCTTTTGAGTCCTGCGGGTGGTACGTGAATAGATGCCATCCACCCCATTGCATCGGAGAACCTCGATGCCTGAGCAATCGAATAGGTCTGGGTGATGTGATCGTCATCCGAGTAAATGATGACGCCGTCGGAGACAACCGGGCAATTGACCGCGTTGCACATGAACGCCAGCGGATCGAGCTCGCGCACATTCCGGTTTCGTTTCGCCACGTCTCGAATGACGGCTACAGCCGGCGATACATAGGGACCCAGTACGCTGGACTGCACCCCACAATCTCCCGCCGCGCGCAGAGCCAAGCAATGCACGGCCGCAAAACGCTGCACCGGGCTCGGCCCGACGATCAAGAGACGAATGCCCGCAACGGACAACTCGTGAGCCAAACCATTCATCCCCGCATCTAGGAATCGGAGTGCATCCTCTGTGGAATGGGCTCGGGCATCGAAGTACTCGCCAGGCTTCCACGCGGCCGCATCGACGATCGAGGGCGCAGGGATGCCCGCCCCTTCCGGCCAGCGCGCGGAGACGATGACCCCCACCAACCCGCCCTTGCCTTTCCAATTGCGGATGCGTTGCATCATTTGGGAGTTGAAGGTGACACAGTCGGGAGTGCCAACAGGGCCTGGCAGTGGTCGGCAAGCGTTCATGGTAAGAGTGGCGAGATTGATTCCCTTCGCCTCGACCGCACGGGTCAGCGCAGGACGCCAGTGATTGGCGTGGGAATCCCCCCACAGCAGGACGGTAGGCTTGCGCGTATCACCGAGGCAGGCCTCGACTGCGGCCTCTCCGGGCGGGGCTTGAAACATGCACTCCAGCGGCGGCATGTCGTGGCGCGCTGCATTCAGCCTACCCTCTTCTGCGCTGTACGCCCAACCGAATCTCGCCCATGCGCCGAGTGCCACAGCAAGCATCAAGCATAGGGATGCTCCAGTCAGCGCGAAATAAACTGGCGATGCGACGCGCAGGGTACGGGGCTTATGCGTGAACCGCCTCCACAGCCCCTTCTCAACGACCTCATACGTTACGACCGCAAGCAAGAGCGAGATGAGCACTGCGAACAGGTCATGGGCAAGCGACGGCTCGTACAAGCGGTTGCTACGGAACAAAACCAGCACGGGCCAATGCCAGAGATAAAGCGGGTAGGAGATCTTGCCCAAGTAGACGACCCAAGGTACGCGGAGGCCTCGGCTCACCCAAGAATTTGGGGCGAGGGCGCCAGCAAGCAGGAGCATGAGCGTGCCCGCCACCGGGAACAGCGCCATCGGCCCCGGGAAGCCGTTCGCACTATCCAGGCATACGAATGACAAGACGAGAAGCACCCCACCCGCGAGGCCCAAGCCAGTGCCATGCCTCCCCAACTCGCGAACACCACGATTGTGCAAAAACAACGCCAAGAGACCACCAGCAACGAGTTCCCATGCACGTGCTGGGGTGAGATAGAACGCTAGCTTGGCGTCTGCCTTAGTCAACCAGCAGGCGGCGAGGAAAGATGCGAGAGTGATGACGGCAAATAGCTTTTGTGTGCATTCCGACGTCGGAGATCGCGACCGCCATAACAAGGCCAGCATCAGGGGCCATGCCAAGTAGAATTGCTCCTCCACCGAGAGAGACCACATGTGCAAGAGCGGATTGGTTTCGGCTGCGGCACCGAAGTAGTCCCCTTCCAAAGACAGGAAGTAGTGGTTGGCATTGATGAGGATCGACGCAATGGCGGCCTTCGCCAATGCCCCCGTCTCTCCGCTGATCCTCTGCAGCATGAAAGGTGCTGCGATCAAGATTGCCGCGACCACGCACAGGAAAGCCGGCGCCAGCCGGCGTGCGCGCCTTGCCCAGAATGCAGGCAGGTTGATCCTTCCAGTCTCCGCATGTTCCGAGATGAGAAGGCCGGTGATCAAAAAACCCGAGATCACGAAGAAGCTATCAACTCCTGTGAACCCGCCTTTCAGCCAAGGGACGCCGGCGTGGTAGGCAACAACGGCGGATACAGCCAGCGCGCGTAAGCCATCTATATCAGGGCGATACTTCAACGTCATTCTTGCGTCCTTGCAGTTCCCATCGATCGCGACCTTGCCTGGCGGATTCAACCCTGAAGTGCAATTTCCTTGAACCGAAGCGGGCCAGGTGCCGTAGGCTGGGCCGCTCCACGACCAAGCGAAGTTGCCCATGTCCTATCGACACCTGACCCAAGAAGAACGCTACCAGATCGCCGCCTTGCTGAGTGTGGGATTTTCCAATGTCGCCATCGCCCGACAGCTCGGCCGTCACCCCAGCACCATCGGCAGGGAGCGACGACGCAACGCGGGCGAGCGCGGCTATCGCGCCTCGCCCGCGCACAAGGCGGCCCAGGCGCGTCGGCATCAGGCCAGCTCACGACCGCAGCTGCCGGCGGAGGCGTTCGCCCAGATCGAGCACGGCGTGCGCCAGCAGTGGAGCCCGGTGCAAATCCGTGGCCGGTGTCAGCTGCTGGAGATCGCCGTGCCCAGCCACACCACCATCTACCGCTACGTCCACCGCCACGGTCTGCGACATCGCCTGCGCCTGCCCAAACGGCGGCGCGGCTATGGCCGCCGCCGGACTCAACGCTTCGCCGACCGCACCCCGATCAGCGAGCGCCCCCAAGCCGCCCAGGACATGACCCAGTTCGGGCATTGGGAAGTGGATACGGTGCGCCCCAGCAAGGGAGGCGGCGTACTGGTGACCCTGAATGAGCGCCTCAGCGGCCTGCTATGCCTGGGGTGGAGCCCCACCGGCAAGGCCGAAGATGTGGCCGACACGGTGGTGGCATGTCTGATGCCCTGGCGCACCCACGTCCACACGCTTACCAGCGACCGGGGCAGCGAGTTCGCCGAGGGCGACTTCATCGAACTGGCCTTGGAGACCACGATGTACATGGCCGACCCACACGCCCCCTGGCAGCGGGCACGCAACGAGCACCTCAACGGCCTGGTGCGCGAGTACTTCCCGCGCCAGCGCGACTTCTCGACCATCCTGCCGGAGGAGGTACGCAACGCTCAGGACGCGCTCAACAACCGACCCCGGAAACGCCACCGTTTCCTCACCCCTTTCGAGGTATTCTTTCACCACTCACGCGTTGCACTTCGCGGTTGAATCCGCCCCTGCATCATCGTGCCTGTCCTGAACGGCGGAACAGCGCGAACTGCAACAACACGAGCAGAGGAAGCGTCCTGAAGATATCGACGAGCATCCCGTCCACCGCCGACGGCACGTTGCTCAGGGTTTGCAGCATGGCGAACAGGATGAGCGCCCCCGCTGGCTTTTCGGTTGGAGTGAGCAGGAAGAAGCAAGCGCGCTGCACCACACCCAGCAGCCCGAAAAACACCGCGATAGCGAGAGTCCCGCCTGCGAAATAGAGATAGGTGATCGGTCCGGACGCAGTCGCCGACATTATGCTCCGATTCATCACCACCCTGGTGTACCAGAGCCCGAGGTTACCGAGGGGCTTTTCGGTCCAGACAAGACGCGGTATCCAGGCGTATGCCGGCGCAAGCAGCATGTTCGTCAAGAACTTGGGAGACCCTTCCGGCAAGGTTTCCCGGGAATCCTTGTACTCAATGCCGACAGAACCAACGGCCGTTAGTGACGAACGCGCCAAAATCTTCACCCAAGTAGGAGCGCCCCCCTCCCGATACATGTCAGATTCGTGTTGGGCTTCGGTCATCGTTTCTGCAATGCCTGCAAATGATCTCTGCCCCCCCCCGTCCGTGCGAACCGCATGCCGAAATGGCTCGATCACTGCGTATGCAAAGACCAAGGCCACTACGAATCCCGCGATCCAGGTGACTGGTAGCCGTCCATTGCGAACGTATTGGCAGACTCCCACGATTGCGAGCGGCATCGCCACTTGGCTCTTGAACCCCGAAAGCAGGCCGAACGCCACCTCAACCACCAATACCGCGATCAGCCATGCCTTGTTTCGCGCACTGTTCGGTTCCCAGAAATACGTCAGCGCTGCCAATACCAATGCAAGCAGGCCAAGGGAGGCCAACATACCGAGGTATTGAGTAACCCCCCCCAAAGCACTGAGTTGCTCATGGTCGCTGCTATAGCCGAATACCCCAAGCTTCACCTGCAGCAAACGCGCCGCCAATGCAACAAACGAGAGCAGTGGTATCGCCAGCATGCGCGGTTTTGGCGACTTCCGAATCCACCGTGATGCCCTGCGCTGCATGACTGGGCCGCTGAATCTTGCTGCCAGTGGCGACCAGTAACCCAGCCACATGGCGATGGCTCCCAAGAGGACAAGCCACATGAGCTTGACCATGGCCGGCGTTACATCCGGCACCAAGCCTACTGCACCGATGGTCTCCGGCGGAAGGAAGAACAGCACATTGCCCAAGCCCGTGCTCAGGCCGAACGTGAGGAATGACGCCATCGCCACCGGGTTGATCAACCATCGCTGCGGGTGCACCCGGCGCAAGCGGCTCAACTCCGTCCACAAGTAGGCGAGCAACAACAGGGTCATGGCCGTGAACAGACCGCGCTGGCTGAGCAGGTCCATCGATGACAGCAATGCCAACACGCTGCCGACAACGGCAGCAGCGACGGCTGGCGTCAGCAACGGCAGATTTTTCCTCGTGCCAGTCATGCGCATGGCGCTCACCCCGCCCTTCCGAATGGCACGAACCGCATGCCTAGACCAAGCAAGCGCTGTCGCACCATTTCATCGATGGACTTCCAGCCCTGCCAAGAGGAGAGCAGCACCAGCACGATCGCCAACAGCAGGGGAATCGTCGGAACGTGGGCGAGCGCCATGCTCGCCCCGAGTAATGCCAGCGTGGCAACTAGCCCCACCAACGGCCAACCCATACTGGAAAAGGACCGAACCAGGTTGCCGGTGCGCCTAAGAGCCTGCGGAAAGTAGCAACCCGCAACGACCATGAAACAGATCGCCTCCGCCGCCATGATGCCAATGCCGGCGGCAGGTAGGCCCATCCCGGGAAGCAGCAACCAAGCCACGATGAGACTGACAAGTCCGCGGAGCAAGGCGACCGCGAGTACCGAACGCACGTGGTTGATTCCGGTGAGGTAGGTGTACATGAATGAGCCTGCGTTCGCCAGCAGTATCCCTCCAAGCAATCCCATGAGTAACCTTGCATCCAGGTCGAGCACTCCACGCGTCCATACGCCATAGACCCAGGGAAGAAACGGCAGGCTCACCAAGATGCAAAGGTTGACGAGTGTTCCCATCAGCCACATATGGGCCTTGGCAAGCATCATCAACTTCCCGGCCTGGTGGGTGGCATGCAAGCGGACCATGTCCGGCAACAAGGGCGAGGTCAACGTAGTGGTCACGTTGGTCCAAAGATTGGCCATGGTCCTGACCGTGGTGAACGCAGGCACCACGGCCGCACCGAGCACAGCAGACACCAGCAACACCATGCCATTTGAGGCGACTTGCTGCATGAAGCCACTGAACGTAAAGACGAGTGAACCGCGGAGATCGGTTGCTGCCAGCCGCCATTTCGGGGCGCGCCACCAAGGGAAGAACTCTGGCAGTTTCCACCGCACGTATAGCGCCGATGCGAAGTAAATACCCGCCTGCAAGCCGGCCACCAACATGCTGGTGCCGAGTAGATCCAAGCGAAAAATCGCAGCGAACATGATCGCGACGAATACCAGTACCTGGAACGCCATCGACCACCATGCGGACTCGTAAAGCAAACCTGCCGGCACCATCAGGCGATGCACCAACCCCAGATAGGAACCCGACAGCACCCAACTCACCACCAGCACGACCAGCGCGGCTCGGGCATTGGAACTGCCAGCCAAGGTCGCGTCGCCGAGCAGCCAGCCCAAGCCATCGAACATCATGACCAAGAAGAGCAAAACCAATTGCAGCAAGCCGAGCACCCCAAGTCCGAGGCATCCTGCCGCCAACACCTCTCGCAACGCTTGTCGGTCCTGGTGGTACAGCAGGTTCAGGCGATTACCCGCGTATGTTATGTACCCGCCATCCACTGTGCGCATCAACGTGGAGGCAGCGAAGATCGCAAGCCAGGCGCCATAGCGCTGTGCACCCCAGGAATGCAGGCAGACCGGTACCGAAACCAACTGCAGGATGATGGACAGGATCGTGGAGCCCCCCGTCACCAGGCTGACCTTCGCTGCACGATGCTCCACGCTTCCGCTGCTCATGATTCAGCTCATACGCCTGACGCACGCCCACGCCCCAGAACCCGCGACAAGGCAAGCACCAGGTGGCGATAGAGGCGCAAGGGCAGCAGGTCATACGGTGTCTTCGATTCCATACACGTTTCCAGCATCACCCACTTCCGCCGCAGCAGGGCATAACTGAGCCACTTGGTCGTCTCGACGCTGAGCCTCATGCGGAACAAGGGCCATCCCAGCGCGCGTGCGTACGGCCGGCTCGCGAAGTAGGCCTGGCGATTCTTGCCGTGAATCATGTACAGGTAGACGAGGCGCGCCCATGACCAGTGGGTGGCCTTGTAGATGTCTGGGTAGCTATCAGGCCGCGCGTGCCTGACCATAATCAATGGCTCTGGAACGTACCCAACCGCGCCCACCATGCTCAGCCGCATCCACAGGTCGATGTCCGCAAGCAGGCCGAACTCGACCCGCATGCCGCCAGCCCGATTCCATGCCGTGCGGCGAATCATTGCAGTACCCCGAACCGGGCAGCCCCAGCGCGGGAACAGAAATTTATTCAGCAGCCACATGCCGTCGACGCGCCCACCAGGAATTGGCTCTGACAGATCGACGTCGCTGTGCTCCAGCCTATATTCGTTGAAGACGAAGCCGATGTCGGGGTGCCGCTCTAGCAATGTCATCCATTTCGCGAGCAGATCGCTTCGGTACAGATCGTCGTGATGCAGTAATGCGATGTAGTCCCCTGTTGTCGCCGCGACCGCGAAATTCGCGTTCCCGGCCATCCCAAGATTTCTTGGCGTGCGGATAGCACGAACCCTCGGATACTTTTCCTGCATCGCCGACAGTATTTCCCAGGTTCCGTCAGTCGAACAGTCATCGCTTACGACCACTTCGCAATCGACAATCGATTGGTCGAGGATACTCTGCAGGGTAGTTTCGATGACATTCGCGTGGTTGTAGACCAGCACGCAGACGCTAACCGTGGATGCGTCAGCCACCTGCTTTCCTCGCGCTCACGAATACTTGACTCCCGAAAAGATTGGGCCAGTGCTTGCAGCCTTGTTCGTCGCACCATTTGGCCATTGCATTCGGCATTACGTTGCGAAACGGCCAAAGCGGGATACTGCCCTCTACGCTTGAGGCGACTGATTCGAGATTGCCGCATCTGGACAGGAGATATTTGGCGGCAGTTCTGAAAGTGAAGAAACGCAAATGCGTATTATCGAAGACGCCGAACTCTTCATACTCGAAGTCCCCTTTCGCCAGCCGCCACCTAGTGCGCCAAGCTGCCACGTTCGGCACCGCAATGATAAGCTGACCACCCGGATTCAGATACTCAAGGAATCGCGCAACCACCGCCTCCGGGCAACGGAGGTGTTCAAGCACGTGCGAAAAAAGGATCGCGTCATACCCATCGGCCAACTCAGACGGCAGGTCGCCCTCAATATCGGCAACCATGCATCTATCCATCGTTTGTGCGGCCAGCCTGGCTTCTTCCGCGGAATGAGTGATTCCCTCGATGCACAAAGCTGGTCGCAGCTTTTGCAGGAGGCGTGCGTTGGCACCATCGCCGCAACCGACGTCAAGCAATCGCCTGCAGCCGGCATCCACGAACTCCACCACCGTGGGGTTGCCGGCATTGGAATAGATTTTTTCATCAATTTTCATGCTTCGCCTATATAACCCTGCTCAAGAGGCATGCAGTTTTAGCCTTGCAGATTTCCAGGCTGCCGCTTCCAAGCGCCATCACGCTAGACGCAGGGCATTATGCTGTGTGGTCATTGCTCAAAACCCCGTGGATTTTGTTGTTGCCACCGCCACCCATCAACACACATCCGCGCCAAATCGAACCTAGCTTGCCAGTTCAATCCTCGATTTGATTTCCCCGGATCCGCGGTCAGCTCCGCCACGTCGCCGGCCCTGCGCGCCACGATGTCCAGCGGCACGCCGCGGCCGCTGGCCGCCTCGAAGGCACGCACCACGTCCAGTACCGAATAGCCGCGACCGGTGCCGAGGTTGAACACCTCGCAACCGCGGTGGCTGGCGGCGTATTCAACCGCCTTAAGGTGCGCGTCGGCCAGGTCCATGATGTGCAGGTAGTCGCGGATGCCGGTGCCGTCCGGCGTGGGGTAGTCGTTGCCGAACACGCGCAGCGTTTCGCGCTTGCCCACCGCCACCTGGGCGATGTAGGGCATCAGGTTGTTCGGCTCACCTCGCGGGTCCTCGCCGATGCGGCCGCTGGGGTGCGCGCCGACCGGGTTGAAGTAGCGCAGCAGCACGGCGCTGGCGACAGGTCGCGCAGCGCACCAGTCCTGGATCAGTTGCTCCATCACCAGCTTGCTGCGGCCGTAGGGGTTGGTGACGCGCAGCGGGGCGTCTTCCCTGACTGGCACGCGGTCGGGTTGGCCGTACACGGTTGCCGATGAGGAGAACACCAACCGGTGGATGCCGTGATCCTGCATGGCCTGCATCAACGCAATGGTGCCGCCGATGTTGTTGTCGAAATACGCAAGCGGCTGTTCGCAGCTTTCGCCGACGGCCTTGAGCGCGGCGAAGTGGATGACCGCATCGATGCCACCTTCGAACGCCCTGTCGAGGTCATCGCGGTTGCGGATGTCGCCCTGCACGAAACGCAGCGAGCGGCCCGCGAGCTCCTGCACACGCTCCAGCGCGATGGCGGAGCTGTTGCAGAGGTTGTCGATAACGGTGACATCGTGGCCCGCCTGCAGCAGGACGACGCAGGTGTGGCTGCCGATGTAGCCGGCACCGCCGGTGACGAGGATGTGCATGGTGTCAGCCCTGCCCGCCGGCGGTGTCTTTGCCCGCTTCGCGCTTGGCCAGGCCCCGAAAATCCGGGCAAGGCAACAACACAGGGCCATGGCGGTGGCGCGCACTTAGCGTGAGCAGGTGTTCGCGCATGGTGCCATACAGGGTCGATGCGCCGTTTATCGCCACCAGGCGCCTGCGTTCTTCCGGGTCGCCGTGATGGTCCATGGAGAACAGGCCTTCGGCCTCGATCAGGAAGCGATAGGGGAAGGCCGACTCTTCGCCCGGCTCGTGCTCCAGCTTCAGGTTGACCACGAACTCATGCGGGTCGTCGGTGTCCGGCTCGGCATGGGAAATCCGCGGCTGCAGGTCTCCGGCGGCAAGCGGTGGGTAGATGTCTCCGGCGTCGACGGGTGGGGTATCGGGAATCCACTCGCGCGACTGCAGGGGGAAGGCCGTGAAGTGGTAGTGGCGGAGTTGGAGTGTGGCCGCTTGCATCAGCAGGCCCCTTGCGCAGCGAGGACATCGTTGAACACATGGCCGGACCGCGCCACGCGATCGAGGCGCGAAGTGCGCTGCCAGGCGTTCTGGTTGAGCTGGCGGGCGGTCTCCAGCATCGCCTGGCTGCGGGCAGGGTGGTGCTGCGCCTCGCCATGCAGGCGGTGGATGTCGCCTTCCAGGTGGCGGGCTTCCCATGGCTGGGCGGCGCGCTGCTGGCCCGGGTCGCGCAGGATCATGTCGAGCTCCAGCCCCATGGCCCCGCTGAGTTGCTGCAAGGTCTTCAGGGTGAGGTTGGTGCCCCCGCCCAGCACCTTGCTCATGCGGCTGGGCTTCCAGCCGAGCCTCTCGCACAGTTCGGTGCGGCTCAGGCCGGACTCGTGCAGGGCGCGGGCCAGGTCGGTGGCGATTTCCCGAGCCTTGATGTCGAAGCGGAAGTCGGCGTCATCCCAGACTTCGTCGAACATGGCCGCGATTTCGTTGCTGTGCTGGGTCATGGTCTTGCTCCCGGAGGAGCGGGTGGTGCCTGGAATTCGAAGAACGCGAGCTGGTCTGCCTTCTCGGCATCGATGAATACGGCAACTTGGCGTTCAAGCGCGGACTTTTCAGCCTTCGACAGCGTGTCCTTGCGCTCGACAAGCGCATCGGCGAATGCTTTTGCTTTGTGCGGCATCTTCTGGATTGCCACGTCGGACTTCGCCCTCCTCGCGGTGAGGGTGAGGTTGGAGCCTGAACAAGGATGATTCGGGCTGTTGGATCAGATGACGTGCCGCAGCGAGCAACCGCGCCCGATGCCGTAATAGGCCACGCCTGCCTGCGTCAGTGCCACGGGTTCATACAGATTGCGTCCGTCGAACACGGCTCGGTCGGAGAGGGCTGCTTGGAGCGTGCTGAAATCGACGCTGCGAAATTGCTTCCACTCGGTGATGATTACCAGAGCGTGTGCGCCTTTCAGGGTTTCACCGGCGGAGGCGCACAGGCTCAGATCCTCGCGCTCGCCGTAGATGCGGCGGGTTTCGTCCATGGCTTCCGGGTCGTAGGCGCGCACATGGGCTCCTGCGTTCCAGAGCTGCTCCAGGAGTACGCGGCTCGGTGCCTCGCGCATGTCGTCGGTGCCGGGCTTGAAGGCCAGGCCCCATAGCGCAATGGTTTTGCCGCGCAGGGCTTCGGCGCTGCCGTAGTGGCGCAGCATGAGTTCGAACAGGTGGCCTTTTTGCGCCGCGTTGACGGCCTCGACCGCGTCGAGCAGGCGCGGGGTCACGCCGTGCTGCTGCGCGGTGCGGGCGAGCGCCTGCACGTCTTTCGGGAAACAGGAGCCGCCGTAGCCGGCACCGGGATAGATGAAGTGCCAGCCGATGCGTGGGTCCGAGCCGATGCCCTGGCGCACCATTTCCACATCGGCGCCGACCCGTTCGGCGATGTTGGCAATCTCGTTCATGAAGCTGATCTTGGTGGCCAGCATGGCGTTGGCGGCGTACTTGGTCAGCTCGGCCGAGCGCACGTCCATGGCGACGATGCGTTCGCGGTTGCGGTTGAAGGGGGCGTAGAGGCGGCGCAGGGTTTCAAGGGCTGCGGCGCTGTCGGTGCCGATCACGATACGGTCGGGGCGCATGCAGTCTTCCACGGCGGCACCGAGCTGTTGCACAGGTTGTCGAGCACGGTCACTTTGTGTCCGGCCTCCAGCAGCGCCACGCAGGTGCGCGAGCCGATGTAGCCGGCACCGCCGGTGACAAGGATGTGCATGGTCATCCGCCCAACCCCGCCGTGAGGTCGGTCAGGTCCTGGGCCAACGCCCCGAGGCCGGCCAACTCGGTCCGTAGCGGTGCGGGGATCGTTGGCGCGATGCCCACGTGTTCCACGCGCCACCCTTCAAAGTGCCGGTACGCGATCAGGAATCGTTCGCCATGCCTGCGCAGTTCATGCACCGCTGCAGGCAGGCGGGCCGGGTTGCGCTTGCAGGTAGCCAGGCGCAGGCGGCGGCTGTCTTCGTCCACGGCCACCAGGTCGATCTCCACATCGCTGCGGTCCCAGTAGCCGTGGATGCGCTGGCTGAGCTTGAAATCCCCCAGACCCCGGCGGCTGCGCTCTTCATATAGCTGGGCGGCAAGGTCTTCCAGGGCGTAGCCTTCGCTCTCCTGCAATCGTTCGTCGGCCTGCTGGATCAGTTCCGGCATCGGGCGGAACGCCACCGACAACACCGGGCGCTGCAGCGCGTGCAGCCAGGCACGCAGGAAATTGTCGCGAATGTAGTAGCGGCCACTACGCGCATTGGGCCGGGCGAAGATGGGCAGGCGGCGCTCGATCATGCGGTAGCGCTCGGCGAGGATCTTGAGGTATCCGCCCACCTGGCGCTCGTCGCCGGGGCCGCTGAGTGCAGCCATGGCCGCGGTGATGTCGGCATTGGTGCACCCGGGGTGTGCGGCCAGGTACTGCAGGATCATGTCGTAACGGCCGCGCAACTCGCGCAGGAACCAGTTGTCGGCCTCACCACGCAGCGGCGAAGAACTGGCAAAGAACAGCCGTTCGAGCACTTCCTGGCGGCCGGCGTGTAGCACGCCCTGTTCGTAGGCATCGCGGTAGAACTTCGGCACGCCTTCGAACAGGTTCCAAAAAAACAGCAGGCGCGCCGGATCGCGGTCGGCGTGGGTCTCCAGGATTTCCAGCACCGAGGCGGTGTCCAGGTGGTCCAGCTGCAGCACGTCGGTGACCCGGTTGAACAGCGGAGCGTCCCGATCCTCCAGCAGCGCGGTCATTTCCGCGTGCAACGAGCCCAGCACGATCAGGCCGCCGGCCACCTGGTCGGCCTGGGCGGCAAGCTGGTCCACCTCGGCCTGCAGCAGGGAGCAGAAATCGAACAGCGGCTTGCGGTGGAAATACTGGAACTCATCCAGCGCTACCACGTAGCCGCTGCGGGCCAGGCGTCCGATCAGTGCCGCCAATCCAGCCAGGCTGTCGGCGCGATCCGCGATCCCGAACGTTTCCAGATAGCCATTGCAGGCCGCTACGACGCCTGCGGGATCCGAATCCGGGATCTGGATGTACAGCGTGCGCGTGATCCCGGCACGTTGCAGGGCCTGCTGGATCAGTGCGGTCTTGCCGATCCGCCTGCGCCCGGAAACCTGCATGAAAAACCAGCGCCCACGGGCCAGCACCCGCTCCAACTGCTCGAGCTCGGGGCGGCGGCCGTAGAACGACCACGGTTTGACGGGAGTGGAAGGCATGCCGGGATTTAACTTAAAAATTATTAAGTTGCTTGGCTGGCGGCTGTAATTAACTGAATCATAATGGCTTTTTCTGCATTTGTGTCGGTGTCGCCGGCACCGCCGATGAAGAGGATGTGCATGGGTTGGCCCTTCTCGTGGTGACGGTGAGGTTGGAATCTGAACAAGGATGATTCGGATTGTTGGATCAGATGACGCGCCGCAGCGAGCGTCCGCGGCCGATGGCGTAATAAAACAACCCCGTTGCCTCGATCTCGGCCGGATCGTAGAGATTGCGCCCGTCGAACAGCACGGCATCGGCAAGTGCGGGTTTGAGCGTACGGAAATCGACACTGCGAAACTGCTTCCATTCGGTAATGATTGCCAGAGCGTGCGCGCCTTCCAGAGCTTCGCCGGCGGAGGCGCACAAGCTCAGATCCTCGCGCTCGCCGTAGATGCGGCGGGTTTCGTCCATGGCTTCCGGGTCGTAGGCACGCACATGGACTCCTGCGTTCCAGAGCTGCTCCAGGAGTATGCGGCTCGGTCCTCGCGCATATCGTCGGTATCGGGCTTGAAGGACAGGCCCCAGAGTGCGACGGTCTTGCCGCGCAGGGTTTCGGCGCTGCCGTAGTGGCGCAGCATGAGTTCGAACAGGTGGCCTTTTTGCGCCGCGTTGACGGCCTCGACCGCGTCGAGCAGGCGCGGGGTCACGCCGTGCTGCTGCGCGGTGCGGGCGAGCGCCTGCACGTCTTTCGGGAAACAGGAGCCGCCGTAGCCGGCACCGGGATAGATGAAGTGCCAGCCGATGCGTGGGTCCGAGCCGATGCCCTGGCGCACCATTTCCACATCGGCGCCGACCCGTTCGGCGATGTTGGCAATCTCGTTCATGAAGCTGATCTTGGTGGCCAGCATGGCGTTGGCGGCGTACTTGGTCAGCTCGGCCGAGCGCGCGTCCATGGCGACGATGCGTTCGCGGTTGCGGTTGAAGGGGGCGTACAGGCGGCGCAGGGTTTCAAGCGCGGCGGCGCTGTCGGTGCCGATCACGATGCGGTCGGGGCGCATGCAGTCTTCGATGGCGGCGCCTTCCTTGAGGAATTCCGGATTGGAAACGACTTCGAAGGCCAGCTCGCTGCCGCGATCTGCCAGTTCGGCGGCGATGGCGGTGCGGACCCTGTCGGCGGTGCCAACCGGTACGGTGGACTTGTTGACGATGACGGCGGATTTTTCAATATGCCGGCCGATGGTGCGTGCAACCGCGAGAACGTATCGCAGATCGGCGCTGCCGTCTTGGTCGGGCGGGGTGCCCACGGCGATGAAGATCACCTCGCCATGCGGGATGGCCCCGGTGGCATTGGTGGTGAAGCGCAAGCGCCCGGCGGCGAGGTTCTCTTTCACCATGGGTTCCAGGCCGGGTTCATAGATCGGCACGATGCCGTTGTTGAGGCCGTCGATTTTGGCGGCGTCGACATCGACGCAGATGACTTCATGTCCGACGTCTGCAAGGCAGGTGCCAGTGACAAGACCGACATAGCCGGTGCCGAAAATGGTTATTTGCATGATGTTGTTTGGGTGTTGGGATGAGTCGTGTAAGTGGACCGTCCTGATTGGTCCTATGACTCAGCCAGCTTCCCGGTGTTCCATCGCCAAAGGCTTGCATCGTAGAGCCGAGCTTGCTCGGCCGGGGCTTCCCGGTGAAAGGCAGCGGCGCAAGCTCCGCTCCACAGGAGCCTGGTGTTGCGTGAGCCCTGATGCAGCGAGGGGCTTCGACGACGAGGCGGTGAGATCAGGCTGTGACGTGGGGCTAATCAGGTGACATCATCGCCGGCCTGCGCTGGAATGGAGGGACTGGGACGATTCACTTTGCATGCAACATCACCCTGGCAGGTGAGTTTCTGGTGTGCGGGCAAAACGATGATCCAGGCACGCTACCGCCCTACAGTTGCATGGGGCGCTCCGTTGGCCCGTACCGTGCGAGTTGTGGTGCCGCCGGGCTGGCCTCAGGTGGCCAATCCGGCGGGCATGGCCTGCAGCGCGTCGCGCGGCAGCATGATCTTGCGTTCGCTGCCCAGGAGCTGCAGCAGCACGATGGTGCGCTGTTCGCCGCTGGCCTGTGCGTAGACGGCGGGCAATCCGAGGAACGGGCCATCGACGATGCGCACGGGGTCGCCCGGGCGAAATTCGGCCCGCACGGGCTCGATCACGCCCTCCGGGTCGGCATCCAGACGCAGCCGCGCGACGATGTCATCGGGCACTTGCGCGGGCTGATTGGCAAAGCGCACCAGGCCGATCACGCCCGTGGTCGAGCGGATCGGTGCCAGGCTCTGAGCATGCGGATCGGCGCGCAGGAACAGATAGCGCGGGAACAGCGGCTCGACCACGGTCTTTTGCCGGCGCAGCCGGGCCACGGGTGCGGGGCGGCGGATGCGCGGCAGCAGGCACTCGAAGGCCTGACGCTCCAGGTTCTCCAGGGCACGGGCTTCGGTGCGCGGCTTGGTCTGCACGCAATACCAGCGTTGTCCGGAGGGTATCGCGCTCACTGCTGCGCCTCCGAGACGGAGGACACGGTCCGCAGCTCTTGCTCAAGGCCTTCGATCTCGGCGCGCAAGCGGTCGTATTCCTCCAGCTTGCGGCCCAGGAAGGCGCGGGTGAGCCGGGCCTTGGCATCGATGCCGTGGGGGGTCAGCAGATAGGCATAGCCCAGCTTGTTGGGGTTGCGGCGGAAGTTGCCGGCCTTGACCCAACCTTTGTCGATCAATGCGCGCAAGGCGTAGTTCAGCCGCCCCAGGGAGACGCCGGTCACGCGCGCCAACTGGCGCTGGCTGACGCGGGGTTCGTCGGCCAGCTTGCGCAGGATCGCCACGCTGAGCTCGTCGGAAGCTTCGGTCATTGAAAGTCAGTGTTCATTCATTGAACGAAGATGGAGCATAGGGAGAAATCCGCACCGAGGCAACATCGGGAAGGGCCGGTTGCCGGCTCGACGCCTGCGACGCTTGAGCCAACTTGCTCCATCTGAATCTGACCTGCGGCGGGGTCGGGGGGCTGATTTTCACAGCCGGCCCTCAACCATTTCGCGCGGCAGGATGTGCTTGACGTCGTAGACGATGCCGCCGGGCTTGAGCAGTGCCCGCACCCCGGTGCCGCCCATTCGGGCAAATGCCGCGTGGCCGACCGCGACGATCACGGCCTCGTAACCGGCCGGCTCCGGATCGGGAACCAGGCGAATGCCGTATTCACGCTCGGCCTCATCGGCATCCACCCAGGGATCGTGCACGTCCACCGCGGCGCTGTAGCTGCGCAGGGTGGCAAGGATGTCCACCACGCGGGTATTGCGCAGGTCCGGGCAGTTTTCCTTGAACGCCAGGCCCAGGATCAGGATGCGGGCCTGGGCCGGATTGATGCCCTGCTTCAGTATCAGCTTGATGGTCTGGTCGGCGACGAAGCCGCCCATGCCGTCGTTGGTGCGTCGCCCCGCGAGGATGACCTGCGGGTGGTGGCCCACTTCCTGGGCCTTGTGGGTGAGGTAGTAGGGATCCACGCTGATGCAGTGGCCACCGACCAGCCCGGGACGGAACGGCAGGAAATTCCACTTGGTGCCGGCGGCTTCGAGCACGTCAAGGGTGTCGATGCCGAGCTTGCCGAACAGGATGGCGAGGTCGTTGATCAGGGCGATGTTGAGGTCGCGCTGGGTGTTCTCGATCACTTTGGCGGCTTCGGCCACCTTGATGCTCGGTGCCCTGTGGGTGCCGGCGGTGATGATGCTGCGATACAGGGCGTCGACGAGATCGGCCGTGGCCGGGCTGGACCCGGAGGTGACCTTCAGGATGTTGGTGACGCGGTGCTCGCGGTCGCCGGGGTTGATGCGTTCGGGGGAGTAGCCGACGGCGAAGCTGTTGGGGTGCAACGAAGAACCGCGCTCATCCAGGCCCTGCGTCGCGCGCGCGCACTCCGGCGCGGCTTCGTAGCGGAGGCCGGACGCGCGCTCGAGGATCGGGACGCAGACTTCTTCGGTGCAGCCAGGGTAGACGGTGGATTCGTAGATCACCGTGTCGCCGGCTTCGAGTACCTGGCCGATGGCCTCGGAAGCCCGGACCAGGGGCGTCAGATCCGGACGCTTGGCCGCGTCGATCGGAGTCGGCACGGTCACGATATAGATATTGCAGCCGCGCAGGTCTTCCAGCGCGTCGGTGAAGCCGAGGCGGTCGGCCTGCGCCAGCAGTTCAGGCTCCACTTCCAGGGTGCTGTCCCGGCCCTGGCGCAGCTCGGCGATGCGCTCGGCGCGGATGTCGTAGCCAATGGTCGGGTAGCGCTTGCCGAATTCGACCGCCAGCGGCAGACCGACGTAGCCCAGCCCGACGATGGCGATGTGGGGATTTTCAAGTGGCGGCACGCGGTTGTCCTTGCGCGGGGTTGGATAGGCTCATGGCGCGACACCTTGCGCGTCGCGGTGCCACTCGCATCGAAACGTGACGCCATCGCGCACGCTCACCGTGACGACTGCCACCGCCCGGGCGGGCCTTGCCATGCACAACATCAGTGGCCAGGTTCCTTGGATTCGACCAGATCGCCAGAGGGCCGCTGTTCGTTGCCCCGGCGCAGCCACCGCAGAAAAGTCACGGTTCGCTCGTGCCGAGAGGTGAGCCAATAGTAGCCCAAGCACAGCAGCACGAAGGCCAGTGCCAGCAGCACGTGAGGCACCTGCAGTCGCAGCGCGATCGCTGCGCCCAGGCCGGTAGCGAAGCTGAAGCCGGCGAGGCTGGTCACGATGCCAAAAGGCTGATAGCCGGCGCGCGCCATCAGGTGGTGGATATGGCCCCGGTCGGCGGCAAAGGGCGAGCGTCCGGAGCGCAGGCGGCGAACCATCAGCACCAGGCAATCCATGATCGGGACAGGAATCAGCCAAAGCGCCAGGATGGGTCCGACCGGATGGGCCGGGTTCTGGGTCAGGCGGAAGGTGAAGCAGGCGATGACCAGGCCGAGAAAGGCGCTGCCGGCGTTGCCCATGAAGATCCGGGCCGGGCCGCGGCCGGGCAGGCGCAGGTTGAACACCAGGAAGCCCGCGACGGCACCCGCGATGACGGCGGCACGCTGGAGCACCACCGCATTGCCGGAGTACAGCGCGGCCGCGCACAGCATGAGCAGAGCCGCTAGGACCTGGGTTCCCGCCAGGCCGTCTTCGCCGTCGATCATGTTGATGGCGTTGATGACACCCACCGTGGCGAAGACGGTGAACGGAACCGACCACGGGCCCAGTTCGAAAGAGCCGAAACCGAGCAGGTTGCCAACGTGCTCGATGCGGATACCCCCGACGTAGATCAGGAGCAGGGCCGCTGCGATCTGCACCACGATCCGCACCCGCCAGGAAATGTCGATACGGTCGTCGATGATCCCCATGAAGGTGAGCAGGGCCGCCGCCAGGACGAAGCCAATCGTGGCCTGGCCGGGCGTGCCGAAGGGCAGCATCAAGGTCACCAGTACGGCGAGCAGCATGGCCGGGCCGCCGATGACCGGCGTTGGGCGCTCGTGGGCCTTGCGTCCGGTCGGGTGATCGAGCAGGCCGAGTCGGGCCGCCCATGGCATCAGGGCGCGCACCGCCGCCCACGTCAACGCAAACGCCAGCAGCGCTCCGCCCACTGTTTGCTGAAAGTCCAAGAAACCCCCTGTCTCACTCAGTAACCCCACGCGTGCGATGGCCAAATGCTTGACCGCACGATGTGGTCCTCATTGCGATGCTCTCCGTACACCGCACCGAGAATCAAAGTCGCCTCGGGAACCTCCGAAAAACGCTGTCATGCCCGCGAAGGCTGGGTGTCGGGCGAATTCAGATCATTGAAAGAAAAAGCGCCGGCCCCACGACTTCGCGGGAGTGATGAGCAAAATCCGCGTGCTCGGAAGCTCCCTCGATGAGTCGAAGGCTACTATAACCACCGGCATTTTTCAGTAGTTTTTTAGCGCGCTGATGATCGATCGGAAAAGGTTCCGCGGTCTTGAGCGTTTCGCGACCGCAGCCGGTCGCATCCATGCGGCCCGTTGTCACCGCTGATTGGCCGGAGCATCGATGCCGGCTTCACGTCCGAAGCTGGGGCAGGGTCGACCTGCAGCCGTTCTCCGACGGCATCCGGTTAGACCCGGGGTGAGGCACCACCCCGGGTCGAGTGCCCGGGATTACCGTGCCGCGTTGCTGTTCATCGTGGAGTTGCGCGTGGTGTTGAGGTACTGCGCCGGGTCACGCATGCCTGCGGTGTGGCACTGGCCTTCGACGTGGCCGCGGTTGATCGCGCCGGAAAGCTGGCCGTTGACCTTCTCGGTGGTGCCGTCTTCCGGATCGCTGAGCACCAGGTCGGTAGCCGCGTTGCAGTAGTCGTTGGTGTACCAGTTGGTGAGCTTGAACGAGGTCGTGTAGTAGTTGACCTTGGCGCGGGCGGAGTTGGGGATACCCGCCAGCCAGGCGCTGGCACCGCTGTAGCTCAGGTCGGTGTTCTTGCCGCAGCCCACGCCGAACCAGTTGCCGAGCTTGGCGAGGATGCCGGCCAGGTTGGTGCCCTTGTACGGCGTGCCGACGGACTGGATCAGGCGGCTGCCGGTGGCGTTGTCCAGGCCGCTCCAGTAGAAGGCGTACAGATGCAGCGAGGCCGCACCGCCCTGGCTGTGGGCCACTACGCCGTAGGAGTTCCAGGTGTTTCCGAAGGCCTTGATCTTCTGGGCGAAGGCATCATGGCTGCGGTTCTTGTTCGCATCCAGAAATGTCGATGCCGTGGAGAACTGGCTGGTCGGCCACACGCCGCCCGAGCAGTAGCCGTGCACCAGCAGCAGGCGCTTGCCGACGCCCTTGGCCTGCACGGCTTCTGCCGGACGCGGGCCCATCGTCATCATTTCGTCGATCACGATGTCGGCGGCCTTGGTGCGCACGCGCAGCGCGGGCAGGCTGAGCGCCATGCGCGCGCTGGAAGCGATTGTCACCGAAGTGTCGGGATCCTCGATGCGCAGGTTGCGCAGCTCGAACGGAGCCTGCGCACCGGACTTCGCGATCCAGCGCTCGTCGAAGCCGAGCCCGAAGTTGCCCTTCGCGGGCGTCACCATGCCGCCGACCCAGGCCACCGGCACCGCCTTGCCGTGTGCGTCGCGGCCCCACACTTCCGCGTAGCTGCGGTAGTGCGAGGCATTCTTCGGCGCGGTGACGGGGATGTTGATGGTCAGGCGCGGGGTGGCGCTCTTGGCGGCCACCGCGGTGGCGCGGCTGCCGGCGAGCGAGAGCGTCGGCTTGACGAAGGCCATGAGGTGCTCGGCGGTGCGCAGCACGCGATTGCCGTGGCGATCCACGCCTTCGACGATCACCTGCGCCACATGGCTGCCGGCCTCGGACGCGGTGAATGCGGCGCCGAAGATGCCGTCGCCGGCGGCCCCGTCCTCGTGCTGGCCATCGTCGAACATTGCCACGCGATGGGTTTTTCCGCTGGGCGAGGTGACTTCCATTTCCGCCCGCTCGATGCGGCCCGCGCCTGCGCCCGTGATGGCCTTTTCGGAGGGGGCGATCGCGGTGAGCTGTGCGGTCAGGCCCATTACCTGGCCAACCAGCTGGCGCGTATGGGTGGGATAGGAGGCCAGCTCCGTGGAGGCGCTTCCCTCGATCAGGAGATAGCCCTGCGAGGCCGCCTTGGCGTTGCCTTCCAGGCTGATCTGCCAGCTGCCCGAGGCGAGGTTGTCGAAGCTGTACATCTGCGCCGGCACCTGCGCCTCACCCATGCCGAAGCTGGAGGCCTTCGCGCTCTTTGCCGTGTCCGTGGCGCGCAGCTTCTGTCCGGACGGGCCGGACAGCGCGACGTCCCAGGGCGTGCCGCCGGGCGTCAGCAGGGCGAAGCGCAGCGCGTTTTCCTCGACCGGAATGGTGCCGCTCCAGCGCGTGCCGCCCTTCTTTCCGATCATCGAGACCGGCACCATCGCGCTGTGCGAGTGGATGGTCGACTCGGCCGCGTCGGGTGCGCGCATGCTCTGGAAGTCCGAGGGCGGCCCCGAGAGCTGCTTGGGCACGATCTGTGCGCCGGCGGTGAACGTGGCGCCCAGCGCGAGTGCGATGGACAGGCCGAGCGTGCGCCCGGCGAAGTGCGTCAGGTGCTTGTGCATGATGGATTTTCCCCAGACCCCGTGTAGTTGTGGGCCGACAGGCCGTCGGCGCGATGTCACCAGATCCCCGCCGCTTGCGCGGTTTCCCCTGATCCGGAGCGGCGCAAGTAGACGTCCATACGCATGCGGATGCAATCCGCACTGCAGCAAAAACCGGTGCGTGCTCAGGAGCGCCAGCGGTAGCCGGCGCCGTGCACGGTGTCGATCTCGTCGAAGGCCGGGTCGAGGGCGACGAACTTCTTCCGCATGCGCTTGATGTGGGACGTGACGGTGGCATCGTCCACGACGATCTGCGCCTCGCGCATGAGCTGCTCGCGCGACTTCACGTGGCCGGGGCGGTGGGCGAGGGCGTGCACCATCCAGAACTCGGTCACGGTGAGCGGAACCTCTTCGCCGTTCCAGGTCACCCGCATGCGCTCCAGCTCCAGGCGCAGGCCGCGCAGCGCGATCACCGTATCGCGCGTCTGCGGCGAGCGCAGCGCGTCGGTGCGGCGGAACAGCGCCTGCACCCGCGCGGTGAGCTGGGGCAGGGAGATGTCCTTGGTGAGGTAGTCGTCCGCGCCCAGGCGCAGGCCCGAGATCACGTCGAAATCCGAATCGCGCGCGGTCAGGAACAGGATCGGCAGCGTGGCCGAGCGAGCGCGCAGCTCGCGGCACAGGTCGAAGCCGCCCTCAAGCTCGTCGCCCAGGCCCACGTCGATGATGACGAGGTCCGGAAGCTGCAGCGCGAAGGCCTGCTGCGCGTCGGGCCGGTTGGCGAAGGCCGCGACGCGGTGCCCGTAGCGCGTGAGCGCATCGACGTAGTTGGCGCGTATCGCGGGTTCGTCCTCGACGATGGCGATGGTGCGGGACATGCGGCAGGCCGGGAAGTGCAGGTGGGGCGAGGATAGGCTGGGCCCCGTGCGTGGACAACGCCGCGCCCGCAAATCGCCCTTTCCGGTCGCCGCCGTGCCCGCATGCGTCCGCGCCGCGGACAGCGCGAGGAGGTCACATGGTTCCACGCGCGGACCGGTTCCCGCGCAGGAGACCGACATGAGCATGACCCATCGAATAACGCGCAAGCCCGCCCTGTTCCGCAGCGGATCCAGACGTCACGCCGGCGCGCTGGCCGCTCTGTTCGCGCTTGCCGCCCAGGCGGCGCTGGCGCAGGCGTCCGGCGAGGCAGTGCGCGACGCAATTTCTCCGGGCGCGGATCCGGCCGCGCCGCCGCTGATTTCCGCCGCGAAAGCGCGCCCGGCCGACACGCGCCCGCAACCGCGCGGTGAACGCGGGCGTCGTCCGATCGGCTGGGCCGTGGCGCTCGCCCTGGTCGCTCTCGCGCTGCGCCGCGAAGAGGGCGCCGAATCAGCGCGGGGTGCGTGATGGACCTGTGCCTTCCAGACGACTGGTTGAACCGGCCCGGTGGCGTCCACCGCGACGATCTCGGTCCCGCGGACAGTGCGGCCCGCGCGGTCTCACGCCATTACCTTTGCGGGCTGTGCGACTGGCGGGCCGCGCCGGCGCGGGTGTGCGTTCCGTGCGCGCCACGGCCCCGGCTGGTGCGCTGGCGTGCGCCGGCCTGGCTGGTTGAGCTCGAAACGCCACAGGCACTGGCCTCGGCGCGGCGCCCGGCCTGAGCGGGCACCGTGTCTTGCCGGATGAATCAGCTGCGCCGCGGCAGGCGCACCCCGGCCAGCAGCAGGTCGACGGCGGCATCGACGGTTTCGCGCAGGGCAAAGTCGCCGTCCTGGCGCAGCCACAGGCGCAGCAGGCCGAGCATCGTGGCGTGTGTCACGAGGGCCAGCTGGGCAAGGTCTGCATCGGCACGGAGGTCGCCCTTGGCGCGTGCGGCCTCGAACAGCTGTCGGCTGCTGTCGATGAAGAACGCCGAGCGCTGGTTTTCCAGATCGCGCAGGGCCTCCACGTCATCGCTCAGCTCGCAGCGGTTCACCAGGGTGTCGCAGGTGTTCTGTTGCAGGCTGTCCGATTCGATGGTCTTCATCGAATCCAGCAGGTGCGCGCGCCAGGCACCGAGCGGATCGTCGGGCTGTGCGGCGATGATCTGGCGGATGCTGTCGTAGAGCGGCAGCGACACGCGCTCGGACAGCGCCAGCAGCACGTCGGTCTTGTTCTTGAAATGCCAGTAAACCGCGCCGCGCGTGCAGTCGGCGCCGGCGGCGATGTCTTCCATGCGGGTGCGAGCCACGCCCTTTTCGCGGAATACACGCCCGGCGGCATCCAGGATGGCGTCACGGGTCAGTGCGGCGTCTTCTTTCTTGCGTCTTGCCATGGCTCGGAGGAAGGTGGCGGGTGATGGCAACCCGGCGCCGGCGGCGCGGGCCCGATGAGGCGTGTACTTTACATACATTCGTGGCTGTATGTAAAATTTGCGCCGACTCAAGGCTCGCCGCCAGGCGGGCCTTCCTTCCCTTCCCCTCCGACTCCAGACTCTCTCCATGAACCGTTCACGCATCGCGATTCTTCCTTTCTCCCTGCTGGCGCTGGCTGTTGCGCTGCTGGCAGCCTGTGGTCCTTCGACGCCCCCACAGCAGGCCATGCCGCCGGCGGAAGTGGTGGTCGAGGAGGTGTCCGCGCGCGACCTCCCATTGATCTTCGAATATCCGGCGCGCGTCACCGGTTCGCGCGTGGTCGAAGTGCGGGCGCGGGTCAACGGTGTGGTGACGGCGCGCGCCTATCAGGAAGGGCAGCCGGTCAAGCAAGGCGACCTGCTGTTCAGGATCGAGCCGGATAACTATCAGGCCACCTTCGACCAGGCGGCTGCGCAGGTTGCCATCCAGCAGGCGTCGATCCAGCAGGCGCAGGCCGACTACGACCGGGTCAAGGCGCTGGTCGCCGAGGGGGCCGTGAGCCGGCGCGAGTTCGACCAGGCCGAAGCAACGCTGGCGCAGGCGCGTGCGGGTCTGGCGGCGGCGCAGGCCAACCGCACCGCCGCCAATCTCAGCCTGCAATACACCGAGGTGCGCGCGCCGGTGGACGGCATCGCCTCCAAGGAAGCGGTGACGGTGGGCAATCTGGTGAACGGCGCAGCCGGTGCCGGCGGCGATCTGCTCACCACGATCGTGCAGGCCGATCCGGCCTACGTCGAATTTTCGATGACCGAACCGGAATTCCTGCGGTTGCGCGCCCTCACTCAGGACAACGCCGCAAACCT